>NZ_JAQCNO010000047.1 GCF_028274965.1 Natronomonas sp. | reverse complement strand
CGCGGCCGGCTGTCTCGGCGGCGAAACGGGCGCCGAATCATCGATGACCGACGACGAGCACCTCGCGGAGTTGCGCGCCGAGATCGACGAGCGCGGCGTCGAGTACGGAGCGGTCGAGCTCGAGGAGGCGGTCGTCGCGGTCGAACACGGGTACGACGACGATCCCAACGACGCGATCGCGGAGGTCGCGATGGCGTTCGTCGAGCGGATCGTCGACGGGTGGGCGGTCGATCGCCTGGCGGGACGGCTCCGCGACGGGGGGACCGACTGGGCGTGGCACGCCGAGGCCGAGTGGGCCCGCGAGTACGCCGACGGCGAGATCGGTCCCGAGGAGTACGGCTCGCGGCTCAGCGAAACGATGGAGATGCGTCCCGACTCGGAGCGCTGAGTCGGTCGGGAGCGGGCGTCACAAGGATAGGGGCGGGTGTCGCTGTCCGTGCGATCGTGCCTGTATCGACCGTCACACCGGGCGGGATCGACCGTCGTACCGGACGGTATCGGCCGTGGTTTCGGGCACTGAAACCGACTGCCGGCTTTAGTGGACGAGCGGAGAAGTACGCAACGAGTCCGGCGGCCGGTTTCTGCAGGCCGGCCGCCGGGAGTCGCACAGCCAGCGCCGACGGCCGGATCTCCAACGGAATGAACCGACGCATCACAGCACGGATTGACACGCGCACGGGCAGACGCCCGTCCGCGCGTCGCGTCCGGCGGGTCTCTTTTTTCGAGGTGACCGACCGTGGGGTTTAGCGTCAGCGGCTCGGCCGCGATCGTGTTTGTCGGAGTGATGATCGCCGCCGGGATCGCGGTCCCCTCGCTTGTCGGCAGTTTCGGCGGGCTGGCCGGCGCGCAGGGCGAGCAGATCGACCGGGGCGTCGATGCGGCCAACACCGAGTTCGAGGTCTGGACGTCAACCTATAACGGGACGGCCGACACCCTTGAGATCCGGCTGAACAACACGGGCAGCACGACGCTGTCGGTCAACGACACCACGGTGCTCGTCGACGGCGAGATCCCGGCGGACGGAGACGTGAGCACGGCTGTCGACGGCGACGGCGGTGCCGGGTTGTGGCTGCCCGGCGAGACGCTTCGGATCACGATAGAGGGGGTCGAACAGGAGCCCGGGCGGGCGAAGATGGTCGCCGAGAACGGCATCGCCGAGACCACGACGGGGTTCGGGGGCTGACATGAGCGGCGTTTCGGCCTCGACGCTCGTCATCTTCATCGCGACCGTCCTCGTCGCGGCGGGGGTCGCCGGGACGCTCGTGACGACGGTCGGCGACATCTCGAACTCGGCGGAGACGCAGGGCGACGCGATAACCGAGTCGATCGACTCCGAGATCGAGTTGCTCAACGACGGCGGCGGGTCGGGGTTCTACACCGAGAGCGGCGACGGGTCGACCGCGAACATCACGGTCTACGTCCGGAACACCGGATCGACGACGCTCTCGAAGAGCGAGAGCGAACTCGACGTGCTCGTCAACGGCCTGTTCGTGCCCAGCGGGGACCTGAACGTCACGTCGATGAACGGCAACGACGACATCGCCGCCTGGGAGGAAGACGAGGTGATCGAGGTCGTGATCTTCTTGGAGGACCCCCTGAGCGGCAGCGGAAACCGACTGACCGTCTCCCCCCAGGGAACGGAGCGATCACTGGAGTTCAACGCGGACGTGTGAGCCAATGAGTGTACATACAACGAAACCGACCGGACGGAACCGACCCCGCGGACAGCGGCGCGGCCCCGCGGCGGGTTCCGGCCGGTCTCCGGAGGGCGATCGGCTGTGAGCGGCGTGTCCGCCTCCCATCTGGTGATATTCATCGCCAGTATCGTCGTCGCGGCGGGGGTCGCCGGGACGCTCGTCACGCAGGTGGATCGGGTCAGCACGTCGATCGCCGACCAAAGCGAGGACGTCGAGGAGCAGATCGGAACGGACGTGCGGATCGTCAGCGACACCGGAACGCCGGAGTCGATCTACGACGGGACGGAGAATGTGCTCACGCTGTACGTCAAGAACACGGGTGAGACGGAGTTGCGGACCGACCGCGACACGGTCGACGTGTTGATCGAGGGACAGTTTAATACGCCCGCGAACGTAACGCGAGTCGGCGAGGACACCGTCCAGTGGCCCCCAGGGTCGGTCGTCGAGATCACCGTCGAGGGGGTCGAGATCACCGGCGATACCCGGGCGACGGTCGCAATCAACGGCAACGAGGACACGATCAGATTCAGCGTCTAACCACGAACCATGAGCCCAGACATACCGACAGAGCCGGAGGAAGACGACGACGACTACGTCGATCCCGACCTCCCGACCGAACCCGAGTCTGCCGAGGAGGGCGGCCCCGCGCTCTCGCCGGAGGAGTTGGACATCGCCGACAGCGAGTACGTCGAGGAACTCGACGAGAGCGGGCGATACGTCGTTTCGCCCGGCGGCGGGCCGCCGAACGTGCCGCGGTCGGAGTCGGACTCGGCCTCGGGATCAGAGTCGGAGGGGACCGGCCGGCGGCGCGAGCGAGCCGAGAGGGCCGGCGGGCGTCCGAGCCCGGACCGGCCCGAACCCGAGCGGCCATCGGGCGGGATGCGGAGCCCGGAGGCGGCCCGGACGCTTCTGGCCGACGAGTTGGAGCGATCGAACGCGCGGTACGGTATCGACATCGTCGCCCGCTTCGACGGCGATACGGTCCGACACCGGAGCGCCTCGGACGACGTGATCGCGACGTTCGAGAACCTCGTCCAGTGGTACGCCAGACACGTCACCGACGGGACGCCGGCCGACGAGGTCATCGAGATCCTGCTCCGGGAGGCGAGTTTCGTCGAGTCGGAGACGCCGAACCTCGCGAAGCTCCTGAAGACGCACGACCTCGATCGGTCGGACTCGATCGCCGAGTTGGTCGCCGCGATCCGCGAGGAGAGCGGCTGACGCCCCCGCGGTCGACGTTCGTTCGCGTTCGGGCCGCCGCGGGCCCCGAGAGGCGCCGGATCGGCCGGCTTGTGATCTGTTTCGAACGCTGAGTGCGGAGCTAGGTTCACATGCGTTCTGCCGGAAGGACGCGCTGAGATGGATGTCCTGATCGCGGACGACTCAGAGTTCATGCGCAGCCTCCTCCGGGAGATCCTTGAGGGCGAGTACGCCATCGTCGGCGAGGCCGAAAACGGCGTCGAAGCGATAGAGCTGTACGACGATCACGACCCGGATCTCGTCATGATGGATATCGTGATGCCGATCCGGGACGGGATCGAGGCGACCGACGAGATCACCGACACCGACCCCGGGGCGAAGGTCATCATGTGCACGAGCGTCGGGCAAGAGCAGAAGATGAAAAACGCCATCCAGGCCGGCGCCGAGGGGTACATCACGAAGCCGTTCCAGAAGCCGAGCGTCCTCGACGAGATCGAGAACGTGGTGGCCGGGTAGGATGCAGATCGACATCGACGCGCTCGAGACCTACAACACGCTGGCGCGGGACGGGGCCAGATCCGCCGCCGACTCCCTCTCGCAGCTGACCGGGATCGACGCCCACGTCGAGGTGACGAACGTCTCGTTGATGGCGCTGTCGGACCTCGAGTACGAGTACGTCGGCGGCGAGTTCTGCGGCGTCCGGATCGAACTCGGCGGCGCGCTCACCGGCGAGACGATGGTGACCTTCGACGCGGAGGCCCGGCGGGTCATCGCCGACACGCTCGCCCCCGGCGGCGGCGACGGGATGCGCCGGAGTTCGGTCGAGGAGGTCGGCAACATCATGACGAGCGGGTTCATCGACGGGTGGGCCGAGCACCTCGAGGCGATCATCGACATCTCCCCGCCCGCGTTCTTCGAGGGCTCCGGGACGGACGTCCTGACGGCGGCGGCCGAGGAGACCGACGAGCAGGTGTTCATCTTCCGGAGCCGCGTCGAGTCGGCCGCCGAGTCGATCGAGTTCCACATCCTGTTCGTTCCCGAGCGCAACGGCCTCATCGAGGCGCTCGGCCCCGCCGACGAGGGGAGCGTCTCCCTCGAGAAACTCGAGGTGTTCAACGAGATGACCGAGGAGGGCGCCCGCCGCGCCGCGGAGAACATCACGACGATGACCGGGCTGGGGGCGGAACTCGAGGTGAACCGGATGAACTTCGTCCCGATCGACGAGGTGCCGGCGACGGTCGGCGACAAGCGGTACATCGGGACGGTCATGCAGTACACCGGCGAGCCGAGCGGCTATCTCGTCATCCTGTTCGATCAGCCCTCGGCGGAGGCCATCGTTGAGGCGTTGGTGCCGATGGAAACGGACGGCGAGTGGTCGGAGATGGAACAGAGCGCGATCGAGGAACTCGGCAACATCATGACGAGCGGGTTCATCGACGGGTGGGCGAACGTGCTCGAGAGTTCGATCGATCACACGCCGCCGACGTTCGTCTCCGATATGGGGTCGTCGATAATGAGCCCCATCGTCGGGCGGATGGCACGGACCCAAGAGCACGCCTTTTTGCTCGATTCGATGATCCACACCGACGGCGAGGGCGCGTTCAGATGCGAGATGTTCGCGCTTCCCGACGAGGCGGAACTCCGGGAGGTCCTGGGGAACCTGCTCGTCGAACGGGCCGACAGGACCCGCGTCGAGCCGGACGAGGTGTTCTGATCCGTGGCGAGGCTCGTCGAGGGACGGGCCGGCGTCACCGACCAACTGAAGATCTCCGTCGCCGACTACGGCGTCGCCTCCGAGGGGCTGTTGACGACGAGCGGGCTCGGGTCGTGTCTCGGCGTCGCGGTGTACGATCCGGACGCGCCGGTCGCCGCGCTCGTTCATCCGATGCTTCCGCACCGCGACGGCGAGGGGTCGCGTCCGCCGGAGCGCTTCGTCGATTCGGGGGTCGAACTCGTCGTCGAGGAGCTCCTCGAAGCCGGGGGCGACCGCGGCGCCCTCGAGGCCAAAATAACGGGCGGCGCGGCGGTCGTTGATTTCGGGAGCGACGGCGAGTCGATCGGCGACAGGAACGTGGTGGCCGCACGGGAGGCTCTCGAGGCCCACGACGTCGACGTCGTCGCCGAGGAGGTCGGCGGCGAGTGCGGCCGGACGGTCCGCGTCGACGCCAAGACGGGATCGGTCACGGTCAAGCGGACCGACGGCGTCGAGACCCGGCTGTAGGCGTCGAGAGCACCCCGAGTCGGTTTCCTTTAGCTTTGGCGTCCGGCGTTTTCGTTTCCGTTGTCGGTTTCGTCTCTGTTTTCACTTTCACTTTCACTCCGGGGACGGCCGGCCCTTTTGTTTCCGGTTCACCAACCGACGTGTATGTCGACACACTCGTCAGGACGGAGCGACGCGCCGACGCGGGCCCGCGTCCTCGAGGTCGGTGACCTACCGGCCTCGGAGGTCCGACGGTACGCGCGGGGAACGGGAGAGGTGTACTTCGAGCGACGGGGCGGCCGGACGTTTCTGGTCGCCGACCGGTAGCCCGGAGGAAACGGCCGCAAGCCGCGTGAACGCGCCCGGACCGAACCGTCGCCCGTGCAGGTAGTCATCCCGGCCGCCGGTCGTGGCTCCCGGCTCCAGCCGGCCACGGACGACCGGCCGAAGGCCCTTGTCCGCATCGACGGGGAACCGCTTCTCTCCTACGTCTTCGATGCGGCCGCGCCGGTCGCGGACCAGTACGTCGTCGTGATCGGCTACCTCGGCGGGGCGATCCGCGAGCGCTTCGGGGACGCATACGACGGGACGCCGATCAGATACGTCGAGCAGCCGAGTCGGGCCGGACTCGCCGACGCCCTCGCTCGTGCGGAGCCGGTCGTCGAGGGCGATTTCTTCCAGCTCAACGGGGACAACGTCCTGCGGGGAAACGTCGCGGACGTCGCCGACGTCCATCGACGGCACGGGGCGGACGCGACGCTTCTCGTCGAGCGCGTCTCCCGCGAGCGCGCCACACGCGGCGGCGTGATCAGCGGCGGGGACGTCACCGCCGCCGGGGACGGCCCGCTGCGCGTGACCGAAAAGCCGGCGGACCCGCCCTCGCGGCTCGCCGTGACGGGCTGTTTCGCGTTCTCTCAGCGGATCTTCGAGTCGATCGACGCGATCGACAGATCGGATCGCGGCGAGTACGAACTCCCCGACGCGGTGGAACGGCTCGCGTCGGCGGGCGGGCGGGTCGAGACGGTCCGTCTGAACGGATGGCGGGTGAACGTCAACACGGAGGCCGACGTGGCCCGCGCCGAGCGTCGGCTCTCGGGGCCCTGACGCGGGGGTCACTCCACCCGCTCGGAGCGCCCGGCGTGCGCCCGCGAGAGCGAAACGTACCGCTCCCCGGCGTCGGCCCACGGCGAGTCCTCGAGTTCTTTGATCCGCTCGGCGGGGCTGCCGGCGTACAGCGTCTCCGGTTCGACGTCGGTGCCCTCTGTCAGGAGGCTGTTGGCGCCGATCATGACCCGCTCGCCGACGGTCGAACCGTCGAGGACCGTCGCGCCCATGCCGACGAGCGCCCGGGGGCCGACCGTCGACGCGTGGACGACGGCGGCGTGGCCGACGGTCGCGTACGGGCCGATCTCGACGCGTTCGTGGACGACCGCGTTGTCCTAGACGTTGGCCCCCTCGGCGAGTTCGATCGCCCCGTGGTCGCCGCGGAGCGTCGCGTTCGGCCAGACGCTCGCCTCGGGGCCGACCGTCAC
>NZ_JAQCNO010000037.1 GCF_028274965.1 Natronomonas sp. | reverse complement strand
CCGGAACGTCTCGGTCTCCTCGGTGTTGAACCGCTCGGCGTACGCCCGGAAGTCCTCGACGTCGGTCTCGTTTTCGAGTCGTCGCTCGTAGGCGAACCGCCACTCCGCGCGTCCGTCCTCGCGGACCGTAATGACGAACACCGTCCGATCCGCGTCGAACCCCTCGAGTTGCGCGATTGGTCCGCCGGCGTCGGCGTCCTGCTGTGGGCTCGCTCCCGCGGGATCCGCGCCGCCGACCGGGACGGTGCCGAGCCCCACCGAACAGAGACACAGGGCGACGAAAAAAAGCACCGCCAGTCGCCGGCGCGGCAGTCTCATCGGTACGCGGACTGTGACGCGTCGGCGTATAAAAACTCCCGTCTCGGACTGCGGCCCACCCGCGACCCCCGGTGGCGTCTTCGGGACCGAAGCGCACGGGCCCGGAGCGCACCCGGACGTCGCGGAGAGTTAGACATATCAATCCCGGCGTCGCATCGGTAGGTATCGAATGCGTCAGTACCACGAACTCGTCACGGAGGCGCTCACCGGTGGCCACTACAAGCCGAACCGGACGGGCGTCGACACCCTCGCGACGTTCAGCCACCACTACGAGGTGGACCTCGCCTCGGGGTTCCCGCTGTTGACGACGAAACGGATGGACGGCTACCGGTGGAACTCGCTGATCCACGAACTCCTGTGGTATCTCTCCGGCGAGGAGCACGTCCGGAACCTCCGCGAGAAGACGAAGATCTGGGACGCCTGGGCCGACGACGAGGGGCGTCTCGACACCGCCTACGGTCGGTTCTGGCGCCGGTACCCGGTTCCGGAGGGCGCCGATCGGCTGCCCGGCGAGAGCTGGCCGGGCGCAGGCCACCGCTGGACGACGACCGAACGGACCGCCGACGGCGGGACGCGACAGGTCTTCGATCAACTGGGCTACGTTCTCGATACGCTCGAGGAGCGACCGCACTCCCGGCGGCTCGTCATCAACGCCTGGCACCCGGCGAACGCCGCGGTGTCGACGCTCCCGCCGTGTCACTACACGTTCGTGTTCAACGTCCAGGGCGACCGGCTGAACGTCCATCTCACGCAGCGCTCGGGCGACATCGCCCTCGGGATCCCCTTTAATCTCGCGGCCTACGCGCTTTTGACCCACGCCGTCGGGAACCGCACCGGCTTCGAGGTTGGCACGTTCGGGCACACGATCGTCGACGCGCACGTCTACTGCGGGGCCGACGAGCGCGGCGCGTTCTACGCCGACAACCTCGGCTCACTCAGAGAGCGTCTGGCCGCCGTCGAGGACCGCTCGGAGTACGCCGAGGTGCGGGCGTGGCTCGAGGACGCGGCGCCGCCGGAGCCCGACGAGCAGGCGGGCTACGACCACGTGCCGGGGCTTCTGACACAGCTGTCCCGGGAGCCGGGCGAGCGCCCCCGGATCGACGTCGCCGACAAGCCCCTCGAGGAGTTGGAGTACGACGACGTCCGGCTGGAGGGCTACGACCCCGATCCGGGGATCTCGTTTTCGGTCGCCGAATGAAGCTCTCGCTCGTCGCCGCGGTGGCGGAAAACGGCGTCATCGGCGCCGACGGCGAGATGCCGTGGCACTACCCCGAGGATCTCAAACGGTTCAAGCGGCTCACGGTCGGCCATCCGGTGATCATGGGCCGGCGGACCTACGAGTCGATCGCCGAGCGACTCGGCGGCCCGCTTCCGGATCGGACGAGCGTCGTGCTCTCGCGGCGCGAGTCCCTCGGGTTGCCGTCGGGTGCCGTCCACGCCCGCGATGTCGAGACGGGCCTCGATCGCGCCGCCGCCGCCCTCGAGGACGGCCGCGAGACCGTCTACGTCGTCGGCGGCGCAACGGTGTACGACGAGCTCATCGGGCGGGCCGACGAGCTCCGGATCACCGAGATCCCGGCGTCCCCGGACGGCGATACGTACTTCCCGGAGATCGGCCCCGAGTGGGACGAACGCGACCGGGAGACCGTCGGCGATCTCGCCTTCGTCACGTACCGACGGTAGGCCCCGATCGGGAGCGTCGAGCGGTACGCCGAGCGTTCACGCCGGGACCGCTGGAACGTGTCCGGTGGCGAGGGTACGGTCGGTGCCGATCGTACCCACCCGAAGGTTGAATACCGATAGAACGGATATAACGCTCACAATGCCCTCTGGATTTCTCGTGGTCCCGGGCCGGGCTAAACGAAGTGACCGAACCGACAGCGGACGGGCCTCGCACACCGTCGACAGAACGAACCGCCGTTTCGCCGGGGCGAAATGAAACTCGCAATCGTCGGCGTGGGGCAGGCGGGCGGGAAGATACTCGATAACCTGATCGAGTACGACGACACCCGCAACACCGGGTTCGTCGGACACGCCGTCGCCGTCAACTCCGCGAAATCCGATCTCAACGGCCTCGATCGTGTCCCCCGCGAGAACCGGCTGTTGGTGGGCCAATCGATCGTCGAAGGACACGGGACGGGGACCGACCCGGGGACCGGACAGCGGTGTGTCCGCGAGGACATCCACGAGATCACCGACGTGATCAGTCGGGTTCCGGCGAGCAGTCTCGACGCATTTCTCATGATCGCCGGTCTCGGCGGCGGCACCGGAAGCGGGGGCGCGCCGGTCATCGCCGACCGCCTTGCGGAGGTCTACGCCGAGCCGATCTACGGGCTCGGGATACTGCCGGCGAGCGACGAGGGCGGCATCTACAACCGCAACGCCGCGAACTCGCTTCAGCGGTTCGTCGACGCCACCGACAGCGTGCTGCTGTTCGACAACGGTTCGGCGCGGACCGGCGGCGAGACGCTCTCGGAGGGGTACGCTGAGATCAACGACGAGATCGCAGCCCGCTTCGGGACGCTGTTTTCGGCCGGCGAGATGGAAGCACTCTCGGGAAACGTCGCCGAAAGCGTCGTCGACTCCTCGGAGATCATCAACACCCTCGGGACGAGCGGTCTCACTACGATCGGCTACGCCTCCGAGCCGATCCAGACCGACGACGACAGCGGCGGCCTGCTCAGCCGACTCCTCGGGTCCGACGACAGCCCCGAGTTCGAGTCGGCCGGCAGCGACCCGAACCAGATCGTCTCGTTGGTCCGGCGTGCAGCGCTCGGCGAACTCACGCTCCCGTGTGCGATCGACAGCACGAGCCGCGCGCTGTTGATCGTCTCGGGACCGCCCGACCACCTCAGCCGGAAGGGGATCGACAAGGCCCGAGACTGGCTTGAGGGCGAAACGGACTGCCGGGAGGTCCGGGCGGGCGATTACCCACTCCCGGGTGAAGACCGGATCGCAGCCCTCGTGGCGCTGTCCGGCGTCACCGACGTCCCGCGGATCGAGGAGATGCAGTCGCTCGCCGCCGACAGCGAGGCCGCCGCGGCCACCCGCAAGGACGAAAGCGAAGACGAGTTCGAAGAGCTACTCGAGTACGGCGACGAGGACGGCGAGGAACCGGCCTAAGCCGGCCTACGGCGCGCCGGCCAGAACCGCACGCACCGGGGCGTCGCTCCGGTTGTGGAGCTGTCTGTGCGTTTCGGGCGTGTACGCGATTCACGCCCGCCGCGAACAGCAGGACCACCTCCGTCTCGCCGTCTTCCTCGGAGCCGTCGTCGGCGTCGATCGTCACCGTCAGTTCGCCGTCCACGGCGAGATACACCTCCTCGTGGTCCGTCTCGGCGTGGTCGTGGGCCTTGCCCTTCGCTCCGGGGGCGAGTTCGAGGAGGGTAACGCCTACGCGCTCACAGCCGAGGGGATCCCGGAAGAAGTGCATGCTGCCGTACTCTTGGGTGACGACGCTGTCGGTCTCGTCGCTCGTCGCGATGTCGTACGCCATACCGGTCGGTGCGGCCGGCGACGGCATCAGAGGTTCTCCGGCGGCACTCACCCGGCGTCGGGGTCGACGTCGAGTTCGGAGGCGCCGGCCAGCACGCGGTAGCTCTCGAGGGTGCCCGCCATCGGCGGGGCCTCGGCGTCGTCTTTCCGCTGGGTCCCGTAGTCCATCCAGCGTCCGCCGGTGTAGCTGTACATCTCGAAGGCCGCCTCCGTCTCCGCGACGAGATCGACGACGGGGTTCTCCGGAGCGTCCGGCGGGAGGGCCGTCGACCGAACCGCGCTGTTGGGGTCCATTACCCATATCGCGCGGGCGTCCTCGAACCGTTCGCGAGCCTCGGCCTCCGAGAGTGGTCGCTCCGGCCAGCTCTCGGCCGGTTGTGGCTGCTCCATACCGCCCGTACGCGCCGGAGGGACAAACCGTTTCGGCCGCCGTCGCGGTCGGGCGGTTCCAGCCGGCTTATAGGTGTCGAACCGCTATCGCTCGGTATGCCGAGTGATAAGGAAGCCACGACCGAGGGCGAGCGCGGGACGGACGACGGACGGGCCGACGCCGGCGCTGAATCCGAGGCCGAAACCGGATCGGCGTCGGCGCCGGAACCAGAGTCAGAGCCCGACTCCGAGTCCGAGCCTACCTCCGAACCGGAGTCCGAGGCCGAACCCGCGTCCGATTCGGTCACCGACGTCGATACGATCGTTGTAGACCCGGAGGACGTGCTGCAGGCGGTCGCCTACAACGGCCAGGAGGACATCGGCCTGAAGGCCAAGACGGTGTTCAGCCTGACGCCGCCGTTCGGCGACACCGTCGAACCGTCGCTCAAACATCTCGAGGACGACGGCGGCGACGACGAGGAGATACACATCCGGCCGTTCCGGTTCGTCGCGGAGGGCAGACAGGTGATCGATCAGCGTCCGACGTCGTCGCTCGCAAACGAGGAAATGGACGCCGACGACCCCGAGGACGCGGCGATCGAGGCGTGGATCGACGAGGCCCTCGCCGAGTGGAAGGCCCACGTCCGCGAGAACCTCGTCGATTCCGTCGATATCTACTCCTCACACGGGATGGCGTTCATCGACGTCGAGTATCGCGAGGAGTGACGCCCTCGGGGTCGCCGCCGGGTTCTGGATCGGTAGCCGTCGGTTCGTCGTGAGTCCGCGCGGGCCGCCATCCGGTTGTCCCGGAGCGGGTCGGTCGGCGACCTGCTACGCGTGGGCTGATGATCGCGGTCAGGAGGCCTCAAGCAGCGTTTTCGTGAATGCCGCCTGTGCGTACGCCATCGCGTTCAGCGCGTTCAACGCGAGCACGCCAAAGAGCACCCCCACGCCGGCGACCGCAAGCGCCTCCGGAAGGGTCGAAACCGTCCACGAGCCGATCGCGTACTCGCCCGCTCCCGCGGGCGGGCCGGCTGCAAAGGGGATCGATCCGTCGTAGACGAACGGCGCCGCCAGGAGCGCGGTCGTGACCGCGACGGCGGTCGTGACCGCGACGACGGAAACGATCCCCGAGACGAACTTCGTCACCAACAGGACCACGCCGATCCACGTCGCGGGGGCGGTGATCAGCCGTCTGATCGCGTCGATAAATCCGTCTCCGGGAAGCGTCAGCCCCTCGCTCGCGTCGAACGCGCGGAGAAACGCCGGCACCGACGCGTCGACGCCGACCAGCCACCGCGCGAGTCGCGCTTCGATCCCCGCAGCCGCGACCGCACCCGAGAGGGTCACTATGAGAATCGGCAGCCCGATCACGGTAACGAGGAGTCCGAGTCCGACCGCGGTGCCCGTCGTGAGCCAGACGAAATACGCCACGCCGAGGGGGAACGTGAGCAGCAGGTACAGCAGGCTCTTATACGTTCGAACGCGGACCGGAGCCGCCAACACTCGTCGAACGAGAGCGAGTGCGGTCCGGTTCGTCGGCGTCGGCGTCGGTGTGGGTGTCGTCATCGTTGCTGGTTCGGCGTGCGTCCGCCGCGGACGTAAGGACGGTTAAGGCACAAAACCGCGTTGTACCGTCGACCGGCCCCGGTGCCGAACAAGCGGCTCGAACGCGGTGGTGCTCGCAAAAATGCGGTCTGTCGGCGCGATCCCGACGCGCGGTCCTACTCGCCGTCGTCGCCGAAGCGGACGATGAGCGACTCCGTGACCAGCGCGTACACCGTCATCTCCTTTCCTTTCGAGGAGTATCGCGACCCGACCGCCTCGATCAGGCCGACCTCCTGGAACCGATCGAGGTGATAACAGACGTTCTGTACGGAGATCCCGAGTTCGGTCGCGACCTCCGAGGCCGTGCGCGGCGTCTCCTCGAGCACGGCGACGATCCGCCTGGCGGTGTCGCTCGCGAGCACCTCGAAGACGGTGCTCTCCTCGGCGATGTCCACCGTCTGCGTGTCCCGTTCGACGTTCCCGGGAACGGTCTCGGGGAGCAGTTCACTCACCGACATGTTACGCCCACCTCCACGAGGGCGGCGCATATCGCAGGAGGGTCTCGGAGCGGCGGTACTGAAGACGGGTGACCGATTCAAGCGTCATTGCTCACCTGAACAAACTACCCTATGACCAGTGTAAGGAGTGGCTAAGTACGCAGATCCGTCTCGGCCAAGTGGCTAAGCATCTAGAATCCACGGTAGGGATACCCGCGGTGCCGGCGATCCAGGGCACTGTCAGCGACCGACTCCCGGGGGCTCCGGCTCGGCGGTCTCGAAGAACTCCTCGAGGAGCTTTCGCTGGCTCGCACGGAGGTGATGGAGCAGCGTCGGCGCGGTGATGCCGAGCGAGTCGGCGACCTCCTCGGCGGTGCTGCCGCGGGGGGACTCGAAGTAGTCGGCCAGAAACGCGGTCCGCAGAACGGTCTCCTGTCGCTCGGTCAGCCGATCGCGGAGCGTGTCCCGGAACTCCTGTACCGTCTGGATCTCCCGTTGTTCCTCGCGTTTGGCCAACACCTCGACGTCGAAGCGGCGTGAGGCGGCGTCGATGATCCGCCTGATCTCCTCTTCTGGCGGCAACTCGACGGTTATCCGCCCCCGGTCGGGGTCGAAGTTCGCCGACCGGACCGTCGCCCCGTGGGCCAACAGCGTTCCGAGCGACGTCCGCCCACCGAGTTCAATCTCCAACAGCCCCCCGGCGTCGCTTTCGTTGATCACCCGCGATAGGGCGATCGGCTCGTCCTCGGCGACCGCGTCGGCGAGGCGATCGGGGGAGACGCCTTCGACGCGCAGGAATCCGAGCGCTGCCCCGTCCTCCTGTGAGACGAGCCCCTCGACGACGAACTCGCCGCCGACGTCGTCCGCTGTTGCGACGAGCGGTGCCGCCGCGTCGGCCACCCGTAGGGTGACCTCGACGACCGCGTCCGAGAGCAGAAGCGTCCTGTTTCGGGCGGCGTTCACGGCAAATCCCGCGATCGAACCGACCGTCGCGAAGACCGACCGTTCGCGCTCCGAGAAGCCGTCCTTGTCGGCGGCGTACACCCCGATGACGCCGTAGACGCTCGAGCCGTACGTCAGGGGGATCGCCAAAAGCGACTGGACGCCGTCGGCGAAGGCCCCCCGGCGGACCGGTTTCGGGACCGAGCGGTCGCTCGGGATCGGCTGTGAGACCTGCGGCGTCGCGGTTTCGATCGCGCGGCGCTCGGGGAGGTCACCTCCGGCGTCGGCCCCCAGGCATTCCTCGATGCGATCGAAGGTCCGGCCGGTCGCGCCGGCCGACGCGCGGACGGCGATCTCGTCGCCGCCGACCCGCCGCTCGCCGAACCACGCGAACTCGTAGATGTCCGTTTCGCCGAGATGTTCACAGACGGTCTCGGCGATGTCCGTGCGCGTCGAGGCCTCGACGAGATCCGCGAGCACCGCGGCGATAAGCTCGTTCAGCACCGTCAGCCGGTCGAGTTCGTCCTCGAGGCGCTCGTTCGCCCGTCGGCGATCACGGTGGGCGCTCTCGTCGGCGAGATACACCGTCACGAGCCCGTCGGTCGGGACGATCGAAACCGAAAGCCACCGGTCCAACTCGGGGTAGTACTCCTCGATCGAGCGTTCCTCCGGAACCGACGCCCCCTCGCCGAAGGCGGCCGGGATCGCGTTGTCGACGGAGTCCGGAAAGACGGCGTCGATCGGCGTCTCCGTCGACGCCGCGGCGTCGACCCCCAAGAGGTCCGCGGCCGTCTCGTTGATCGCGGTGACCGTTCCGTCGGGCGTCGCTTCGAGCACCCCGATCGGCGCTCGTCTGAGTTGGTCGTTCATGCGTCCGGGTCGATCTCTCGGAACTCGAAGCGGGCCCCCTCGGTGCCGTTTGTCGCCTCGACTGTCCATCCGTGACATTCCGCAATACGCCTTACGATCGAAAGCCCGAGCCCGGTCCCGTGCTCGTGGGAGCTGTATCCGGGATCGAACACGGCCGACTCCGCGTCCGGCGGGATCCCCGGGCCGTCGTCGGCAACATAAAACCCGCAGTCGGCATCTGCGTCGCCGTTCTCACCTCCGTCTTCGTCGCCGCCGTCATCGCGCGTGTCGCGGTCGGCCCGGAGCCGTCCGACGGTGACGTCGGCCTCCTCGCCGTGCTCGACGGCGTTTCGGAACAGGTTCTCGAACAGCCGCTCGACGCGGTCTCTGTCGGCCACTGTCGTTGGCAGGGCCTCGGCGATGGTCAGGGTCGCCGTCCCGGTTTCGACGGTCTCCCACGCCGAGTTCGCCGCGGTGTCCAACTCGACGGCCCTCTCCGGCGTGATGATCTCGTCGCCCCGCGACAGCGTCAGGACATCTTCGATGATCCGCTCCATGCGCCCGTGGGCCTTCTCGACGCGATCGAAGTGCTCCTCCGCCCCGGTTTCGCGGCCCGCACGGAGCCGCGCTTTGGCGACATCGAGGGGGTTCCGGAGGTCGTGACTGAGCACGCTCGCGATCCGGTCGACGTCGAACCCCTCGTCGGCGTCCTCGCCCTCCGCACGCGTCGTGTCCGTCGCCCCGCCGGCAGTCGGTCGGTTCGCCGCGTCCCGTTCGGGTCCGTCCTCGGGGGCCCCGTCAAAAAACGCGTACCCGAAGGCGTCGTCCGTCGGCGGCACTACCCGCACCGCGTGTGCGGTGTCACCGATCGCCACCGAGGCCGTCCCCGGTTCGGTGCGATCGAGCGCCTCTGCGAGCGACCCCGCGTCGGGCGCCTCAAGGCCGAGTTCCGCCGGCGTGCTCGCCGCCGCGGTTTCGGAGGCCGCAACGCCGAACGCCGACCGAAACGCCTCGTTTGCGGCCTCGACGGTCGGCTCTCCGCCGTCGATCGCGTACGCGACGACCGGCTCCGGAAACCGATCGATCGCAACGGCGCGGCCGTCGCCTGCCCGGTCAGGCCCGTTCATGCTCCGCGCGTCCGTGTGAGGCCCGTGTACCGTTCGAGGCAACCCGCGTGATGGGATCCCGAGAGCGTGCCGTCATTATACGACTGAACCACTGTCGTCACAGCGACTTAGTAGTGGAGTCTAGCTATACAGACCCTCCGGTCCACGGCGGGGACGGTCCCACGCGACGCCGTCGGGATCGCGGCACACCCCGAAAGAGGAAGGGTTAATCCCCCGCGTCGGTACCGTATAGCACGGTCGAAGGCGGTCCAGACCGCACGGCATCCGGCATGAGAATCGAACCGTACCTCCCGAAGTCCGTCCGCTCGCGCTACGCCCTGAAACTGCTCGGCGTCTCGCTCGTCATCGTGCTGTTGATCACGGCGCTGGTGACGGTGACGGCCGTCCAGGTCTCCGATCGCGTCCAGGAGGACCAACTCCAGTCGGTCGAGCGAAACGCCGAACTCGAAGCCCGCGCGTTGGGCCAGTGGATCGACGGAAAACAGCAGGTGGTGCGAACGCTGTCGAGCCACGAGGGGCTGACCCCGGTTTCCGAGGAGCGGACGCGATCGACGCTCGTGACCGAACGCGACGCGCTGTCGCCCGAAACGGAGACGCTCTCGGTCGTCGAGCGCGCCCCCGACGACTCGAACGGGACGACCGAGCCGATCGTCGCCAGTACCGATCGGGAACTCGTCGGCGAGCCGCTGGCGGCGACCGACATCAACTGGAAGCCCACGACCGGCTTTTCGTTCGACGGCACGGACGACGTCATTCTCTCGTTGGTGTACACCGACGAGGACGGCACACTGGTCGCGGTGGCGTCGCCGCTGCCCGGCGGGGAGCACGTCCTCGTCGCGGAGTACCGAACGAGCGTCCGCGCCGAGCGATTCACCAGCACCATCGCCGGCACGGAGACGCTCGTCCTCGGCGGATTCACCGCCTACGTCCTGTTCGACGAAAACGAGTCCCGGGACATCACCCGCTACGACGGCCCTCAGCCGAACACCACCATCGAACGCCGGATCCTCGAGGCCGAGCCGACCGCCGAGATCAGCGGCTCGGTGCTCACCGACTCGGCGGTAAAGGGGTACCACACCGTCCCCGGCGACAGGGTCGATTGGGTGGTCGTCAAGGAGGTCCCCAGATCGACGGCCCTGAGCGTCACCGACCGCGTCCGCCGCGACCTGTGGCTGTTGGTCGCAACGGTGCTCGTCGGATTTTTGCTCATCGGCGTCGTCATCGAGCGGGGGCCGATCCGGTCGATCCAGCGGCTGGCGCGGCAAGCCAACGCCATCGCGGAGGGCGACCTCGACGCCGACATCGACCGCGGCGACCGCATCGACGAGGTCGGCGAGGTCCGGCGGGCGTTCAGCAACACGAAGGCATACGTCGAGACGATCACCGAGCAGGCCGACGCGCTCTCCGAGCGGTCGTTCGACGACGAGGCGCTGGAGGCCGACATCCCCGGTCGCGTCGGCGATTCGATGGCGAGCATGCGCCGCGATCTGCGGCAGTTCATCACCCGACTCGAGGTGTTCAACCGCGTGCTCCGGCACAACCTCCGGAACCAACTCGACGTCATCAACAGCCACGCCGAGACCGTCGAGGACTCAGAGCACAGAGCGGCCATCCTCGAGGCGACCGAAACCCTCGCCGCCGTGGGAGCCCGCGCCCGCCGGGTCGATCACCTCATGTCAAAGGAGTTGCGACCGACGCCGGTCCGGATCGCCGAGCGGGTGCGCGCGGTGAGAGACGGGATCGAAGCCGAGACCGAAGCCGAAATCGGGGCCGACGGCGTCGCGGTCGAGACGTCGATCCCCGAGGACGCGACGGTACGGACCGACGTCGAGGTGCTCACGACGGTGCTTCGGAGCCCGCTGGAGAACGCGTACGCCTACGCCGACTCCACTGTCACCGTCGCGGCGACGGCGACCGAGGACGGGTGCGTCATCGAGATCAGCGACGACGGGCCGGGGATCCCGGAGGCCGAACTCGCCTCCCTGAGCGCCGAAGAGGAGACACCCCTGCGGCACAGCCGTGGGCTCGGGCTCTGGGAACTGAAGTGGGGCGTCGACGCGCTCGGCGGCGACCTCGCCTTCGACACCGAGGACGGGACGACCGTGGTGATCCGGCTGCCCGATCTCGAGGCGGCCTGAGGCCTGGCGCCGTCCGCTCGGCCGGGCGCTTCGGACATCGACGAGTGCGTCCGAACCGACGGGTGCGCCGTTAGCGACCGCCGGCCGGGTGCCCGAGCAGCCGTCGACAGTACGCGACCGTACAGCCGACATCGATCAGGACCGTCCCCACGAGCAGAACCGGGAGCGCCGGCGTGTATTCGCCGACCAGGACCGCAGAGAGCGTCAGAAGCCCGTTTGTAGAGAGCATCGTCACCGGAAACACGAGGGTGCGTTCGACGAGCCCGTGCCGGAGCGAGACCGCGATCATCGTACCGGCCAACAGCACAACGGCGATGCCCCCGCCAACGGCCGCAGCGATCGGGTCGACCGTCATCGAGCCACCCGGAAACCGGGGGCTACGGTCCGCCCCGGGAGTTCTCTCCGAGGGTGCGTCGCTGGACATTCGCGCCGCCGCGCCGACCGAAAGCCCTGCCGAAAACGCCCGGCTCACGTCGGAGCATCACTTGTTTTCGAGCGCGTCGAGGACGCACGCGGCGGCGACGACGGCCTCCTTGGGCACCGTGCTCGCGTCGTCGATGTCGACCGTGTAGGTGTCCCGCAGCGAGAACTGTCCCTCGATGTCGCCGACGTGTGCGCCGTCGGCGTCCAGTATCTCGTATTTGTTCGGGATGAGATTCGCCGCCGAAACGACGTGTCGGAGCGCCGAGAGGAGCTTGCTCTTCGATCGGATCGTCGCCAGCGCCTCCCCCGTCTCGGGGTCCCGGACCGTCCAGTTCTCGAGGAAAAACGAGAGGTCCTCGTCGAGCACGACGACGTCCTCGCCGGTCCCGGCGTCGCTGAGGGTGTAGGTCCCGGCGACGTCCATGATCCCGCCGGCCTTCACGCTGAAGGCGTCCTCGCCGTCGCCGGTGAGGAAGGGAAACTCCTCTTTCATCTTGAACAGTTTCTGTTTGCCGCGCAGGACGACGGCGCCGGCGCTGTCCCGGACGACGTACTTGTTGCGGACGACCGATTGGGTGATCTCGTAGCGATCGTCGGTGAGATCCACCGTCGAGATGTCGTAGTCACTCGACGCCGGAGCGCGTCTGGAGGGCTCGGACATACGCGGGGCGTGGCTCACGCGAGAAAAAAAGCTTGCGTTCGCCCGTCGGGTCTCGTCTCGCGTCGACGGCGCGGGGGCGGAGGTCGCCGCCGTCCAACTACTCGGAGAGATCGAAGTGCGATGCGGCCGTCTGCATGTCCTTGTCACCGCGGCCACAGAGGTTGACCAACAGCGTGTCGTGGCGGTCCTCTTCGGCGAGTTTGGCGGCCAACGCGAGGGCGTGTGCCGGCTCTAAGGCGGGGACGATC
This sequence comes from Natronomonas sp., assembly GCF_028274965.1. Taxonomy (GTDB): domain Archaea; phylum Halobacteriota; class Halobacteria; order Halobacteriales; family Haloarculaceae; genus Natronomonas. The sequence goes on along the minus strand of NZ_JAQCNO010000037.1, from coordinate 2,104 downwards.
CCCTCGGCCTCGCTCAACTCGCGGAACGCCGCAAGCGCCTCCTCGTCGGTGATCGCGTGGTACTCCGCGCGGCCCATCTCCTGGAGGGCGGCGTGTTCGGGGCCGATGGCCGGGTAGTCGAGTCCGGCGGAGACGGAGTGGTTCTCGGTGTCCTCGCCGATGGTCCTCGTCTTCATGCCCTGGAAGACGCGCGGCTCCTCCTGTTCGGTCTTCGAGAGCGGCGCCGAGTGGTTCTCGTCGTCGGTCCCGCCCGGCTCGGCCCCGTAAAACATCACGTCGTCGTCTTTGAACGCGTGCCAGAGGCCGATCGAGTTCGATCCGCCGCCGACGCAGGCGACGCAGGCGTCGGGCAGCGCGCCGTGGAGGTCCTGGATCTGCTCGCGGGCCTCCTCGCCGATGACCGACTGGAACTCCCGGACCATCCGCGGGAACGGATCGGGCCCGACGACGCTGCCGACGAGGTAGTGCGTCGATTCGACGTTCGCCGCGAAGTCCTCCAAGGCGGCGTCGACGGCCTCCTTGAGCCCCTCGTTGCCGCGATCGACGGGCTCGACGTCGGCGCCCATCAGCCGCATCCGGAAGACGTTCATCTCCTGGCGCTGCATGTCGTGTCGGCCCATGTACACCGTCGTGTCGAGCCCCAAGAGCGCGCCGACCATCGCCGTCGCGGTCCCGTGCTGTCCCGCGCCCGTCTCGGCGATCAGCCGCTGTTTGCCGGCCCGCTTTGCCAACAGCGCCTGCCCGAGCGTGTTGTTGAGCTTGTGGGCGCCCCCGTGGAGGAGGTCCTCGTGTTTGAGGTAGATCTCGGTCCCGTAGCGCTCGCTCAGCGTCTCGGCATGAAACACCGGCGTCGGACGCCCGCCGAACCGCTCGAGCAGACCGCGGAACTCCGACATGAACGCCTCGTCCGCGATCGCCTCCTCGTACGCCGCCGCCAGTTCCTCGAGGGGTTCCTCGAGCGGTTCCGGAACGTGTCGTCCGCCGAACTCGCCGAAGGTGCCGGGTGAAGCCATACGCCACATAGAGGGGTCAGTGTAAAAAAACCAGCCGAAGGGCGAAGGGAGAAGGACACCGCCCGGGTCCCGTCGGGACCGATCAGCCCCGACCCCGGTAGCGGATCAAGAACGCGGTCGCAAGGAGCGCGACGACCGCGACGCCGACGCCGAAGCCGGGCAGATCGGCGGGTTCGGGGATCGCGCCGTCGTCGGACGCCGCGGACCCCTCGGAGGGCCCGGAGTCATCCGACGCCGCGGAGTCGTCCGTCCCCGCCGACCCGTCGTCGCCCGACGCGCTCGACGCGACGGTCACCGTCTCGGAGACGGTGTCGGTGTCGCCGGCGCGGTTGCGCACGGTGAGTTCGACCGTGTACTCGCCGGGGCTGTCCGCGGCGACCGTCGCCGTCGCGCCGGTCCGATCGAGTGCAGAGGACAGGGCGTCGCCGCTCACCGTCCACTCGTAGGCGGTCACGTTGCCGTGTTCGACGCTCGAACCCGTCCCGTCGAGGGTCAGTTCCGCGCCGGGCGACGGCGAACTCGGAGCGACCGAGAGCGCCGCCTCGGGTTCGCCGACGGCGCTCACCGAGAAGTACGAAAAGCCCGGCGTCTCGGCCGCCACGGTCACGCCGTCGTCGGTCTGCTCGACGACCTCCGTTTCGAGTTGCTGCCACTCGCCCGCCGAGAAGCGGTTGACGCGGAGGTCCTCGGCGGCGGCGTCGATCTCCGCGAGCCGATCGGCCGAGACGTCCATCCGCAGCGTTGCGCTCTGATCGGTCGCCTCCTCCGGGACGCTGATCTCGGTCACGGCGACCGAGTCGCCGGGCGAGGGGCCGATCTCCGCCGGCTCGTCGTCGAGTTCCGTGACCGTGACCGATCCCGAAACCGACGCGGCGTCGCCCCCTGAGTCCGAGTCGGAGCCGGAGTCAGAACCGGAATCGGAGCCCTCCTCGGCGTTCAACTCGATCCGCTCGACCGTCGATCCCTCTTCGAACTCCGCGGCCGGGGCCCCGGTTTCGGGATCGGACGCGATCTCGGCGCTCGCCTCGTCGACGATCTCGGCGCCGGTCGCCTCCTCGGGTTCGGGTTCGGGCTGGGGCTCGGAGTCCGTC
>NZ_JAQCNO010000004.1 GCF_028274965.1 Natronomonas sp. | reverse complement strand
TGCGCGGGACCGGATTCGAACCGGCGGACCCCTACGGGACAGCGTCCTAAGCGCTGCGCCTTTGGCCTGGCTCGGCAACCCGCGCGCGGACCACCGTACTCCCATGACCCAAAAATAGCTGTCGCTACCGCCCGGCGCGGTCCCGGATGCGTGCGATGAGCCCCTCGAAGTCGTCTCTCCGTTCGAGCACCGACACCTCGTCGCCGACGCTGATCTCGCCGGGCGCCTCGACGCGGGCGCAGATCCCGCCGCGGCCCTCGCCGAGCGCGCGCATCAGGCCCTCGGCTCCGGTCAGCTGTTCGATGTACCGACACGGCGGCCGCGGGCGGGTGCCGACGAGGACGGCGCCGCCGAGGGCGAACCGACAGTCCAAGAGGTCGTGGACGTCGCCGCCGCGGACGACGAGGTTCCGGCGGTGTCGGCCCTCGGCGAGGTCGATCCCGGCCTCCCGTTCGATCGCCTCGATCGCCTCGGCCCGGACGAGCGTGATTTCACAGACGTCGTACGGCGAGTAGTGTCCGTCGCCGCTCCGGTAGCGGTCGCCGGCGAGCCCGCCCTCGAGGGCGTCGATCGAGTCGTGTCGCCGCATGGGTTCCCCGCCCGCCGGCGCGGTGTAGACCTCCTCGAGACGCATACGCGATTGAGAGCCCCGAGGGACAAAAAGACTCGACACCAAGACATATGCCCGAGGGCGGGCCAGATCCGGTATGTCACCGAACCACGCCTCCCAGCGGGTCGCCGTTCTCGCCGACTCCCAGAACCTCTATCACACCGCGCACACGCTGTACTCCCGGAACGTCGATTACACCGAGATGCTCGCCGCCGCCGTCGGCGATCGGGATCTCGTCCGGGCCATCGCGTACGTGATCAGGGCCGACTCGCCCGCCGAGGAGGAGTTCTTCGAGGCGCTTCACGACATCGGCTTCGAGACGAAGATCAAGGAGATCAAGACCTTCGCCGACGGGTCGAAGAAGGCAAACTGGGATCTGGGGATGTGTCTCGACGCCGTCACGCTTGCCTCGAAGGTCGACACCGTCGTGCTCTGCAGCGGCGACGGCGACTTCGCGCGGTTGTGTACGCACCTCCGACACGAGGGCGTCCGGACCGAGGTGGTCGGGTTCGGCTCCTCGACGGCCGAGGAACTGCTCGGGGCCGCCGACTCGGCGCTCGATCTCAGCGAGGACGAAGAGCGCTTTCTCCTGTGACCGGGCGGTCCCCGTCGGCTCGGGGCGCCCGACGCGCCCGGCGTGAATAAAGAGTTTTGCGCCCCCGGCGCCCAGAGTGACCATGACCACGTTCGAGTACGACGTCGCCATCGTCGGGGCCGGGACCGCCGGCTGTTACGCCGGAGCCACCGTCGCCGACGCGGGGTACGACGTCGTCATCGTCGAACGGAAGACCGAGTCGGAGGCCGGACACATCGCCTGCGGCGACGCGCTGAAGGGCGCCGACAAGTTCCCGGAGTCGATCCCGAAATCCCACATCGAGGGCGCGTTCACCAACACCGACGTCGACCACGGCCAGTTCGAGATCCCCCGTGAGGGGGCCGTTCTCGACATCCCCGTGCCGGGCGAACTCGCCGTCATCGACCGTCTCGAGTACGGCCGGCGGCTGATCGACGGGGCCGAACGCGCCGGCGCGGAGTTTCACTACGACACGGTCGTTCAGGACGTCCTCCAGGGCGACGACGGTCGGGTGTTCGGGTTCGAGGCGACGACGGAGGGCGATCACCGCCGCTACGAGGCCGAGATCGTGCTCGATGGGGCCGGGGCGCTGTCGCTGCTGCAGGACAAAGCCGACTTCGCCGGGACGACCTTCGACACCAACGTGCGGTACTCGCAGTTCTCCTCGGCGTACCGCGAGGTCATCGAGGTGGACGAGCCCGTGTCGTGGTCCGACGCGTTGGTGTTCAAGCCGACGAAGCGCTCGGCGGGCTACCTCTGGTACTTCCCGCGGACGCCGACCGAGATCAACGTCGGGTTGGGCTTTCAGATGAACGAGGAGCCGATGCAGCTCGTCTCCGACCTCCGGGAGGACGTCAGCCGGCGGCCGGAGCTGAAAAACGCGACCGTCACGGACAAACTCGGCGCGGCGCTGCCGACGCGACGGCCCTATGACTCGGCGATCGCGCCCGGATACATGGCCATCGGCGACGCCGCCGCCCACGTCAACCCCTGTACCGGCGGCGGGATCGCCGGGGCCGCCTACGCCGGTCAGTACGCCGGCGAGCAGGCGATCGAGGCGATCGAGGACGCCGACGTCGGCGAGGACAGCCTCTGGCGGTACAACGAGCGCGTCATGGAGCACTACGGCGGTCGCTACGCCGCCCTCGACGTGTACAACGTCTTCTCGACGGCGTACGACATCGACGAACTGCTCGGCCTGCTGGCCGCCCTTCCGGCCGAGAAGCTCTCCGACGCGCTGTACTCGGGGTCGGCGAGCATCGATTGGGGGCTCAAGCTCCGGGTGCTGATAAAGAGCTTCGGCCACTGGGGGACGTTAAAGAGCCTCTACGAGACGAAGTCCCTCGCCGACCGCCTGCTCGAACACTACGAGTCGTACCCCTCGACGCCGGCGGCGTTCCCCGAGTGGCAACGCGAGCGCGACGCGATCATGGACGACATCTACGCCGAGACCGGCGCGGACCCGAAGTACTGACCGCGACGCGTCCGTATAAGATATCCGGTGGGCCGGACGATCAGTTGCCGACGTCCATCGCCCGATCGACGACGTCCTCGTCGTACAGCTCCGCGAGGCCCTCGTGTTGGTCCGGGCGGTTCTCGTAGACGTCCTGGAACAGCGTAATCGGCGTTTGTAACGCCTGGTAGGTCGCCTCGTCCCACATCCGATCGGTGCTGACGTCGACCCGGACGCCGTCGATCTCGACTGTCGCCGACCGCGTCATCGCGATCGCGCCCTTGCCGGCCTCCTTGGCCGCCTCGAACTCCTCCATGGAGTCGACGATGTCGTCGAGGCTCGGCACGTAATCCAGCAGGTCGAGCAGCTCCTCTCTGAGTTCCGCCTCGTCGAGTTCGAGGTCGTCGTTCCCGACCGAGAGGACGTAGCCGTCGTCGGTCTCCACAAGCGAGACGCGGTCGCCGCCGTAGACCTCGACGCCGTCCCGACGGTCGAGTTCGACCTCCCGTCCGTCGGCGTCGAAGAGCCAGTACCCCTCCTGGGGCGGGAGCGGGGAGGTGTTGGCCTCGACGACCTGTCCGGGCGTCAGCGACCAGATGCCGAGCATCCCCTTGGCCTGGTTGTCCGTCATCCGCTCGTGGTAGCCCTCGACGTCGCGGATGTCGTCGTATGGGCCATCAACGGCGATGAGCCCCGCCGCGCTCGCGGCTCGGGAGGTGTTGTGACGGAGCTCGGGCCACGGCGGGAGCGCGCCCGTCGGCGTGATCGCGCGGGCGTCCTTCGTGTAGTCGACCTCGCCGATCACGAGCATGAACAGCCGTTCGAGGTTGTTCGTCGGCTTGCCCATCTCGTCGCGGAGCTTCTCCATGGCGAGTTCGGACTGACCGCTCTCGACGATGACGGACATCTTGATCGAGCCCTCGTCGAAGCCGTACTCGTTTTCGATGATCGTCAGGAACTCGTCGGCCTTCTTCCAGTCGTCGATGTCGCCGACCTCGGGGATGACGAACCCGTCGATGTACTCGATGGCGCCGTTGTCGGGGTCGGTGATCTCGAGCATCCGCTGAAAGCCCTGATATCGGGTCTGTGGGCTGTCGCGGTGCCAGACGACGCGAGGGTGGATCTCGCCGGGGTAGTCGGCGCCGTGCTCGGAGACGACGTCGATGATGTTCTGTGCGCCCTCGTCGCGCATGTTCGGCGCGGTGGCGTCCTCGTTGTCGGGCACCCAGACGTCCGGCGCCTCCATGCCCGAGAGCCCCGCGGCTCCCTCGAGCATCTTCGCCGAATCGTCCTCGCCCTCGACCGCGGTCGGGGTGGTAAAGAAGGTCCGAACGAACTTCCGCTCGTGCGTACGCTTGTCTATTTCCGTCATATAGTCACTAATACGGTCGGTTCGGGGCGTCTTAAAGGTGGCCGAATCACCTCACGGCTCGGCGTATCGCGGGCTCCGCTCGGCGTAAAACCCCGAGGCGGCGCTCCGTCCGGCTCCGCACGTCTCAGAAAAATACCGGCGTCGGCCCCGCGTTTGGGAGCTCCGAAGCTCCCGGTCTGTGGGTCTCGTCTCAGTCGTCGTCGCCCGAGGTCAGCGGGTCGCTCTCCTCTTCGGTGAAGCCCGCGGACTGCTCCATCCGGGCCTGCGCTTCGGGGTCGAACTGCGCCTCGATGTCCTGGAACCGCGAGACGAACGAAAGCTCGTGGTGGCTCTCGGTCTCGTGGCCGAGGTAGCGGTCCTCGAGGTCGAACTGCGCGCGCTCGTCGTTGTCGGCGATGTTCTTCATGTCCTCGTACACCGCGTGAGCGCCGGAGTGAAGCGCGTACAGCGTGATGAAGATGTACTGGTACCCGAGGTCGCCGAGCTCCTGGAAGGTGAGCGGGTCCTCCTCCTCGGACCACGCGAAGGAACTCGAGTAGTTGAACGCGAGATCCAACTCGGGGTGGGTCTCGTGGATCGTCTCGGCGTACGCGACGGCGTCCTCGCGGGAGGGGTCGGGCATCTCGGGCCAGACCAGATCGACGCCGGCGTCGGCGTAGATCCGGCCGCGCTCGAGGTGTTCCTCCCAGTCGCCGTTCGCGGAGCCGTAGGCGTCGGTTCGGGCGATGACGATCGTGTCCTCCGATTGCTTCGCGTCGACGGCCGCCGAGAAGCGGGCCTTCGCCTCCTCGCGGGGGACGATCTGCTTGCCGGCGATGTGCCCACAGCGCTTCGGGGTTGTCTGGTCCTCGATGTGGACGGCGGCGACGCCGGCCTTCTCGTACTCCCGGACGGCGCGGCGGACGTTGTGGACGCCGCCGTAGCCGGTGTCGCAGTCGGCGACGACCGGCAGGTTCGTCGCCTCGACGATCCGCTTTGCGTTCTCGACCATCTCGGTCATCGTGACCATCTCGAGGTCCGGGAAGCCGAACTGTCCCAGGACCGTCGAGTAGCCGGACATGTACGCGGCGTCGAGGCCCGCCATCTCGGCGAGGCGGGCGTCGAGGGCGTGATACAGGCCGGGCGCGAAGGTGAAGTCCTGCTCGTCGAACTTCCGTCGGAGTTCGCGGGCGGCCGGGTTGTCGACGTCTCTGGTGATCGATTCGGTGTTCTGGACGCGGCTTGCGACCTCGTCCGTCTCGTCGTTGTCGTGTGCCATAGTTAGGTAGTGAGCGTGCCGTCTTCGACGGGAGATCCGTTCGGTCCGACGGCGGTGGTTCCTGAGTGAGAGCGGACGACGGCGCCGACGCCGCGTCGGGCGCGGGTCGGGCCGTTCGTCGTGTCACTCGTCATGCGCGTGTGGGGGGAGTGCCGACTGGTACAAAACTGTTATGAATTATAATGTTAATATCGGGTATACTGTTTTCAGTCATTAATGGAGAGTGAGTCTCTAGCAGGTTCCGGGTCACAACGCGCCCGACGCGCCGGGTCCGGGGCGGGACCGACACCCCGATTTATGTCGCTGGCGGGACAGGGCCGTGTATGGGAGACACCACAGACGACACGACCGATGGACCGTCGCGGCTCGGGCGGGCGCTGTTCGGCCTCGGCCTCGCGCTTCAGGCCTCCGAGGACTTCCGCGACATGGAGGACACCGTGGCGTACGCCGAGTCGGCCGGCGTGCCGCTGCCCGGCGTCGCCGCCCCTCTCGCCTCGGGGATGATGGCCGTTGCGGGACTCGGGGTGGCGCTGTGGCGGTTCCCGAGGGTCGCGACCGGCGCGGCCGTCACCTTCCTCGCCGTCGTGACCGCGACGATGCACGACTTTTGGAACGCCGATCCCGACGACCGGGACGGCGAGCGGCTCGCCTTTTTCGGGAACCTCGCGATGTTCGGGGCTGCGCTCGTGTTCCTCAGAGAGGCGTACGACTGACCGGACCGCGGCGTCCGAACGGCGTTATCGACGCCGCGTCGGGCGCGGTCGGGCCGTTCGGCGTTCGGGGAGACGGGCGGTACCGGCAGGTCTTTTAGGAGCCGAAACCCACCACAACGCATGGTAGCGCTCGGACTGGTGGTCGCGCAGTTCAACAAAGAGCGGCCGGTGACCCACGAGATGGAGACCCGGGCTCGGGAGGCGGTGGCCGGGGCCGGCGCCGACGCCGAGATCGTCGAGACGCTCGAAGTCCCGGGATCCTACGACGCGCCGCTCGCGGCCGACCGCCTCGCCCGGCGCGACGACGTCGACGCGGTTGCGGCCCTCGGAGCCATCGTCACCGGCGACACCGAACACGACCGCGTGATCGCCGACGCGGCGGCACAGGGGCTCACCGACGTCTCCCTGCGGCGCGATACGCCCGTGACCCTCGGCATCACCGGGCCGGGGATGAGCCACGCGGAGGCCGAAGAGCGGATCGAGAAGGGCGCGAGCGCCGTCCGAAGCGCTATTGCACTCGCCGAGGAACTCGAACAATCATGACACGACAACTTGACTTTGCGGACCGCGTCGAACGGGTCGAACCGAGCGCCACGCTCGCGATCAGCAACCTCGCCTCGGAACTGGAGGCCGACGGCGTCGACGTCGTCGATCTCTCCGTCGGGGAGCCGGACTTCCCGACCCCGGAGAACGTCGTCGAGGCCGGCAAGGCCGCCCTCGACGCCGGCCACACCGGCTACACGCCCTCGAACGGGATCCCGGAGCTGAAACGCGCGATCGTCGAGAAACTCGAGGGCGACGGCCTCGGGTACACGACCGACGAGATCATCGTCACCCCGGGCGGCAAGCAGGCGCTCTACGAGACGTTTCAGGCGCTGATCGACGACGGGGACGAGGTCGTCCTCCTCGATCCGGCCTGGGTCAGCTACGAGGCGATGGCGAAACTGGCCGGCGGGAGCCTCTCGCGGGTCGATCTCTCCGGGTCGGACTTCCAGCTTGAACCGGCGCTCGGCGAGCTCGCCGCGGCGGTCTCGGACGACACCGAGCTGCTCGTCGTCAACTCGCCGTCGAACCCCTCGGGCGCCGTCTTCACCGACGCCGCGCTGAAGCGGGTCCGCGACATCGCCGTCGAGCACGACGTGACGGTGCTCTCCGATGAGATCTACGACGCGGTCACCTACGGCGTCGAACAGACCTCGCTCGGCGCGCTCGAGGGGATGGGCGATCGGACGGTCACCATCAACGGCTTCTCGAAGGCGTACTCGATGACCGGGTGGCGGCTCGGCTACGTCGCCGCGCCCGAACCGCTGATCGAACAGGCCGGGAAGCTCCACTCCCATTCGGTCTCCTGTGCGGCGAACTTCGTCCAGCACGCCGGCGTCGAGGCGCTGCGGAACACCGACGAGGCCGTCGCCGAGATGCGCAACGCCTTCGAAAAGCGCCGGGATATGCTCGTGGACCTGTTCGCCGAGCACGGCACGGACGTTCCGGTCCCCGACGGCGCGTTCTACATGATGCTGCCCGTCGACGACGACGACCAAGCGTGGTGTGAGGGCGCGATCGAAGAGGCCCACGTCGCGACGGTCCCCGGGAGCGCCTTCGGAACGCCCGGCTACGCGCGGCTGTCGTACGCGGCGAGCGAAGAACGGCTCCGGGAGGGCGTCGACCGACTCGCCGAGGCCGGCTACCTCTGAGCGGTCCGAACAGGGGTTTTTTCAGCACTCGCCGGTGTAAAAAAGTTCGCCCGGAACGGGGCCTTACTCCTCTAAGGCGTCAGCGATCCGCTCGATCTCGCGGCGGATGTCGTGCAGTTCGTCGCGGACCTTCCGGACCTCTCGGACGACCTCCTCGTTGTCGCTGCTGTCGCCCTCGGCGGGCGGGCCGCCGCCCATGCCCGGCGGGCCGCCGCCCATACCGCCCATGCCACCCGGGCCGCCGCCACCGCCGCCGCCCATCATACCGCCCATCATCTGCGCGAAGGGGCTGCCGCCCATGCCGCCCGGGCCGCCACCGCCGCCCATCATCTCTTCCATCTTCTCCTCGCGGCTCATCCCCTCGCCGTCGCCGTCGCCCTCGCCCTCACCGCCTTCGGCGCGCTGTTGTCTGATCTCCTCGACGCGCTCGCGGAAGGACTTCTCGTCGCCGTCCTCGGCCTCGTCGTCCGGTGTCTCTTCGTCCGTCATGCACCCTTCTTTTGGCTTCCGACGGAAAAGTTCACAGGTTCTGCGCCCCGGGGCGACTCAGCCGAACGAGCCCAGACTCGACTGGAGGCGTCCGGAGTACGCGCCGCTGGTCAGTTCGTGGCCGACGAGCGAACGCATGTCCACGGCGATGGCCTGCCCGCTGCGTTCGAGGACCAACACGCGGCCTTTCGTGCCGCGGACGGTGCCGGCGGCGAACGTCTCCTCGACCGGTGCGGCCTCGAGGCCGAGCCCGTACTCGAAGGGGCCGGCCGGTTCGGCGTCGAACTCCGACAGCAGCCGCCGCCAGGCGTCCTCGTCGACGGACCGCCCCATCCCCTCGATCTTCCGTGCGACCCGGACGGAGTCGGGGATCGGCGTCGCGCTCGCGATCTCGGCCTCGATCTCGCGCGCGATGCGCCCGTTTGCGACCCGGCGGACGATCGCCCCCCGGTCGGCCCCCTGTTCGCGCAGGCGGACCGTCGGGTCCGCCCGCTTCGTCACGCCGACTTTGAACGTCGCCGGCGCGAACGCCGCGAGGTAGATCGCGTGTTCGTCGTAGCAGTCCATCTCGCGTTTCAGGCACGTCCCGGTGCAGCGCGCGCAGATCCACGTCCGGTCGTGGTCCTCGCAGTACGGGGCGGCCGGGCGCTCGCACTCGCGGTGTTCGTCGCCGTCGACCGTCCCGGCACACCGGCGATCGCCGAGCGCGTAGGCCAACTCCCGGCCGGCTCTCAGGGGGATCCGCTCGACGGTGCCCTCCCGGGCGACCGAGAGCGCCGGCTCGGCCGACGCTTTGACGCCCGTGTCGTAGCCGACGACCTGCACACGACGGCGTAGTGCCCCGGTCGGCTTAGGGGTTACTACCGGGCGAGCGGGCGTCGAAACGGGGCGAGAGGCCCACAGCGGGCACAACTGTTTTGTTACGCAACGCCAAATGACGGTATGCTTGAAGCGGCGCTCGAGGTGACCGTCGGGGACGACGTCGAGTTTTCTTTCTCCGTCGTCAACGCCGGCGATACGCCCGTCGAACTCACCTTCCGGGACGCCTGTCGGGCCGACTTCGCGGTCTCGGACGACGCCGGGGAGCGCTGGCGGTACAGCGACGGGCGGGCGTTCGCACAGACGCTCTCGACGGCGGAGTTCCAACCCGGCGAAACGGCGACGTTCGAGGCGGGTTGGCCGGACCCCGAACCCGGCGGGTACACGGCCGAGGCGACCCTCCGCGTCAGCGAACGACGGGTGAGCGCGCGGACGCCGTTTTCGGTCTGAACACCGCCAGCCGGGTCGCCGCCGACCGTAACGCCCCTAACGCGGGGCGACGAAGCGAGCGCATGAACGACCGACCGGAACTCGCCGTCCTCCGTTTGGGTCACCGACCCGGGCGGGACAACCGGATGACGACGCACGTGGGGTTGACCGCGCGCGCGCTCGGCGCCGACCGGGTGATCATCGCCGGGGACGCCTCGGAGCCGAAAGCCACCATCGAGGACATCACCGCCCGGTTCGGCGGCCCCTTCGGGGTCGAACTGACGGACGACCACCGGCGGGTACTCCGGGAGTGGCCGGGGGTCGTCGTCCATCTGACGATGTACGGCCTTCCGGTGCAGGAACTCGAAGGCGAACTCAGAGCCGAGGGCCGCACGGCGCCGGTGCTCGTCGTCGTCGGCGCGGGGAAGGTCCCCTTCGACGTCTACGAGCGCGCCGATTACAACGTCGCCGTGACGAACCAGCCGCACTCGGAGGTGGCGGGGCTGGCCGTCTTCTTGGATCGGTTCTTCGGGGGGTCGGAACTCGACCGCGAGTGGCGAAACGCCACGCGGCGGGTCGTCCCGAAGGCGACCGGCAAGGAACTTGAGCCGATCGACCGCGAGTAGGCCGGCGGTCGCCGCTCAGATGTAGCCTTCCTCGAGCAGCAGTTCGCCGTTGAGCACGCTCGCGCCCGCGGCCCCCCGTATCGTGTTGTGAGCGAGGCAATTGAACTGGACGCCGTGGGTCGTCGTCTCGACGCCGCCGGCGGCGACGGCCATCCCGTCTCCGAGGTTCCGGTCCAGTCGGGGCTGGGGCCTGTCGGGGGCGTCGAACACCTCGATGAGCCGCTCGGGCGAGGAGTGGAGATCGACGCCGCGCGAGGACTCGAAGGCGTCGACGACCGCGTCGGCCGTCGGGTCCTCCGAGAGGTCCGCCCAGACGTTCTCGAGGTGGCCGTCGAGCGTGGGGACGCGGTTACACGAGGCGGACACGTCGGCGTCGTGAAGAGAGACCTCCGCGCCGTCGAAGGAGCCGAGCAGCTTCCGGGACTCGGTCTCCATTTTTGACGCCTCACCGCCGATGTGGGGGATGACGTTGTCGATGATCTCCATCGACGCGACGCCGGAGTACCCCGCCCCCGAGACGGCCTGAAGCGTCGAGACGTCGACCCGCTCGAGGCCGAACCGGGTGAGCGCAGCGAGGGTCGGCACCATCGTGATCGTCGAGCAGTTCGGGTTCTTGATAAGCGCGCCGTCCCACCCGCGCTCGTCGCGTTGGACCTCGATGAGCCCGAGGTGGTCGGCGTTGACCTCCGGGATCGTCAGCGGGATGTCGGCGTCCATCCGCCCGTTCGAGGAGTTCGAGGAGACGACGTAGCCGGCCTCGACGAACGCCGGTTCGACCGCCGCGCCGACGTCGGAGGGGAGCGACGAGAAGAGCAACTCGACGCCGTCGGGGACCGCCTCCGGATCGGTCTCGACGACGCTGATGTCCGCGACGTCGTCGGGGATCGGCGAGTCGATGCGCCACTTCGCCGCGTCGCTGTAGGGCCGACCCGCGCTCGACGGTGAGGCGGTGAGCGTCGTGACCTCGAACTCCGGGTGCGGTACGAGCAGTTGGACGAGTCGTTGCCCGACGGCACCGGTCGCGCCGAGGATACCCACGGTAGTAGACATTGACACCGATACGTCGAGACAATAAAAAACGGTTGTGGAAAACGACTGCCGTCGCGGGCGTCGTTACGGACGGATGTCGGGTTCGCCCGGAGCGAGGCCGACGGAGGCGAGTCCGAGGAGGCGGCATCGGCCGGAGCGATCGGATAGGAGGCCGCTGATGAAAAAACGGGGCTCGAGAGGACGCCCGGTGTCGGGCGGGCGCCGCCTACGCCGCCTCTTCGGGGACGCGCTGCTTGCTGGTGACGTATCCCGCGATCCGGTTGCGGACGCCCTTCGACTCGACGTTCGTCAGCTCCGTGACGACCTCTTTGTTGTGCTCGAAGTCGTCGCCGAAGGCGTCGGGATACCGTTCCATCAGCAGCGCGGCGGTCTTCTTGACGTAGGCGGGTTTGATAGCCATCGTTACCGTGTGATACCGCTGTAGCACTCAAAAAAGGTTCGAATCGGTCGGCGAGGGGTCCCCGGGGCGGTCGGGCCCACCGGCCCGTGGGAACATTTAGGGTCCTGTGTCGTTCCCGTAGGGGTATGTCACGGCTCGACGGAAAGGCGGCACTCGTCACGGGCGCAAGCAAGGGCATCGGGCGCGGTATCGCGATCGGCCTCGCCGAGGCCGGCGCGACGGTCGCGGTGAACTACCCCCCGACCGAGGGCGAGGCCGGGGCCAGGGAGGTCGTCGAGTCGATCGAGGCCGACGGCGGATCGGCGTTCGCTCTGGGGGCGGACGTGAGCGACGAGTCGGACGTCCGGGCGATGATCGAGGCGTTCGAATCGGCGGAGGGGGCGGTCGACGTCCTCGTCAACAACGCGGGGATCCTCACCCAGTCCGAACTCGCGGAGATGCCGGTCGAGATGTGGGACGAGACGATGGCGGTCGACCTCCGCGGCGTCTTCCTTGCGACCCGCTTCGCGCTGCCCGGGATGCTCGAACAGGGGTCGGGCAGCGTCATCAACGTCGCCTCTCAACTCGGGATCAAGGGCGCCGAGGAACTGGTCCACTACTCGGCCGCGAAGGGCGGCGTGATCGCGATGACCCGCGCGCTCGCCCGCGAGGTCTCGCCAGAGGTCAACGTCAACGCCATCGCGCCGGGACCGATCGAGACGTCGCTTCTCGACGACATCACCGAGGAGTGGCGCGAGCGCAAGGAGGCCGAACTGCCGATGGATCGCCTCGGATCGGTGTCGGACGTCGTCCCGACGGCCGTGTTCCTCGCGAGCGAGGAGAGCGACTACTACACCGGCCAGACGCTCTCGCCGGACGGCGGCGACGCGATGCACTGAGCGTCGGAGGTTCGCACTGAACGAACGTGGTCGAATCCCCGAACGACACCCGCGTTCGTTCGGATCGATCGGGGATCGGGTTCCGGATCGTCGCCGGAGTATTGCTCGGTAGGCAACTAATAAGTACCACGAGCGCAAGCGGGCATTGTATGGAGGAACCCAGCAGAAGAAACTTCGTAAAGTACGCCTCCGGTGCGGCCGCAGCGGCGATGCTCGCCGGATGTTCCGGGAACGGAAACGGAAACGGCGGTAACGGCGGCGGCAACGGCGGCGGTAACGGTGGCGGCAACGGCGGCGGCGACGGCGGCGACGGCGGCGACGCCGCCAGCCCCGTCGAGTGGATCGGCCCCGCCTGGGCGGCCCGCGAGACGCAGGGCGATCTCTTCGAGAGCGTGACCGGTCGGGAGATCAACATCACGACGGCGACGATCCCGACGACACAACAGCGCATCCTCGGCGGCGAGAACGAGACGATCGACGCCATCTCGGTCGACACCGCCGGCAGCGGCGCGATGACGATCGACAACGACGTCACGGAGCCGGTGCCGGTCGATGACCTCGAGAACTGGGACACGGACTCGATCACCGACGCGCTGCTCAACCCCGAGGAGCGCCTCAGCCACCTCGGCCAGCAGGCCGCCACGCTGACCGAACAACTGTGGGAGGACGACGAGCGGACGCAGCTCCGGTTCCCCCCGCACGTGTACAACTTCGACGCCATCGGGTACAACCCCGGCTTCGTCGACGACGTCTCGCTTTGGAGCGCGATGTTCGACGACCAGTACGAGGGCGAGACGATCATCGGCGAGACGGCGGCGATCACGATCCCGGAGGTCCTGATGCACCTCCTCGACACCGACCAGCTCGACGCCGAGGTCGGCGGGCTCAACAACCCGACGCAGGACCAGATGGACGCCGCGATCGACTTCCTCATCGAGGAGGCCGAGGCGGGGCAGTTCCGGTCGTCCTGGGAGGCCTACGGCTCGTCGGTCACGACGATGTCCAGCGAGGAGGCCGTCCTCGGGGACGTCTGGCAGCCCGCGGCGATGGACATCCGGCGGGACGGAACGCCGTGTACATACGCGACGATGTCCGACGGTATCCAGGGGTATCGGTTCTGGTACGGCGGCGTCGTCCCGACCAGCCCCGGCGCGTCGAGCCGGGGCAACCTCGAGGCCGTCAAAGACCTGATCGACGTCCACTACGGGGCGGCCTTCCCCGGGTTCATCCAGGGCTACGGCTACTCGGTGCCGCACTACGAGAACACGGAACTCGTCCGCGACGGCTCGGACGACACCGGCGAGGGCATGGGTCCGGAGTACTACGACTGGGCGTACAACGGCGAGGCGACCTACCAGGCCGTCGAGGAGCCGGCGCTGTTCGATCCCCAGGAGTACGAGTGGGCCGACGAGGAGGGCGAGCCCTCCTCGGACGGCGGCGTCCGCGACAGCGGCCCGATCGACGAACGGTTCGATCGGAGCGGGTTCTTCCAGATCTGGCCGGACGAAGCCGACTACATGACCGACCGCTGGCGGGACTTCCTCTCGGCGTAACCGCCGACCCCGCCGCGTCCCGCTTTCGGTTGACGCTCGTACAGTGATCCGACGGATCGCCGATCGATCCACACGTTTCGGCGCCGTCGTTCACCGGATCGGAAGGTATAAACCGAATCGCTAACATCTTACGCCCGAATGAGTACCGAAACCGAGTCGAACGAATCGAGCCCGACCGCCGGCTCCCGCTTTTCGGGGGAGAGTTGGTTCGGACTACAGGAAGCGCATCTGCTGTCGGTGCCGACCATCGTCTGGTTCCTGGTGTTCCTGATCGCTCCGCTGGGGGTCGTCGTCGTGTACAGCTTCATGAGCTACTCCAATTTCAACGTCGTCTTCGAGTTCACGCTCGATCCCTGGACCGAGGTCGTCTTCTCAGGGACCGTTCTGCAGGTCTTCGCGCGGACGCTCGTGGTCGCGCTGGCCGTGACGGTGATCACGCTGATCTTCGGGTACCCCCTCGCGTACTTCCTCCGGTTTTACACCGGCGAGATCACCGGGATCATCCTGCTTCTGTTCTTGGTTGTTCCCTTCTGGACATCGGGAACGATCCGGACACTGGGGTGGTTCCCGATCCTCGGCACGAACGGGGCGATCAACTATACGCTTTTGAGCCTCGGGCTCACCTCCTCGCCGGTCGAGTGGCTGCTGTTCTCGCCGTTCTCGCAGATCGTCGGCTACCTCCAGAACTTCATCGTGTTCATGGCGGCGCCGATCTACATCTCGCTGTCGCAGATCGACAAGGACCTGTTGGACGCCTCGAACACGCTCCGGGGCGGCCCCCTCGAGACGTTCAGAAACGTGACGCTCCCGTTGAGCGTCCCCGGGGTCGCGATCGGCTGTCTGTTCACGTTCGTGCTGTCGGTTGGTAACCTGACCATCCCGCAGTTCCTCAGCGGCGGTGAGCGGACCGTCAGCATGCTGATCAACGAGGAGGTCAGCCGGGGGCTTCAGTACCCGAACGCCTCGGCCATGTCGGTCGCGCTGTTGGTCGTCATCTTCGTGTTCGTCTTCGCGCTGCTCAGGTTCGTCGACATCACCGACATCGCACAGACCTAACGCCCGACGGACATCGATCGAAGGGGAGATCCGAGTCGGACGCGGCACTGATCGGTTTTGGTTTTCGTTTTAGAACGGACGTCCCGAATGTGGCGGCGCTACGTCTCCTCGGCCATCTCCATCTGTTTTTTCTTCCGATCCGGGTAGATCGACTCCTCGGGATCGACGGGGTCCTCGGAGAACTCCGCGTCCAGGGCGTCGTCGATCCGCAACACGAGCGACGCGACCTGGACGGCCTTCTGGTACGAGGTCCGGCGGCGATCCGTCGGGTCGAGGACGCCCGCCTCGAGGGCGTCGCCGACCGCGCCCGCCGGGAGGACGAACCCCGCGGCGTCGCCCCACGTCTCGGCGCCGGCGCGGACGTCTGCGGTCACGCCGAGCGGGTCCGCGCCGGCGTTTTTCGCCAGCGCATGGACGATCGTTTCGGCCGCGTCGGCGAACGCCTCGACGGCGAGTTGCGACCGGCTGTCGAAAGAGGGCGCCGCGTCGCGCACCTCGCGGGCGATCGCGGCGTCGATAGCGCCGCCGCCGGGGACGAACCCGGCCCGCCGGTCGGCCTCGCCGCGGGCGATGGCGACGGCGGCCGCGGCCTTCCGCAGCTGTCGACTCGCCTCCTCACCGATCTCGCCGACGGACCCCGAGAGGTGGACGGTGACCGAATCGGGGTCGGGACAGTCCTCGAAGACGACGATGTTGCGGTGCTTCCGGCGGTGCTGGCGGCGCTGGATCCGGCGCTGTTCGACGCGCCCGGCCGTTCCGGCGTGTTCGGCCCGGATATCCCCGGAGTCGTTGACGATCGTCGCGCCGGTCGCCCTGGCGAGTTGCCGGAGCTTCAGGCGGTTGACGCCTCTGATGCCGGCGATCCCGCGCTCGGAGAGCAACTCCAGAAACTCGTTGGAGATCCCGAGCCGCGTGGCGACGACGTCGATGTCGGCCTCGACGATCGAGGCGACGATCTCGTCGCGCCGGGAGCCGTAGAGCTCGTCGAAGGCCTCGATGTCGGCGGGGGACTCGACGTCGAGCGTCGCGTCGACGCCCAACTGCGGGTCCCGGAGGCCGCCGCTTCGGCCGTCGCTCGCGGTGTCGCGTTCGTACCCGCCCAAGACGAGCACCGACGCGTCGTCGATCGCCGTCGGCATGTGGTCTCTCGCGATCTCGTTGCGGTCGAGGATCGTCCCATAAACGAGCCGCGAGTCGTCAAGCGAGCCGTGTTTGATCCGCCGAACGGCGAGGGAGTACTGGTTCGGCATCCCGACCTGATCGACGGCCTCGACCGCGAGCCGCGCCCACGCGTCGCGGTTCCCGCCGACGTCGTTGCCGGTCATCGCCGTCCGGGCGATCGCCGTCTCGGGTTCCCGGTCGCGGTCGGCGTCGTCGGGGAGTTGCCGCGTGGCGTCCGTGAGGGTCTCGAGGGCGATCGAGAGGGCCTCGTCGTACCCCGAGACGACGTCCGTCGGGTGGAGGCCGCGCTCGATGAGCGTCACGGCCTCGTCCAACAGCGCCGCGGTCAGGAGGGTCGTCCCGACGACGCCGTCGGGGATGTCCTGTCCCTCGACGTCGGTCCGCCCGGGGCGTTCGGGACCGATCAGCCCCTCGACGAGCGGCGCGATGGGGTGTTCCAAGGGCATCTTCTCGAGTATCGTTCCCCCGTCGTTCGAGACGATGTAGTCGTCGATCGCGACCTGTTTCGGGTCGGGTTTCTCGGCGGTCGAGACCTCCGTCACGACCAGTTTGTCCATCGACACCGGGCCGTACGTCGTGGCCAACGCGCCGGCCAGCTGTCGGACCGCAACGACGTTCGCCTCCGGAAAGCTGATGTCGTCGCCGACATCGTCACCGCCCTGTAGCGACATACCGGCCGTTAGCCGACCGGCGCATATAACCGATTGGATACGGCCGCCCCGACGGCGCCCGGCCGTCCGTAACCGCCCGCGGGTGCAGTAATGTCCACCTCGGGTGTGCGATCGTCCATCACAACGTTTTATATTGTACCGTTATCTAAGAGTGCCAATGGCAACGCAGCAACGGACGGACAGGTCGTTCCTCTCGGGACTGACAGAGCGCGTCACGCTGAAGCGCGCGCTGGTCGTGTACTTCGGGATCGGCGCGCTGTACATCTACGCGCCGATCATCTCGCTCATCGTCTTTTCGTTCAACGAAGGCGGTATCACCGCCCCGTTCGCCGGGGTCACCTTCGAGGCGTACGCCGAACTGTTCAGCAACGAGGCCGTCAGGGAGTCGATCGTTCGCTCGCTGCAACTCGCGCTCGTCGTCACGGTCATCACCACGGTGCTCGGGACGGCCGCCGGCCTCGCGTACCGGTACGACTTTTGGGGCCAGCGCGGGCTGCTCTATCTCATCATCCTCGGCATCATCACGCCCGGCGTCACGTACGGGATCGGCTCCCGGCTGTTCTTGGCCGAACTCTTAGGCTTCTCCAGGGGGCTGTGGCTCGCGATCCCGGTCCACGTCGTCTGGACGCTGCCGTTCGCGGTGATCGTCATCCTCGCCGGGTTCCCGCCGAACCTCAAACAGAACGAGGAGGCGGCCCAGGTGATGGGCGCGAGCACGCTCACGACCTACAAGGAGGTCGTGCTCCCGCAGGTCCTCCCGACGGTCCTCGGGGCCGCCGTCTTCGCGTTCACCCTCTCGTACAACGAGGCCGAACGGGGCCTGCTGTTGGTCGGCCAGGAGACGACGATGCCGATTCAGGTGTTTTCGGCCGCCGCCTCCGACAGGCCCGAGCCGGAGCTGTTCGCGCTCGGAAGCGTCACGACGGTCTTTTCGACGCTGCTTCTCGTGATCGCCGGGCTGATCGTCCTCAGGGCCGTCCGGAAGTAATCGCCCGACCCCGCGGCCGTTGGGGTTGGGATTCGGTCCATCGCAAGGACTATTCGGGCCTGCGTCGCAGTTGCCCCATGACCGACACGATCAGAGTTCTCAGCACGGGCGGCACAATCGCGAGCACCGGCGGCGAGGCGGGCGCGTCGCCGAGCAAGCGCGGCGAGGAGCTCGTGGCGTCGGTTCCCGAGCTGGGGGACCACGCCGACCTCTCAGTCGAGGAGATCGCACAGATCCCCAGTTTCGACATGGGCTGGACGACGATAGACCAGGTCATCGAGGCCGCCGAGGCCGCCGGCGAGGAGGCCGACGGCGTGGTCGTCACGCACGGCACCGACACGATGGAGGAGTCGGCGTACGTGACCGACGTGACCTTCGACGGCGACGTTCCCGTCGTGTTCACCGGCGCACAGCGGCGGCCCGACGAGCCGAGCCCGGACGGCCCGTCGAATCTGCTCACGGCCGTCCGCGCGGCGGCGGACGACCGGTTCCAGTCGGCCGGCGCCGCCTACGTCGCGTTCGACGAGCGGGTGCACGCGGCCCGGGACGTCACGAAGGCGCACACGAGCGATCTCGGGACGTTTCGCTCCCCCGATAAGGGTCCCGTCGCGGCCCTGACCCGATCGGACGTGCGGATCTACCGCTCGCCGGGGAGTCGCTCGGTGGATCTCCCTCGGTCGGTCCCCGAGGCGACGGTCCGGGTGGTAAAGAGCGGCCTCGGCGTCGCCGGCGAGTCGCTCCGGGAGGCCGTCGACGCCGGGGCCGACGGGATCGTCCTCGAAGGGACGGGGCTTGGCAACGCGACCGCGGCGCTCGGCGATGCGGTCGCCGAGGCCATCGGTTCGGGCGTTCCCGTCGTCGTCACCTCTCGCTGTCAGGGCGGGGCGACGGCCCCGGTGTACGGGACGGGCGGGGGCGGCGAGACGCTGAGCCGACACGGCGCGGTCTTCGCCGACGACCTGCCGGCACACAAGGCGCGTCTCAAACTCGCGCTCGCGCTCGAGGCGGCGGGCGACGGGGACGGCGAGTCGGTCGCCGAGCGGTTCGGGTCCTACCGGTAGCGGCCGACCGTAGCCGACCGGGACCGACCGCGGCGGCGCCGGTAGCTATTTGATCTCGCCAGACGGACCGTCGAGCGGTATGTCAACCGAGCGCCTCGCCGGGCGGACGGCACTGGTGACCGGAGCGAGTTCGGGGATCGGCAACGCCATCGCGGCGGCCTTCGGCCGCGAGGGTGCGAACGTCGCGGTCGCGGACATTCGGCGGGAGCCGAAACTCGACGACGAGCGGTCTGTCTTCGATCGGCTCTCGGCGGTCGACGCGGAGAGTCACTTCGTCGAGACCGACGTCAGCGACGACGGCTCCGTCGAGGCCGCAATTGAGAGCACCGTCGACCGCTTCGGCGGTCTCGATGTCCTCGTCAACAACGCCGGGATCTACTACCAGAACCGGGCCCACGAGACGCCGACCGAGGAGTACGACGAGATCCTCGACGTCAACCTCCGGGGGGTGTTTCTGTCCAGCAAGGCCGCCGTCCCGGCGCTCAAACGGAGCGACAACGGGAAGATAATCAACCTCGCGTCGATCTACGGGCTCGTCGGCGGCGAGAACAGCGCCGCCTACTGCGCCTCGAAGGGCGGCGTAGCGAACCTGACGCGGCAGATGGCGTTGGACTACGCCGAGGACGAGATCAACATCAACGCCCTCGCACCGGGGATCATCAAGACCGCACAGAACGTCGAGTGGCGCGAGAACAACGAGGAGATACTCGAAGCGTGGCATCGGGACACGCCGTGGCCCCGCTTCGGCGAGCCGGACGACGTCGCCGACGCGGCGCTGTTCTTGGCGAGCGACGAGAGCGACTTCGTCACGGGAACGGTGCTGTCGGTCGACGGCGGCTGGACGGCGCGGTGAGACGCGACGAGAAAACCTCGGGCCGAACCGACGGGCCGGCTACTCCCCGAGGACGTCCTTTTCGAGGTCGATGTCCGGGAGGACGCTCGTCCGTTCGAGCATCGTCGCGTGCTCGGCGTCCCAGCCGATCGTCACCGTGTCCTCGTCGAAGGTCGCCTGCTCGGTCAGCTTCACCTGGAGTTCGGAGACGGCGCCGTCGGCCCCGTTTGCCTCCAACAGCAGTTGGGTCCCCGACCCCGGCTGGTTGATCACGTCCAGGATGTCGCACTCGAGGGTGTTCTCGGCCGCGTCGTCGATCCGGATGTACTGCGGGCGGACCGAAAAGGGGATCTGCTCGCCGACGACGTCCGCCGGGGCCGACTCCAGGTTGGCCGTCGACGCCTCGAAGCGCCCGAAGTTGGTGTCGATGCGGGCCCGCGAGCCGTCCTCGGAGATCTCGGCGACCTCGCCGCGGAAGATGTCCGAGTCGCCGACGAACGTTGCGACGAACGCCGTCGCGGGGGCGTTGTACACGTCGTAGCTGCTGCCGGACTGTTCGACCTTCCCGTCGTTCATCACGACGATCTGATCGGCCAGACGCATCGCCTGCGTCTGGTCGTGGGTCACGTAGACGAACGTCGTCTCGAACTCCCGGTGGATCCGGAGAAGCTCGCGCTCCATGCGTTTCTGGAGCTTGTAGTCCATGTCCCCGAGCGGCTCGTCGAGGAGCAGGAGCTTCGGTTCGAGGACGAGACTGCGGGCCAGGGCGACCCGCTGTTTCTGTCCGGCCGAGAGCTCCTCGGGGGAGCGCTCGAGCATGCCGTCGATCTGCATCGTCTCGGCGAGCTCCGAGACCTTGCGGTCGATCTCGTCGCCTGGCCGTTCGAGCCGTTCGAGCCCGTAGCGGATGTTCTCCTCGACGGTGAGATGCGGGAACAGCTGGAAGTCCTGAAACACCAGCCCGATGTCGCGTTTGTACGTCTCGGTGTTGGTGATGTCCACGCCGTCAAGGAGGACCTCGCCGTCCGTGATCGGGAACTTCCCGACGAGCGAGTGCAGCGTCGTCGACTTCCCGCAACCGGAGGGGCCGATCAGCACGCAGAAGTCCCCGTCGGCGATGCTGAAGCTGATGTCCTCGACCGCGACCGTCCCGTCCGGATAGACCTTCGTGAGGCCGTTCACGTTGAGGATGTCCTCGGTCGCCGGTGCGCCGGTCGGTTCGTCGGTCGGTTCGTCGATCGTCTGTGTCGTTTCAGCCATTGTTAGATCTCCAGTAGGTCGTCTATCTGTACGGTGTCGGTCACGCTCAGCTTCTCGAAGAACTGGGTGTCGGCCGCGTTCCAGCCGACCAGGACGGTCTCGGAATCGGGGAGGGTTCGCTGCCCGGGTTCGGTCGCGAGCAGCTGCCGGGAGAGCCCCGGGATCTCGACGGCCATCTCGGTCTCCTCGCCCATGTACGTGCTACCCGCCGGCGTCGCCTCGAAGGTGTTGTCCGCGTCGGCGGCGTCCTCGCCGATCGCGACGTTCTCCGGCCGGACGGTCGCGATGCCCGTCGCGTCGACGCCCGAGCCGTGCATCGGCGTTGCGAGCATCTCGCCGACGTCCGTATCGAGCCGGACGGCGTCGCCGGTCGTCCCGGTGACGGTGGTCTTGAAGGCGTTGCTGTCGCCGGCAAAGCGGGCGACGAACGCCGACGCCGGTTGGTGGTACACCTCCGACGGGGTGCCGATCTGCTCGACGCGGCCTCCGTTGAGGATCACCAGTTTGTCGGCCAGCTTCAGCGCCTGGTCCTGGTTGTGGGTCACGTAGACGAAGGCGCTCTCGAGGTCGGCGTGGATCCGCCGCATCTCGATCTCCATGCGCTTTTGAAGCTTGTAATCGAGGTCGGCCAGCGGGTCGTCGAGCAGCATGGTGTCACAGCGCCGAACGAGCTGTCTGGCGAGTTCGACGCGCTGTTGTTGTCCGCCGCTCAGTTCCGGCGGGGCGTCGTCTTTCGTGTGCGCGATCGCGAGCAACTCGAGCATCTCGTCGGTGCGGCGCTCGATCTCGTCGGCGTCGACGCCCTGCCGTTCGAGGCCGAAGGCGATGTTCTCGCCGACGCTTCTGTGCGGGAACAGCGTCTCCTCGAACTCCTGGAAGACGAAGCCGACGTCTCTGTCGGCGACCGAGAGCCGCGACGCGTTCTCGCCGTTGAGAAACACGTCGCCGCTATCGGGTGTCTCCAGGCCGACGATGCTTTTCAGGAGCATGCTCTTTCCGGAGCCGCTCGGGCCCATGATGACGCAGAACTCCCCCTCCTCGACCGTCAGGTCGACGTCCCGAAGGACGGTCTCGTTCCTGAAGGAGAGATCGAGTGAGTCAACTGTGATTGCCGCGGCCATTATGTGATGTGAACTGTCGTGGGGCTACATAGTTCTGTTTACTCGGCGGACCGATGGAATCCCGAACGAGCGTCGAACCGGCGCGTCTGGGATGATAAAACGTGCTATTCCATGCCGATCGTACACGGGACGTCAACCGAACGGAGCACGGACCCAGAGACGCTTCCAGTGACAGCCTTTGTGACGGGCGCCCGGCGGCGTCCTCCGAGGACGACATGGTCGATCCCGTCGGTCTCGACGCGGTCAGTAATCTCTGCCGCTGGATCGCCGGTTTCGCCGACGACATCCGGGCGGACACCGCGGTCAGCAAACTCCGACGCACACGCTTCAACGACCTCGTGTCGCCTGGCGACGTCATCGGGGTCGCTCGAATCATAATCCATTCGATCGAGGTACTCCTCGAACTCCTCGCGACCGTAGACGTGAATCAAGACCACGTCGGCGTCGAGAGCACCCGCCATCTCGGCGGCGTGTGATGCCAACGGTACCATTCTGTCCCTGTTATCTTCGACCGCAAAGAGGATCTTATCGATCATCGCGTGTCCCTATCGGGTAGGAGGGCCCAGTTCGTCTAAGTCTCACCGGTTCGCGGCGGCGGCGGCTACTGCGGGGGCGCCTCGAGGTACGTTAGGACCTCCTCGAGTGGCCGGACGTCGCCGTACTTCGAGTGGATGTCGAAGAGGTTCGCCTCGTGTGGCCCCTCGGCGCGGTCGCCGACGCCCTCCTCCGGGACGATCGGGCGGTAGCCGTGCGAACAGGCGTCGACGGCCGACGCCCTGATGCACCCGCTCGTCGTACAGCCGCTGACGACGACGGTGTCGACGTCCCACGCGGTCAGCATCGAGTCGAGTTCGGTCTCGTGGAACGCGCTCGCCTGCTTCTTATCGAGGCGGTAGTCGCCGTCGGCCCGCGGGAGTCTCTCGTCCAACTCGGCCCACTCGCCGCCGGCGGCGAGGACATCGAGCGTGGGGATCTTCTCGATCCAGATCCCCAGGTCCGCGCCCTCGGGGTGGTCGGTGACGATGCGCGTGAGGACGACCGGCACGTCGCCGGCGTGTGCGGCCTCGATCAGTCGGCCCGCGCGCTCGACGACGGCGGTCAGATCGCCGCCGAGGGCGCACTCGGGGTCGGTAAACCCCTTCTGGAGGTCGACGACGACCAGCGCGGGGCTGTCGCCGTAGCCGATCGCGTTGTCCATCCCGGCCCGCTCGTAGATCCGCTCTCTGTCGTCTGACATGGCTCACCACTCGGGGATGTCCCGCTCGACGAACTCGCCGTAGCCGGCGTCGCCGACGACCGCGCCGTCCTCGGCGACCACCTCACCGCGGACGAACGTCTTTGTCGGTCGGCCGGTGACCGAGCGGCCCTCGTAGATGCTGAACTCCGCATTGCCGACGTTGTCCTCGGCGGTGATCGTGTACTCCGCGTCGGGGTCGAACAGGACGATGTCGGCGTCGTTGCCGGGCTCGAGCGTCGCCTTCTCGGGCATGCCGAAGATGCGGGCGGGGTTGGCGCTCATGTGCTCGACCACGAAGGAGGGGTCGTGCCCGCGGCGGTTGACGGCCTCGTCGTAGAACACCGGCAGGCTCGCCTGGAGGGCGTTCGCCCCGAAGGCGCTGTCCCACCAGTTGTCGACGTTCTTCTGATCGAGGCGGTACGCGCAGTGATCCGTCGAGACCACGTCCAGTACGCCCGAGCCGAGCTGTTCGAACATCGCTTCGACGTCGTCTTCCGCGCGGATCGGCGGCGCGATCATCGGCTTGTTGCCCATCTCCGCGTAGATCGAGTCGTCAAGCGTCGTGTAGTGGGTGCAGGTCTCGGCCCTGACGAGGCCCTCGCCGTACTCCTCTTGGAACTGTTCGAGGACGTCCGCGGACTTCCGGCAGCTGGTGTGGATGCCGTAGTACTTCATGCCGGCCTCGGTCGCCATCCGCACGGCGTCCTCGGCGGCCATCGCCTCCGCGTAGTCCGGGCGGGACTTCGGGTACCACTCGGGGTCGCCTTTCCCCTCGGCCTGGAACTGCTCGGTCAGGGCGTCACAGACCGATCCGTCCTCGGTGTGAAACACCCCGACGGCGTCGTTCGCGGCGATCTCCTGCATCACCGTGTTCATGAAGCCGTTGCCGAGCCCGATCTCGTAGGCGGTGAACATCTTAAAGGAGGTGACGCCGGCGTCGATGACGTCGGGGATCTCCTCGAGGACGGCGTCGTCCTCCCGCGTGATCGCGCCGTGAAGCGAGAAGTCGACGAGCGCGTCCTCGCCCTTCTCGATCTTCCGTTCGACGCCCTCGAGGAGCGTTCCCTCGCCGTCGAAGATGCTCAACTCGCCCTCCCAGGCCTGCCAGGCGAAATCGACGTAGGTCGTCGTGCCGCCGACCGCGGCTGCGCTCGTCGCGGTCTCGTAGGTGTCCTCGGAGAACATGTCGTCGATGTGGACGTGGACGTCGACGGCCCCCGGCATTACGAGGTGTCCGGACGCGTCGACGCGCTCCTCGGCGTCCGGAAGCGACCCCTCGTCGGCCACCGCGGCGATCTCGCCGTCGTCGATGGCGAGTCCGGCCTCGAACTGCCCGTGTTCGGTAACGATAGTTCCTCCCTCGATGACCGTGTCGACTGTCATACGTACGGCGGTCTCCGCAGACGGTATTAAAGATTCCTCCGGGAACGCGGGGCCCTCGCGGTCCCTCTCCGAGCGCCGACGTCCTCGGGAGACCGTCCGCCGGGGAGTCGGCGCTTGCATCGGTGTTTATGGTTGCGCGCGAAACAGCCTTCGACGGAGCGTTCAGCGACGGTCCACCCCAAAACCCAGAGATGACAGACACGAACGAGGACGCGGACACCGGAGCACAGCGCCCGAGGCGGCTCGCGGAGGGCTGGCACGGGCGGTACTTCGAGGACTTCACCGTCGGGGACGTGTACAAACACCCGTTCGGACGGACGGTGACCGAGACGGACAACGTCTGGTTCACCAACCTGACGATGAACGCGAACCCGATGCATTTCAACGAGGCCTACGCCGCCGGCACGGAGTTCGGCGAGCGCCTCGTCGACGGCACCTACGTGATCGCGCTGGCCGTCGGGATGAGCGTCATCGACGTCTCGGTCAACGCGACGGCGAACCTCGGGTACGACGACATCAGACACCACGCGCCGGTCTTCCACGGCGATACCCTCTTCGCCGAGAGCGAGGTGCTCGACACGCGCGAGAGCGACTCGAGGGACCACGTCGGCATCGTCACGACGGAACTGCGGGCGTACAACGAGTCGGACGAGCTCGTGCTCTCCTTGGAGCGGACGCCGATGGTGCTGAAACGCGAGTACGCCGAGCCGAGCGCGGCACAGCCGCCGGGATGGCCGGAGGGAGTCGGCACGCAGCCGGCTGATCTCGAGTGACGACGACGCCCGAGTCCCGGATCGCGGGGCGGGTGCCGGAGCTCTCCGCGACCGAGGCGGCCGAGTGCGTTCCGACCGACGGGACGGTCCTGACGAGCGGGTTCGGCCGGGTCGGCTACCCGAAGGCAGTCCCGACCGCCATCGCCGAGAGCGACCGCTCATATGGGCTCACCGTCGTCAGCGGGGGCAGCGTCGGCGAGGAGATCGACACCGCCCTCGTCGAGAGCAACAGCGTCGATCGCCGGTTCCCATACCAGGCGACGGCGGCCGCGCGGGCGGCGGCGAACGACAACCGGATCGCGTTTCACGACCGCCACATCGCGGGGCTCGCCGACGAGGTGCAGTTCCGCCACCTCGCCGATCCCGACGTGGCCCTGATCGAGGCCGTCGCGGTCGGCGAGGACTGGCTGATCCCCTCGACGTCGATCGGGCAGACGCCGGCGTACGTCGAGGCCGCCGAGGAGTTGATCGTCGAACTCAACCGGGCACAGCCGCGCTCGCTCGCCGCGTTCCACGACGTGTACCGCCCGGCGCCCCCGCCGCGACGGGGGCCGGTCCCGCTGACGGCGCCCTGCGAGCGGATCGGCGACCCTCGGATCCGCTTCGGTTCGGAGACGCTGCTCGGCGTGGTCGAGACCGAACAGCCCGACTCGCCGTACGAGTTCCGCGATCCGACCGGGACGGACGAGGCGATCGCGGCGAACCTCGGCGCGTTTCTCGAAGAGGAGATCGAGCGCAACCCCGCGCTGGCGTCGGCCGTGCGCGTCCAGTTCGGCGTCGGGAGCCTCGGCAACGCGCTTGCGGGCGCGCTGTCCGACGTGTCCTTCGGCGACCGGACCGTCACGTACTACGGGGAGGTGTTTCAGGACGGCCTGTTGGATCTCGTCGAGGACGGCGACATAGCGGGCGCGAGCGCGACGTCGCTCGCGCTCAGCAGGGACGGCCAAGACCGGCTGTTCGAGGACGTCGAGCGGTACGCGGAGGACGTCGTTCTCCGGCCGGCTGACATCTCGAACCGCGCCGAACTCGTCTCGCGGTTCGGCGTCGTCTCGATAAACAGCGCCCTGGAGGTCGACGTGTACGGGCACGCGAACTCGACGCACGTCGGGGGCTCGCGGCTGTTGAACGGCGTCGGCGGAAGCGGCGACTTCGTTCGGAACGGGCTCGTGTCGATCGTTGCGCTCCCCGCGACGGCCGTCGAGGGATCGGTCTCAACGATCGTCCCGTCGGTCCCGCACGTCGATCACACCGAACACGACATCGACGTCGTGATCACCGACCACGGGGTCGCAGACCTCCGGGGGCGGTCGCCGATGGAGCGAGCGAACGCGATCATCGGGTCCTGTGCCGCGCCGAAGACGCGCGAGGCCCTCGAGGCGTACCTCGAGTCGGCCGGCTCGTCGGGCGGGCACATCCACCACGATCCCGAGGCGGCGGCGGGGTGGGAGTGGCGATGACGCGACCCGATGCCGACGCCGAACTCGCCGCGTTCGTCGAGGAGCTCTCGTTCGAGGAGGTGCCCGAAGCGGCCGTCAGGACCGCCGAGCGCGCGATCGTCGACACGGTCGGTGTCACGCTCGCCGGCGCCGAGGAGGGGGCCGGCGACGTGGCCGGTCGCGTCGCCGCGACGCTCGGCGCCGGCGGCCCGGCGTCGCTCTTCGGGGACCGTGGAACGGCGTCGGTGACCGATGCCGCCTTCGCGAACGCGACCGCCGGCCACGCGCTCGATTACGACGACGTCGCGTGGGGGGTCTGGCACCCGAGCGTCCCGATCGTCGCCCCCGCGCTCGCGCTCGCCGAACGCGAGGGCCTGTCGGGCCGCGACGTGATCGCCGCGTACGTCGCCGGCTACGAGACGCAGGTGTATCTGGCCGAGGCGCTGTTGCCCGCACACTACGAACGCGGCTGGCACGCGACGGCGACGTTCGGCGCCTTCGGGGCGACGGCGACGGCCGCGAGCCTGCTCGGGGTGGACGCCGCGCAGGCGAGACACGCGTTCAACGTCGCCGCGTCGACGCCCGCCGGGCTGAAGCGGAACTTCGGAACGATGACGAAGCCGATGCACGCCGGACAGGCGGCGCGGTCGGGGACGACCGCCGCGCTTCTCGCCGAACAGGGCTTTACCGCGGCGGCGGGGTCGGTCGACGGCGAGGGCGGGTTCTGTGACCTCTACGGCGGCGGCCAAGCGCCGTCGGTCGGGGCGCGACACCGCCTCGGCGAGCGGTGGGCGCTCCTCAAGGACGGCGTACAGATCAAGAAGTACCCGTGCTGTTACTTCACGCACCCGGCGATCGCGGCCGTGCGGGCGATCGTCGAGGCCGAATCGCTCGCCACGGAGGCGATCGCCTCGATCACCGTCGTCGGATCACAGGGCGCGGCCGACGCGTTGCACTACGACGATCCGACCACGGGGCTCGAAGCGAAGTTCTCGATGGAGTACACCGTCGCCTGCGGGGCGGTTCGCGATCGGGTCGGGCTGGCCGCCTTCGACGACGAGGCCGTCGACGACCCAGCGGTGCAGGCGCTCCGAGAGCGCGTCTCCTTCGAGATCGACGCCGACAGCGAGTACGACCCCTACGAGACGACGGTGCGGGTCCGAACCGAGGACGGCCGGACGTTCGAGCGGGTACAACAGGAGCCGCCGGGAACGCCGCAAAACCCCCTCAGCGACGAGGAACTCGAGGCGAAGTTCCTCGGGTGCGCCCGGCGGGCCGGCACCGAAAACGGAGAGGAACTGTACGGACTGCTGAACGACATCCGAGAACTCGGCGACGTCGGGGAGGTCTTCGATGCGGTCTGAGACCGCCCTAGCGCGGACCGCCGCCCCGACCGCGAGAACCGCGGGCGGAGCCGACAGCCGACGCCGAACGCACGGAGAACTCACATGACACTCACGCTCGAGACCGACGAGTACCGGTTCGAAGCCGAACTGCACCCCGAGGCGGCCCCCGAGTCGGTCGCCGCGCTCGAGGAACTGCTCCCGCTCGAATCCGAGTTGATGCACGTCCGCTGGAGCGGCCACGCGACGTGGATCAACATCGACGAGATCGACCTCCCGGAGATCCCCCGCGAGAACCACACCGTCTACCCCTCTCGCGGCGACATCCTGCTGTATCCGGGTTATAAGAACGAACAGGAGATCCTCGTCGCCTGCGGGCCGACGTGTTTCAAAAGCCCGGCCGGCGAGTTGGCCGGCAACCACGTCGGAACGCTCGATGCGGACGCGGAGACGCTCGCCGAACTCGAGGAGAAGACGCTTCGGGAGGGCGTTCTCGACGTCCGTCTGGAGTGATCGGGGCGGGGATCGATCGGGACGACCGGGTCCCAGGCGGGGGTTCCGGTCGCCCCACAGCGGTTTAGACCGTCTGTTTCGTGACCGTCCGGATCGCGTCGGTGATGACATCCATGCCGATCTCGGCCTGTTCTTTCGTGGTGACGAGCGGCGGCAACAGCCGGAGGACGTTGCCCTCGCGGCCGGCCTTCCAGACGAGAACGCCGTTCTCGTAGCACTCCGTGCGGATCTTCTTGACGGCGCTCGCGTCCGGCGTCCCGTCGGCGTCGACGAACTCCACGCCGATGAACAACCCCTTGCCGCGGACCTCGCCGATGCGGGGGTTATCGACGTCCCGGAAGCGCGCTCGCATGTACTCGCCGACCTCGGTCGCGTGATCGAGCAGGTCGTGGCTCTGGATGTACTCGATCGCCGCGGTCCCGCCGCGCATCGCCGGGATGTTGCCTCTGAACGTGCCGATGTGGCCGCCGGCGTCCCACGTGTCGTACTTCTCGTGGTACATCATGCCGCCGAGCGGGAGTCCCGCGCCGCCGATCCCTTTGGCCATCGTCATCGCGTCGGGCGTGACGCCGTAGTCCTCGCAGGCCCACCACTCGCCGGTTCTGCCGAAGCCCGATTGGATCTCGTCGGCGATGAGCATCGCGTCGTTGTCGTCGGCGATGTCCCGGAGCCCTTTCAAAAAGCCCTTCGGCGGGACGACGACGCCGCCCTCGCCCTGGATCGGTTCGACCCAGATCGCGCCGGGCGTCTCGTGGCCGCCGTAGGGGCCGTCGAACTTCTCTTTGACCGCTTCGAGCGCCCGGGCACAGGACATCTGTCCACAGCAGTCCTCGCGGGGGCAGATCGCGGTCGCGCCGCCGTTGTCGAGTCGCTCCCGGAACGGGTACGGGTAGGGGGTGTGTACGACATCGTTCAACAGCGGTTCGTACCCCTCCTTGTACGCCTTGCCGGCGGTGAGGCTCAACGCGCCGGCGGTGCCGCCGTGGTAGGACCCCTCGAAGGCGAGCATCCCGTGGCGGCCGGTGTTGTGCCGGGCGAGTTTGATCGAGCCCTCGATGGCGTCGCTCCCCGTCGGTCCGCCGAAGACCATCCGGTTTTGCCCCTGTAGGCCATCGGGGGCGATGCCGTCCAGCGCCTCGATGAACTCCAGGCGCGCTTCGGTCGGGAAGTCGATCGTGTGGACGAGTTTGTTCGTCTGTTCGTTGACCGCCTCGAGCACGTAGGGGTTCGAGTGGCCGACGTTCATCACGCCGATCCCGGCGAAGAAATCGAGGAAGACGTTGCCATCGGCGTCCTTGAGCGTCGAACCGCGGCCCTCCTCGAGGGCGATCGGCACGTCCTTCGGGTACGCGACCGCGCTGCTGTCTATCTCCTCTTGTTTCCGGAGGAGCGTCCGGGAGTTCGGGCCGGGGATCGACGTCTCGACGTGGGGCGCTTCATCGAAGTGGAGTTCGTGTATCGGTGGTCCGACTGTCATACTACCGGTATCTGGTAAGCGGTGTCAAAGTATTTTTGGGAGACGCCGACGGCCCGGACTCACGGGGGACAGACCGGACGCCGCCTCACTCGAGGCCATCGAACTGCCGATCGAGGTACTTCGTCGTGTGCTCGTTGTCCCGGAACCGGTCGTCGTCGAGAACGGCGAGGTGAAACGGGATCGTCGTCGGGATCCCCTCGATCTCCGTCTCCTCGAGGGCCCGCCGGCCGCGCGCGATCGCCTCGGTGCGGTCCCGCGCGGAGACGATGTACTTGCCGACCATCGAGTCATAAAACGGCGCGACCGCATCGCCCTCGTCGACCCCGTCGTCGATCCGGACGCCGATGCCGGTGGGCGGGCGGTACGTCTCGACGGTCCCCGGCATCGGCGCGAAGTCGTTCCGGGGGTCCTCGGCGTTGATCCGGAACTCGATCGTCGACCCGCGGGGCTCGATCTCGCCCTGTGAGACGCCAAGCGTTTCGCCGGCGGCGATCCGGAGTTGCTCCTTGACGATGTCGATCCCGGTCGTCGCCTCCGTGACGGTGTGTTCGACCTGGATCCGGGCGTTCACCTCGAGGAAGTAAAACCGGTCCTCGCTCTCCTCGTAGAGGAACTCGACCGTGCCCGCGTTGACGTATCCGGCCTCGCCGACGCCCCGGGTCGCGGCCTCACAGAGCTCCTCGCGGGTGTCGTCGTCCAGAGAGGGCGAGGGCGACTCCTCGATGAGTTTCTGTTGGCGGCGCTGGATCGAACAGTCCCGCTCGTAGAGGTGGACGACGTTGCCGTGCGTGTCGGCGAGCACCTGCACCTCGATGTGCCGGGGGTTCTCGAGGAACTTCTCGACGTAGACGGCGTCGTTGTCGAAGTACGATTCGCCCTCTCGTTTGGCGGTTGCGAACTGCTCGTCGACCTCCTCGGGGCCCTCGACGACCTTCAGGCCGCGCCCGCCGCCGCCGCCGTCGGCCTTGATCGCGACCGGGTAGCCGTGCTCCTCGGCGAAGGCCCTGACCGCCTCGGGGTCCTCGACGGGGTCTGTCGTCCCCGGCACGATCGGCACGTCCGCGCGGTCCATGATTGCGCGGGCTTTCGTCTTCTCGCCGAAGTCCGACATCGCGTCCGCCGGCGGCCCGACCCAGACGAACGCAGAGTCGCCGACCCGCCGGGCGAAGGACTCGTTTTCGGCGAGAAAGCCGTACCCCGGGTGGATCGCGTCGGCGTCGGCGCTGCGGGCCGCCTCGACGATCGCCTCCTGGTCGAGGTAGCTCTGTGAGGCGACGGGCGGGCCGATCCGCTCGGCGTCGTCGGCGTGACGGACGTGTTTCGCGTCCTCGTCGGCGTCGCTGTACACGGCGACCGTTCCGATACCGAGTTCCTGTGCGGCCTGGATGACGCGCACCGCGATCTCCCCGCGGTTGGCGACGAGTACCCTGTCGAACATCGTCGGGTAATCGGGCAGTCGGTACTTAGTTGTTCCACGTCCCCCGCGGACGCCGGGCACCGATCCGCCCGCAGAGAGCGACCTTTGAACCGCCCGCGGGGAGCGGCCCGATCGCCGCGGCGATCGGTCCCGGAGGGGGCGCCGACCGCCCCATCGGCAGTATTAATACCTCTCGTGGTCACCGCTGGCATACTAATGTCAGACGCTCGAATAGAACGGACGGAGCTCCCCGACGCGCGCTACGAGCACGGCGGGGACGACCACGTCTTCGTGGAGTTGGACGAGTCGATGAGCTTCGACGCGAACTTCAGGGCGATGGCGATCACACAGCAGATCCGCGAACGGGACATCGAGGGGATCAACGAGATCGCGCCGGCGAACGCGTCGTACATGGTGCAGTTCGATCCGGACGTCATCCGCCCCGAGTCCGTGCTCGGAGAGCTCCGCGAGATCGCCGCCGAGACCGACATCGAGGAGTACTCCTGGGAGACGCGGATCATCGACGTGCCGGTGCTGTTCAGGGACCCCTGGACCCACGAGACGCTCATGGAGTTCCGGGACCGCCACCAGACGCCGGACTCGACGGATCTGGAGTACTCCGCGGAGCTCAACGGGTTCGACTCCGTTGAGGCGTTCATCGACGCGTTCGTCTCGGCGCCGCACATGGTGACGATGGTCGGGTTCGTTCCGGGCCTGCCGTGGTGCTTCCAGATGGTGCCACAGGAGGACCAAATGGAGGTCCCGAAGTACAAACAGCCCCGGACCGACACCCCAAGCCGGACGATCGGCTTCGGCGGCGCCTTCTCTGTCATCTACCCGGTACAGGGGGCCGGCGGCTACCAGATGTACGGCCGAACGCCGATCGAGGTCCTCGACGTCGATCAGGAGCTCCCTGGCTTCGAGGAGTCGATGGTCTTCCCCAACCCCGGTGACATCCTCAACTACCGCCCGGTCGACCGCGAGGAGTACGACGCGGTCCGCGAACGGGTCGAGGCCGGCACCTACGAGTACGACACGGCGACGGCCGAGTTCGAGCCCGACGAGTTCTTCGAGTCGCCGTACGAGTACAACGAGCGCCTCTCGGAGGTGTTGTACGAATGATGCGGATACTCGAGGGCGGGACGTCGACGACCGTCCAGGACCTCGGCCGGTTCGGGCAGTACCACATCGGTATGCCGCCGTCGGGCGCGATGGACCAGTTCTCACATAGGGTCGCGAACGCGCTCGTCGGCAACGACGAGGACGCGGCGGCGCTCGAGATGACCTATCAGGGCTCGACGATCGAGTTCACCGAGGACGCGGTGATCGCTCTGACCGGCGCGGAGATGCCCGTCGAACTCGACGGCGAGCCCGTGCCGATGTACAGCGCGGTCCGCGTCGAGGCCGGCCAGACGCTCGACGCGGAGTTCGCCACGGAGGGCGCACGGACCTACCTCGCCGTCGCCGGCGGGATCGACGTGCCGGAGGTGATGGGGAGCAGATCGACGTACACCCTCGTCGGGATCGGCGGGCTCGAGGGCCGGACGCTCCAGGAGGGCGACGAACTCCCGGTCGGCGACGGCGGGGCGGACGCCGAGGCGGTCCTCGGAAACAGCGTCGCCGAGGAACGCGTCGCCGGGGTCGCCCCCGAGGAGGGGGTGCGCGTCATCGTCGGCCTGTTCGATTACCGCCTGACAGACGAGAGCCGAGCGGAGCTCACCGACGCCGAGTGGACGGTGACCCCCGAGGCCGACCGCGTCGGGTACCGCCTCGAGGGGCCGGAGTTGGACTTCGTCGAGCGCGAACAGCCGTTCGGCGCCGGAACGGACCCTTCGAACGTCGTCGACGTCGGCTACCCGATCGGCTCGATCCAGCTTCCGCAACAGCCGATCGTCGTCATGCGCGATGCGGTCACCGGCGGCGGGTACGCGACGGTCGGGACCGTCATCAGCACCGATCGAGACGTCCTCGCACAGCGGCGCACCCACGAGACGGTGTCGTTCGAGGCCGTCACGTTAGAGGAGGCCGTCGAGGCGAGAACGGCCCGAAACGAGCGCCTCGAGGCAATCGTCGAGTCCCTCGATCCGTGAGTTCCCGGTAACGATATATGACAGCGGAACGGGAAGCCGCGTATGGCAACCGAATCCGTGACTGCCCCGATGCCAGGAGTGTTCTACAGACGGCCCGACCCCGAGGAGCCGCCGTTCGTCGAGGTCGGCGACGAGGTCACAGAGGGCGAGAAGGTCGGCCTGGTCGGCGTCATGAAGAACTTCCACGACATCAACGCGCCGACCGACGGGACGATCGCCGCGATCAACTTCGAGAACGAGGAGGCCGTCGAGGCGGGCGACGAGGTAATCGAGATCGAGACCGCATAGCGGTCCGACCGGCGGTCGCGGCGGCGTATCGAAGCCCCCCAGCCCGGACACGCGGAAGATACAAGTCGGGACGCGCCGACCCCTCCCGTATGTCGACGATCGATATCAACTGCGACATGGGCGAGAGCTTCGGGAACTACACGATGGGGCGCGACGAGGAGGTCATGCCCTACATCAGTTCCGCGAACGTCGCCGCCGGGTTCCACGGCGGCGATCCCCACGTCCTCCGGGAGACCGTCTCGCTGGCCGCCGAACACGGCGTCGGCGTCGGCGTCCACCCCGGGCTCCCCGACATGATGGGCTTCGGCCGCCGGGAGATGGACGCGACCCCGGAGGAGGTGCGCGACTACGTCGTGTACCAACTCGGCGCGCTGATGGGGTTCGCAGAGCACGCCGGCGTCGACGTTCAACACGTCAAGCCCCACGGCGCGATGTACTCGATGCTCTCCGCGAGCGAGGAGCACGCCCGCGCCGTCATGGAGGCGATCCTCGAGGTCGATCCCGAACTCGTCTACCTCGCGACCGACATGAACATCTACGAGGTCGCCGCGGAGTACGACGACCTCGACGCCGTCTTCGAGGGGTACGTCGACATCGATTACCGACCGGACCGGACGCTCATCGTCGAGAAGTCGGTTTCGGCCAAGGAGCCCGAGGAGGTCGCCGAACGCGTCGTCAGCATCGCAACGCGGGGCGAACTCGAGGCGGTCGACGGGACGATGATCGACGTTCCGGCCGACAGCATCTGTATCCACGGCGACAACCCGAACGCGGTCGAGGTTCTCGAGGCGACGCACCGCCGCCTCGAGGAGGCCGGCGTCGAGTTGGCGAGCCTGTCTGAGCAGGTCTGAACCGCCGACCGCGCGGTCTCCGGTTTCGACCCCGAAGGGCCGCGACCCGCGGCGGCCCGGCGGGCGATTTTATATTGTTCGGGACCGACCGATCGGTATGGCATCTCGATTGCGCGGGTCCGTCGAACTCTCCGAGACCCAACAGCTCGTGCAGAACGCGGTCCGGGACGTCTGTACCGACTTCGACGACGAGTACTGGCGGACCTGCGACAGGGAGGGCGAGTACCCCGCGGCGTTCGTGGACGAACTCGCCGCCGGCGGGTGGCTGGGGATACTGATCCCCGAGGAGTACGGCGGCGTCGGGATGACGACCGAGGAGGTCGTCGTCATGATGGAGGAGGTCGCGGCCGGCGGCGGCGGCTTTTCGGGGACCCAGGCGATACACGGGACGATCTACAACAGCGTCCCGCTTGTCAAGTACGGAAGCGAGGAGCTGAAAGCCGAGTTGCTGCCCGAGGTGGCGACCGGCGAGGCCGCCGTGCAGTCGCTGGCGCTCACCGAGCCGAACGCCGGGTCGGACTCGCTGTCGATCGAGACGCGGGCCGAGCGGGACGGCGACGGGTACGTCATCAACGGACAGAAGATCTGGACCTCGCGGGTCGATCAGACCGACTACGCGTTGGTCATCGCGCGGACGACGCCGAAGGCGGACGTCGAGAAACGGACTCAGGGGCTCTCGATGTTTCTCGTCGACGTCGAGGAGGCGTTCGATCGGGGCACCCTCCAGATGGAGCCGATCGAGAAGACGGCGAGCAACGCGGTCCACGCCTTCGAGCTGTGGTTCGAGGACCTCCGCGTGCCCGAGTCGGCCCTCGTCGGCGAGCGTGACAACGGCTTCTATCAGCTCTTGGACGGCCTCAACGAGGAACGGCTCGTCATCGCAGCCGAGTGCATCGGGCTTGGGGAGCTCGCCTTGGAACGCGGCACGGAGTACGCGGACCAACGGGAGGTCTTCGGTCGGAAGATCGGCACGAACCAGGCGATCCAACACCCGCTCGCGAAGGCGTACGCGCGGGTCCAGGCGGCAAAGGAGGTCGTGTACAACGCGGCCGGACGCCTGGAGACGAGCGAGCGGACCGACGGCGGCGTCCAGGCGAACCTCGCAAAGTTCCTCGCCGCGGAGGCCTGCCACGAGGCGGCCGACATCGCCGTCCAGGCCCACGGCGGGTTCGGCGTCGCCCGCGAGTACGACGTCGAGCGGTACCTCCGGGAGGCCCGCCTGACCAGGCTCGTCCCGATCGCACAGGAACTGGCGCTGAACTACATCGGCGAGAACGCGCTCGACCTCCCGCGGTCGTACTGACCCGCCGAACGCCCCCGTCGAGGGACGGACGCGATCGGAGAGCAAAGGCCGAAGACCGAAGACGAACGACGAACCCGACCGATGACCGATACACACGAACGCGAACACGAACGCGGACGCGCGATCCGCCGAACCGACGTGATAGCGCACGGCTCGCGGCTGGGGATCGACCTCTCAGAGACCGAGGCCGAGCGGATCGCCGAGGAGGTATCGAGCGGGCTCAAGGGGTACGACAGGCTGGCGGCAAACGCCGCCGAATACGCCCCCGGATCGGACCGGGCGGCGTTCGACGTCGAGACGACCCGCTCGGAGCCCGGCGAGCACAACGCGTTTCTCGCTCGCTTCGAGCGATCGGGCGGTGCCGGGGCGCTCTCGGGGCTCGACGTCGCGCTCAAGGACAACATCGCCGTCGCCGGGGTCCCGATGACATGCGGTTCGGCGGTGTTTGAGGACGCGGTTCCGGGGTGTGACGCGGCCGTCGTCGAGCGGCTCCTCGACGCTGGCGCGCGGTTGATCGGCAAGACGAACATGGACGAGCTCGCGTACGGACCGACGAGCGAGACGAGCGCGTTCGGGCCGACGCCGAACCCGGTCGACACCGACCGCGTCGCCGGCGGCTCCTCCTCGGGAAGCGCCGCCGCGGTCGCCGCGGGCGACGCGGACGCGGCGCTCGGGACCGACACCGGCGGGAGCGTCCGCATCCCGGCGTCGTTTTGCGGGCTGGTCGGCTTCAAGCCGACGTGGGGCGTCGTTTCGCGGTTCGGCGTCGTCGAGTTGGCGTACTCGCTCGATCACGTCGGACAGTTCGCCGCGGACGTTTCGACCGCCGCGTCCGTGTTCGATGCGCTCGTCGGGTTCGACCAGCGCGACGGGGCGACGGCCGCCGCGGGGCGGATCGATCGGTCGGCGGCCGGGGCCGTCGAGGACCCGCCGTCGATCGAGGATCTCTCGCTCGCCGTTCCCGCGGAGTTTTTCGGCCCGCACGTCAGCGACGCGGTCGGCTCGCACGTCCGCGAGCGGATCGACGCGATGGAGCGAGCCGGGGCGAGCGTCGCGTCCGTCTCCGTTCCGCTGTTCTCCGAGGCCGTCGACGTCTGGAACGCGATCACGAACGTCGAGTTCGCGACGTCGCTTCGGCTCTCGGGCGCGCCGCTGGCGAGCCGCGGGCCGATCGATCCCGAGTGGCACCGCGCCGCGGCTGCGGGGATCGGGGACCCGGCGCGGTCGTTCGGCCCCGTCGTTCGGCGCAAGGCGATCGAGGGGAGCCACCTCATCGAGGGGGCCGACGCGCGCCACTACGTCGCCGCCAGAAACGTCCGCCGCGCGTTCACCGAGCAGTTCGCGTCCGCCCTGGAGGGTCACGACGCCGTGGTGACCCCGACGATGCCGGTGACCGCCCCGGAGTTGGGCGAGTGGTCGCCGCACTCGTACTCGTCGGCCGGCGGGGACGCGCCCCCGCCGCTGGCGGTCAACACCCGCCCCGCGGACATCGCCGGCGTCCCGGCGGTCACCGTCCCCGCGGGCCGGATCGACGGGCTTCCCGTCGGGATCCAGTTCGCGTGTGGACACTACGAGGACGCCGAGACGCTCGCTATCGGCGCCGCGTTCGAGCGGTTCCGCGAGGGGGGTGAATAAAAAGCGAACGCGGGCGAGCGCGCCGTCGGGGCCTCGGGTCCGTCGGGTGGGACATACGAATATTAATTACCGAGTGAGATGAAATCGGGGCCATGGCGCTGGAACTGAACGAGGAACGGTTCGTCTCGACGATGAAAGAGCAAGCCGAGATCGGCGGCACCGACGGCGGGGGCCTGCACCGACTCGCGCTCAGCGACGACGACAAGCGGATCAGAGACTGGTTCCTCGAGCGGATGGA
Source organism: Natronomonas sp. (assembly GCF_028274965.1). Classification (GTDB taxonomy): domain Archaea; phylum Halobacteriota; class Halobacteria; order Halobacteriales; family Haloarculaceae; genus Natronomonas. The sequence goes on along the minus strand of NZ_JAQCNO010000004.1, from coordinate 9,441 downwards.
AGAGGCCGGTCTCGACGTCCGCATCGACGAGTTCGGGAACATGTTCGGCCGCCGGGACGGCGAGGAGTCGGGGGAGCCGGTGATGGTCGGCTCGCACCTCGACTCCCAGCCGTACGGCGGTATCTACGACGGCGCGTTGGGCGTGATCTCCGCCCTCGAGTTCGTCAGGGAGCTCAACGACCGCGACATCACGACCACCCGCCCGATCGAGATCGTCAACTGGACCAACGAGGAGGGCTCGCGGTTCCAGCCCGCGATGCAGGGAAGCGGCGTCTGGGCCGGCGCCCACGACATCGACGAGGAGTACGCCAAGACCGACACGGACGGCAACACCCTCGAGTCCGAACTCGAACGGATCGGGTACAAGGGACAACAGCCGGCCGAACCCGCCGCCGAGTACGACTCGTACTTAGAGCTCCACGTCGAGCAGGGGCCGTACCTCGAGGAAAACGACAAGAGCGTCGGGATCGTGACCGGCATCGTCGGCTTCAAGTGGGGCGCGATCACCTACCGCGGCGAGGCGGACCACTCGGGGCCGACGCCGATGCACCACCGGAGCGACGCGCTCGTGCCCGCCGCCGACGTCATCACGCAGATCCGGCGGCTCCCGGGGACGCTCGGCGATCGGACCGTCGGGACCGTCGGCTACGTCGACGTACAGCCGAACTCGATCAACATCATCCCGGAGGAGGTGACGTTCACCTGGGGGGTCAGGGACCCGACCAGCGAGGTCCTCGAGAAGGCCTACGACCACGTCCTCGCGGAGGCCGCGGCGGCGGCCGAACGAGAGGGCGTCGAGTGGGAACACGAAGACCGGATGGACGCCGATCCGGTGTACTTCGCCGACCGCTGTGTCGACGCCGTCGAGGACGCGACCGAGTCGCTCGGGTACGACGCGATGCGCGTTTTCAGCGGCGCGGGCCACGACGCGACCCACGCCGACTCGGTCTGTGACACCGCGATGGTGTTCGCCGTCAGCGAGAACGGCAAGAGCCACAACGAGGACGAGTACACCTCCTGGGAGGACTGTTACAAGTCGGCGAACACGCTCGCCTCCGCGGCGTTCGAACTCGCACAGGAGTAGGAGTGATCGGAGGCCTCAGCCGTCCTCGCGAAGCGCCGCCGTCGCCGCCCCGTCGATCTCGCGGTCGTCGGTGAGGACGACGCCGTAGACCGCTTCGGCGCGCGCGTCGCTCACCAACCCGTCGAGGACGTCCTCGCGGACCTGCTGGGGGTCCCGGTCGGTCGGATCGCCCCACCCGCCGCCGCAGGGGCCGACCATCCGGATGTGTTGGCCCTCGTCGATGGCCTCGTTCGACATCTTCGAGCGCGGCGTGGACTCGTCGATCTCGCCCTCGACGACGACCGCGCCGGGCGAGCCGTCCTCGCCGCCGGCGAAGCCCCACGGCGGGTACTTGCTGCCGTCGCCCTCGATCGAGACGCGGCCGTCGCTGCGGTACTGGAACTCCCGGATCGGCCCGTACCCGCCCCGGAACTCGCCCGCGCCCTCCTCGTCCTCGCGGAGTTCGTACCGCGTGACGCGCATCGGGTAGTGGCTCTCGATGTCCTCGATCGGGTTGTTCCGCGTGTTCGCATAGAGGGTGTCGACGGCGTCGAGTCCGTCCTTCGTCGGGCGCGCGCCGTAGCTGCCGGAGATGATGTCCATGTACACCCAGTACTCGTCGTCGTCGGTCATGCCGCTGTTCGTGGCGATCTTCAGGTTCCCGATGCCCGCACACGTCTTCTCGGGTACGACCTCCGCGAGCGCTTTCATCGTCAGGTCGGCCAGGCGGTTGCCGGGGCAAAAGCGCGCGATCGTCGGGGCCGGGAACCGGGGGTTCGCGATCGAGCCCTTCGGGGCCTCGACCGAGACCGGGCGCGTGATGCCGTTGTTCTGCGGCACCGCCTCGAACGTCTCCGTGTCCAGAAGCGTCGATCGGACGACGAGGAGGACGGCCGGAACGACGGTTCCGGCGAAGGGCATGTTGATCGGGCGGTTGTCGAGTTGGTCGTCACAGCGCGAGAGGTCGACCTCGATGTCGGACCCTGAGACCGTCAGATCGACCCCGAGGAACACGTCCTTTTCGGCGTCGCTCTCGGCGTCGAGGTAGCCGTCGATCCGGCCCTCCGCGGAGTAGGTTCCGTCGGGGAGCGCCTCGATCTCGTTTCGCAACACGCGCTCGGAGTAGTCCATCATCGCCGCGCCGGCCGTCTTGACGGTGTCGTGGCCGTGCTCGTCGAACAGCCCCGTCAGCCGCTCGGCGCCGACGCGGGCGGCCGAGATCTGCGCTTTGATGTCGCCCATGACCATGTCCGGAACGCGGATGTTATCCGCGATGAGCTGCCAGGCGGTCTCGTTGCGCTCGCCGGCCTCGATGATCTTGATCGCCTCGAGCCGGACGGACTCGCTGTAGGCGTCGACGGTGTCGATGATGCAGGTCCCCGGCTTGTCGGCCCCGACCTCGAGGTGGTGGGCGGTGGTCACCGAAAAGCCGGTGAGCTCGCCCGCCCGGAAGACCGGGACGACAACGGCGAAATCGGGGGCGTGGCTCGCGCCGTGGTAGGGGTCGTTGTGGAGGATCACGTCGCCCTCCTCGAACGTCTCGTTGCGCTCCTCGAAGATCTCGATGACCCCCCGGACGTACGCCGGGATCGGCCCCATCTGCAGCGGGGTGCTGTCGGTCTCACAGAGCTGTCGCGCCCGCTCGTCGAGCAGCGCACAGCCGAAGTCCTCCGACTCGCGGATGATGCTCGAGTAGCTCGTCCGGGTCAGCTTGTGCCCCATTTCGTCGCAGATGTTGACGAGGCTGCCGCCGACGACCCGGCGGGTGATCGGGTCGATCTCCGATCCGGGGTCGTCGGGGTACTCGTACCACCGGGTCTGCTCGCGGACCGTTCGGCTCGCTCGGCTCATCGCGCTTTCCCCCTCTGTCGCAGTTCGATGTCACCGTACCCGAGCACCGTCGCCTCGAAGTCCGGCGGGACCACGGTCGTCGAGTCCTTCTCGCCGACGACGGCCGGGCCGTCGATGCGGTGGCCGGCCCGCAGCGCGGTCCGGTCGAAAAAGCGCGTTTCGTACGCCTCGGTGTCGCCGTCGATCCGGAAGTGGACGTCGCGCTCGTCGAGGGCGTGCTCGGCGGCCGGCGAGTTCGCGTCGGGGAGTCCGACGCGCTCGGAGGAGGGCAACTCGCCGTAAGCGGTGACCCGGAGGTTGACGATCTCGACGGGGTTCTCCGGGAAGTTGTGGCCGAACTCCGCGTCGTGGGCGCGATCGAACCGCTCGCGGACCGCCTCGAGGTCGTCGAGGCCGCCCTCGCCGACGCCGATCGAGAGCTCGTAGCCCTGGCCCTCGTACCGGCAGTCGGCGGTCGTTTCGAGACCGATCCGCCCGTCGGGGACGCCGTCGGCCCGGAGCCGCGAGCGCGCCGTATCGAGCATGTCGTCGTACGCGCGCCGAAGCGCCTCGGGGTCGGCGTCCTCGACGAGCGTGAACTCGGTGGTGATGAAGTCGTACTGGATGTCCGTCGTCGAGAGGCCGACAGCCGAGAGCACACCGGGGCTGATCGGGACGATCGTCCGCGGGATGTCGAGTTCCCGGGCGACGTCGGCGGCGTGCATCGGCCCGGCGCCGCCGAAGGCGACGAGGGTGAACTCCGTGGGATCTCTGCCCTTCTGGATCGTCTTCGATCGGATCGCGTTGGCCATGTTGTTGTTGACGATATCGAGGACGCCGAGGCTCGCCTCGACGGTGTCCATTCCGAGTTCGTCGGCGAGTTCGCGATCGATCGCCGCCCCGGCCCGGTCGCGTTCCAACCCCATCTCGCCGCCGAGGAAGAACTCCTCGCGGATCCGACCCAACGCGACGTGTGCGTCGGTCACCGTCGGCTCCTCGCCGCCGCGCCCGTAGCTCGCCGGGCCCGGAACCGCGCCCGAGGAGCGCGGCCCGACGCGGAAGGCCCCGCCGGAGTCGACGTAGGCGATCGAACCGCCGCCGGCACCGATCGTCTCGATGTCGATCATCGGGATCATGACCGGGTACCCGCCGATGTCGGTCTCTCTGACGTTCGCCTCGACGATCTCGCCGTCGGCGACGATCCCGATGTCGGCGCTCGTCCCGCCCATATCGAGAGTGATCGTGTTCGTCCCGTCGGCCCCCGGCGTCGCCTCCTCGCTTCGCCACTTCCCGCCGAGTATCCCGGCGGCGGGCCCCGAAAAAAGCAGGTTCACGGGGGTCCGCCTGATGCTCTCTTCGGTGCCGATCCCGCCGTTGGACTGCATCACGTGGAGTTCGGCGGTGACGCCGAGATCGCGGAGCCCGCGCTTGAACCGCTCGATGTACTCGACGACCGGCGGGCCGACGAAGCCGTTCATCGCCGTCGTCGTGAACCGCTCGAACTCCCGGAACTGCGGGTACACCTCGCTCGAGGTGGTGACGAACGCCTCGGGGTGCTCCTCGGCGACGAGCTCTTTTGCCCGCCTCTCGTGGTCGTCGTTGAGATACGAGAACAGAAAACAGACCGCGACCGACTCGACGCCGGCCGCCCGCAGGTCTCGCGCCGCCTCGCGGACCGCCGTCTCGTCGAGCGGCGTCTCGACCGTTCCGTCCGGCGAGACCCGCTCGGGCACCGTCTTCCGGTGGCGGCGCTCGACGAGCGGGGCCGCCTGCCAGGGGATGTCCTGTTGGACCGAGTAGTTCTGCGGGCGCTGGTGTCGGCCGATGTGCGTGATGTCGCGGTAGTTCGCCGTCGTTATCATCCCTGTCTCGACGCCGTCGTGTTCGAGGACGGCGTTCGTCGCGATGGTCGTCCCGTGGAGGACGTAATCGAGATCCGAGGGGGCCGTCCCGAAGCGCTCGCAGGCCTCCTCGACACCCCGGAGCGCGCCCGCCGCGGGGTCTTCGGGCGTGGTGCTGACCTTGTGGACGTGCTGTGTCCCGTCGTCGTTGTCGACGAGATAGACATCGGTGAACGTGCCCCCGATGTCGATGCCGATGATGCGCATGTGAGCGGACCACGACGCGGGCGTACAAATAATCTGCCGTCGGGCGGCCGCGGCCGATCAGTCGTCCGTCCGCGCGGCCGGTTCGGCCGGATCGGAGACCTGGTAGATCTCGGGGTAGCCCTTGATCTCCTTCGACTCCGGTCGCTTGTAGGTCATAACCTTGCTGGTCGACTTGCCGAGGCGGACGACGCCCTCGGCGAGGACGGCGGCGGCGGCGACGCTGTCGATGACGGGGACCGGCAACTCCGGTTCCAACTCGGCGTCGAGACCGCCCATCCCGGCACAGCCCAGACAGATCGCCTCGGCGCCGTCCTCCTCGATCGCCGTGCGGCTGGCCTTCAAAAGCGCCTCGGCGGCCGCCTCGCGGGTCGTTTCGGTCTCGACGACCGTCAGGTCCGTACACCGGACCGAGGCGCACTGGCCCTCTAAGCCGGTGGTTCGGACCCGCTCTTCGATGAAGTCCCTCGCGCGCGGGAGGATCGTCGCGACCGAGAAGTTCGCCCCGAGCATGTTGGCGACGTACATCGAGCCCTCGGCGATCCCGACGACGGGTTTCTCCGTGATCTCCCGGCAGCCGTCGATGCCGGGGTCGCCCCAGCAGGCGTTGACGAAGGCGTCGTACTCGTCGGCGTCGGCCCGGATCTCCTCCATCAGCCCCGGGATCGCGAGGTAGTCGTCGTAGTACGACTCGATGCTTATCGGACCCTTCTCCGGGGAGACGGCGTCGACGGTCGTCGCCTCGCTCGTGTACTCGTTTGCGACCCGGCCGATGTTCTCGGTCATCTCGAGGGTCGTGTTCGGGTTGATCGCCTTGATTTTGATCGTCATGTCATCTCGTGGTTGCGTGACGCCGGTATTATACCTTGTGACGCGGTATCCCGAGACTCGGTTTCGGGACGCGACGCCACAGCGGCGGTCGGTGCCCGGCGAGGCGTCGCGTTCAAGTGAGCCCGCGGCGTCGACACGCGCATGGATGAAGCCGAGCGGATCGAGCGGTTCGTCGCGGACGCCGAGGGCGCGTCCGTGACGGAAGAACGGTTGTCGGAGTCGGTCGGCTCCCGGCGGCTACACGCGATCGTAGGCGACGACGAGCGGCCCCACCACGTCCTTCGCGGGCGGCTGTTGGACATCTTCGACGTGAGCGGCGGGACGGTCGTCGAGGAGAGCCAGACCCGAAAGATCCCCTCGAAGGGAACGGACCTCATCACCGTCGTGACCGACCGGCGGGTGCTCGTCGTCGTCCAGCGGCCGGCGGAACCGGACGTGATCGAGGTTCCGGTCGGGGATCTTGAGGAGGCGACCCACGAGGCCGCCCTCGGTACGAACACGCGGCTCCGGCTGCTGACCGGCGATCGAGCCTACCTCATCGACACGTCCGGATCCGAGGAGGCCCACGGCGAGGACGCCGTCGAGTTCCTGCGGGGGCTCGGAGAGCGGACCGAGGGGGCCAAGCCGTCGGGGGCGCGAGCCGAGACGAACGCCGAGGTGGAAACGGAGACGGGGGCGGGCACGGATGTCTTCGAGGCGATCGAGAGACTCGCCGACCTCAACGAGCGCGGCGCGCTCACCGACGCGGAGTTCGCCGAAAAAAAGCGGGAGTTGCTCGACCGGCTGTAGCCGTCGGTCGTCTGTCGTCGGTCAGTTGTTCTGTCGGAACTCGTGGGCGACCGTGTCCATCTCCTTGAACTCGACGTCGTCCTTCTGCATCATGTGCTGGACGAGCTCCTCCAGCCGGGAGATCCGGTGGCCCTGCCCGATGACCTGCGGGTGCATCGTGATGATGAACACGCCGTCGTCGACGTGTTCGTGCATCCAGTCGAACTGGTCGTAGTAGCGCTGGAACAGCGAGTCCTCGCTGACGTAGCCCATCCGGTGGGGACGGGACCACGTGAACGTCAGCGCCGGCCAGTCGTCGCGCTGCCAGGAGACCGGAAGCTCGACGATGTCGGTGGGCTCGCCGCGGTCGTACGCGCCGTCCTCGGGGGCGCTCCAGCCGCCGTAGACCCAGTGGGGCTCGAAGTCCGAGGCCATCTTGCTGGAGTCCCACTCGATGCCGACCTCGTCGAGGATGTCGAGCGTGTTCGCCGAGTAGTCCCACGCCGGCGAGCGGTACCCGGTCGGCTTCTCGCCGGTCAGATCGACCATCGACTCGATGGCGCGATCGACGTCGGCCTTCTCGTCCTCCTTGGACTCGTAGGTCGCCGGCCCGGTGTGGCTCCAGCCGTGGTGTTGGATGTCGTAGCCCCGGTCGTGGACCTCGCCGCAGATCTCCGGGAAGCTGTCGATCGTGTGGCCCGGAACGAACCACGTCGCCGGAACGTCGTACTTGTCGTGGAGATCGAGCAGTCGCGGTGCGCCCTTTTCGACGCCGAAGACGCCGCGGGAGTGTCGCGTCGGCATGTCCCACGAGTCGTAGGACCACAGCCACGTCGATACCGCGTCGAAGTCGTACGAGAGGCAAACTGTAGATGTCATACTACGAGCGTGTGGTCCTACGGACAGAACTAAAGCTTTACTCACGCGCTCGACGGGGCCGGATTCCACCGACGGGAGTACGACGGAGCGGCGAAGGTTCGGATCGAAAGACGGGCTCGCCGCGCGAAAACGGGGTGGGTCGCCGGGACGCGTCGGCCGCGATCGGCCTCACCCGAGCATCTTGCCGTCGGAGTGCTCAAGCGCGTCGTCGAGCGCCGAAACGGCCTCGTCGACCTCCGCCTCGCCGACGCCGAGCGGCGGCGTGATCACGACGGTGTTCATCGACGTGTAGAAGTAGACGCCGTTGTCGTACGCCCTGGCGCCGACCTCGTCGACGACCGTCGTCCGGCCGGAGACCTTGTCGATCCGCTCCTCGAAGGGGACGCGCTTGTCCGGATCGCGGGTGAGTTCGATGCCCTGATGCAGGCCGATGCCGCGGCGCTCGCCGGCGCTCGGGTGGCGCTCGACCAGCCCCTCGAGTTCCGATCTGAGGTACGCGCCGATCTCGCCGGCGTTCTCGACGAGGCCCTCCTCGCGGTACGTCTCGATCGCCGCCGATCCGGCGGCGCACGCGACCGGGTGCCCGGAGAAGGTGTGCCCGTGGTTCAACAGCGTGTCGTCGAAGTGCTCGGCGATCTCCTCTTTGACGATCGTGCCGGCGAGGGGCTGATACGAGCCGGTCAGGCCCTTCGCCATCGTGATGATGTCGGGTTCGACGTCGTAGAGGTCCGAGGCGAACCACTCGCCGGTGCGGCCGAAGCCGGTCATCACCTCGTCACAGATGAGCAACGCGTCGTGGTCGTGGACGATCTCGGCCAGCCGGGGCAGGTAGTCGTCCGGCGGCGTGAGGACGCCGTTGGAGCCGACGAGCGGTTCGACGAGGACCGCCGCGACCGTGCCGCCCTCGAGCATCAGTTGCTCGTCGATGTACTCGAGGCTCTCGTCGGGGTCGAGCGACGAGCCGTAGGCGTAGGGATCGGGGGCTTTCACCATGCCGGGGACGTCCGGCTGGACAGACGAGGAGACGGCGGTGCGGCGGGGATCGCCGGAGGCGCTGAGCGAGGCGGCCGTCGCGCCGTGGTACGAGCGGTACCGCGACATGATCTTCTCCTTGCCGGTGTAGGAGCGGGCGATCTTGAAGGCCGCCTCGTTGGCTTCGGTGCCACTCGTCGAGAAGAACGTCCGGTTCAGCGTCCCCGGCGTGATCTCGGCGAGCTTCTCGGCCAGTTCCCCGCGGTACCGCGTCGAGTTACCCGGTTGGGTGTAGGGGATCTCCTGGATCGACTCGCTGACGGCGTCCTTGACGCGCTGTGCGTCGTACCCGAGGCTGGTACAGACCAACTGGCTGCTGAAATCGAGAATCGAGTCCCCCTCGGCGGTGACGAACCGGAACTCCTCGGTGTCGACGATCTCGGTCGGGTCGAAGTCGCGCTGCCGGCACCACGTCCCAAGCGTGTGACGCTTGTCGCGGGCCTCGGCCTCGGTTCGCTGTGGTTTCTGTTTGGACATCGGTTGTCCGTCGTTAGCGCACGGGCCGTTATTAACTTTCTCACGTCCGCGGCGAGATTCGGGCGACGGCGCGCGGATCGGACGAACCGAGCCCGACGGCGAGGCCGTCCCCGGCGCCGTCGGGTCGGTTTCGGAGGGTTCGTCAGTTCCGGGGACCGATACCGTCCGATACTCGAATTTTTCCACCGATCGATCGATATATCTCACGCTCGTCCGGGTTCGTCGGGTTTTCATGAAAATATCGCCCGAACGCTCACCTTATCAAAGGCCTGTTCGGTTGTAGGCGTATGTTCGCGTTACCGCTGCATACGGGCACAGAACATCCGAACCTCCTGTTGATGGTCGTCTCCGGGCTCGCGGCCTTCGCCGCGGGGCTCGGCGTCGGAACGTTCGGAACGCGGTTCCGCGAGTTTCTGCGGGGCCTCGCTCCGGAGCCGGACGCGGCGGAGTGAGGCG
>NZ_JAQCNO010000025.1 GCF_028274965.1 Natronomonas sp. | reverse complement strand
CGCCTGGTTGTGGTCTGTCCAACTCCCCTCGAAATCGACCGGATCCTCCTTCGGTGCGCCACCGATATCGAGTCCAGCCTCCTGAAGCGTGTACAGTGCGAAGATCGATCCACTGGTCGAGAGTCGGTCTGCGAAGGCCCACGTCTTGCCCTCGACGTCGGTTCGTTCGTCGATGTCGGAGTCCGGCTGGACGAGCATCATCGAAAAGTAGAACGCCGAGCCACCGGTCACCGTCGACCCGTAGATATCCATTTTATCCGGGTTCGCCAGCACCGTCACGTCGTCCATGCCGATTTCGGCCTGCTCGCTCTCCAAGGCCGGGAGAATCGCTGAGTAGTCCGTCGGAACTTCCATCTCGAAGTCGGCGCTGTCGATCTCGGCGTTGAGCAGGTTCTGTACCGGTTTGTACCGGCGGCGGGCGTCCGACGGCGTCCCCGGCGTCAGAAGCATCGTCACGACGCGTTCGTCCTGCGTGCCGCCGATGACGCCGCCGCACCCGGCGAGACTCACCGCCGCGGCGGTCGCCGCACCGCTCGTGATGAACCCGCGTCGACGGACGGACACGGACGCGGACCCTGTCTCTCTGTCGTCGTTCGGTCTCGATGCGCTGTCGTCGCTGCTGTCGGAGCCGTCTGACATCACCTCATCGGTGCAAAACGGGTCACATAACGGTTGAGTGGGGAGAGTCCGAAGCGTTCGTATCGCCCCGCCCTCGGCGCGACCGGAGCCCGCTCCCCGACGACAGCGTCCGTACCGGTACAGACGCCGTCCGGTTGGGGGTGACCACAGCCCCAACGACGGGCGAGACACATAGAGTACCGAGCGAACGCTTATACGGTCCTTGAGGGGTCCTCGAGACGGACGCATGAGTGATCCACACGATCGGTCCGACCGGTTCGAGTTGATCGCCGCCTGCGAGCCGGCGACGCTCGTCGGGCTCGCAAACGGGGTCCTCGAGGACGACCCCGCGCTGTCGGTCCGCCAGGAGCCGAAGCCACAGCTGTTGATGCAGCGCGTCGAGGAGCCGGTCGAGCGCCGACCGTTCAACCTCGGGGAGGTGCTCGTCACCCCCGCCGAGGTGGAGCTTGGCGACGCCCGCGGGTTCGCGATGATCCCCGGCAAGTCCGAGCGCGCCGCGCTCTCGGGGGCGATCGTCGACGCCGCCGTGGCCGCCGGGCACGACCTGACGCCGGACGTCGTCGAGGCCCTAGCGGAGACCGAGGCCGAAACGCGCGAGCGGCGCCGAAACGAGTGGGCCGAGAGCAAACACACCGCCGTGACCTTCGAGACGATGGAGGGCCGCGAGTGAGGGCTCTCGGCATCGATCCGGTCCACGACACGCGCCGGACGTTCGATGGGCTGCTCGAGGCGATGAGCCGCCCCGGAACGGTTCGGACGGTCCCGGCGCCCGCCGACCACGCCGTGCTCGCAACGCTCGTGGACCACGAGATAACGGTCTCGACCGACGACGACGCCGTCTTAGACGCGCTCTCGGGACAGGGCCGGCTCGATCCGGCCGATCCGGCCGACGCTGACATCGTTCACGTACGCGAGCACGCGGAGACGGATGTCGGGGCGTGCAAGCGGGGGTCGCTGATCGAACCCGCCAACGGGGCGACCGTCGTCTACCGCGTTGAGGCGCTCGCCGACGTCTCCGACGGCACGACGGTGACGCTGTCGGGGCCCGGCGTCGACGAGACGACCGCGCTGTCCGTGTCGCTTCCCGCCTCGGCGCTGTCGACGCTTGCGGAGGCCCAATCGGCGTACCCGCGGGGCATCGACGCCGTCTTCGCCTCGGAGGACCGCCTCGCGGCCGTTCCGCGGTCCGCGACGATGGAGGTGGCGTAGATGGGCTACGTCGCGGTCACCGCCGGCGAGGAGATAATCGAGCGGGCCGAACAGCTGTTCGAGAAACGGCGCGTCGGCGGGGACTCCGAGGCCCTCGAGACCGATCAACTCGACGAGCAACTCGGCCGCCTGACCGATCAGGCGATGGGCGAAGGCGGCCTCTACGCGCCCCGACTCGCCGCGTTGGCGGTCGCGCAGGCCCAAGGCGACACCGTCGAAGCCGCCTTTCTGCTCCGGGCGTACCGCTCGACGCTTGAGCGATTCGAGGAGACGGCCGCCGTCGATCCGGGCGAGATGATCGCGACGCGGCGCGTCTCCCCGGCGTTCAAGGATGTCCCCGGCGGGCAGATACTCGGCGCGACGAAGGACTACACCCAGCGGCTGTTGGACTTCGACGGGATCAACGCCGAGGACCCGACCGCCGGGTGGGACCTCGATGATGAGGGCGATCCCGAACGGCTGACGAACGTCGTCGAACTCCTCCGCGAGGAGGGGCTCTTGGAGGATCCCGAGGCCCCCGAGGTCGCCGCCCCCTCGGACACCACCCGGCGGTCGGTCACGCACCCGCCGGGGCGCGACGAGGTGCTCCAGGAGTTGGCCCGCGGTGAGACCGGCGCGGTGACGGCGCTCGGCTACTCGGCGCTTCGCGGGTACGGACGGGTCCACCCGACGCTGGCGGAGGTGCGCGTCGGCCGACTCCCCGTCCGGATCGAACACCCCTACACCGGCGAGGAGGTGACCGTCACCCGCGTCGGCGTGACCGAATCGGAGGCCGTCGTCCCGGTGTACGAGAAGCGCGAGGACCCGCAGTTCGCCTTCGGCTACGGGCTGACGTTCGGCCGCAACGAACGGAAGGCCATCGGGATGACGGTGCTCGACGCCTCGATCCAACTCGACGGCGAGACGGAGCCGGCGGAGGACCCCGAGTTCGTCCTCGACACGATCGACGGCATGGACTCCTTCGGGTTCATCGAGCACCTCAAACTCCCGCACTACGTCACGTTCCAGTCGATCCTCGATCGGATCCGATCCATCCGGGAGCGCTCGGAGACACCCGCAGAGACGCCGCCGGACGGCCACGAGAGCGAACGCGGGAGCGAGAACAAAGACGGAACCGAAAACGAAAGCCGACGCGAGCCCCGTGACGGGGCTCTCGGGGAGGCCGACGACGATGACTGAGGAGAACTCGGGGACGCCCGTCACGACCGAGTCGGTGGCGGCGGCCATCGAGGAACTCGAGACCGACGGCCTGTCGGGGTACAACTACGCGTACCTCGACGAGCACACGAAGCGGGAACTCAGACGCTCGCTGTTGAAAGCCGTCGCCATCCCCGGCCACCAGGTGCCCTACGCGTCGCGACCGATGCCGCTGGCGCGGGGCTGGGGAACCGGCGGGATCCAGGCATCGCTGTCGATCCTCGGGCCGACGGACGCGTTCAAGGTGATCGATCAGGGCGCCGACGAGAGCGTCAACGCCGCGAACATCCGCCGCCTCGCCGAGGACACCGCCGAGGTGACGACGACGACCGACACGACGGCGGCGGACCTGATCCAGAGCCGCCACCGCGTTCCCGAGGAGGTACTCACGGCCTCCCAGCGGCTCGTGTTGCAGGTTCCGATCACCGACCCGCTCCGGAAGGTCGACCCCTCGGACGCGGCCAACCGCCGCCGGCACGCCCACCGGAACTACGGGAAGATGTGGGTCCACCTCTACGAGAACGTCGTCGAGCACGGCGAGATCGAGATCGCCTCCCGCTATCCGACGATGGTCGCGGGGCGGTACCTCATGGACCCCTCGCCGATCCCCCGCTGGGACGTGCCGAAACTCGACGACGCCGATCACCTGACGATCCTGGCCGCCGGCCGGGAGGCGCGGCTGTACGCGGTGCCGCCGCACACGTCGGTCGAGCCGCTCGCCTTCGAGGACCGCGAGTTCACCGTCGAGCGGTTCCCGGGAGA
>NZ_JAQCNO010000023.1 GCF_028274965.1 Natronomonas sp. | reverse complement strand
CTGCCGCCGCCCCGATCGGCGGGTCGTAGGCGGTCGTTTCGTTGGTTCGCGTCCAGCCGCGGCCGGTGTACGTGCCGTAGGCGCCCGTCCGCCAGAAGGCGGGCTCGTCGCTCTCGACGCGGAAGTGGACCGTCGTATCCCTCGAAGCGTAGGTGCCGTTGTCGAAGCCGGTCTCGCCGCCGACGCCCGTCGCGTTGCCCGGCTCCAGCGCGCCGAAGCCGGTGGCGTCGTCCCCGGTCGATTCGTTCCGGTCGGACCCGGAGACGTACGGAACGCTCTCGCCCGGCAGGAGTCGGTCCAACGGGCTCTCGGCGGTGGCGGTGTCAACGTCCGCGTCGGCGTCGGTATCGGTACCGAGCGCCGGGACGATCGCCCCCGCGAGCGCCACCGCGAGCAGACAACAGGCGACGAGGGCGATCCGGGTCCGATCGGAGGAACTGTGCTCTGCTGGCATGTCAGACGGGGTCGGGTCGAACGTCGGATCAAAACGCCTCCGGGGACATAACTGTTCGTGCCCGAGGGCGACGACGCTCGGACCTCCGGTATAGACGCACCGCGCGGCGCGGCTTCAGATCTCTCGAAGCGCCGGAAGCGGGCCGACGGACGGCGCCGGTGGACCGAAAGACAAAGACGGTGGTCGTCGAACGGGGCGGTATGACGTCTCACGTCACCGTCACACGGAGCGGCGATCGCGCCGCGGTCACGATAGACCGCCCGAAGAAATCGAACGCCCTGACCGGCGAGATGTTCGTTCGGCTCGGGGACGTCTTCGAGGAGTTGGCCGACGAGGACGTCTCCGTCGTGACGCTTCGCGGGACCGAGGGGACGTTTTCGGCGGGCGTGGACATGTCCTCGGTCCCCGAGTGGAGCGAGATGACGCCGCTTGCGGTCCGGGACCTGCTTGAGCCGGTCCACGAGGCGCTCCGGTCCGTCGAATCGCTCGATGCGCCGGTCGTTGCGGCCCTGGAGGGCCACGTGCTCGGCGGCGGATTGGAGCTTGCGATCGCATGCGACATCCGGATCGCGGACGACACGGCGCGGTTCGGCCTCCCCGAGTCGGCGGTCGGCCTGGCGATGGACCTCGGCGGCCCACAGAAGCTCCCGGGCATCATCGGGGAGGGGATGACAAAGTACCTGATCATGACGAGCGAGACGATCGGAGCCAAGCGGGCCCACGAGATCGGGCTGATCGAGGAGCGCCACGACCCCGAGGAGTTCGAGGCGGCCCTCGAAGAACTGGAGACGACGCTTGCCGAAAAGCCGACGTACGTCCAGGGGATGGCGAAACGGCAGGTCCACTCGGTCCGGCCGCCGAACGTCGACGAGTCGATGCGGCAGGCGATCCACCACGCGATCGCGGCGTACAACGAGCCCGAAACCCAACGCCGGGTCGCGGAGTTCTTCGGCGAAGACGGGGCGGAGTGACCGGGCGTAGCCGTCGGTGCGGCGACGCCGATCGCGGGGCTCGGTCCGTTTCAATGTTTTCTCAACCGCTTTTCAATCGTTTCGGACCGGCGGCTCGGTCGTCGCGCGGGTAGACCGCGCGGAGTCTCCCTCGAACAGTGCTCGTGTTCGCCGATAAAACAGCCGTGTAGACGGCCTAAACGCTCTAACACCCCGACGCACCGCGGAGTCTCACGTCACGACGGCCGCGTTTCCGACGCCGACCGACCCCCGGTTCCGGAAAAATTAATTGCACGGCTGTTCAACCGTTGTTCGATGGCACAACCGACGGAACGGCTTCAGCGCTACCTCGAGGACGAACTCGGGGAGTGTCGCAGCGAGGACGTCGAGCGCCGCCTCGACGAACTCGGAACGCTCGAAGCGGCGCTTGGGAAGACCCGGGTCGACGCGGAACTGGACGTCCTCACGGCGCTCGGCAACCGGACGCGGTACACGCTCGTCCGCGTCCTCGTCGCGGCCGGCGAGGAGCTTTGCGTCTGCGAGTTGAACGCGGTCGCCGACGTCACCGAGAGCGGGCTGAGTCACGCGCTCGGGCGGCTCGTCGAGGCCGGGCTGCTCGAGGGACGCAAGGACGGGCGCTGGAAGAAGTACCGAGCGACCGACCGCGCGATAACGCTCGTCACGGTCCTCGAGGGGTGCGTGGACGGTGAGTAACGTCGGGCACGAACACGAGCACGGTCCGAACTGCGGGTGTGAGGCCTGCGGCGACCCGCGCTCGATGGACGTTCTGGACAAGTACCTCACCGTCTGGATCCTCGGAGCGATGGCGGTCGGCGTCGGCCTCGGGTTCGTCGCCCCGTCGGTGACACAGCCGATACAGGACCTCCGTCTCGTCGAGATCGGACTGATCGCGATGATGTATCCGCCGCTTGCGAAGGCGGACTACTCGCGGCTCCGGGCCGTGTTCGGCAACTGGCGGGTCCTCGGGTTGAGCCTCGTCCAGAACTGGCTGATCGGCCCGACGCTGATGTTCGGGCTGGCGATCGTCTTCTTCGGCGGGGTCGTCCCCGGCCTTCCCGCCCGCCCCGAGTACTTCCTCGGATTGGTGTTCATCGGGATGGCGCGCTGCATCGCGATGGTGCTCGTCTGGAACGAGCTCGCGGAGGGCTCGACGGAGTACGTCACCGGGCTGGTCGCATTCAACAGCCTCTTTCAGATCGTCACCTACGGGGTGTACGTCTGGTTCTTCGCGCTGTTTTTGCCCCCGGTGTTCGGCATGGAGTCGCTCGTCGCGGGGGTCACGACGTTCGACATCACGACGACGCAGGTGTTCGAGGCGATCGTCGTCTTCCTCGGTATCCCATTCGCCGCCGGGTTTTTGACCCGTTACGCCGGCACGCGACTCAAGGACGAGACGTGGTACGACGAGGAGTTCGTCCCCCGGATCGACCCGCTGACGCTTGTTGCGCTCCTGTTCACCGTCGTCGTGATGTTCGCCACGCAGGGCGGCCGGATCGTCGCCTCGCCGGGTGACGTCCTGTTGATCGCGGTGCCGCTGACGATCTACTTCGTCGTGATGTTCCTCGTGAGCTTCGGGATGGGCCGCGGGATCGGCGCGGACTACTCGACGACGACGGCGATCGGGTTCACCGCGGCGTCGAACAACTTCGAACTCGCGATCGCCGTCGCCGTCGCCGTCTTCGGCGTCGGCTCCGGGGTCGCGTTCACGACCGTCGTCGGCCCGCTCATCGAGGTGCCGGTCCTGCTTGCGCTGGTCAACGTCGCGCTGTACTTCCAGCGACGGTTCGAGTGGGGCGGCCGCGAGGCCGGTCTCTCGGAGCGTCTCTCCCCCGACGACTGATGAACAACGGGTCCGTAGAGCCGGCTGCCCGTGAGCCCACACACCGACCCGATCGATCAGGCGCCCGCCGTCGCCGCGCGCTCGGCGACCGACCGTCCGTCGAGCCCGAGCGCAGCCCCGGCGGTCCGCACCGACCGACCGAGAGCGCACGCCCAAAGGAATAAAATCGGAGATATGACACCGTCCGGATCGCCCACAGTCCGATGTCGCATCGTGTGCCCTGTCTCGTCTGTGATCGAAACCGCGCCGGAGGCCGTCGATGGGTAACGCGAACGCCAGGGACGGCGACGCGGACGGGGGCGCTCCGGACATCGTCGTCCTCCGTGAGGGCACCGAAGGGCTCGCCATGGCCGACTACGCCGAGGCGATCCGCGAACGGCTCCCCGCCGCCGATGTCCGACACGCCCGGACCCCAAGCGAGGAGCGGGCGCTCGTCCGGCGCGCGCGCGTCGTCACGGGCGTCGGCATCGACGAGGGGCTCCTGTCGGCCGCCGATAACCTCGAACTGTTCGCGTGCGCCTTCGCGGGGACGGATCACCTCCCGATGGCGGCCCTTGAGCGCCGGGGCGTGACGGTGACGAACGCCGGCGGGATCCACGCCCCGGGGATCGCAGAGCAGGCCATCGGCCACATGCTCGCGTTCGCCCGCCGGCTCCACGAGGGGTGGCGCCGCAAGCAGAACCGCGAGTGGCGGCACTTCCAGTCCTTCGAGTTCGCGGACTCGACGGTGACCGTCGTCGGTCTGGGGTCGATCGGACGGGCTGTCACGCAGCGCCTGGAGGGGTTCGGCGTCGAGACCATCGGGGTCCGGTACACCGAGCGGAAGGGCGGGCCGACCGACGAGGTGATCGGCTTCGACGAGGGGCCGTTCCACGACGCGCTCGCCCGGAGCGACTACCTCGTGATCGCGTGTCCGCTCACCGATCTCACGCGGAGGCTGATCGACCGAGAGGCCATCGCGACGCTGCCGCCGCACGCGGTTATCGTGAACACGGCTCGGGGGGCGATCGTGGACACCGACGCGGTCGTGGACGCCCTCCGGGCCGGCGGGCTCCGCGGCGTGGCCCTCGACGTGACCGACCCCGAGCCGCTGCCGGAGGACCACGCCCTCTGGACGCTACAGAACGCGCTCATCACGCCGCACACGGGCGGTCACACCCCGAAACACTGGGGGCGCCTCGCGGGGATCCTCGCCGGCAACCACGACGCGCTCGAAAGCGACGGGGACCTCGAAAACGTCGTTCTCGACCCGTGAGACGGCGCGGGTTCGCCCGGCCGTTGGCGCGCGCCGTCCGGGCGCTCCGAGCCCCGAGGCGTCGGTCGCGCCCGCGAGGCGGCCGCGCCGATACGCAGCACCTAACACCCGCCGGTCCGTCGGTGCCGGGATGAGCCAGGCGGCCGTCGTCGCGTTGAGAGCGCTCGCGTCGCTGTTGGGCGACCCCTTCGCCGTCATGAACACCGTCGGCCTGATGGCGTTCGCGCTCGTCGGCGCGTCCAAGGCGATCCGCGAGGAGTTCGACCTGTTCGGGATCACGATCGTCGGGCTGGCGATGGCGTTCGCCGGCGGGGTGACACGGGACGTGCTCGTGGGGCGGCTCCCGCTGGCCCTCCGGACGCCCAGCGAGATCGCACTCGGGGTGTTCGGCGTCCTCTTAGCGATCGGGCTGCGGGCCGTGTTGCGATCGCCCGACGAGCACCCGGTCACGTTGGTCGCCGACGCGGTCGGGCTCGCGGCCTTCGCGACGACGGGCGCGATCGTCGCGACCGAGGCGGGCGTCTCCACGTTCGGCGTTGTCGCGATCGCGACGATCAACGCGGTGGGCGGGGGCGCCTTCGCTGACATCCTCCTCGACCGCGCGCCGTTCATCCTGTTCGACGACTTCTACGCGAGTTGTGCCGTCGGCGGCGGGGCGGTCTACGCGCTCGCGGGCTTTCTGGGAGCGACTGCGAGCACCGCCGCCACGGTCTGTGCGGTCGTCACCGTCGGGATACGGCTGGTCGCGGTGAGGCGGGGCTGGGCGCTGCCGACCGTACAGGGGTTGGGGCTGACAGAGCGGCGATAGACCGCCCGGCCCGCGATCGCCCGCCGCGGGCGGTCCCGTGTGAATCCCCGCTCCCGACAAGAATTTATGTTCGATGCCCGCCGAACACCGCACGGAAGGATCACAGTCACACGCTCCTTCCACCCCTTTCGGCGCCCCGTCCGGTCGGCGGGACCAGCCTCCGCGATCGAGCCGGTACCGATATGTGCGCGGAGAACACGCCCTCGCCCGTGTCGACGCGTCTCACGGACTCGGTCTCGGCGGCCGGCGTCGCGCTCGTCGTCTGGGTCGCCCGACAGAGAGGGGAGTCGGCGGCGCGCGAAACGGCGGACGCGGCGCCGTTTTTCCTCGGCGTGATCGCCGCCGCCGCGATCGAACTCGCGTTCGCGCGGTGGCCGGAGCGGGCGGCCCGGCTGTGGCGGCGGCCCGCCGTCCGCGTCGGCTCGCCGGTCGGGCTCGCCGTCGGGACGCTTCTCGCCTCCCGGCGGCGCGACGGAGCGCCGTCCGCGGTGGTTCTCGGCGGCCTCGCGGGGTACGCCGCGCTGCTCGTTGGGATCGTATCGGGGGTCATCCCGGAGCCGGCGTCGTGGTTCGGATCGCGCGGACGCGGCGACCCGGACGGCGACGGATGAACGGACCGCCTGCGGCGAGCGCCGGGGCGTCCGCCGGTCGCGGGACCGCCGTGATCGGACGGTCGAGGCCGATCGGAGCGAATGGAGAGACGTTGATACGTCTCGAAGGCGTACCCTCGGCGATGACTGTGCTATCGGACGCCGATCGCCGGCGGATCGACGAGGGGGACGACCGGCGGTTCTACGGCGAGCCGCGGTACGTCACCCACGCGGACGACGCGTTCCGCGATCGGCTCACGCGGCTGTACGACGAGATCTTCGACCGCGGCGACCGGGTGTTCGACGCCATGGGCAGTTGGGTCTCGCACTTCCCCGGGACGCGGCTCGATCGGGTGGTCGGGCACGGGCTCAACGAGGCGGAACTGCGGGCCAACGACCGGTACGACGAGTGGTTCGTCCAGGATCTCAACCGAGAGCGGCGGCTCCCGCTGTCGGACGACGCCTTCGACGTCGTCTGCTGTGCGCTGTCCGTGCAGTACCTCCAGTACCCCGCGGCCGTGTTCTCCGAGTTCGACCGCGTCCGCGACGACGGCGGCGTCGTCGTCGTGAGCTTCACCGACCGGATGTTCCCGTCAAAGGCGGTCGCCGCGTGGCGGGAGGCGTCGATGGACGGACGGGCCGAGTTGGTCGCCTCGTACGTCCGGGCCGGCGGCATGGCCGCGACCGGACGGGTCACCGAGCGCGGACCGGGCGATCCGTTCTACGCGGTGCTCGGCGGCGACGCCGAGGACGCCTGACGGAACGGTAACGCGGCGTGCCGGCGGAGAGACGGCGCGTTATCACCCATCGGGGTTCGAACGCCCCGGCGGACGGTGCTGAGGGTGGCGTCCGGCCGGTGGGCGGTTATTTCAGCAGCGAGTCGGACATCCGCCGGGGGAAGCCGACAACGAGCTGATAGAAGCTCAGCTGTTCCACATCGTCTCCCTCACGGAGGTACGAGCGTGTTCGCTGGCTGATCATCTCGACGGAGATGACGAGTCCCACGATAAATAGAATCGTCGCCATCATGTTTGTGAACTGGAAGGTTTGCTGCTCGATCGTTAGCGTCACTCCCAGACCACCCGCTCCGATGATGCCGAGACTGACCGCGGACCGGACGTTGTTCTCCAAGACAAACATTGCCCACGCGATGAACGGCCGGACCATCTGGGGAAGCATCCCGAATGTGATTATCTGCGGCTTGCCTGCGCCGGTGCTTTTGATCCCTTCGATGGGTCCGTCATCGACCTCTTCGAGCTCGTCGGTGAGTAGCCGGCCGAGTTCTCCGATGGTGTCTGTACCGAGGGCAAGCGTTGCGGTTACGGGCGTGATCCCGCCCAAGGGGACGTATATTATCGCCCAGACGAGCGCCGGGATCGACCGGATGATGCTCATCACGCCCCGGAAGAGGAAATTGAGCGGGAACGGGGTGACCCGCTCGTTTCCGAGGATACCGAAAAGCAGTGCCAACGGCGCGCCCATGATCGTCCCCGCGAGCGCGATCGCCAGCGTGATTCCGGCTTCACCGACCAGCCCGGCTTCGTCCATGAACTGGTAGTAGCGGCCGAGATCGACGAAGGGGATCAGATCGAAATACAGCGTCGGCGGGAAATACAGCGCGAGCGCCTCGACGAACTGCGGCCAGTACTCCACCCACTCTGTGCTCCAGAACCCGGCCGCATTCAACGACACGTACAGCAGTACCGCAATGCCAGTCAGTACGGCTGATTGAGACAGCCGACGTACCACTCGGGCACGCTTCAGTTCGCTGTGCCGTTGTTTGACGTCCGAATCCTCTCGACTACCGCCGAAGAACCGTCGGAGTAGCCTCTCGACGAGGCGATCGCGATCGGTGCTCATAGTTCAGCTCCGATGTTGGTGGTTTCGCTCTGCGTGGGTTCGTTCGAGTCTGCAGCCTCGGTTCCTTCGCGGAGTTCCTCCGTCTGGATCTCACCGTAGATCTCTTCGAGAACCGCGGGTGTGAGCTCTGAGCGCGAGCCGACGAACATCACATTACCGTCTTTCAAACCGATAAACCGCTCGCCGAACTCCCGGGCGATATTGACCTGATGGAGGCTTGCCAGCGTCGTGAGGTCGCGCGTTTTCGCAGTCTCACGGAAGTACGTCATCACCGTCTCGGCGCTGGCAGGGTCCAAACTGGCGACGGGCTCGTCGGCGAGGAGGAGCGCAGGTTGCTGAACCAGCGCGCGTGCGATTCCGACGCGTTGTTGTTGGCCCCCGCTCATGCGGTCTACCTTCTGGCCTGCCTCGTCGAGCAATCCGACCGTATCCAGTGCCTCTAAGGCGAGTTCCCGGTCCTCCGTGGGCTGTAAGTTGAGCAGGCTCCGAAGGAATCCGGTTCTGTTGAACGTCCCGGTCAGCGCGTTATCGTAGGCACTCAGTTCATCGACGAGGTTGTGCTGCTGAAACACCATCCCCACGTCCGATCTCGAGTTGGTGATCTTTTGATCATCGACGTACACGCTCCCTGTGGTGGGTTCGGTCAACCCGTTGAGGATCCGCAACAGCGTTGACTTGCCGGCCCCGGACTCGCCGAGTAGGACCGCAAAGCTCCCGTCGGGGATGTCGAAGGAGACGTCTGACAAGGCTGTCGTGTCTCCGTATTCTTTTGTCAGGTTCTGTACACGAAGGCTCATATACAGCTATAGGTCTCCGAGGTCGACGCCGAGCGTGTTGATCACGTCGAGGATGGGCTGGTAATCCTCGTTGCTGCCGGGCGAAACCGCACTGATCGGGTTGTCTACGTCCCCGTCCGGCTCCCGAAGCGTCTCATCGTCGATCGAGAGGATCGCCTCTTCGATGTCGGAGCGTAGCGGGTGTTCCCAGTTGCTGCGCGCGATGATGGGCGAGAGCGGGAGCGACTGCGACGCCTCGACCAGTTCCAGCTCCGTCGAACTCGACCCGACGTCGTCGTCCCACCGACCGGACCGTTCGCGGACCCGGTCTGGCCACTGGTCCTCCGAGATGTACTCCAACAGAACCGCGATGTCACAGCCGACGGCGGCAAACTCGTCTCGGTTTAGGAAGTTCTCTATCGCGCCGGCTTGGCCGCTCGTCCAGGTGCCGTCGTAGTCGACCGGGTCGCCGTACGGGGCCTCTCCGGTGTCGAGTCCGGCCTGATTGAGCATGTAGTTGGGGTACAGCGACCCGCTCGTCGAGAGCCGGTCGGCGAACACGATGCTCTCCCCTTCGAGATCGGCGAGTTCCTCGATATCGGAGTCCGGACGCGTCGCGATTCCGGCGAAGTACACCGACGCGCCCCCCTCTTCGACGATGCCGACGACGTCGATGTCCTCGGGATTCGCGAGCAACACGATGTCGCTGCGCGTCATCTCGGCTTGGTCGTTGAGAAGCGACTGGCCGATCCCCGAGGTGCTATCGGCGAAACTGACCTCTAAGTTCAGCCCGTCGACCTCCGAAGTGATGTGCTCCTCGAACGGCTCCCACATCTCTTCGGTGTCCCCCGGCGTCTCGCCCGGCGTCTCCAGGAACGTGACCGGTTCAGAGTCGCCGCCCGACGACTCGCTGGTCGAGTCGGACTCGCTATCGGAGCCGCCACCGGAACTACCATCGGAGCCGCCACCGGAACCGTCACCGGAACCGTTACCAGAACCGTCTGAGCTACAGCCGGCGAGGCCGGCGGCCAGTGCGACACCAGTGCTCTGCAGGACGCGACGGCGGGTCTTGCGTGCCATCACCGATTAGTGGCGAGGTTCGATTATTGAAGACTTATAATATCCCTCAATACGGGTGCGTCCCGTTCTCGCCTCTGCGTACGCCACAATAGAGCTATATACCGTACGGACCGCCGCGGTGCGTTCCCGGGGTCGCGCGGTTCGTCGGGTACGAGCGCCTCTCGGTTCGGGGCGTGCGAGGGCGTGAGATTCAGAACGGGACGGAACGGTATGGAACAGAACGGACGCGCCCACACTGTGGTTATCGGGTCGCACCGAGGCGCGTCGCCGGGGGCGCTCAGTCCACGAGACCCGTGTCGTAAAGATGTCGCCGCAGTTCCCGCTCGGATTCGAAGGTCTCCTCGCAGACATCACAGACGTACTCGTCGGTCATTAGCGTAGGTGTGCCGTCCGGCGGCTTAGGTTTTGTGCGACCACTCGAGCGCGGCGAAACGGCCCCTACCCCGACAGCTCCGCTCGGGCCTCCCGGAGCAGGCTGTCGAGGATCTCCGGCGTCGTCGGGTGGTACGCGCGGTCGGGCACCTCCCGGACGTCCATGCCCGTCTCCACGACCACCTGCATCGTCTTCGCCATCGCGTCGGCGTGGTAGTGCAGACCCTGCCAGCCAAGCACGGTCCCGTCGGTGCCGACGACCAACCGACCCAGGCCCTCGTCGACGTTTTTCGTTTTGAACACGCCGTCGTCGGAGGCGTGTCGGGTCACGACGACGCAGTCGATCCCCGCCTCGCGCGCGGACTCGGCGGAGTGGCCGACCCGGGCGAACGGGAGGACGCCCAGCCCCGAGAACACGACATGGTGGTGGACGTTCTCGTACGCCTCGAGCGCGTCGCCGTCGCGGTGGGCGCGGATGTTCGCCGCCGCGGTGAAGCCCTGCTCCTTGGCGACGTGGAGGATGGGCTCCTTGCCGTTGACGTCGCCGACGACGAACACGCGGTCGTCCCCGCGTGCCTGCATCGTGTCCGTGACCCAGCCCGGCTCCGGGTGCAGGCCGGTGTTCTCGAGTCCGAGGCGGTCGAGTGCGGGTCGGCGGCCGGTGAACGCGAACAGCTGGTCGGCCTCGACGGTTCGCTCCTCGCCGTCCTCGATCAGCACCATCCGGACGCCGCCGTCGTCGGTCGGTTCGACGCGCCGTTCGCGGGCCTCCGTCCGGACGTCCAAGCCGAAGGCGTCGCGGTAGTACGACAGCAGTTCGTCGCCGAACGGCGGGTCGGCCTCGTCGAGCGGGCGGGCGTCGTGTTCGATCACGGTGAGGTCCATCCCGCCGGCCTCGGCGAGGTAGGGCACCAGTTCCATCCCGACGTAACCGAAGCCCATGACGACTCCGGAGTCGCCGAACTCGGTCGCATCGAGGACGTCCGCGCTGGTCCGAACCGGCACGTCGTCGATGCCCGGCAGGTCCGGGACGTTGACCGTCGACCCGGTTGCGATCACGACGTATTCCGGATCGAGCGTCCGGTCGCCGACCGCGAGGCGGCGGTCGTCGAGGAACGTGGCGGTGCCGCGGAGGAACTCCACGCCCTCGCGGTCGGCGAGGCCGTCGACGGCGGCGCGGCGGTGGGTGGCGAAGGCGGCCGTGTGCTCGTTTTTGCGCTCGACGACCGCCTCAGGATCGACCGCCGGATACGGGCCGTCGAGCCGCGGGTCGTGTCGGGCTGCAAAGCGGTGTTCGGCGGCCGAGAGGACCTCCTTGGAGGGCATGCATCCCCGGAGGATGCAGAGGCCGCCGCCGGGGTCGCCGTCGTCGATGAGCGTCAACTCGATGCCGTCACTGCCGGCGAGTTGCTGTGCGACTGCCACGCCGGCGCTGCCGTACGCGCCGACGATCGCGACCTGTGTGTCCATACGACAGCCCCGGGGGAGACGGTATTAAATATGCGGTGGGTCTCGGGCCGCTGTGAAGCGACGCGACATGGCGAGACGGGACGAGACGCAGCGGGACGGAACGAGACGACGTAGTTTCACCCTCAATAGCGGTGGGTCGTATCGCCCGCGCGTCGCGGTCCGAACCCCAAGGAAGCGGTGGGTCGGAGTGCGCCGTCCGGGAATCGAACCCGGGCTATTGGCTTGGGAAGCCAATGTCCTACCACTGGACCAACGGCGCTCGGATGCGGGTTTCGGGCGGTCGCACTTCAAGTACTCGGTCGCCGGACGCGGGGGACGCGGCGGGGTCGGACCCGACGGGAAAACACCACGGACGTTCAGAAACGCCGCACCGACGGGAGCTTATTAGTTCTGAGAGCCCCTGCATACTGGTGATGACGAACACAGAGGCCCTGAAAGAGAAAACGGGCGTCGAACTGTTGTTTTCCGAATCGGAGCTCGCGGCGAGACGCGAACGCATCGTCGGGTTCATCGAAGACGTCGTCTCGGAGGCCGACGCGGAGGGCGCGGTCGTCGCGCTCTCGGGCGGCATCGACTCGACGACGGTCGCATACCTCGCCGTCGAGGCGCTCGGCGCGGACGCCGTCCACGGCCTGTTGCTCCCGAGTTCGGCCAACGCCGAGGCCGACGAGACCGACGCCGAACGGGTCGCGACGACGCTCGAAATCGAGTACGACACCATCGAGATCAACCCGATCGTGGACGCCTTCGTCGAGGCCGCCCCGGATCACGCCGTCGAAGACCGGATGGCCCTCGGCAACGTCCGCGTGCGAACGCGCGCCGTGTTGAACTACTTTGTCGCCAACGCCGAGTCCCGGGTCGTGCTCGGGACCGGCAACCGCTCGGAGGCGATGACCGGCTACTACACCAAGTACGGCGATCAGGCGGTCGACTGCAACCCGATCGGAAACCTCTACAAGTGCCAGGTCAGACAGCTCGCCCGGAGCCTGGACGTTCCGGAGGATCTCGTCACCCGGACGCCGACGGCAGGGATGTGGGACGGCCAGACCGACGAAGAGGAGATGGGGCTGGGCTACGACGACCTCGACGCCGTGCTCGCGCTCTGTGTCGACGGGCCGCTGTCGAAACACGCAACGGTCGAAACGCTCGACGTCGGCGCGGACGCGGTCGGTCGGGTCCTCGAGTTGCACGAAGCGAGCGCGCACAAGCGGGCGATGCCGCCGGCCCCCGACGCGTCGTAGCTACCTCCGGCGCGGTCGGCTACTCGCCGAACTCCCGGAGCCGTTCGGCGTGTTCCTCGACGAGCGTTTCGAACGCCGCGAGTTCGGCGTCCTCGCGGAGCGGCTTCTCGCGGCGGTCTCTGAGTCGCTCCTTGAGCAGTTCCATCGCCGTCGGGTCGTTGTCCGCGATCCGCTCGGCGACCGTTCGGGGCTCCTCGAGCACCCGCGAGACGAGGCCGATGCGGAGGGCCTCCTCGCTGTCGATGACCCGCCCGGAGAGCGACAGATCCAGCGCGTCGCCGAGGCCGACGACCTCGGGGAGACGGATCGTCCCGCCCCAGGCTCCGAAGAGACCGAACGTCACGCCGGGTTCGCCGAACGTTGCTGCGGGCGTCGCCAGGCGCAGATCACAGGCGACAGCGAGTTCGACGCCGCCGCCACGGACCGCGCCGTCGATCCCGGCTATCACGACCGCCGGGCTCTCCTCGATCGCGTTGGCGACGCGCTGCCCCCGACGGATGAACGGTTCGACGGCGTCGGTATCAGCGTCGGCGTCGGGTTCGGCGACGGCGGCGACGGCGGCGAGATCCGCGCCGGCGCAAAACGCCGGGCCGGCGCCGCGCAGGTACGCCACGGGCGCCGGGCACGCCTCGACCGCCTCGGCGAGCGCGTCGAGCCCGGCGGGCGTCAGCGCGTTCCGGCGCTCCGGGCGATCGAGCGTCAGGACCCGCACGCCGCCCTCGTCTTCGATGGTTATCATTACGCCCATCAGGAACGGTTCGAGTAGTAAGTGCTGTGGTCGTCCGCCGGGGTCGGTCGGGGCTCGGGGGCGCGGTCGTTTCCAAACCCATTTTGCGCTCGCACCCGACACAACGGCATAGATGGACGAAGCCGCCCGCGCCCGCACCGCCTTCCGCGACGGGATCGGCGATATCGGCCCCGAGGCCCTCCGCGAACGCCTCGAAGGCGTGCTCGCAGCAGCGTCGATGACCCCCGGCGCGCTGACGGTGTGTACCGCCGCGACCCTCGGCGAGTCGGTCGGCCCGGACGCGGCGGCACAGCGGGGCGCGAGCCTCCAGATGACCTACGAAGGGTTGGCGCTTTCGCGGGAGCTCATCGACGCCGACCCCTGGACGAACGGTGACCGCTCGAACGGCGACATGAACGCCATCGCGGCGGAGGTGCTCGTGGCGCGGGGGTTCGAACGCCTCGCCGCGACGGCCGTCGCCGCGGACGTCGTCGAGGCGGTTCGCCGGTTCGGCCGCGACCAGACCCGTCGCGAGGACCCCGAGGCCGATCGCGCGGCGCTTGACCGCGGGCTGGAGACCGATTTCATCCGCATCGCGGTCGTCGCCGGCGCCGACCTCGCTCTCGGGTCCGTCCCCGAGGGGATCGGGCCGTTCGCCGACGCGTTGGCCGGGGAGCTCCGGACGGACCCACTGTCGCCGCCGGACGTCGCCCTCGATGGCCTCGAGGAGCGCGTCCTCGCCGCCGCCGGACCGGACGCGACGACCGCGGGCGATCTCCCGTAGCCGGCGCAGCCGATCGGTGCCGGTGCGCCGGCAGCGACCGCGGCCGCGGGCTCGATCGAGAGCGACCGGAATCCGGGAAAGACTAAGGGGGCAACGCGGAGAACCCACGCTCGATGGAGACGACACATCGGATTGTCACCGGAGATTCGCGCTCGCTCTCGGAGCTCGAGGATAGCTCCGTCGAGTTGGTCGTGACGTCAC
Source organism: Natronomonas sp. (assembly GCF_028274965.1). GTDB lineage: Archaea > Halobacteriota > Halobacteria > Halobacteriales > Haloarculaceae > Natronomonas. The sequence continues at coordinate 1,934 of NZ_JAQCNO010000023.1, read as the reverse complement.
CGCCGTATCCGATGGTCGAGATGTGGGACGGGCTGTTCGCCGAACTCGATCCCGAGATAGGGGCCCGCCTCGAGGCGGGCGACGGGCAAGCGGCCTTCCGTCGGATGCACGGGGCGCTCGAATCTGTCTGGGAGGAGATCCGGCGGGTACTGGTCGACGGCGGCATCGCGTGTGTCAACGTCGGGGACGCGACGCGAACGGTGGACGGAACCTTCCGGGTGTTTCCGAACCACTCGCGCGTCACCGACGCGTTCGAGGCCCTCGGCTTCGAGCCGCTGCCCGAGGTGCTGTGGCGCAAACCGGTCAACTCGGGAGCCAAATTTATGGGTTCAGGTATGCTCCCGCCCAACGCCTACGTCACGCTCGAACACGAGTATATTCTTGTCTTCCGCAACGGGAAGGACAGTCGAACCTTCGAGCCGGGGTCGGAACGACGCTACAGTTCGGCGTACTTTTGGGAAGAAAGGAATCAGTGGTTTTCCGACGTTTGGATGGATATTAATGGCGAGCTTCAAGCGCTTGGACAAAGCGAATTAAGAGAGCGGTCTGCGGCGTACCCATTCGAGATTCCGTACCGACTCATCAGTATGTATTCCGTCTATGGGGATACTGTGCTTGACCCGTTCTGGGGAACAGGGACGACGTCGTTTGCCGCGATGGTCGCAGGGCGAAATTCTGTCGGATACGAACTGGATGAGGAATTCGTACGGTTGTTCAAGCAACGAGTCGGAGACATTCCAGAATACTCGCGTGAGGTCGTCAAACAACGGTTAGACGACCACAAAGAGTTCGTTGAGGAGCGTTTGTCCGGGGGAAAAGAGTTCAAATATCAGGCTGATAACTACGACTTCCCCGTCACGACGAAGCAGGAGAAACCGGTCCAGTTCTACTCTGTCTCGGATGTTCGAGAAACCGAGGAGGGGTATGGGGTGTCACACAACCCCGTGGAGGATACAGATGTCCAGATTGAAAGAGACGATCAGGGTGGCGACGTAGCCTCACTTTCGGATTTCTAACGGGTTTCGTCGTTTTCAGAGTTGCTTGACGGACAACCAGATAGACACTCCGGTTGAGTGGTTCGCCTCACTGGCGAGGCGAGCTCAGAGAGGTTCCAATTACTGCTTTGACACGGCACGGTACGGCACCGCCGACGGCTTTCATCACATTCATGTACGGCTGTGCAGTAGGAGCGGACGCGGCGAACGAAGCCGTCAGCGCCTGGGTAGCTTAGCGGTAAAGCGCGTCCTTGGTAAGGACGAGAGCGCGGGTTCAAATCCCGCCCTAGGCTCTTTCTGCCGTACACTCCTTGTACGCACACTTTTATGGCTACACTTATCTGAATAAAACCCGTTCAAGATTCGCGTCTCTCGCTAAACAGGGCATCCGTCGCGGTAATGCGATTCGGTGAAGCGTCAGGACACACAAACTAATTCACAGACAGCGGCGGGATAGTCCCGAAATCGACCGGGGGCGCGTCCCCTCAAGCGACACCCCGGATTTCGCTAATCAACACTCACAGAGAGACAGATAAGGCTTAGTCAGGAATGTGATAGAACGTCCTCGATGCGGCTATCAACGACGAGTACGTGACGAGTGAGGTTCCGCCGAAACGACTATTGGTAAGACCAGTGTATTACGTCTATATGTCTGAAGCAGCTACGAATGACGACGGCGGAGACGACATCGCCACGGTGAATTTCAAACTCACCGAGTCGTTCCTCGAACAGATAGACGATACGTGGCAGGGACGCGGGTTCAACAGCCGGAGCGAGTTCATCCGGTACACGCTTCGGGACGCCGTCGAGTTCCCGACGTTCGACCGCGACGAACTCGTCGCCCTGCTCGAGGCCGAGGAGGACATCCGCGAGGGACGAACGACGAGCGCCGAGGAGGCCCGCGAGCGGTTCGGCACGAGCGATGAGTGACGACGGGTG
>NZ_JAQCNO010000022.1 GCF_028274965.1 Natronomonas sp. | reverse complement strand
GCGAGCGAGACGGCGGTGTCGAGGAACTCGTCGGCGCTGTGCGGGAGGTTCATCACGATCCGATCGGCCCACCCGTCGTACCCGGACACGTCGCGGACGTCGGCGTTGATCGCCGCGATGCGGTCGGCGACGCCGTTGCGCTCGGCGTTGCGGCGAAGGTACTCGATCGCGGCGGGGTTCAGGTCGACGCCGACGCAGTCAGCCCCTCGTTTGGCCGCCGGGACGACGAACGGGCCGACGCCGGCGAACATGTCGAAGACGCGCTCGTCGGGGGTGACGCGCTCGACGACGCGGTGGCGTTCGGTCGCGAGGCGGGGCGAAAAGTACACCTCGGCGACGTCGAGTTCGAACGCACAGCCGTACTCGCGGTGGACGGTCTCGGTGGTGTCGCCGGCCAGTAGTTCCCAGCGCCGGACCCGGAGGTCGCCCTCGACCGGCGAGGCGCGGTTCAGTACCGTGCCGGCCCGGAGGTCGGACTCCCGGATGGCGTCGACGATCGCCCGCGCCCGCTCGTCGTCGTCCTCGTCGACGATGACGATGTCCCCGAGTCGCTCGTAGCTCGGTTCGAACCCGAGAAGGTCCGCGGGGAACGTCTGCGTCTCGCGGCGCTTCGGGGAGCGAACGACGGTCTCGAAGGGCTCGATCGCGGCCGGATCGGCGTCAGGATCGAGCGGCAGATAGAGCAACCCGTCCTCCGTCTCGATCTCGTAGGCCTTGGAGAGCGCGCCGGCGTCGGCGAGGCGAGCCCGGACCGCCTCGCCGTCCTCGCGGGCGACGCGGACACAGCGGACGGTCATACGCGAGCCTGCGCCGGCGACGAGAGTAAGTGTAACGCTCCGGGCCCGCGCCGAGCGAGTCCGCATCGGAAGCCGGGGCCAGCGACGCGGGCGGCGCGGGGGGCGCGGCGGTGAGAGCGCGGGGGGCGCGGCGGTGAGAGCGCGGGGCTTTTGATCGCGGGCGGCCGAGGGGGTTCATGCTCACATTCGTCGGGCTCGGACTCTACGACGAGCGCTCGATCACGGTCGAGGGGCGGGAGGCGATCGCCGACGCCGATCGGGTGTTCGCCGAGTTCTACACCAGCAGGCTGGCCGGGGCGACCCTCGAGGAACTGGCCGCCTACCACGGCGCCGAGATCGAAACCAGAGACCGCGCCGGCGTCGAGGGCGATCCGGAGCCGATCCTCGAGGCCGCGGCGGCCGGCGACGCCGCCTTTCTCACCGCCGGCGACACGATGATCTCGACGACGCACGTCGATCTACGCCTGCGGGCCGACGAGCGGGGGATTGACACCGAGATCGTCCACGGGACGACCGCGGGATCGGCCGCGGCGTCGCTGACGGGGCTGCAGAACTACCGGTTCGGAAAGGCGACGACGCTGCCGTTCCCGTACGCCCACGGCGGCGACGGCGTCCCCGCGAGCGTCGTCGAAACGATCGAGACGAACCGCTCGCGGGGGCTACACACGCTCGTCTATCTGGACATCAAGGTCGGCCTCGGGCCGGACGGTCGGGAGCCGGGCCGCGAGGAGTACATGACGGCCGACCGGGCGGCGGCGCTTTTGCGCGAGGAACTCGACGCCCTCGGCGTCGCCGTCGCCCGGGCCGGGAGCCCGGCCCCGGTCGTCGAGGCCGACCGGCTGTCCGCGCTCGCCGACCGGACGTTCGGCGAGCCGCTGCATCTGCTCGTCGTCCCCGGGGACCTCCACGTGATCGAACGCGAGGCCCTCGCCGCCCTCGCTGGCGCGCCGGAGGGGGCGCTGCCGAAACCGGTCTGAGACGACTACCAGTAGATGTCGGTCGCGCGGTGGCTGGTGCCGTAGGCGTCGAGACCGTCGCCGAGGATCGCGGTCGCGCGGAGGTCGTCGTACAGCGTCGAGTGGGTGTAATCGAGGAACGTCATCGGGAAGCGCAACTCGCCGCCCTCGGTTCGGATCGGGCACAGGACGCCGGTGAAGGCGTGTTTGTGTCGGCTGTCGCTCACGTAGCAGGCGGCGACCGGGACAGTCTGTGCGGTCGGATCGACGGCCTGTAGCGCCTCGATCGACCGGAAGACGAGTTCCCAACAGAAGATCCCGCTCGAGTCGGCCTCGAGCAACGAGGCGAAATCGACGTCGGTCTCGAAGTACTGTCTGACGTCGTGAGCGCCCAAGAGGACGTTGTCCTCGACGGAGCCCGCGAGGTACCGGGGGACGTCGTAGTTCGTGTGTTCGCGGAACCCCTCGAGGAGCCCCCCGACGAGCGCGCGCGTCGCCGCCGGATCGACCCCGGCGAAGCGCTCGATGACCGCCGGGTCGACCTCCCGGTCGCGGGCGTCGCGGATCGCCGCGGCCGTCTCGGGGCGGGCGTCGGCGCCCTCGACGCGCTCGAAAAACTCAGTCGGGCGGTGGAACTCGAAGGCGTACTCGCCGGCGTGAAACGCCGACAGGTCCGAAAAGAGCGCCGTCAGGCGGCCGTCCGATCCGGTCTGTCGGTCGATCTCCGCGGCGGCGGCGGGGTCGTCCGCCGAAAACGACAGGCGGGTCTCGTCCCCGGAGTCGGGGGCGACGACGAGCGTCGAGGCGCCGGCGCGGACGGGGGTATCGCCGATCGGTTCGGCGTATCTCGGCGCGAGCCGTTCTGTGAGAAGCGGCGTCAACTCCTGGTCGCGGAGGTTCGTCCCCGGCCCGATCCGGCCGTAGCCGAGCACGGTGTTGTGCGCCGCCTTGCCGGCCCCGAGGGCCGAAAGCGCCGCGCCGCCGCCGAGGAGGAGCCGCCGCCTCGAGAGGCCGTCGGGATCGCCGTCGCCATTGCCGTCGGTCCGTCCGGACCGGTCGTCGTCGCTCACTGTTTGCCGCGGCCGTCGGCGGCCGCGTCGGGCGATCTGAGGTGGACCTCGCGTCCCAACAGCACGGAGAGCAGTTCCTCGCCGACGTCGAGGAGCTCGGGCACCCACCGGGAGACGAACCAGGCGATGCCGACGAGCACGAAGACCGCGAGCACCTGTGAGATGACCCGGTCGGCGACGAAAAAGGACACCCGTGCCGGGTCCGAGAGGCCGAACGCGAACATGACCGGCCCCTCGAGCCACGACCCCGCGAACCACTGGTAGCCGTTCGCCAGGGCGATAAACACGTTCCGCCCGACGTTGAGCGCCCAAATGATGCCGATCGAGACGGCGGTCGCGACGAGTTTCTTCGGCCTCGGGGCGTCGACGGCCGCGATCAGACCGCCGAAGATCGCCATCGATCCGATCCCCGTACACTGAAAGACGAGCCGGGACGCCCGGTCGGTCTCGGGGAAATAAAACGTGTTCAGAAGCGACGAGTCGGTCCCGGGATCCCTCATCAGTTCGACGCCGTTCGAGAGCCCCAGCCAGTCGATCACCGTCGCCGTCTGGAAGGCGACCGTCTCGATCAGGAAGCTCCGGGCGAGTTCGGAGGTCTCGAAGGGGAGATAGATGATCGTCATGAACGCGACCGCCCGCGAGAGGGTCAAAAGCGAGTCCCGGCCGTTGTGTAGCTGCCACCCGACGTAGAGACACGAGGGGACGGCGACGACGACGAGGGCGGTCTCGACGGCGCTGCGCATGACGAACGCGAAGTGTTGGATCAACAAAAACCAGAAGACGGCGAAAAGCGCCCACCCGGCGGCGGTGATCCGTCTGGCGAGACGGAGGTCGTTTCGGCGGTGGGCGATCACGCCGGCGACGAAGACCGCCATCACCACCCACGCGAGGACGTCGGTGTACGGGAGTACCGACATCTCGGCGAGCGACTGCACCGGTGACGTCATTACCGGGAGATGGACAACGAGGCGTATATGCCTTGTCGTCGCGGGAGCGGGCGACGCACGCACGCGGGCGGATCGGGATCGGGGATCGGGGAACACCGTCAAAAAGCCGGGCGAGCCCGGGGCCGGTCACTTCCTGGCGACGATCCGGATGACGTCCTCGTCTTCGAGTTCGTGATCGCGGCCGACCTGCTGTTCGTCGTGTTTCGCGGAGGGGCCGGTGACGCGGGCAAACCGGAACCGCTCGTCGAAGCTTCCCCCGAGCGTCTCTAAGGCGTCCTCGACGGTGTTTTCGCGCTGGGTCAGGACGAGCGGTTCCCCGCGGTCGATCCCGCGGCCGGGTTTGTCCATGTAGATCCGTATGAGCCCGAGGTCGTTCCAGATCGTCTCCTTGAGCGAGTCCAGACCGCGGCCGTCCTCGGCGCTTATGAACACCGCCTCGTCGGGGTCGATCCCGTGCGAGCGGAGGTCCCGTTTGACCGTGTCCACGTAGCCCGGATCGATGAGGTCGACCTTGTTGACACAGACGGCCGACGGGAGGTACTCGCGGTTGTCCTGAAGCGCGTCGACGAGCTGGTCGATCGTGAGGTCCTCCCGGATCGTCACGTCGGCGTTGATGTAGTCGTACTCCCGGAGCACGCCCATGATCGTCTCGTCGTCGAGTCCGACCCGATCCGAGGTCGTGAGGTTGATCCCGCCTTTGTGTCTCTTGCGGACGTTGACGTTGACCGGTTCGGTGTCGAGGCGGACCTTGTTCGCGTAGAGCTCCTCCCGGAGGCGCTCGTACTGGTCGATCTCGAACGCCGAGAGGACGAACAGGACGAGATCGGCGGTGCGGACGACGGAGAGGACGGCCTGGCCGCCGCCGCGGTTCTCCGCCGCGCCCTCGATGAGCCCCGGGACGTCGAGCAACTGGATGTTCGCACCGCGGTACTCTAGCATGCCGGGGTTGACGTCCAGCGTCGTGAACTCGTAGGAGCCGACCTCGCTGTCGGCGTTGGTCAACGCGTTGAGGAGCGTCGACTTGCCGACGGAGGGGAAACCGACGAGCGCGACCGTCGCGTCGCCGTGCTTTTCGACCGCGTACCCGCCGCCCCCGCTCCCGGAGGACTGCTGTCGTTCGAGCTTCTCTTTTTTCTCCGACAGCTTCGCCTTCAGCCGACCGATGTGCTGCTCGGTCGATTTGTTGTACGGGGTTTCGGCGATCTCCTCCTCGATCGCCTCGATCTCCTCTTTGAGCCCCATCGGGTGGGACCAGTCGCCGGCGGTGAAAAAGCCGTTCGGTTGGCCGGTGGCCGCCAACGGACGGACGGACACGGCTATACTGCTCCGGGTCGTACGCGCGATATGGACGGCAAACGGAAGCTCGCGTACACGCTCGTTTGCGCCGGCGTCGCGTTCGTCGGCGTCTTTCATCTCGTCTTTTCGACGTTTTTCGGGTACGGGTTCCGGACGGTTAGCGGTGTCCTCATCGCCGCGGCGGTGTTCGGGCTGTTGGTCATAAACGCGTGAGCGGGCTCTGAGCAATCGTTCAGGATTAATGCAACACGTTCATTGTGCCGAGAGGCGAACCCTCGGTGGATGGTGGATTCGGCCCGATTCCGCGACAGTACCGAGATCGCCCTCCCGGCGGACCGCCTCGAGGGGCTCCGAGAGGGCCTCGAATCGGGGTTTTCGGTCACGGTCGCCGAGGAGGGGGATGCGGTGCGGATCATCGGCAGTCCGGTCGCGATCAAGCGGGTCAGCACGTACCTCGCCCGCCACGGCGTCGTCTTCGGCTGACCGACGCGGCCGCCGCGGCCGACGTGTGGTCCGGTACCACGGCGGGCGAAGTCGGTAACTCTTAAAACTCCTGCGGCGGTGAGTACGTGTATGGCTGGAACCATCGAAGTGCTCGTTCCCGGCGGCCAGGCCAACCCGGGGCCGCCGCTCGGGCCGGAGCTCGGACCGACGCCGGTCGACGTGCAGGCCGTCGTCAACGAGATCAACGAACAGACCGCCGCGTTCGACGGGACCGAGGTCCCCATCACCGTCGATTACGACGACGACGGCTCGTTCGGCATCGAGGTCGGCGTGCCGCCGACGGCCGCGCTGATAAAGGACGAACTCGGGTTCGAAACCGGGTCCGGCGAGCCGAACGAGGAGTTCGTCGCCGACATGTCGGTCGAACAGCTCAAGACGGTCGCCGAGCAGAAGCTCCCCGACCTGCTCGCGTACGACGCCCGCAACGCCGCAAAGGAGGTCGCCGGCACCTGTGTCTCTCTGGGCGTCACCGTCGACGGCGAGGACGCGCGCACCTTCGACGACCGCCTCGACGCCGGCGAGTACGACGACACGTTCGACGACGCCGAGGCGCAGGCGTAGCCGAACCGTAACGGATCGGATCGAACTAAACCGGACCGAGACGTTCCGAGGGTCTTCTCCGAGGCCGGCGATCGCTCCCGTCGGCGTCACGTATTCGTCCGTGCGGGCCGTAGCGATCTCATGAACGATACCGACGACCCGATCGTGCTCTTCGACGGCGTCTGTGCCCTCTGTGTCGGATCCCTGCCGTGGCTCGTCCGGATGGACCGCCGCGACCGGCTGCGGTTCGGAACGCTACAGTCGGCCGCGGGAACGGAACTGCTCGAGCGGTGCGGTCTCGACGGGGACTACGACGAGAGCATGGTCGTCGTCGAGGGCGATCGAGCGTACACGGAGTCGGACGCCGTCGTGCGGTTGGCGTGGCTGTTGGGCTTCCCGTGGGCGCTCGGCTCTGTCGCGTCGGTCGTGCCCGGGCGGCTCCGGGATCGGGCCTACCGGTTTCTCGCCGAGCACCGCTACGAGTGGTTCGGGAAGCGCGATCGGTGTCTCGTCCCCGACGGCGAACTCCGCGCGCGGTTCATCGGTGCCGACGGCGACCTCGGCGCCGACACCGACGCCGGCGAGGAGGCCGAGACCGGTGAAATCGGGCGATAACGCGTTTCGGTAGCGCGATCAGGGGACGACGAGGATCTTGCCCAGAACGCTCTCGTCCATCACCGCCCGGTGGGCGTCGGCGCCCTCCTCGAGGGGGTAACTCCGGTCGATCAACACCTCGAAGCGGCCGTCGGCCTTCGCCGCCGCGAGGCGTTCGAGGATCGGGCCGACATCGGGCAGATCGGAGTGATCGATCAGGTTCGACATGCTCATGAACTGCACCGCGAGCTCCTTCGATCGGGCCGGAAGCGTGTCCGGCACTGTCGGCGCGCCGTCTGCGATGACGACGACGCTGCCGCCGAAGGCGGCGACGTCGACGTCGAACCCGAGGTACGTCTCGGGCATGTGATCGAGGACGGCGTCGGCGTCCCCGACGGCGTCTTCGACCGCCTCCGAGAGGTCCTCGCGGCCGTAATCGAACACCGCGTCGGCACCCAACGCGCGCACGTCGTCGTGGTACGTCGGACGGGCCGTGCCGACGACCGACGCGCCCATCGCGTCCGCGAGGCCGACGGCGACGTGTCCGACGCCGCCGTTTGCCCCGTGGACGAACGCCGTCGTTCCCGGCGAAACGCCGGCGTGGGTGACGAACGCGCGCCAGGCGGTCACGCCGACGAGCGCGAGGGCGGCGCCGTCCTCGAAGCTGACGGCGTCCGGGAGCGCGGCGAGGAGATCGGTCGGAACGGCCGCGTACTCGGCGAAGGAGCCGCCCCTGAACCGGTCGCTGTGAAGGCCGGTCGCGAACACCCGATCGCCGACGGCGTGTGCGGAGACCCCTTGGCCGACCGCGGCGACGACGCCCGCGAGGTCAGATCCGGTCGTCTTCGGCGAGTCGGGGTCGCGCACGGCGCGGAGTTTGGCGTCGACGGGGTTGACCGACGCGGCCCGCACCTCGACGAGGACCTCGCCGGGACCCGGTTCGGGTCGATCGATCGATTCGTACCGCAGGACCTCGGGACCGCCGGCTTCGTGGTGTCGGACCGCGTACATTACTCCCGGGTCTCCCCGCGGACGAATAAAACGCACGCTCGGAGTCCTCGGACGGCGGACCGCCGGGACGCTGAGACCGGATCGGTGGCCCGCAGTCGGGTGGGTGCCCGGGGCACGCCCGCGGCGGTTCGACGCGCTTAAGTGCGTTATCCACCACCTTCGAGACGAGACAGGCGTAGCCTGTTTCACGCCGTAGTAGCCCACGAGGCAGAAACTACGGAGGTGAACGATGGCAGATTCGATAGAGGACGCAGTATCTCGCGCACTCAGCGACTCACCCAAGCGGAACTTCCGCGAGACGGTGGACATCGCTGTCAATCTGCGCGACTTAGACCTAGCAGACCCCAACAACCGGGTGGACGAGAGCATCGTCCTACCGTCGGGTACGGGCCAGAACACGCAGATCGTCGTCTTCGCGGAGGGCGAAACCGCCCTCAGAGCCGAGGACGTCGCCGACGACGTGCTCGACGGCGAGGACCTCGAGGACCTCGGGGACGACGACAACGCGGCGAAAGATCTGGCGGACGAGACGGACTTCTTCGTCGCCGAAGCCAGCATGATGCAGAACATCGGCCGGTATCTCGGGACCATACTCGGTCCGCGGGGGAAGATGCCGACCCCCCTACAGCCCGATGACGACGTCGTCGAGACGGTCGAACGGATGAAAAACACCGTGCAGGTCCGCTCCGGCGAGCGCCGGACGTTCCACACGCGTGTCGGCGCCGAGGACATGGACGCCGAAGCGATCGCCGACAACATCGACGTCATTCTGCGCCGGCTGTTCACGGACCTCGAGAAGGGGCCGCAGAACATCGACTCGGTGTACGTGAAAACGACGATGGGGCCGGCCGTGGAGGTGCCCGCATGAGCGCCGAGTCCGAGCGCAAGACCGAGACGATCCCGGAGTGGAAACGCGAGGAGACCGACGAGTTGGCCGCGTTCATCGGGCGGTACCAGTCCGTCGGCGTCGTCAACATCACGGGGATCCCGAGCCGTCAGCTCCAGGACATGCGGCGGGAGCTTCACGGCTCCGCGGAGCTCCGCGTCTCGCGGAACACCCTTATCGAGCGGGCGTTGGCCGAGGGCGAGGACGGTCTCGAACGGCTCGCCGAACACGTCGAGGGTCAGGTCGGGCTCATCGGGACGAACGAGAACCCCTTCGGGCTGTACCAACAGCTCGAGGAGTCGAAGACGCCCGCGCCGATCGGCGCCGGGGAGACCGCGCCGAACGACATCGTGATCTCCGAGGGCGACACCGGCGTCGACCCGGGGCCGTTCGTCGGCGAACTCCAGACGGTCGGCGCGAACGCGCGGATCGAGGGCGGTTCGATCAAGGTCGTCGAGGACTCGACGGTCCTGTCGGCCGGCGAGGAGGTCTCGGCCGACCTCGCGAACGTGCTCGGCGAACTCGGGATCGAGCCCAAGGAGGTCGGCCTCGACCTCCGGGGCGTCGTCTCCGAGGGTGTCGTGTTCTCGCCGGAGGAGCTCGACATCGACATCGACAGCTACGTCGAGGACCTCCGGACGGCCTCGAGCGCCGCGCGGAACCTCTCGATCAACGCGGAGTACCCGACGGCGCGGACCGCGCCGTCGATGCTCGCCAGGGCCGCCGGCGAGGCCAAATCGGTCGGCCTCTCGGCGGCGATCGAGAGTCCGGATCTCGTCGACGACCTCGTCTCCAAGGCGGACGCACAACTGCGTTCGCTCGCGGCGGCGATCGACGACGACGAGGCGCTTCCGGAGGAGCTCCGCGGCGTCGAACCCACAGATGACGCCCCGTCCGACGGGGACGACGGAGGCGCGGCGGACGAGGAACCGACCGACGAAACCGAAGCGGACGGCGAAAGCGACGACGATGCCGACGACGACGCCGACGGTGGCGACGCGCTCGGCGACATGTTCGGGTGATTACCAATGGAATACGTTTACGCAGCACTGATTCTGCACGAGACCGGCGAAGAGATCAACGAAGACAACCTGACGGGCGTCCTCGAGGCGGCGGGAGTCGACGTCGAGGAGTCCCGCGTCAAGGCCCTCGTCGCGGCGCTCGAAGACGTCGACGTCGAGGAGGCCATCGAGACGGCCGCTGCGGTTCCGGCCGGCGGGTCCGGCGGGGCCGCGGCCGCCGAGGAGACGGCCGACGACGGCGGCGACGAGGAGGCCGACGCCGACGAGGAAGCGGAGGCCGAAGCGGAGGACGACGAGGACGACGAGGACGAAGGCGACGGCGGCGAAGGCCTCGGCGAACTGTTCGGCTGAGGCGACCGGCGTCGTTCCGTTTTATTCCGCCCGACAGCGGCGCAACCGGCCGAACGGGCGCCGGTGGCCGAGGGGCGTCCGTTTCCAGCAGTGGTAAGTCAGACGCTACCGAAGCGGGGACATGGACGTCGAGACGCCCAGGGTCGGGAGCGATCGCGACGCGTTCCGCGGCAATGAGCCCCCCGACTCGGGGGGAGTGCCTGAAGCGGTAGCGGTCCCGCCCCGGGCCGTTCGGGGCGCGTCCGCCGTCGGGGGAGCGCGGTAGTGGTCGACCCGATACCGAACGACGAACGGGTCCGAACGCTCCGCGCGGCGAAGGCGGCGACGGTGCTTTTGATCGCGGCGTCGGCGGGGCTCATCACCGTCTACGGCGGGGCCCCGCTGCGGGCGGTCGCTCTCGCGTGCGCCGCTGGGGTCCTCGTAGGGGTGGTGATCGTCTGGTATCTGTTTCCCAGCGCCGACGCCATCGCGCCCGCCTCCTCCCGTCGGCGCCGGCGGTAGCCGCGTCGGTCGGCGGCCGCGTCCGGGCTCAGGCGACGCGCACCAGCCACTCGGCCGGATCGTCGAGTTCCGCGTCGGTCGGGAGGTTCTGCGGCGACTCCCAGACGGCCGCCGCGCCGGCCACGCCGCGCTCGTCGGCGACGGCGTCGAAAAAGGCCTTGCCGCGCTCGTACTGCCGCCGTTTCATCCCGAACCCGAGCAGCCGCCGGACGATCCGCGAGACCGGGCCGACGTTCCGCCGCCTGTCGTCGAGTTTCTCCCGGAGGTCGGCGTACTCGCGGTCGAACGCCCGGTCCATGACCAGCTCCGCGTACCCCTCGACGGCCGTCATCGTGGCGTTGAGCTCCGAGAGCGCCTCCCGGTCGAACCGGCCGGCGACCAACTCGTCGACGATGTCGGTCATGTGGCGCTCTAAGTGCTCGGAGAGCCACGGCGCGGTGCCGAACTCCGCCGCGTGCGCGACCTCGTGGAAGGCGATCCAGCGCCGGAAGCGCTCGCCGTCGACGTCGAGGGCGTCGGCGATCGCGACGATGTTCGGGTGGACGAAGTACAGGCCGTGGTCCCCGTCGCCGAGCAACAGCGGATCGTACTGCCCGAGCACGTTGTTCGCGAGAAACCCCAGCGTGACCGCCATCGAGCCGGTGTTCGCGGTGCGAGCGAGCGAGGGGACGACGGTCGAGGTGCTCTCGAGCGGACCGAGCAGCCGTCGGAACGTGTCGACGTTCGCGTCGATCCAGTGGTGGCGGTTCTGGACCTGGACGGTCTCGGGGAGTTCGAAATCGACGCCGGCCGCCGCCCGGATCCCGTCGCGCGCGTCGGCGACGTCCGCGGCGTAGCCGTCGCGGTCGGCCGCCGAGAGCGTCAGGTCGCCGGGGTCGGTCGCGGTCCGGGCGGCGCTGCCGACGGCGTTCCAGTCGACGGGGCCGTCGCCCTCCGATTCAGCGACAGCGAGTGCGGCGCGAAAGAGGCTCACACCCGAAATACCCGACCGCCGGGCAAAGCTCTTCCGGGTGCTCGAACCCGCCGGCCGCGTCCGGTATGGCGGTCACTCCGCGGCGTCGAGCGGCTCCTCCGAGGGGTCCTCGCGGAGCGTCCGGCGGGCCAGATACGCGACCGCGACCGAGAAGGCAACTCCGACCACGAGCGCGAGCACCGCTCCGCGCCGACCGCCGGAGTCGGGCTCCGGCGGGACGTCGGCGTCTTCGCGGTCCCCGGAGCCGGAGGGGGCGTTGGCGGCCAAGACCGGATCGTCGAGGTGCACTTCAAGAAACGTGAACTCTGCCATGCGTTCGGTTCGGGGGCCGCGCGTTTATAGGCTCCGTACGGGAGCCGCCGCCGGGCGGATCCCGGTGCGTTTATGCCACCGCCGCGAGCGGGTCCGGTATGACGAACCGACCGCTCGATGTCCTCGAAGAGACGCTCGGCGCGGAGGTCCGCGTCACGCTCAAGGACGACGAGGTGTACGAGGGCGTGCTCTCGGGGTATGACCAACACATGAACCTCGTCGTCGAGAGCGGCGACAACGTAACGATTATCCGCGGCGATAACGTCGTTTCGATACAACCATGACTGGGTCCGGGACTCCGAGCCAAGGGAAGAAGAACAAGACGACGCACGTCAAGTGTCGGCGCTGCGGCGAGAAATCCTACCACAGCAGGAAGAAGGTCTGTGCGTCCTGTGGGTTCGGGAAGACCGCAAAGCGGCGCGACTACGCCTGGCAGTCGAAACAGGGCGAATAGCGGGCCGACGCGGCGACGCGGGCGACGACCGCCCCCGAACCGCCGATCGCACAGCCCCGTTCGGACGGACACATCCACGATCGTGCATACATGCGGCGGCCGGTCGCCCGCGCCCACGCACGATGGAGTGGGTTTTTGTCGGTGGCGCTCGGATAGGGAGGTATGCCAGAGGGGCGGCATTCCGACGGGCCGACTGAAAAATGCGGCGTGGTCGGTGTCTCACTCGATGGGCGGGACGCTTCACGGCCGCTGTACTACGCGCTCTACGCGTTGCAACACCGGGGGCAGGAGTCCGCCGGGATCGTCACCCACGACGGGTTCCAACAGCACAGCCACGTCGAGATGGGGCTGGTCGGCGACGCGTTCGAGCCCGGCGACCTCGACGCGCTGAACGGGGCGACCGGTATCGGGCACGTGCGGTACCCGACGGCCGGGAGCGTCAACGCCTGCTGTGCCCAGCCGTTTTCGGTGTCGTTCAAGTCCGGGTCGCTCGGGTTGAGCCACAACGGCAACCTCGTGAACACCGCCGAACTCCGCGAGGAGCTCGCGGCGAACGGACACGCCTTCACGAGCGACGGCGATACCGAGGTCATCGCGCACGAACTCGCCCGGAACCTGCTGGACGCCGACCTCATCCGCGCGGTGAAACGGACGATGAACCGGATCCACGGCTCGTACTCGCTGACGATCGCCCACGACGACACGGTCTTGGGCGTGCGCGATCCGCAGGGCAACCGCCCGCTCTGTATCGGCGAACTCGAGGACGGCTACGTCCTCGCCTCGGAGTCGGCCGCGATCGACGTCCTCGACGGCGAACTCGTCCGCGACGTCCGCCCCGGCGAACTCGTCGTCTTAGAGGACGACGGCGCCGGCTTCGAGTCGTACCAGCTCGTCGAGATGGACAACAGCGCCCATTGCTTTTTCGAGCACGTCTACTTCGCCCGGCCGGACTCCCGCATCGACGGGAGCCTCGTGTACGACGTCCGGCGCGAGCTCGGCCGGCACCTGTGGGCCGAGTCGGGCGTCGAAACCGATGTCGTCCTTCCCGTCCCCGACTCGGGGCGGGCGTTCGCTTCAGGGTACGCGAAGGCGGCCCAAGACGACGGCGCCGACGTCTCGTTCGCCGAGGGGCTGATGAAAAACCGGTACGTCGGCCGGACGTTCATCATGCCGACCCAGGACGCCCGCGAGCGCGCCGTGCGGCTCAAGCTCAACCCCATCCGGGACGTCATCGAGGGCAAGACGGTCACCGTCATCGACGATTCGATCGTCCGGGGGACGACCTCGACGCAGCTTGTCGAACTGCTGACAGAGGCCGGGGCCGAGGCCGTCCACATGCGGATCGGCGCGCCGGCGATCGTCGCGCCGTGTTACATGGGCATCGACATGGCCTCCCGCGAGGAACTCATCGCCGCCGGTCGGGACACCGAGGCGATCCGCGAGGAGATCGACGCCGACTCGCTCGCGTACCTCTCGATCGACGCGATCGCCGACGCCCTCGAGACGACCCGCGCGGACCTCTGTTTGGGGTGTGTCACCGGCGAGTACCCCTACGACATCGAGGGCGAATCGACCGACAGAGAGGTCATCAGACCCGACGGCGAGGACGCCTCCGGCGACGCCGGCGTCGCCCGTTCGGACGACTGAGGAGGCGGCACGGCGGCCGCTCAGCGCCGCCACACCGTGTCGTTGCGCATCTCCAGTACCGGCTCCTCGCCGACGCTCGCGGTTCGTCGCGTCCGCACGACGCCCCTGTCGTCGGCACCGGAGGCGGCCCGCTTCTCGAGGACCGAAAGCTCCACCGAGAGCGCGTCGCCCGGGCGGACGGGCGCCGGAAACCGGAGCGATTCGATGCGGCCGGCGGCGACGAGATCCGAGTCGCCGTAGAAGTGCTCGACGACCGGCGGCTGCGTCAGCGCGAGGGTGTGGATGCCGCTTGCGATGACGCCGTCGAACGGCGAGTCCGCCGCGGCCTCGGGGTCGGTGTGGATCCCGAGCGGGTCGTGGCGCTCGGCGAAGGCGATGATCTCCGAACGCGTGACCGAGACGGTTCCGCAGTCGATCGCCTCGCCGACGATCACGTCCTCGAAGCTCCGGTGTGACATACGGTCGACACACGGTAGCGACCCGCAAAGCGGTTGCGATCGAGGACCCCGAGCAGGGCAACTTATACGTCGACGCCGACTACGGCCGGCATGGCGTTCCGACGCCTCCTCCGGGCGAGCGTTGGGGAGTCCCAACTGGCGGCGATCGCCGAGGAGGTCACGCGCCGCTTCGGGGAGCCGCCGGCGTCCGTCGAGCGCCTCGAGGCGGACAACTGGCTGTCGGTCCCGTTGGTCCTCAACGACACCTGGTTCGTGAAGGTCATCGCCGAACAGCACACCCTGGTGCACGCGCTGTTGACGACGGGGCGGAACATCGGCGCGTTCTCCTCGGGGACGGAGGGGTTCTTCGAGCGGTTCTCGACGCCCCTAGAGATGGCCGAACACGAGCTGGCGGCGACGGAGCGGATGCGAGGGTTGGGCGTCGACGCCCCGCGGCCGATCGAGGCGTTCGAACACGAGGGCTTCGGGGTAGTCGTCTTGGGCTATCTCCCCGAGTTTCGGACGCTCGGTGAGCTCCCCGCCGATCGGGCCGAGGCGTTCGCCCCGGCGGTGTTCGAGAACCTCAGCGTGATGCACGACGCCGGGCTCGGACACGGCGACTTCCGGGCCGAAAACGTCCTCGTCGCGCCGAACGACGACGGCGTCGATACCCTGTATTTCATCGACGCGACGCGGATGCGCGAGGCGGCGATCGACGACGCCCGCGCGTACGACCTCGCGTGTGCGCTTGCGTCGCTCGCGCCGCTGGTCGGTCCCCGAACGGCGGTCGAGGCGGCCGCCTCGGTGTACTCGACGGAGGACCTACTCGCCGCCTTGGAGTTTCTCGGCTTCGTCGGGCTGCGGCCCGATCACGGCTTCGACACGGCGCGTCTCAAGGGCGAAATCGAGAAGCTCGCCGCCTGACCCGCCGGCTACTCCTCGGTCTCCTCGTCGATGAACTCGTGGGCCTGCTCCAGTATCTCCCGGGGGCCGTCCTGGGTGATCGTGTTGATCGCCTGCTCGTAGTCGCGCCACTGCAGGTCGCGGTGCTCCGAGGAGAGCTCCGCGGAGGCCTCATAGGACCTCGCGATGAACAGGTGGACGGTCTTGTGGATGGTGTTGCCGTTCGCCTCGAACACGTAGTCGTAGTCCTCACGGAAGCCGTTCAGCAGCCGGAAGTCCTCGATTCCGGCCTCCTCTTTCACTTCGCGGATGGCGGTCTGTTGTAGCTCCTCTTCGCCCTCGATGCCCCCCTTCGGGAACTCCCAATCGCCGGGGCGGGACTTGAGCAGCAGATACTCGCGCCGGCCACGCGTATCGCGAAAGAGGATCGCTCCCGCGCTCGTGGCCTCTATCATTACGCCACGGTACACGGCCGTGTAATAAATGTATGTCGGACGGCCGCGCGCCGATGGATGCGTTTTTGTCGTTCGAGCGTCCAGACACGCCAATGCCGTTCGTCACGACACTCACGCTACAGAGCGGGGACCGGGACGTCCTCGAACGCGTCGCTCGGGGGATCAAGCGGCGCGCCGAACGGAAAGGCGTCGAGTTGCGCGGCCCCCACGCCGAGTCGCCGGTCGACGTCTCCGTCCCGCAGGCGAAACGGCTCGACGCGAACGGCGGGTTGTTCGGAAGCTGGCGGTACACGGTGTACGAACGGCGGATGGAGGTCGTCGGTCACGACGAGTTCGCGCGGAACGTCGCGAGCCGCGAGCGCCCCGAGGGGGTCCACTTAGACGTCGACGTCGAGCGCGTTTCGACCCCCGGGAGCGGGTGAACACCCCGAGCGGACGGCGTGGACTTATACTCGTCCGGGGAGAGATCCGGGTATGAGCGTCGACGACGACCGGCTGATCGAACTGCGACGGGAGTTTCATCGCCACCCCGAACCGGCCTGGCGGGAGTTCTGGACGACGGCGCGGATCGTCGAGGAACTGGATGCGATCGGCGTCGAGGAACTGCACGTCGGACGGGACGCCCTCGGTGCGGATCGTCTGGCGGTTCCGGGGGCCGACGAGTTGGAACCCTGGATGGAGCGGGCCCGGGAGGCCGGCGCCGATCCGGCCGTCCTCGAAACGCTCGAGGGCGGATGGACCGGCGCGGTGGCCGTCGTCGAGCGCGGCGACGGGCCGACGGTCGGGCTCCGGGTGGACATCGACGGGCTCCCGCGGGAGGAATCGACCGACGAGTCACACCAGCCGGCGCGGGAGGGGTTTCGCTCCGAGACCGGTGCGATGCACGCCTGCGGCCACGACGCCCACGCGACGATCGGTCTCGGCGTCGTCGAAGCCATCGCAGAAAGCGACTTCTCGGGGACGCTGAAGGTGTTCTTCCAGCCCGCAGAGGAGGTGATCGGCGGCGGGAAGCCCATGTCGGAGTCGGCGCACATCGGCGACGTGGAGTACCTCTTTGCGCTGCACGTGGGGCTCGATTACCCCACCGGCGAGATCGTCGCCGGGATCGACGACTTCCTCGCCGTGACGCAGTTCTACACGACCTTCGAGGGTCATCCCGGGCACGCTGGCGCGCGCCCCGAGGAGGGCCGAAACGCCGTGCAGGCGATGTCGACGGCGGTCGGCAACCTCTATGGGATCGAGCGCCACAGCGACGGGCCCTCGCGCGTCAACGCCGGGCGCGTCGGCGGCGGGACGGCGACGAACATCGTTCCCGAGGAGGCGTTCATCCACGGGGAGGTCCGGGGCGGGACGACCGAGATCCGCGATCACGTCTTCGAGCGCGCCGAATCGGTCTTCGAGGGGGCGGCCGTCTCGCACGACTGCGAGACGGAGACGACGATCGAAGGCGAGGCGCCCTCGGCGACGAGCGACGCGGAGCTACTCGGGATCGTCCGGGACGCCGCCCGGTCGCACCCCGACGTCGAGCGGGCGACGGGCCGCGGCAGCATCGGCGGGAGCGAGGACGCGACCTTCCTCATGCAGCGCGTCCAGGACAACGGCGGGCTCGCGACGTATCTGGCCGTCGGCACCGACCACCCCGGCGGGCACCACACCGCGACGTTCGACGTCGACGAGGCGTCGCTCGGGGTCGGGGTCGACGTGGTGTGCGACGCGATCGAACGCGTGAGTCGGCTCCGGCCCTAGTCGTCGGATCGGGTCGTCGCCGGGGTCTCGGTTTTCTCTCCGTTCGGTCCGACGCGCCGGCGCGTTTCGCTCCCCGAGGGGGCTCGTCGCTCCCCGCGGTTCGTAACGCTCATACGGCCGATGGGAGTACGTACACCCAATGGACCTACGCGTCATCGAGAACCTCGAGACGGAGCTTTCGATCGAGATCCAAGGCGAGGACCACACGTTCATGAACGTGCTCAAGGGCTCGCTGCTTGAGGTCGAAGGCGTCACCGCGGCGACGTACGACATGAACCCCGAGCAGTCCGGTGGACAGACCGACCCGATCGTGAGCGTCAAGACCGACGGCAGCGTCGCCCCCTTAGACGCCCTCGGGGCTGGGGCCGAGCGCGTCAAAGAGAAGACCGACGCCTTCCGGGAGGCCTACGAGGCGGCCGCCTGATCGCCTCGGGGTCCGTCCTCCGGCGCGGTTCCGCCCCGGTTATTTTTTAGGCCGTTCGCTGCGTCGCTCAACAGGCGAGGTAGCCGACGAAGACGGTCCCGTCCGGCGCGACGTGGATCGAGACCGCCTCGCGGTCCCGGTCCGCGAGGGCCGCCTCTCTGAGTTCGTCGTCGGCCAACAGCGCCGCCGCGAGCGCGTCGGCGAAGCCCTCGGCGTCGTCGTACGCGCCGGCGTCGACGGACGGCGAGAGGACGCCGAGGATCGGCCGGCTCCCACACTGGAGGTCGAACGCCTCCGGGTCGGGGACCGAGCCGTCGTAGTCGGGGTCGTACCGCTGGGCCACCCGGTGGCCGGTGACGTAGGCGACGTAGGCGTCGGTGCCGCCGTCGCCGAAGGAGCGCTCCGGCGCTCCGGCCGATCGCCGCTCGGTCTCGAAGCGGTCGTACAGCGCCGCCTCGGCCTCCGCGAGGGCTATGTCGCCCGCCCGCTCGGCGTCGCCGGGGGCGTCCGGCGGCGCGGGCGGAGCGCCGAACCCGGGGAACGGAACGACGCCGGTGACGACGAGCGCGACGAGCGCAACGACGAGGGCGACGCCGGCGAGGTAAGGCTTGCCGACCGAGAGGTACCCCGGCGAGGCCACCTCCTCGGAGAGGTCCTCCGCGCCGGTTTCGCGGCGTTCGAGGTCGTGGCCGCCGCACCGCGCGCAGGGCGGCGAGTGCTTGACGTGTTCGCGACCGCAGTCCGCACAGACCCACGCGACGGAGCCGCCGCCGAAGGGCGAGGGATCGCCCTCCGAGTCAGAGACGGGATCGAACGTCTCGTGGCCGCACGTGTCACACGGCGGCTCCTCGGCGTCGTACTCCCGGCCACACCACGCACACCGCCACTTCACGGCGTCCGTTCGGGCCGGCGGGCGAATAAAGCTGTGTCACCGTCCGCGCCCGCCGGGTCGGGGTCGCTCACGGGCGGATGGGGATCCCCCGATCGGCGAGGTGGCGCTTCGTCTCGTCGACGGAGTACTCCCCGAAATGGAAGATCGACGCGGCGAGGGCGGCGTCGGCGCCGGCCTCGGTGAACACCTCGTCCATGTGGGCGGGCGACCCGCACCCAGAGGAGGCGATCACCGGCGTCGAGACGTTGTCACAGACCGCCTTCGTCAGCGGGATGTCGTAGCCGTCCTTCGTCCCGTCGGTGTCGATCGAGTTGACGAACAGTTCACCGGCGCCGCGGTCGGCCGCCTCGCGGGCCCACTCGACGGCGTCGAGACCGGTTCCCTCCCGGCCGCCCTTGACGGTGCACTCGAACCAACACGACTCCCCGCCGGCGTCGGCGTAGTACTCGCCGTCGCCGTCGAAGCGGCGTCTCGCGTCGACGGAGATGACGATACACTGACTGCCGAAGGCGGCGGCGCCCTCGCCGATCAGTTCCGGACGCTCGATCGCGCCGGTGTTGATCGAGACCTTGTCCGCGCCGGCCCGGAGCGTCTCCTTGACGTCCTCGGTCGTGCGGATGCCGCCGCCGACCGTCAGCGGAATGAAACACTCGTCTGCGACGGCCGAGACGGTGTCGAGCATCGTTTCCCTGCCCTCGGCGGAGGCGGTGATGTCGAGGAAGACGAACTCGTCGGCGCCGGCCTCGTTGTACTTCTTCGCCAACTCGACGGGGTCGCCGGTGTACTCGAGGTCCTCGAAGTTGACGCCGGTGTAGACCGCCGCCTCCCCCTCGTCGTCCAGGTCGACGTCGATACAGGGGATGATGCGTTTGGTGAGCGTCATTCGGTACCCCGACGTTGGCCGAGAGCGGCTTTGACCGTTTCGGAACGACCGACGAGGCCGCAGTCCCGTTGTGCGTCAGTCGTCGTCGGCCGGCGCCGGCGGAGCCGTCCGCAGCGGCTCTTTGGGCTTGATCGGCGATCCGGACTCGAGGCCCCGCTCGGCGAGGGCGAGTCCGCCCATCACCTCGATGCAGAGCCGGTTCGCGAACCCGCTCGTGATGCCGCCGTTATACGAGTTTGTGTCGCTCGTGTCGTACTGGGGGGCGACCTCAACGACGTCGAACCCGACGTGGTCGGGGTCCATCTGCTTCGTGACCTCGCGGATCATCGTGAACGCCTCCCGGGGCATGAGTCCGCCGGGTTCGGGTTCGCCGGTCCCCGGACAGTACGCCGGGTCCATCACGTCGACATCGAAGGAGATCCAGACGGCGTCCGTGCCGTCGGTCGCCCGGTCGACGGCGTCCTGGGCGATCGCCGAGAGGTCGTACTCGGCGACATCGTCGGCGGTGTACCACTTCATCCCGGCCTCGCGCATCTCCTCGTAGGTGTCGGGGCCGGGCCAAAAGCCCCGGGGGCCGATGAGCGTGTAGTTGTCGCCGTCCATGATCCCGAGGTCGTGGACCCGCTTGACCCACGCGCCGTGGTCGTATTTGAACCCGGTGAGACCGTCCTCGCCGGTGTCGGCGTGGCAATCGAAGTGGATGAGGCCGATGTCGTCGTAGCCGTTGGCCTCGGCCCACCCCTTGATGTCGGGGTAGCTGATCGAGTGGTCGCCGCCGATGACGAGCGGCATCGTGTCGGTCTCGACGATGCTCGCAACGGCGTCCTCGATGTTCTCCTGGCTCGTTTTCGTATCGCCGGGCGTGATGGTCGCGTCGCCGTGGTCGACGACGCTGAACGTGTCGAAGGGGTCGACGCCGGTCTCGATGTTGAAATGCTCGTACGGCGGCGAGGGGACGGTCGAGGCGGCCCGCACCGCACGCGGGCCATAGCGGGTCCCCGGCCTGATCGTCGTCGCCGTGTCCAGTGGTGCCCCGAGGATGGCGATGTCCGCGTCGGACTCCGCCAGTTCCTCCTCTTCGACCGCCGTCGGCAGCTTCAGAAACGAGGGGATACCGGAGAATATCGGTTCGTTCGCGTCCTTGTGCTTCTCGCCGTAGATGTCTTCGCCGGTTCGTTCGTCCATGTTGTGGTTCCTCCTCACGCGCCGGATTCACTCGAAGTATGCCGAGCGCGACGTCGCGTAAGTCGACAAAGATCCGTTTTCAGTCGGGAAACTAAAACGTTCCTTCAAACACGTAATACGACATCGGCAGTACCGATGGAGGGGGGTACTACGGATGCGTGTATAAACTGTATATACACACTCAAACACGCGGGCCGTCCCGGGCCGGGGGCGGGAGTTTAGGGCACGTCCTCGGGGCGCTGTCTGAACACGAGGTGCGTGGCGACGTCGGAGACGCCGGCGGCGTACGTTCCGATCTGCAACAGGTATATCACGACCCGATCGAGCACGACCGCGCGCTCGGGGCGTTCGGTTTCGATGTACTCCCGGATGGCCGCGCACTCGGCGTTGGCCGCCTCGAGGGCCTCGTTCGCGGCTTCGATGCCCTCGTATGTCGGGTCGATGGCCGCCGCGAGCGACGCCTCGACCGCCCGGTCCATCGCGTCGATGCCCGATTCGAGCCGTTCGCGGGTGGTCCCCTCGACCGTCTCCCCGTCGGCGTCCGCCGCCAGCTCCGCGGTGTGTCTCGCGGTGTCGGCCATCAGGACGAGACTCCAGGCGGCCGACCGGTACCCGATGAGCGGAAACCCGGTCTCGAGGCCGACCGACTGGTTCAATCGGGGGTTCCGGTAGGTGGTGAACACCAATCGGAGAAACAGCGAAAACAGCTTGTCCATCCGTCGCTCGCGCTTTTTCGCCCGCCGGGCGCGCGCGCCGTCGCCGTCGAGAAAGGCGCCGAAGGCGTCCGATCGCATCGAGGACTCCGTCCGCCCGAGCCGCTCTAACAGCTGCGGCAGCTCGAAGTCCCCCGGGGCGACCGAGCACCTGATGGTGATTCTGTGTTCGGTCTCCTCGACGACGCCCAGCCCGATGAGCCGCTGTTCGGCGTCGAGGATCCCGTCGTAGTGTTCGGACTCCAAGGCCCGCTCGGAGTCGACGGTGATTATCTGTCGCCCGAGGACGTACTGCGCCACGACGGCGCGTTCGAGCGCCTCGCGGGACATCCCGTCGGCGTCGATCGCGACCGAGCGGTCCCCGTCGCTGGGTTCGTCGGGGACCACGAGCAACGACCCGCCGCTCTCGTCGCGCTGGATGATCACCTCCTCGCCCTTCTCGATGCCCTGTTCGTGCACCCACTCCGCGGGCAGCGTCACGGCGAGCGTCGACGCCCCAAGCTGCTGTACCTTCCGTTTCGTCTTGATCTGGTCTCTGATCATGGGCGGGTTCGGCGTTCCGCCCCGGGGACGGTGTTCATATACGGTGGTGTTTGTTACAACGTGTATATACGAATTCGTGTGGGTGCTCGTTCGGTTCCACGACGAAATACCGAAAGATCGTCCGGTTCGCTCGCCTCGAGGTGCATACCGGGGGAAATGCTCCAACAGTACTAGGACGCACGCATACGTTCGGGGTGTACTGGAAGAGTATATACGTACGGGAACTGTCTATGCACGCCCGTGTTCCTAACTCAGAAAATAACAATTAGTGGATAACGGTTATCAGTAATTTCGTTGTTTCCCGTAATATCCATGCTCAATGGACGACTTGAACGCGTTTCGCGAGTAAAACGGTACGATCGTCAATCCGGTTGTCGCAGACCGGTCGGCGCCGGCCGCCGATCGGTCGGAGAAGCACCGGCCGCCCGGGGTCCGTCGTCGGGCGCCGAAGGGGGGCGGGAGCAAACGGAGGTATCGGGTCGATGACTGACATCGCCGTCATCGGCGGCGTCGGCGTCTTCATGGCCATCGTCGTCGGGATCGGGCTGTACATGTCACGGCGGATAAAGGGAAGCAGCGAGAACTTCATCGTCGCGGGGCGGAACCTCGTGTTGCCGCTCGCGGCGGCGACGCTCATGGCGCAGTCGCTCGACACCAACGCGACGCTCGGCAACACGGACCTGACATCGCAGTTCGGCTTCTGGGCCGGGGCGTCGCTGCCGATCGGGCTGGCGACGTGTCTGTTCATTACGGGCGTGTTCTTCGCGAAACCGCTCAACAACATGGACCTCCTGACGGTCGGTGACTTCTTCCGGGTGAAGTACGGCCGGGCCGTCGAGATCGCGGCGGCGGCGACGCTCACCGTGGCCTACGCCTTCCTGCTCGCGGGGAACCTCGTCGCCGGGGGCTTTCTGTTCGAGGTCTTTCTCGGCACGACCTTTCTGCAGGGCGTGTTGATAATCTCGGCGGTCATCTTCGTGTACACCGTCGCGGGCGGCCTCCTAGCCGTCGCCTACACCGACATCCTCCAGGCGTTCTTGGCGTTTCTGGGGTCGGTGTTCCTGTTGGCGTACGTCGCAACGCAGTTCGGGCTGGTGGTCCCCGACGGCATGGGGGCGACGGACACGGTCCAGTTGACCGATCCCGCGATGGGGGCCTACGTCAACTGGGCGACGCTGGCCGCGTTGGGGCTCGGCGACGTCGTCGCGAGTGACTTCATCGAGCGGGTGTTGGCCGCGGACAGCCCCGACACCGCACAGAAGGCCTGCTTCATCGGCAGCGCCGGGACGCTCATCATCGGGATCCCGTTCACCTACGTCGCGCTGTCGGCCGAATCGATCTTCGATCAACTCGGGGCCACACCCACGGAGGGCGATCCCGTGTTGTACGACCTGCTCAACTTCGTTCCGACCGAGTTGGCGGTGTTGGTTCTCGTCGGCATCGTCGGCGCGTCGCTCTCGACCGGCGACGGCGCGATACTCAGCACCTCCTCGGTGGTGGCGCGGAACGTCCTCGACATTCGCGTCGAGGCCGAAAGCAAGCGGAAAGCCCAGGGCAAGTCCGACCGCCTGCTGTACGTGACGCGGGGGCTCGCGGTCCCGTTCACCATACTCGGCGTGGTCTTCGCCGTTGGGCTCCCCCAGACGGGGATCCTCCTCGTCCTCGCGTTCGATCTGATGCTCGCGGGGCTTTTCGTCCCGTTCGCATTCGGGATGTACTGGGACAAGGCGAACACGCCGGCGGCGATCGCGGCGATCGCCCTCGGCTTCACCGCACGCATCGTCATGTTCGTCGGAAAGGAGACGATCTACGGGCAGCCGAACACGCTTCTGTACATCCCGAACGAGTCGATCGCGGCGATCCCCGACGGCCTACCGACGTTCATCAGTTTCGTGCTGTCGTTGGTCGTCTTCGTGCCGATCGCCTACGTGACACAGGACGTGTCCTCGCCCGAACCGCTGCCCTCCGAGGCCAAGGAGACCCGTCTCCTCTCGAGCGACGACTGAGCGCCCGGATTCGCCGGCCTCGCGGTTCGCCCGCGGCCGACCTCGGGGCTGTGGGATAGGGTTTTGTCGCCGCGGCGAGACGACACCCTATGGCACTGGAATCCGAGTCGGACGTACTGGAACACGGCGACCGGGCCCCCGACTTCGAGTTGGAGGGCGTCGACGGCGACACCTACGACCTGGAGTCCTTCGACGATCACGACGCCGTTCTCGTCGTGTTCACGTGCAACCACTGCCCGTACGCCAAGGCGAAGTTCGACGCGATGAACGAGATCGCCGCCGAGTACGGCGACGTCGCGGTCGTCGGGATCAACCCCAACGACGCCGAGGCCTACCCGGAGGACTCCTTCGAGACGATGCGCGAGTACGTCGAGCGCGGCGAGATCGACGTCACCGCGTATCTGCGCGACGAGACCCAGGAGGTCGCGAGGGCCTACGGCGCCGTCTGTACCCCCGATCCGTTCCTCTTCGAGAACGACGACGACGTCTTCAGGCTCGCGTACCACGGCCGCTTCGACGACGCGTTGAACCCCGAGGCGGAGCCCTCCGGGCGGCCGGGCGAGGAGGTCCGAAGCGCGATCGAGAGCGTCCTCGCGGGGGAGTCCCCGGAGGCGGAGTTCCGGCCCTCCCGCGGGTGCTCGATCAAGTGGCGCGAGTGACGGGCCGGCCGGTTTCTTGTGGGCGCGGGGCGAAAAACGGCCGTGAACCGCCGGTTCGGGTATGGGTCGTCGGTCGCCGCGTTCGTCTGTGTCGCCGCCGGGAGCGCGGTCGGACGGATCGACATCGGCGTGCTCTCGGGCGACCGGCGGGTACTTCCTCGTCTCGACGTTCCTGCTGGCGCGAACGACGAACAAGCGCCGGGAGCACGACCTCCGGAACCTGCTTCGGTTCGTCGTGCAGGTCGCCTACGAGACCGACCCGGGGTTCAGCAAAGAGGTGATGATCGAGGTCGTCGACGAGTGACTCGGCGCGGAGATGGAGCGGGCGATCGAGCAGTACCGCCGGCTGGCCGAAACGCCGGTCGAACTCGAGGTCCGCGGCGGGCCGACGGTGAACGTCCACCAAGAGCAGTCCCGGATCGGCCTCCGGTTGCGGTATCTCGTACACCCCCGGCGGGGCCAGCGGGTCCGAGAGGACCTCTGCGAGCGCATCCTCGATCGGCTGAACGAACGCCCCGACCGCGTCGCGTTCCCGGTGAGCCGGAACTGATAAGCCGCCTCCCGCGTCGAGGGTTTGTACACGCATGGGCGTCCCGGAGGAGACGGAGCGCTTCGCGGCGAGGACCGGCCCGCGACCGGACCGGATACTCGCCGAGATGGAGCGGCGGGCGGTCCGGACGGGGTTTCCGACCGTCGGGCCCGCCGTCGGCGGCTGGCTCCAGCAACTCGCCGGACTCGTCGGGGCCGAGCGCGTCTTCGAGTTCGGCTCGGGGTTCGGGTACTCGGCGTACTGGTTCGTTCGGGCGCTGCCGGCCGGCGGTGAGGTCGTCCTCGCCGAACTCGACGCCGCGGAGCTCGACGACGCGCGGCGGTACTTCGAGCGCGGCGGCTACGCCGGGCGGGCGAGGTTCGAACGCGGGGACGCGATCGAAATCGCAGCGAACTGTGAGGGCCCCTTCGACGCCGTCCTCATCGACAACGAGAAGCGGCGGTACGTCGAGGCCTTCGAGACGATCCGCGAGGCGGTCCCGGTCGGCGGGGTCGTCGTCGCGGACAACGTGATCGAGGGACCGTTCGCGTTCGGAACGCTGCGGCGGGTGCTCGAGGGGTCGGGCGACGACACCGACGGCGAGCGACACGCCGACGCAGCACGTGGGATCGGGGCGTACCTCGATCACGTCGGATCGCTCGAGCGCTTCGAGACGACGCTGTTGCCGCTCGGAGAGGGGCTCGCGGTCAGCAGGCGGCGGCGCTGAAACGGAGCATGGGGTCTCGGAGCCGCTCGAGCCCGCCCGGCTCGCCGGACCGAGCGGGTGGGGTGCGTTCCTAAAGAATGAAGTCACGACGGTCCTACACGATAGATATGCCAGGAGGGACAGACCAGACGTTGCGGCCGTTCTTGTGGCGTGCGGCGAAACTCTACCCCGACCGGGAGATCGTCTCCCGGACCCACCAGGGGATCGAGCGCTACACCTACAGCGAGTACGACGACCGGACGGCGCAGTTGGCCAACGCCCTTGAGGAGTACGGGATCGAGGAGGGCGACCGCGTCGGGACGTTCTGTTGGAACCACCACCGGCACTTCGAGACGTACTTTTCGGTCCCGTCGATGGGTGCACAACTGCACACGATCAACCCGCTGTTGCCCGACGAGCACATCCAGTACATCGTCGACAACGCCGACGATCAGCTGCTCTTCGTCGACCAGTCGCTCGCGCCCAAACTCGCCGAGGCGGCGGCGGACGCCCCCGAGTTCGAGGGCGTCGAGTTCGTCGTGATGGGCGACAGCGGGTCGGACGCGCTCGATGCGACGCCCTACGAG
Source organism: Natronomonas sp. (assembly GCF_028274965.1). Lineage (GTDB taxonomy): Archaea > Halobacteriota > Halobacteria > Halobacteriales > Haloarculaceae > Natronomonas. The sequence continues at coordinate 1,509 of NZ_JAQCNO010000022.1, read as the reverse complement.
GCGTTCGTCGAGGGGCACTCGACGGCCTACGAGTGGCCCGAACTCGACGAGAAACAGCCGGCCGGGATGTGTTACACCTCGGGGACGACCGGCAACCCGAAGGGCGTCGAGTACACCCAACAGATGCTGTGGAGCCACACGGTGGCGACGCTGACGCCGCACGGCATCCCGATGGACGACGACGACGTCGTCATGCCCGTGGTGCCGATGTTCCACGTCAACGCGTGGGGAATGCCCTTCACCGCGACCGCCGCCGGGGCCAAACACGTCTACCCCGGCCCCTCGCCCGACCCCGAGGACATCGCGGGGCTCATCGAGGACGAGGGCGTCACCATCACGGCCGGCGTGCCGACGGTCTGGCTCGGCCTGATGGACTACGCGGAGGACAACGACCTCGATCTCTCCGCGCTCGATACGGTCATCGTCGGCGGGTCGGCGGCCCCCGAGTCGATGATCCGGTGGTTCGACGACCGCGGCGTCGAGTTGCTCCACGCCTGGGGGATGACCGAGATGTCGCCGATCGGCTCGGTCTCACAGCTCAAGTACACCCTCGAGGACGCGGACTACGAGACCCAACTCGAACACCGGACGAAACAGGGCATCCTCATGCCCGGCCTCGAGATGAAGGTCATCGACGACGACGGGAAGGAGGTCGCCTGGGACGGCGAGGACTTCGGCGAACTGTGGGTCCGCGGCCCCTGGGTCACGAAGGAGTACTTCGAGCGCCCGGAGGCCAACGCCGAGGACTTCGAAGAGGGGTGGCTGAAGACCGGCGACATCGTCACCATCGACGACGAGGGGTACATCAAGATCGTCGACCGCGCGAAGGACGTCATCAAGTCGGGCGGCGAGTGGATCTCCTCGGTCGAACTCGAGAACGCGATCATGGCCCACGACGGCGTCGGCGAGGCGGCCGTCGTCGGCGTCCCCCACGAGAAGTGGCAGGAGCGACCGGTCGCGTTCGTCGTGCCGGCGGCGGGCGCGGACACCGACACGCTCCGCGAGGAGATCATGGACCTCCTGGCCGCGGACTACCCCAAGTGGTGGCTTCCCGACGCCATCGAGTACATCGACGAGATCCCCAAGACCGCAACCGGGAAGTTCTCGAAGAAGGACATCCGCGAGGAGTACTCCGACCAGTCGCTCGTCGAGGGGACCGTCCCCGAGGAAGCCGCGCCGGACGACGACTGAGGCGGTCGTTCGGTCGCATCCGCTCCGGTTTTCGATCTCTGAACTCCGATCGCTCACGCACGCGTGCGACGCCGTTTTGTAGTGTTTGGGACCGCCGGATGAAACCTCGCTACGCTCGTCTTCCAGGGTTCGAATCCGTGCCTGCTCCCTCGCTCACTCTGTTCGCTCATGCGCGGGACCGGATTCGAACCGGCGGACCCCTACGGGACAGCGTCCTAAGCGCTGCGCCTTTGGCCTGGCTCGGCAACCCGCGCGCGGACCACCGTACTCCCATGACCCAAAAATAGCTGTCGCTACCGCCCGGCGCGGTCCCGGATG
>NZ_JAQCNO010000019.1 GCF_028274965.1 Natronomonas sp. | reverse complement strand
ATGTCGAAACCACAGTTCGGCGAGAAAGTCAAAAAGCAGGTCACGTCCCTCGCACAGAGCGGCCGCGTTCAGGATCGCATCGACGAGGAACAGATGCGCGAGCTCCTCAAGGAGCTCCAGCCGGAACAGAAGAGCTTCGACATCCGGCGGCGGTAGATGGAACTCGCGCTGTTGTACAGCGGCGGGAAGGACTCCTCGCTCGCCGCCATCCTGCTCGACCGGTTCTACGACGTCCGGTGTGTCACCGGGAGCTTCGGGCTCACCGACGACTGGGAACACGCCGAACGGGCCGCCACGGAGCTCGGGTTCCCGTTCGATCGCGTCGAACTCGATCGCGCAATCGCCGAGGAGGCGGCCGAGCGCATGATCGCCGACGGCTACCCGCGGAACGGGATCCAGCGGGTCCACGAACACGCCTTGGAGACGATCGCGGAACGCGACGTCGACGCGATCGCCGACGGAAGCCGCCGTGATGACAGGGTCCCGACCGTCTCCCGCGCACAGGCACAGAGCCTCGAGGACCGTCACGACGTCGACTACATCTCCCCGCTATCGGGGTTCGGCCGACACGCCGTCGACCGGCTCGTCGAGGTGACGTTCGAGGTCAAACAGGGCCCCAGCGAGCAGATCCCGAAGGCCGACTACGAGGCGGAGCTCCGGGCGCTCATCGCGGCCGATCACGGCGAGGACACCGTCGCAGCGGTGTTCCCGGCCCACAACCAGACGTACGTTCGCGGTCGACACGACTGATCCATCAGCGCCCCCGAAAGGATGGTTTCAAGCGGGCGCTCGCCGAACCGGTCCCCATGTACGACGGACTCAAGGGGTTCCGCGAGTTCTACTCCGGAGAACAGTCGGCCCGCCGGGAGGTGACGGACGCGATCGAGGACGCCGCCGCCCGATACGGGTTCCGCGAGGTCGCCACCCCGGCGCTCGAACGGACGGCGATGTACGTCGACAAGTCCGGCGAGGAGATCGTCGACGAGCTGTACGCATTCGAGGACAAGGGCGGCCGTGGCGTGTCGCTGACCCCGGAGCTCACCCCGACCGTCGCGCGGATGGTCGTCGCGAAGGGCCAGGAGCTCTCGAAGCCGATCAAGTGGCTGTCCACCCGTCCCTTCTGGCGCTACGAGCAGGTCCAGCAGGGCCGCTTCCGCGAGTTCTACCAGACGAACGTCGACGTCTTCGGCTCCGCCGCCCCGGAGGCCGACGCCGAAGTGCTCGCGGTCGCCGCCGACGCGCTCACCGCCCTCGGGCTCACCGGCGACGACTTCGAGTTCCACGTCTCCCACCGCGACATCCTCGGCGGACTCGTCCGCGCGCTCGCCGACGACCCCGACGCGGTCGACACCGGGGCCGCCATCCGTGCGGTCGACAAGCGGGCGAAGGTCGACGACGGCGAGTACTTCGGACTCCTCTCCGACGCCGGGCTCGACCGCGCGACCGCCCGCGAGTTCGACGACCTCATCACCGGCGTGGAGACGGTTGCCGACCTCGACACGGTCGCGGCCGCCGGCGGCGAGGACGTCGAAGCCGCCGTCGAGAACCTGCGGAACGTGCTCGCCGCCGCCGCCGACTTCGGCGCGGGGAGGTTCTGTGAGGTCTCGCTCACGACCGCCCGCGGGCTCGACTACTACACCGGCGTCGTGTTCGAGTGTTTCGACTCCACCGGCGAGGTGTCCCGCTCCGTCTTCGGCGGCGGCCGGTACGACGACCTGATCGAGAGTTTCGGCGGCCAGCCCACGCCGGCGGTCGGCGTTGCCCCCGGCCACGCGACGCTCAAGCTCCTCTGTCAGCGCGCCGGCGTCTGGCCGGACGAGGCACTCTCGACCGACTACTACGTCCTCTCCGTCGGCGACACGCGCGAGAAGGCGGCGGAGATCGCTCGCGGCCTCCGGGAGCTTGGCCACGTCGTCGAGAGCGACGTCTCGGACCGCTCGTTCGGCGGCCAACTCGGCTATGCCGACTCGATCAACGCCGAAACGGTCGTCGTCGTCGGCGAGCGTGACCTCGCCAACGACGAGGTGACGGTCAAGGACATGGCGAGCGGCGACGAGACGACCGCCCCGGTCGACGAGTTCCCGCCGGCGTCAGGCCGCCCGACGTACGAGGACTACGAGTAGTCGTTTCGGCGGTGCCGACGACGGGGGTACCGCCACGCCATAGTCGCGGTCGTTAGCGATCGAGACGACCGCCGGGCCGGATGCGAACGGATCTACCAGGTTCCGGGACGGATCGACCGATTAACCCCAGTTCCGGCGGTCGTGAAGCCGCCGGACCGACAGGTCGAGCCAGTAGCCGATGAAGCCGATCACTAGCATGATCGCCGGGACCTCCGCGTAGGCGAACCGGTCGCGGGCGTCGAGGATGAGATAGCCCAGCCCGGTGTTGACTCCGAGCATCTCCGCCGGCACGAGGATGATCCAGAGGATCCCGATCGATAGGCGGATCCCCGTCAGCATGTCCGGGATCACGGCGGGGACGACGACCCGGCGCAACAGCGCCCGGGTGTCGCCGCCGAGCGACTCGCCGACCGCGATCCAGTCCTCGTCGATCGTTGCGACTCCATGAGCCGTGTTCAACACGATCGGCCAGAGTCCGGCCATGAACATCACGAACACCGCCGAGCGGGTCCCCACGCCGAACACGATGATCGCGATCGGGAACCACGCGAGCGGCGAGATCATGCGCATGAACTGGAAGAGGACGGTCGTCGCCCGCTCGGCCGCGCCAAAGTACCCCACGACCACGCCGACCGGGAGCCCGACCGCCAGACAGAGGCCGAGCGCGACGGCAAAGCGGTAGACGCTGACGAACACGTGGTCGTAGAACGCCGGCGAGACGACGAGCTCCGCGAGGACGGCAACCGTCGCCGCCGGCGCGAAGTTCGTGATGACGCCGCTGCCGAACGCCGTCACCGCCCACCAGACGGCGAGACCGCCGAGGAGCCCGACCGCCGGCAGCAGGCGCCCGACCCCCCCGACCAGCTCAGAACCGTATCGTCTCTCGTCTCTCGTAGCCATCGTCCTCGGAAACGTCGAACGCCGGCGGGCCGCCGGCTCCTTCCAGCGCCGTGCGAATCGGGTCGTACGCCACGAGGTCGTCCGCGACGGTCTCCGGATCGAGGTCGTCGAGGAAGGCGTCCTCGCCCTCCACGCGGGTCTCGCGCATCCGGCGGACCAGCTCCTCCGTGTACGACGGGTACGGGTACGGGTAGAAGCCGATCCGCTCGGTATCCCACTCCTCGTTGCGGATCGCGCCCGACTCGAGGTACGGCTCGTGGTCGGCGTAGTGGGTGAGTGCCCGGTTGATCGGCTTGGTCCCCTGCGGGAGCAGGCCGGTCCCCTCGTTCGAGAGCAGCTCCGCGGCCTCGGACCGGTTCGCGCGGAGGTACTGCTGGGCGTCGACGAGGCCGCTCATCACGTCGGTCGTCCACTCCGGGTGCGCCTCGACCAGCTCCTCGCGCATCACGACGACACAGCAGGCGTGTTCGCGCCAGATGTCGCCGGTGAACCGGAGGATCTTCCCGCCGGCGTCGAGCTCGCCGATCGCGTTGAACGGCTCGGCGACGATGTACCCCTCGATGGAGCCGTTGTTCAGCGCCGCGGGCATGTCCGGCGGCGGCGTCACGACGAGGTTGACCTCGTCGTCCGCCACCTCGTCGGCCGAGGAGTCCGTCCGCGGCGTGAGTCCGTGCTCCCGGAGCCCGATCTGCAGGATGACGTTGTGGATCGAGTACCAGAACGGGACGGCGACGGTGCCGCCGCCGAGGTCGTCCCACCCGCCAATCTCCGGGCGGACCGTCAGCGCCGAGCCGTCCGTGTGGTCCCACGCGACGACGTTGACGTTCGCGTCCAGCTCGTCGCCGTAGCGCATCCACACGGTCATCGGCATCAGGAAGTGAGCGACGTTGACCTCGCCGGAGAGGAACGCCTCCGCGAGGTCCGACCAGCCGCGGAACAGGGTCGGCTCCGCGGCGTCGACGCCGTGGTCGGCGAAGTAGTCGTTGGCGTATCCCGTCAGGAGCGGCGCGGAATCGGTGATCGGTAAGTAGCCGATCTCCGCGGTCGGGGGGCCGTCCCCCTCCGCACCGCCGAGACAACCGGCCGTCGACCCCACGCCGGCCGCCACCAGCGACGCCAGGCCCGACTCCTTCATGAACTCGCGTCGCGAGAGCCCGCTGGTGCGGGCCGTCTCCGAGGGGTTCCGCCAGCCGGCCCCGCCGACGAGTTTGCGCGCGCTCTCGGCGACGCCGGGATCGACGTCGTCGTCGGTCGCGCCGTGGTCGTGGGTTCGATGCCGTCCGTGATCGCGGCTCCGATCCGCGCCATGTTCGTGGGTTCGATGCCGCCCGTGATCGTCGTGTGAGTCGTGTGAATCGTCTCCGTGTGTCATTCTAACCCCACCGCCTCGAGGCGTTCGAAGGTCCGTGCTCGCTCCGCCAGGAACGCCTCGTCGTCCCGCGACCGCGTCTCGCTGTCGATCCGTTCGACGTGTTCGATGCCGGCCGGGATCGCCCCCATGATGGCGACGCGGTCGCCGAGGTACACCGCCTCGTCGATGTCGAGGGTGACGAACACCGCGGTCACGCCGAGCTCCTCGACGACCCGGAGCAGTTCGTCTTGAAGCTCCATCTTCGTCAGCTGGTCGAGCGCCGAGAACGGCTCGTCGAGCAACAGGACCTCGGGCTCGTTCGCGAGCGTCCGCGCGAGGGAGGCGCGCTGGGCCATCCCGCCGGAGAGGCTCGACGTGTCGGCGTCGGCGACGTCCGCGAGACCGACCAGCTCGAGCAGCTCGTCGACGTGGTCGTCGTCCGGCTCCTCGCCGCGCAGCCGCGGGCCGATCTCGACGTTCTCGCGCACGGTGAGCCACGGGTACAACAGGGGGTCCTGGAAGACGACGCCCCACCGGTAGTCGGGGCCGGTCACGGGCTCGCCGTCGATCGCGACGCGGCCGCTCGTCGGCTCCTCGAGCCCCGCCAACAGGTGAAGCAGCGTCGTCTTGCCGCAGCCGGACGGGCCGAGCAGACAGTGGACCTCGCCGGGCGAGACCGTCAGGTCCAGCCCGTCGAAGACGAGCGTCCCGTCGTACCGCTTCGTCAGGTCGTGGGCCGTGACCGGGGCCGCGTCGGTCGACCGATCGACGCCGCTCTCGACCGCCCGGGTCGCGGCAGCCGAGCCGTCGCGGCTCGTCTCGTCCGCCGTCGGGGACTCGAGCGACATCGGTCAGTCCGCCGTCGCTTCGGCTTCCGCCTCGTCCTCGTCGGGCTCGGCGTCGGCGTCGGATCCCGCGGCCTCGTCGTCGAGGATCACGTCGTCCTCGTCGAGCTCCTCGGCGGTCCCGATATCGGCGTCGTCCGGGACGAACCCTCTGTCGCGCATCCAGTCCGTCGTTGCTCCGATCCGGTCCTCGTCGGGAGCGCGCACGGGGAGGAACTCGCGCAGCTCGAACTCCCCGCGGAGGCGCTCGAAGTTCACGTCGTCGAACGCCTCGTCGCCCGCCGCCTCGGACTCGAGCAGCTCGACGTACCGCTCGGTGTACCGGTCGAGGTCGTCGTTGATGTCCGCGACCGCGCGGTTCAGCGCCGCGAGGAATCCCTCGAGGGTCTCCGGGTCGGGCTGTTCTCGCGTCGTGATGGCCGCGCGGCACGGGCCGTCGAACACCTCCTTCAGTTCCTCGTCGTAGCGGCCAAGGGTGACGAACGGTTCCAGGACCGCGATGGCGTCGACCGCGCCCGCCTTGACCGCCTCGAAGCGGTCCTCGGCGGAGCCGACGTGTTCCAACACGATCTCGTCGTCCGCGAACCCCTCGTTCTCGAGCATCTCCCGCATCGAGTAGAAGGAAGTCGCGTACTTGTTGATCCCGACGGATCGGCCGCGAAGGTCGTCTACCGTCTCGGCGTCGTCGTCGTCGTCGACGAACACCACCCGGTCCCACTCGCTGTAGGAGCCGACGATGTCGCGGTCGGTCTCGGAGACCTCCTGGACCGCGTTCCACTCACAGACGCCGTGGGTGCCGCCGTCCTCGTCCATGTCGTCCCACCAGT
>NZ_JAQCNO010000006.1 GCF_028274965.1 Natronomonas sp. | reverse complement strand
CACATCGGTCTCGACATCTGTCTGCACGCGACGGAGACCCTCCGCGAGGAACTGGGCGATCGGTACACGCCGGCGTACCTGCTCACGCGGAAGGTCGAAGCGGGCGATCTCGGCAAGAAGACCGGCGAGGGGTTCTACGAGTACGACTGACCGCGAAGGCGGACGCGAGCGCGGTCACTCCCCGATGTGGCGGGCGATGATCTCCTTTTGGATCTCGGAGGTCCCCTCGTAGATGGTCGTGATCTTCGCGTCCCGGTAGTACCGCTCGACGTCGAAGTCCTTCGTGTACCCGTAGCCGCCGTGGACCTGTACCGCCTCGTTGGCGACGTCGACGGCCGTCTCGCTGGCGAAGTACTTCGCCATGCTCGCGGCCATCGGATCGACCCCCTCCTCGTTCTTCTCGGCGGCGTCCCGCGTCAGGAGCCGCGCGGCCTTGACCTCTGTCGCCATGTCCGCGAGCTTGTGCGCGATGGCCTGGTGCTCGGCGATCGGCTTGCCGAACTGTTCGCGCTCGTCGGCGTACTCGATCGCCGCGTCCAGAGCGGCCTGGGCGACGCCGACCGCCTGGCTCGCGATGGCGATGCGGCCCCCCGTGAGGATCGAAAAGGCCGCCTTGAGGCCCGCCCCGACCTCGGTGAGGCGGTTCGACTCTGGGATCCGCGCCCCGTCGAAGCGCAGCGTCGTCGTGTCGCTCGCCCGCAACCCGAGTTTGTCCTCCTTTTTGCCGACCTCGACGCCGTCGGTGTCCGTGGGGACGAGAAACTGCGTCACCGAGTCGGGGTCCTCGCGGTCGGTCTTCGCGAACAGGACGACGACGCCCGCCCGTGTGCCGTTCGTGATCCACTGCTTTTTGCCGTCGATGACGTACTCGTCGCCGTCCTTTTTGGCCTCGGTTGACATCTCCGCCGGGTTCGATCCGGCGTCGGGCTCCGAGAGCGCGAACGCGCCCACAGGGCGGCCCTCGGCCATCGCGGGGAGCCACTCCTCGCGGTGGGTCTCCGTTCCGAACTCCTCGATGCAGGCGGTCGCGAGACAGTGTACCGACAGCGCCGTCGCGACCGAGAGGTCCCCGCGGGCCAACCGCTCGTTGATGACGCTGTAGGTCACCTGATCGGCGTCAAACCCGCCGTAGGACTCCGAGACGGTCAAGCCCGTCATCCCGAGGTCGGCGAGGCCGTCCCAGACGTCTTCGGGGAACGTCTGCGTCTCGTCGGCCTCCGAGGCCCGCGGCCGAACCTCGTTGTCGACGAACTCGGTCACCGTCTCCTCGATGAGTCGCCGCTCGCTCGCCAGTGACATACGGGCTCCACGGCGCGAACGGACATAATTCGTGCGGTCACGCGGGGGCGAACGACCCCGTTGCCCCCTCCGCCGTCGCCGTCACCCTCGCCTGTCGTCCGCGGCGCCAAACGCTGTGTCGGCTCTCGGATCGCACTCCCTGGCCACCTCGGTACCCCTCGGGAGGGCTCGTTTCGGGCACCGAGCGGTATATAGGGCTCATACAAACCGACTTACCGCACAGCGCCCTCCGCACGCCCGATGTCACCCAACGGCGACACCGGCTTCGCGTCGGAGCTGATAGCGATCACGACCGAGTACGCCGACCGGATAGAGCAAAGCGTCGCCTTCCTGCACGAGGCCTACGAGGGCTACGGAAACAACGGACCGTACCACGGCGCAATCGAGCGGGTTCGGGCGGCCGAAAGCGAGTGCGATCGGTACCACCGCCGGGTGCGCTACCTGCTCGCGGGGGCCGAGCCCGGGGACTTCGGGCTGCTCGGCTCGCGGTTTTACATGAACCGGACCCACCTCCTCGGAATGTACGACTCCCTCGACGAGGTGGCGAACCGGGCCGAGGAGGCCGCCTCGAACCTGACGACGATGCACTCGCCGCACAGCGAGGAGTTGTTCGAACGGCTGACGCGGCTGGCCGCCGCCTCCGTGCGCGCCGCGGGAGAGCTCCGGGAGGCGCTCGCGACGCTCACCCGGTGTCTGCGGACCACGAACGCCTCCGAGACCATCGACGGGCACATCCGAACGGTCCGGGAGATCGAAAGCGAGGCCGACACGCTCCGCAACGAGGTCGTCTCCGCGGCGTTCAACGACCCCGAGATCGACGACCCGCTCGTCGTGCGGGCGATCGCGCGGAGCCTCGACGACGTCATCAACGCGATCGAGGACACCACCGACCGGATCGCCGTCGTCGCCAGCGTCGAACCGGGCATCCCCGTCGTCGACCCGGACGATCTCTCGGCAGGCGACGGCGAGGCCCAGCGTCCGTCCTGACCGGACGGGACCTATCTTGATACAGCGAGAGAATCCCGCCGTTTACGGCGGGCGTGAATCGCGTAAGCTCCGTGAAGCAACCGCCATGATTCCTTCAAACCGGAGATTTATACCCCCGAAACCCGTTGCATGACGTGTGCCGAGGCGGCCTTGACCGCCCAACTAAACGGATAATATCGGATTCGGTGAGTCCACGTCCGAAGGAATCCCCTTCGGGCCGCTGGATTCCCGGCAAACACGGTAACTCCGAATCCCACTCGGGATAGGAGTAACGGTGGTCTGGCCCCGCCAGTAGACCCGTCATGCCGACCGGTCTGCAAACCAGCAAATCTCCCAACGCTGCGGTACGGGAAGCCTCGTCGTTTACGACGAGGAGGAGGTCACCATGGGCCCGAAGGCGTCGAAAGCCCCGACAGTCCCACCGCACCGGGCGGGTCGCGTCCGCGTCCCCGCGGTCCGTTCGGGTCTGAACGTCTATAGATGTCGCCGGAGCGGTACGGGCGGTTATTATAAGTCTTCAAGCGCCGCCGCCTCGGAGTGAACGCACCACCGAATGACAGACGACGCCGACACCCGGAGCGAACCGACGGACGCACCGTACGACGACCGGAGACCGCGGCTGCGCGGTCGTCGGGTGAGCCTCCCCGACGGCTCGGAGACGTACACCGTGTTCCTCGAGGACGCGGCCGGGGGCGCGGAGACGTCGGCCTGGCTGACCGTCGACGCCGACCACGTCGTCGATCTCGGCTCGACGCGGTGACCGCGCGCCTCGGGCGACCCGAACCGAGCCGTCGAGCCGTCGAACCGCCGAATCCGCCCTCGGCGGGTCCTCCGCGCTCCTCGCCCGCAACGCCCGGGTTTCGGGCTCGAAGAGCCGCTCAGGCCGAGTTCGGTGCCGGCGACAGGAACTTCTCGTCGGGGCGCTCGCTGTAGGCCCGGCCGGCGTCGACGCGGACCGTCTCGTCGCGCCGGGGCTCGTAGGCGGTCAGCGACCCGCCGTACACACAGCCCGTATCGAGCCCGGCGGCGTTCGGGCGGACGATCGGCTCCTCGAGGACGGTGTGTCCGAAAAAGACCCGCGGCGGCCCCTCGTGTTCGTCGAACCAGTAGGGCCCGGTGTACCCGCCCTCTGGGGCGAGCGATCTGACGTTCTGGAGGTCCTCGACGGTGTGTCCGGCGGTGGGCTTGCGCGGGTCGACGCCGGCGTGTACGACCATCGCCCCCTCCCAGGAGATCGCCACCGGAAGCGACGCGATCCAGTCTAAATCGTCCTTTTCGAGGCCCGGAAGGCGCTTTTCGCCGCGGAGGAGCTTCTCCTCGTTGTTGCCCCGGACGGAGCGCATGTTCGGCGACGAGCGGACGAGTTCGACGACGCCGCGGCTGTCGGGGCCCTTCCTGACGAGATCGCCGACGAAGACAACGAGATCCTCCGGCGTCGGATCCAGCGCCGAGAGCAGTCCCTCCAGTTCCTCGCGGCACCCGTGGACGTCCCCGACGACGTAGACGCGGTCCCACTCGGATCGATCGATCCGCTCGTGTTGGGCCTCGATCCCGTCGCCGAACTCCGGGCGTCCGTCCCCGTTCATACCAATAGTTCGACCCATCAGATAAAATCCGTTTCTATGTGCGTCACCGTGAGATATGTACCCATACGGAGCGCCCCCGCGTGGCGACCGGAGGGACGGACCCCGCGTTCTGTCACTCAGAACCCGCCCAGCGACGGGAGCGCTACTGCTTCGGCCTTGGCCGTGAGTGCGTACACACAGGCGGTAACACCCACGACGACCAGACTGACCGCCGCGGCGAGTCCGACGTCACCAAACAGCTGTTCTACAGGTGGTACGAGGCGAGTGCCTCGGGGCTTGACCGAGGGTGAAGCCGACAGTGACCGACCAGCCGCCGGGTTGTTTCTCCCTTCCCACAGGCCCACAGTATCGAAACAGTTATTTCGAGCCAATCAGAATGAGTGTGTATGGATCAGATAGAGATGGAATGTTACCCGACTGTCCGTGACCGGGGACAGGTCACAATACCCGAAGATGTACGCGAACCGCTCGGTATCGAGACGGGCGACCGTATCAAACTCACTGTCGAACGACTGGACTAACTCGCATGGACGTAACGCTTCGCTGTCGTGCATATCCCGACGAGGAAACCGCCAGCGAAGCGTGGCGTCACATCGAAATCCATCGGCAGATACGGAACCACGCCATCCGCGACTACTACTCTCACGACTACGGACACCGGCCAACCGCCTACGACCAGCACCGCAAACTCACCGACTGGAAACAGCGGTGGTCGCTCTTTTCGGAAGTCTCGGCACACGCCGCTCAACAGACCGTTTCGGAGATACACAAGAACGTCGAGACGCAGAAAGGGCGGCGAGAAAACGGCCACAAGACAGGCCGGCTGAAGTGGCAGGGAAGCAGCGAACGTCGATCAGTCGCGTATCAGTCTGAAGGCTTCGACGTGAATCACACCACGGGCCAAGACGGGTACGCCACTGTTCGCCTCTCGAAAATCGGTCACATCCCGATCCGAGCGCACCGAGAACTCCCCACGACCGAGAACATCAATCGCGTCGTGCTGAAGAAGGAGCGAACCGGCGACTGGTTCGTCTGTCTCGTCACGGAACGCCCGGACGAGAGCCTTCCCGAAAAGCCCGACCCCAGTACGCTCGACCCTGCCGACTGCGTGGGCGTAGACCTTGGGATTCTCTCGTACATCCACACCAGCGACGATACGGCGGTGGATATGCTCGACCTGTCCGACGAGTACGACCGC
>NZ_JAQCNO010000071.1 GCF_028274965.1 Natronomonas sp. | reverse complement strand
TACTGCGGCGGCGAACCGACGGAGACCGTCCGACACCCCCAGCGGGGCGAGATGGAGACGTGTCAGCGGCACGCTCGACGAATTCGAAACCTCTCGTCCAACCGTGGGGTGGGAGCATGAGTACCGCAGGTACAGCAACGATCACGCCGGTCCCCGAGGCCGATCAATGCAACAAGTCGGGCTGCGAACGTGAGGAGCTACTCGCCCGAATCGAGCCGGACAACACCGACAAGACGCGCGTTCTCTGTCCGAGCCACCGCGTCGCGTGGCTTCGGGAGGTGAGCACTCGATGAGCGGGACTCAACCAGAGGCGCCGACGCCGTCGAGTTACCGCGTCCGGATCGCACCGGTGAACGACGGGAGCGGCCGGCGCGAGCCGCCCGAACTCTCGCCCCGAGAGACGCTCGAACGCTGGCTCGACAAGCTCCGCGTCGACAAGGCCGACTCGACGGTCTCGGCGTACCACTACCGGCTCAAGCACTTCATCGAGTGGTGTGAGGCCGAGGGCATCACCGCGATCGGCGATGTGAACGGCTGGGACATCGAGACCTACGAAACCCACCGGCGGCGGTCAGGTATGGCGACTGTCTCGCTGAACAAGGAGCTCGGGACGCTCAAGAACTTCCTCGAATACGCCGAGCGGATCGAAGTCGTTGAGGACGGGCTCCCCGAGAAAGTCGATCCACCGGACGTGGATCAAGTCGACCAGGTCGACGACACGCGGCTTCATCCTGACGCCGCCCGCGAGCTACTCGACACCTTCGAGGACAGTGCCGAGTGGCGTCACTCCCGCGGCCACGCACTCTTGACGGTCGCGTGGTACGTCGGCTGCCGTCTCGGAGGGCTGCGGGCGCTCGATCTTGGCCATTACGATCCTGGGGCTCGCACGCTTGAGTTCGAACATGCTCCCGACGAAGGTACGCCGCTGAAAAACGGCCGCGACGGGGAGCGGATCGTCGGGCTTCAGGATACGGTGTGCGATGTTCTCGACGGCTATATCGAGGATTACCGCTACGGCCACGTTTTCGACGAGTACGGGCGTGAACCGCTATTTACGAGCCAGCAGGGGCGGCCGTCGACGAACAGCATCCGGGCGTGGATCTACATGGCGACGTTCCCCTGTCACTATCGGGAGTGTCCCCACGGCGAGGATCCCGAGGTGTGCGAGTTTATCGACTATTCGCACGCCAGCAAATGCCCGTCGTCGCGGTCGCCTCATCAAGTGCGGACAGGGTCGATCACCTGGCAACGAAACCAGGGCGTGCCCGCGGACGTCGTCGCGGAGCGGGTTAATGCGTCCGTCCGAGTGATCGAGAATCATTATGACAAACCAGATAAACGAGAGGAAATGGAACAGCGGCGGCGGCATCACATCGACGGCCTCGATCTCGGAGAGGGAGGGCGATCGCAATGAAGTTAGTTGATATCTGCCCGAACCCACTTCTCGCCTTCGCCCTCCGGGGGATCCGACGGCGGATGCTTCGAGCGCCCGCTCTCGAAGCGCCCCCCGATCGATCGCTCGGGGTCACTCGTTGAGTCCGACGGAGGTATAAATACCCCGCGTCTCCGAACTCCGGCGAGGCACGGATCGAGAGCTATGATACGGGTGTCCGACGAACTCCGCGATGTGTGTGTTGGCGCGACCGTGAACCTGTTCGTCTCCGTCGGAACGACCTCCCGGCGGCTCAAAGGCGAGGTGTACGAGACCCGCGAACGCGGCGAAAACGGCGATGTCGTCGAGGTCCGGATCACCGAGGGGACCCCCGGCGACTCCGACATCGTGTTCTGGCTCGGATTCGCCGACGGCGCGACCTACCTCCTCCCGCTGGACGCCTACGACGACCGCCTCGTCTACGTCGAGTACCGCCACAACGGGGCCAGGACCGGGCTCAACGTCCGGACCGTCCGGGACGTCGGCGTGACGCCGACGACGCGGTGATCCGGCCGCCGGCCGTCGGCTGTCGTGTCAGCTGTCGGGCGGCCCACCGCCTCCCGCCGCACGGCTTTTATCCGCCTGTCGTGTACCCGGCGCTATGCTTCTGATCCGCGGTTCGGCGGGCGGGACGGCACTGACGGGGACGCTGTACGAACCCGGCGACGACCCGCCGACGTTCCGCGGCGCTCCCGACGACGACGCCCCGTACGTCTGGGTCTGCGACGCGTTCTACGAGGTCGAAAGCGGCGGGCAGACCCAGACCCTCGACGGCCGGGAGATACGGATCGCCTTCGAGTCGCCGATGCCGCGGGGGTTCGCCGACCGCGAACGGGCGATCGACGCCGCGAGGGCGCACATCCGCACGCAGTTCGCCCGCCTCGGCGTCGACGAGTCCGACGTCGCAATCGAGGTGCTCGAGGCCGTCGACGACGGACCGACCGGGCGCTGATCGGGGGATCGCCGGATCAGGCGACGAGCCCCCAGCGCTCGTCGTCGTAGGACCGATCGCGGTCCGCGTCGAAGCGCTGCTCGATTGCCCGCGTGAGCGCGGCCTTCTCGTCGCGGCCGATCCGGGCCAACTCGTCGGCCTTCGACACCGCGAGCGGCGGCCCCCGCTCGTGGGCGACGTCGCGGAGCATCTGCATCGTGATCGCCTCCCTGGTGTCGGGATCGCGCGTGAAGACGGCGGGGGACTCGACGCGAAACAGCAGTTCCTCGCGGGGGTCGTACACGCAGAAGAACGTCACCTCGTAGTCCGAGAGCTCCCGCTCCCGCCGGAGCCCCAAGGCGTCCCCGTCGGCCGACAGCGGCTCGTCGACGCCGCACCGCGAGACGAACCAGTTGGTGAACGTGAGCTGATCCGTCGGCGCCGCCCCGTCCCCGTCGCCGCGGTCGAGAACGCGCTGGAAGAAGGCGGCGTCGTCGATCCACGGCGCGCGCTCGGTCCGCCTGAGGATCCGGGTTATCGCCTTCGAACTCCCGTTTTTGACGAACCCGACGAGCGGCACGCCGCGCTCTGCGAAGCGCTCGACGAGGTCGATGTACGCCGACACGACGTCCCGCGGTCGCTCGTCCTCGACGAGCAGATCGGCGAGTTCCGGGTGTCTGTCGGCCCACGCGAGCAGCCCCTTCGGGTAGATCGGCCCATCGAGGATCAGGAGGTCCTCAACGAGATCCGCCTGGGTTTCGGCGTGGGTTATCTCGGCGAGATACAGCGACAGCGCGTGGACGACGGCCTCCTCGTAGCGGCTGACGCGCGGCGCTTGGAGGATCCGCCCCTTGGAGTACCCGCCGTCGAACATCGTCCACTCGTCCTCCCCGCAGTCGACGGTCGCGTCGTTCGAGTGCACCGTTGCGACCACCGTCCGCGAGCGGTGTAACCCGAGCTCCGAGGGGACGGCCGCCATCGCCGCCTGCGCCACGTCGAGGACGAGCCCGTTGCTGAACGTCGTTGGGTTGATCGTCCCCGAATCGAGCCCGTGTTGGGTCGGGAACGGCGCCTCCTGAAGCGCCGCCGCCTCGGTGTCGATCCGCCGCCGGCGCCGGGGTCCGAGCGGCTCGATCGCCCGCCTGTCGCCGTCCCACAGGGGATCGAGGAACTCCTCGAACACCGTTTCGGCGAAGCTCTCGTGGTCGCTCGCGTCGACGCGCTGGCTGATCCGGCCCGCGAGCCGTGCGATGCCGTCGAAGTGGACCGGGTCGAGGGTCATACGGTCCGTGCGGCGTTCGAACAATTAAAACGTCGGCCGGCGCCGCGGGCGCCGCCGCGAGTCTTACCCGGTCTTTGATGCAAAACTCGCCGCGATAGCGGTACTCCTTTGACCGACCGTTCAATACGATCCGGTATGGAATACGACGAAATCGAGGTGCCGTCGGACGGGTCGAAGATCGACGTCGCGGGTGACGACGAGCTCGTCGTCCCGGACGACCCGATCGTTCCGATCATCCACGGCGACGGCATCGGAACCGACGTCGGCCCCGCCGCCCAGACGGTGCTCCAGGCGGCGGCGAACGCCACGGGCCGCGAGATCAACTGGATGCGGGTCTACGCCGGCGAATCCGCCCGCCAGCGGTACGACGAGAACCTCCCCGAGGAGACCGTCGACGCGCTCAGGGAGTTCAAAGTCTCGATCAAGGGCCCGCTGACGACGCCCGTCGGCGCCGGCTTCCGGAGCCTCAACGTCGCCCTCCGGAAGAAGCTCGATCTGTACACGAACATCCGTCCGACCTACCACCTCGATGGCGTCCCGTCGCCGGTCAAACGACCCGAGCAGATGGACATGGTGTCGTTCCGGGAGAACACCGAGGACGTCTACGCCGGCATCGAGTGGGAGGCCGGCACCGAGGGCGTCCAGCAGGTGAAGGCGTTCGTCGAAGAGGAGATGGGCTTCGACTCGACGATCCACGACGGCCCGCTCGGGATCGGGATCAAACCCATCACCGAGTTCGGCACGAAGCGGCTGGTCCGGAAGGCGATCGACTACGCGCTCGAAAACGGCCGCGACTCGGTCACCCTCGTCCACAAGGGCAACATCATGAAGTTCACCGAGGGCGCCTTCCGGGACTGGGGCTACGAGGTCGCCCGCGAGGAGTACGGCGAGGAGGTCATCACCGAGGACACGCTGTGGGAAGAACGCGACGGCGAGGCGCCCGAGGACGCGGTCGTCGTCAACGACCGCATCGCCGACAACATGCTCCAGCAGATCCTCACCCGGACCGACCAGTACGACGTGTTGGCGCTGCCGAACCTCAACGGCGACTACCTCTCGGACGCCTGCGGGGCGCAGATCGGCGGCCTCGGCATCGCGCCGGGGATCAACCTCGGCGACGGCCGCGTGCTCGCCGAACCCGTTCACGGCTCCGCGCCGAAGTACGCCGGCCAGGACAAGGTCAACCCCACGGCGATGATCCTCTCGGGGCGCATCATGCTCGAGTTCATGGGCTGGGACGACGCCGCCGACCTCGTCCGGGACGCCGTCGAGCGCGCCATCGTCGACCGGAAGGTCACCTACGACATCGAGCGACAGATCGAGGGCGGCGAGAAACTCGCCACGAGCGAGTACGCCGACGTCGTCGTCGAGAACATCGAGGAGATGGCCTGATCGGGCCTCCGACTCGTATCTGAGGCCGACACCGTAGCCCCCGTCTGACTCTCATCCCATCCGATGTCCGAACACGACCCACCCGACGCCTACCGGTTCAACAAACTCCGCGACTCGAGCGGCTCCCACCGGCTCACGCTCGTCAAAGCGGCGATCGAGGCGGCCGAAACCGACGTCGAGCCGCCCCGACCGGTGTTCGCCCACCTCCCCGCGGGCGAGGGGGTCTGGCTCGGCTTCGACCTCGATCGGTACGGGTCACAGCGGACCCGCGTCGCCGTCCGGCGCGCCGTCACCGCCGAGTTCGACCCCCAAGCGCGCGTTGTCGGGGAGTTTCCGGTGCCGATGCGGGGGAAACTCGGATCGGCGGTCGTCACGCTTCCGAGCCGACTCGTCGAGGAAGCCGGCCTCGGGGAGGCCGACCGCGCGACTGCGGTTGCCGCGGCCCCCGGGCTCCTGTTGTTCCTGACGGAGAGGAGGGCCGCCGCCGGCGATGTCGGGTCCGCACTCGAACGCCTCCGGGGGGCGCTCGCCGACCGCCGAGACCGGTAGCGAACCGACCCGCGGTTTTGTCGGCTCCGAACGGTTTCCTCCCCGCCGCCGCCCCGCCCCGACCCGACCCGGGTTTTCCCAGAATCTTGGAACGGCCTCGGTGATACATGTACCACCCGCCGCTACCGTCTCGCGTGAGGTGAACACGATGGCAACGAGAACGGCCGACTCCGTGGCACGCGAGTACACCTTCGAACTCGACGGGCCGCTCGCGCGGTACTGGATCGCCCTACTGCGGATCATCACCGGCTGGTGGTTCCTCCGTTCGGGCGTCACGAAACTCCTCGAGGACGGCCTGGCGTACTCCTACGGCCCGGCCTACCTCCGGGGGATGGAGGGGACGGCGCTCGGCCCCCTGCCGGTCTGGATGGGCAACAACCTCGCGTGGCTCATCGAGCCGGGCGTGCCCGTCTTCGAGACGCTGATCGGCCTCGGCGTCATGTTCGGCCTGTTGACGCGGCTGGCCGCGTTCGGCGGCGCCTTCTTCATGACGCTGTTTTGGGTCGGCAACGCCGAGTTCGGACACGGCCTCGTCAACAGCGACCTCATGGGCCTGCTGTTGTTCGTGACGATGGCGGCGCTCGCCGCCGGCCGGTACTACGGCCTCGACGCGATCATCGAACGCACCGACCTCGTCGAACGACACCCGAAGCTGAGGTACCTCCTCGGGTGAGGAGCCGAAGAACAATGAGACAGGAACACGACGCACTCGACAACGCGGCATTGGCACTCAGCGGCGCGCTGATCGCGCTCGGAACCGTCGTCTCGGGGATCGTCGAGATCCTCGCGGGGCGGCCCTACGGCGCGACGCCGGTGGAACTGACGAACGACGCGGGAACGGTCGTCGAGACGCTGTACCCGGCCGTCGACCCGACGCTTCGCACCGGCCTCGTGATCGCGGGACTGCTCGTCCTGTTCGTCTGGGGGCTGTACCGGATCGTCGACGCCCCGGCCGAACGGGTCGGTTCTGCCCCCGCCGACGTCGGAGCCGACTGACGCCGGGGTTCGGTCCGCTCTGCTCTCAGTCGTCCGCGGCCGTCGGTTCCGCCGCCCCCGCGGTCGGATCGCGCTCCGACGGCAGCGTGAACTCGTCTAGCTCCCGCTGGAGGGTCGCCGTCTGCGAACTGAGATCCGCGAGCTCCTCGCGGATCCCCGAGATGCCGTCGGCGGTCGCCTCGCTCGCGTCGGCGGCCGCGTTCCCCTTCCGTGCGAGCTCGCGGGCCTCGTCGGCGACCCCGTTGATGACCGCGGTGACCTCCTCGGTGCTTGCGGCCCCGTCGTCGGTCGCGCGGGCGACCTCGTCGATCGAGACCTCGAGCCCGGCCGCCGACTCGTCGACGCGGTCGAAAAGCCCCGCGACCGTGTCGACGCTTTCGGCCCCGTCCGCGACGACCGACTCGAGGCGCTCGACGTCCCGGCGCACCTCGGCGACGTCCTCGAGGGTCTCGGCGGTCGTCTCCTGGATCGCCGCGGAGTGCCCGCGGGTCTCCTCGGCGAGCGCCTTGACCTCGTTTGCGACCACGCCGAACCCGTCGCCGCCGGAGCCCCCGGAGCCGCCGTCGGCGCGGGCGGCCTCGATGTTCGCGTTGAGCGCGAGGATGTTCGTCTGCTCGGCGATGTCGTCGATGAGAGACGTCGTCTCTTCGACGTCGCCCATCCGCTCGTCGAGCGTCCGGGTCAACTCGGCGACCGTCTCCACGCGCTCCGTGACCGCTTCGACGGCCTCGGCGGCGGCCGCGGCCTCGTTGCTGCCGTCCTCGGCGAGTCCGGCCACGTCCGCCGTCTCCCCGGAGACCTCCTGTGTGCTCGCCGCGATCTCCTCGATCACCGCCGAGAGGTCGTCCATCTCGTCGCGGGCGGACTCGAGTTGCTCGGCCTGCCGTTCGAGCTCGGCGGCGAGCTCGCGGACGTCGTCGGCCTGCTCGCGCTGGTCGGCCTCGAGGTCCCCGGCGCGCTCGTGGACCGACTCGGTCGTCCGATCGACCGTGTCCGCGAACGCCCGGAGGTCCCCGAGGACCGACCCGAGGTCCGCGGTCATCTCGCGGTACGCGCTCGAGATGTCCTGGACCGCCTCGATGTCGGAGCCCTCCGGCGGGCTCGCGGTCAGATCGCGGTTCGCGACCGCGGTGAGCGCCGACGCGACGTCGGCGGCCTCGGCCCGTAGCGTCCCGTTCAACTCGTCGAGTCGCTCCTGTTGTGCCTCGGCCTCCCGGCGGGCCTCCGTGATCTCCTCGCGCTGCCGTTCGAGCGTTTCGACGTTCTCGGCGGTGTCGTCGAGCGAGTCCCGCGTGAGCTCGATCGACCGCCACTGGAACAGGATCGCGCCGACGAGCAAGAGCACGAAGAAGGCGTGTATCGCCCCCCAGACCTTCGGGTTCGCCAGCGCCGCCTCGTGGTTGAACACCGCCGCCCCCTCGATCTGTCCGAAGATCGAGTGCTGGAGGGCCACGTACGAGACGCCGACGGCGAGCGGCAGCCAGTCCTCGTACATCGCGACGACGCCGACGCCGACGAAGTACAGAAAGTGCGCCTCGATGAACCCCCCCCAGAAGTACGCGAGCACCGCGGCGGCGGTCATGAACCCGAACGACGCGGTGACCGACCTCGCCCGCCGAGGGAGCACCGCAAGCGCACTGAGGCCCGCCAGGGCGACGAGGAGGCCGCTCCCGACGAGGCCGTGTACCAGCGGGATCTCGGGGTACGTCGCGCCGGTGATCCCGCCCGTCCCCGTGAGCCGGCTGAGCACGAACAGGACCGGTGCGAGGACGACGAGCGATCCGACGATCGCCCTGTGTCTGAGCGCGAACTGACCGTCGTCGATCCGGTTCCCGCTCGGGATGCCGGCGAGAACGCGATCGAGCGTCGTTTCGTTGTCCGTCATTGCCCGTCTACTCAGCGCCGGTGGACTTCAAGCCGGACGGGATAATACCCCTCGAATCGAGCGGTGAGCCGCGTCGTACCTCCCGAATCGAGCAGTGAGTCGCGTCGGGATCGAGTTTGCGGTCGACCGCCCCCGTCCGTTCACTCCGCCCACTCGGGGTCTTCGCGCGGCGGCGAGAACACGTCGATCCCGCGGGCCACCGCGTCGCCGTCGTTCGTAACCGAGTGTGACTCCCCGCCCGGAACGGTGAA
The DNA here is from genome assembly GCF_028274965.1 of Natronomonas sp. GTDB lineage: Archaea > Halobacteriota > Halobacteria > Halobacteriales > Haloarculaceae > Natronomonas. Next base: position 140,301 of record NZ_JAQCNO010000071.1, on the reverse strand, counting down.
CGAATCGCCGGCCTCGACGACGGTCTCCTCGCCGCCCGAGACGAACGTCACCGTCCCCTCCCGCAGGTAGCCGGTCTGTTCGTGGGGGTGGCTGTGCTCGGGGACGGTCGCCCCGGGCTCGATCTCGAAGCGCTGCATGCTCGTCTCCTCGCCAGCGACCAACGGCGCGAGACGGACGCCGTCGATCGGCTCCGCCGCGTCGGCCTCGGAGGATCTGATCCGATCCATGCGATCGCCAACGCGCCCGATACACAAAAAACCGACAGGGCGAAACGGCGCGTCTGCGCCCCCGGCGCTCGACCGGAGCCCCCGTCAGTACGACTTTGCGAAGTAGGCGGTCTCGACGGCCGCCTCGCCGCAGACCCCGCAGGTCTCGTGGATCGGCTCCTCGTCGCGGTCCATCGGCAGCATGACGATCTCGGCGGCGATCTCGTCTTTGATCTCGGCCTCGCAGGCCTCGTCGCCGCACCAGCCGGTTTTGACGTACCCGCCGTGTCGGCCGATCGTCCCGAGGATCTCGCCGCGTCCGTGGGCCTCCCGGACGTTCTCGGTCAGGTTCTCCTCGGCGGCGGCGTAGAGCTTCGCGTACACGGTTTCGAGGGCGTCCTCGACCGCGTCGGCGATCCCGTCGCGGTCGGCGGTCTCGTTTTCGCCGTCCGGGCGGTGGACGAGCGTTGCGCCGTCCTCTTCGACCTCGTTCGGACCGACCTCGATCCGGAGCGGAACGCCGTGTAGCTCGTGTTCGTTGAATTTGAACCCGGGGTTGCGCCCGTCGCGGTCGTCGTACTCGACGCGGAACCGCTCGTCGAGCTCCGCGGCGAGGTCGGCGGCGTACTCCGTGACCGCGGTCTCGGTGTCCTCCTGCCAGATCGGCACGACGACGACCTGCGTCGGCGCGAGCGCGGGCGGGACGACGAGCCCCTGATCGTCAGAGTGCGTCATGATGAGCGCCCCGAGCGCGCGCCAGGAGAGCCCCCAGGAGGTGGTGTGTGCGGTCCGTTCGGTCTCCTCCTCGTCGGTGTAAGTGATGTCGAACGCCTCCGCGAAGGAGGTGCCGAGGTGGTGGCTCGTGCCGGCCTGGACGGACTTGCCGTCGGGCATCAACGCCTCGATCGTCGTCGTCGTGTGCGCCCCCGGGAACTTGTCGTGTTCGGGCTTGCGGCCCTTCATCCCGGGGATCGCCATCACCTCCTCGTAGAGGCGTTCGTACTGCCCGAGCCGCGTCATCGTCTCCGCCCAGGCGTCCTCGTGGGTGGCGTGTGCGGTGTGGCCCTCCTGCCAGAGGAACTCCTTGGTCCGGAAGAACGGCTTCGTCTCCGTCGCCTCCCAGCGGACGACGGAACACCACTGGTTCACCCGCATCGGCAGGTCGCGGTGGCTCCGGACCCACTGGGAGATGAACGGCGCGATGATCGACTCGGAGGTCGGCCGGACCGCGAGCCGTTCGTCGAGCTCCTCGCGGCCGCCGTGGGTGACCCACGCGACCTCGGGATCGAAGCCCTCGACGATGTCCTTCTCGCGTTCGAGATACGACTCGGGGATGAACATCGGGAAGTAGGCGTTGTCGACCCCGGTCTCCTTGAACCACCCGTCGAGGTGCCGCTTGAGCCGCTCCCAGATCGCGTACCCGCGGGGCCGGGTGACGATGAACCCGCCCATCGGCGCGTAGTCCGCCAGGCCGGCCTTCCGTACCACTTCGGCGTACCACTCGCCGGGGTTGTGCTCCTTTCGCTCCGTGATTCCGAGTTCTTGTTCGGTCATTGGCTTTCGGCGTTCCCGCTCGGCCGCCGAGCGACCGTGCGGACGTTCAGTACCGTCCGTTCGGAGGCGTGTATTTATATACTGTCGGGATCCGGCGCCGGCGGCTTCGCGCTCGCGTGCCGTTCGATCACCAACTACTATACCGGCCACAGCCGTGCTGTCACACGACGCCACGGACACGAGACGTCATGACCGACCCGCCCGAGACAGTCCGCGTGCTGTACGTCGACGACGACCCGGAGTTCGCCGCGGCGGTCCCGGCCTCCCTCGAAGGCGAGGACGGCCGCCTCGGCGTCGAGACGGCCGCCGACCCAACGGCGGCGATAGCGGCGCTGACCGACGCTGAAGACCCGATAGACTGCGTGGTCTCGGAGTACGGCGTCGCGGCGATGAGCGGCGTCGAGTTCCTCAAGGCCGTCCGCGAGGTCCGCCCCGAGGTCCCGTTCGTGCTGTTTACCGACACCGAGGCGGTCGACGGCGAGGCGGTTTCGGCGGGGATCACCGACTACGTTCCGAAGGGGCGATCCCCCGAGCACTACGCCCGTCTGGCCGACCGGATTACCGACGCAGTCCTGCGATCGCGATCGCGGGGGCGTCCGGCGACCGAACGCCCCGGCGAGGCGCACAGCCCGGCGCTCGTCGAGCGGAGCCTCGACGCGCTCCAGGACGTCTTTTATGTGCTCGACGCCGACGGCGAGATCCAACACTGGAACGAGACGCTCTCGGAGGTCTCCGGGTACGACGACGGGGAGATAGCGGGCTTAGAGCCGGTCGATCTCTTCCCCGCCGACGAGCGATCGCGGGTCGCCGCGAGCATCCGAGAGGCCCTCGAAACGGGCGACTCGACCGTCCGAGCCGACGTGTGCACCGGCACCGGCGAACGGGTCCCCTACGAGTTCGCCGCGACGCGGCTGACCGACGAGCGCGGCGAGGCCATCGGCGTCGCCGGTATCGGCCGCGACATCACCGAACAGATCGAACGCGAGTGGGAGCTAGAGCGAACGAGCGACCTGCTCGCACAGACCGAGCGGATCGCCGACGTCGGCGGGTGGGAACTCGACGCCGACACCCTCGAGGTGTACTGGAGCGAGAACCTCTTCGAGTTGATCGGGTTCGACGCCGAGGACGCGCCGCCGCTCGAGAGCGCACTCGACATCTACCACGAGGACGACCGCCCGGTCATCGAGGACGCCATCGAGGCGGCGCTCGAATCCGGCGAGCCCTTCGACACCGAGGCCCGCTACCGTCGGGCCGACGGCGAGACGCGCTGGCTCCGGGTCCAAGGCGCGCCGGTGATCGAGGACGGCGAGGTCGTCCGGATCCGGGGGGCCGTCCAGGACGTCACCGAACGGACGGAGTACGAACAGCGCCTGGAGCGACAAAACGAGCGCCTCGAGGAGTTCGCGAGCATCGTCAGCCACGACCTCCGGAACCCGCTGAACGTCGTCGAGGGCCGGGCGCGACTCGCGCGCAACGGGTCGAACGGCGACCACATCGACGCCGTCGAGGACGCGGTCGCCCGGATGAACCGGATCATCGACGACATGCTCTGGCTCGCCCGCGAGGGGCGAGACATCGGCTCGACCGACCCCGTCGACCTCGAGGCGACGGTCCGGACCGCCTGGACGATGGTCGCCGAGGACGCCGGGGCGGCCGAACTGCTCGTCGCCGGGGACCTCGGCACGATCGAGGCCGACGAGGACCGCCTCCAGCAGCTCTTCGAGAACCTCTTTCGGAACGCGATCGAACACGCCGGCAAGGCGGCGTCCGTGACCGTCGGCGCGCTCCCCGGCGGACCTCACAGCGGCCCCGAAGCTGAAACCGAAACCGAAACCGCGGCCGACGGCTTCTACGTCGAAGACGACGGGCCGGGCGTCCCCGAGGACGAGCGGGAGACGGTGTTCGACCTCGGCTACTCGACGACGACCGAGGGGACCGGCTTCGGGCTCGGCGTCGTCGAGCGGATCGCCGAGGCCCACGGCTGGACGGTCGACATCGCAGAGAGCGCCGACGGCGGCGCGCGCTTCGAGATCGCCGGGGTCACGCGTCCGCGACGATAGAGACGTAGCCCACCGTCCCGTCCTCGACCGCGCGTTCGAGCTCCTCGATCGCCTCGAGTGCGCGCGCGCCGCGCTCGCCCATCAGGCCGAGCAGGCCCTCGTAGTCGACGCGCTCGGTCACCCGATCCCGCATCGCCAGGAGCTCCTCGCGGTGGTCCGTCACCGACCGGACCGCGAATCCGGCCTCGGACAGCTCGGCGCGCAGGCGACCGCGACCGCGCGCGCCCTCGAGACAGAGCGCCTCCGCGATCCGATCCGGGACCGCCGGCCCGTCGCCCTCGACGACGACATCCGAGAGCGCGAGCCGGCCGCCCTCGCACAACACGCGGCGGGTTTCGCCGAGGGCCACCGGGAGGTCGGTGAGACAGAGCACGCACTCGGCGAGGACGACGTCGGCCGTCCCGTCGCCGAACGGAAGCGCCCTCGCGTCCCCGAGCACCGCGCGTTCGGCACCGCTCGAGCGGTCGATCCCGACGGCGTCGGCGCCGCGCTCCCGTGCGGCAGCCACGGCCTCGCCGGCGCCGCATCCGACGTCGAGCAGCCGCGTTCCGGGGCCGACGGCGGCGCGATCGAGCAGTTCGGCCGTCGCCTCCGTCCCGCCGGGGTGAAGCGGCCCATCGAGCACGCGATCGAGGGTGCTCCAGGGGTTCGCCAACGCGGCGTCGAGCAGCCCGTCCATCAGTCCCCCCCGCGATCGACCGGGCCGCACCCGCCGTCGGCGACCGTCTCCTCGGTACTCTCGCCCGAGGGTTCCCCGGCACTGTCGCGGCCTCCCCAGCCGTTTCGGTTCCGAAGGGCGTACTCGCCGTCCTCCGTGGTCATGTTGTACCCGCAGAACGGGACCAACTCGCCGTCCGTCGTCGGCACCGAGATACAGCAGTTGCTCAGGCGGTTTAGGTCCGCCGCGTCGGCGTCCATGAACCCGGTAAAGGACACCGGGACGACGTCGTCGAACAGCCCCTCGACGCCGCCGGGGACGTCGACGCCGCAGCACCCGGCGGTCTTGCAGGCCCACTCCTCGCCCGCCGCGGTGCCGGCGAGCAGCTCCATGTAATCGTCCTCGTCGACCATGCCCGAGAGGGCGTCCCAGAGTTCGTCGTCGACGTACCGCGTGAGCGGGACGAACGGGTCGTCTTCGCCCTCTTGGCCATCTCCGTCCGTCTCCGTTCCCGCTTTTGGCCCTTCTCCCTGCGGAACGAAGGCGGTCCCGATCTGACAGTACGCCGAACAGCACGGCGCCGGGAGCATATCGCGGGCCTCGAGCGGACCGATCTGCTCGGCCAGCAGCCGCGTCGCGTCGTCGATCGCAAAGCGGCCGTCGTTGCGCTCGTAGCGGCCGAAGTGTGCCACCGGCTGGAAGTTCACCGACCGGACCACGTCCCTGTTGTCGATCGCAAAGCGAACGATGTCGCCCATCTCGTGGTCGTTGACCCCGGGGACGACGGTCGGGACGAGCACGACCGGGAGATCAGCCGCCCGACAGGCCTCGATCGCCGCGCGCTTGTGCTCGAGGAGATCGACCTCGCGGATCCGCTCGTAGGTCTCGCTCGTCAGCCCGTCGAACTGGAGGTACACCGCCGTGACGCCGGCCTCGGCGAGCGCCTCGGCGTAGCCGTCCTCGGTCGCCAGGCGGATCCCGTTCGTGTTCACCTCGACGTGGTCGATCCCGCGCTCGCGGGCCCGCTCGACGAGTTCCGGGAGGTCGTCTCTGACCGTCGGCTCGCCGCCGGAAAACTGGATCGGCCGGCCGCCGGCCTCGGCGACGGTGTCGAGGAGGGCGTCGATCTCCGCCGTCGAGCGGTGCTCGCCGCCGGGGCCGGAACTCGCAAAGCAGTACGAACACGAGAGGTTACAGTCGTCGGTGACCTCGACGACGGCCAGGCAGGCGTGGTCGTCCGCGACGGTCAGATCGCCGCCGTCGTGCTCCGGGGTCGGCCCGAACTCGGCGGCCCACTCCCAGTGGTCGAACGACCCCCACACCCGCCGGCTCGCCGCGCCGTGCTCGGGGCACTCCCGCGTGAGAAACACGCCGCCGTCGGCCCGCTCGTAGCGACCGGGGACCTCCTTGAGACACTCGGGGCAGAGACTCGTCGTCGTCGCGAGCACGTTGCCGCGTTCCATACCACGTGGGAGAGAGACGCGCAAATAAGCGTGGCGGGGCTGTGCGCCGCGGGGATACCGCCGCCGAGCGCGCCCGGCGTCAGAGCGCACAACCCTTTTTACAGCGCTCGACCGAACCACAGTATGGGATCAGACACCGCGCGCGCCGAGGGACGCCCCCCGGACGTTCCCGACTCGCCGACGGCGCTCGCGGAGGAACTCCTCCTCGCGTGCAAGCGCGACGACCCGACACAGCGGTACCGGCGCGCGCTCGCCGAAGCGACCGACGACGACCTGGCGGTGCTCCGGACGGAGCGGCGGGCGGCGCTCGCCTTCTGGCTCAACTGCTATAATGCCGGCACGCAGCTGCTGTTGGCGGAGCGTCCCGGACTCTACGAGAGCCCGCTGCGGTTCGTCCGGTTTTTCACCGCGCCGGCGATCACGGTCGGCGGGGCGTCGCTCCCGCTTGACCGCATCGAGAACGGCCTGCTTCGCGGCGGCCGCTCGAAGTACGGGCTCGGGTACGTACCGAAGCTGTACGTGACCGGCTTCGAGCGGCGCTACCGCCTCGCCGAGTGCGACCCCCGGATCCACTTCGCGCTGAACTGCGGGGCCGAGAGCTGTCCGGCGATCCGCGCCTACGAGCCCGCCCGCATCGACGAACAGCTCGACGCGGCGACCCGGAGCTACCTCGATTCGACGGTCGTCTACGACCCCGAGTCGGCCGTCGTCCGCGTTCCCCGGGTGTTTCTGTGGTTCCGCGGGGACTTCGGTGGCGGGTCCGGGATCAGGTCGTTCCTCCGGCGTCACGACGCGCTCCCGGAGAGCGCGTCGCCGTCGGTGCGGCACCGCTCGTGGGACTGGTCGCGGGCGGCCGGAACGTTTGCCGAGTGACGCTCGATCGACCGACCGGACCGTACCGTTTTGTTCGCCGGGCGCGTATGACCGCGCATGACACAGGAAGCAAGGGAGTTCTCGCTCCCGAACGTCGCCGTCGGCCCGGACCCCTTCTCGCTCTCGGCGCTTCCGGACGACGTCGAGTTCGCCGTGCTCTTTTTTCAGCGCGACCACTACTGCACGAACTGCCGCAAGCAGGTCCGGGACCTCGCCGATCGCATCGAGGCGTTCCACGGACGGGGCGCGGAGGTCGTCTCGATCGTCCCCGAACCGATCGAGCGCGTCGAGCAGTGGCAGGAGAAGTTCGGGCTCCCGTACCCGCTGTTGGCGGACCCGGACGTCGAGGCCGGCGACGCGTACGACCAGCCCGTCCGGTTCGGGATCCTCGGGAAGTTCTCGGATTTCTTCGGCCGGATGCCGGAGGTGGTCGTCGTCGACAGGCGGGGCTCGGACCCGGAGATAGCGTACGTCCACAAGGGCTCCTCGACGTTCGATCGCCCCGACGTCGACGAGATACTCGCCGAACTCGACGCGCTCCGGGCCGAGCCCCCACAGCGGGACGCCCCGGCGTGAGCGGCCGCCCGAACCCGAAACGCACATTAGTTCGCTAATTATATCTCATTACACACCATGAGCGAGTTCCCGGAGTACGTCGACGTATCGTACGCCGAGGGGGAGGGCGAGACCGCCGCCGACTACCCCGCCTTGGAGGACAAGATCGAGAAGGCGATCGAGGTCGTCACGACCGGCCTCGAGGAGTACGAGAACCCGGCGATCATGTGGACCGGGGGGAAGGACTCGACGCTGACGCTGTACTTCGTCAAGGAGGTCGTCGAACAGTACGGGTTCGACCTCCCGCCGACCGTCTTCATCGACCACTACCAGCACTTCGACGAACTGCTCGAGTTCGTCGACCGCTGGGCCGACGCGTGGGACCTCGAGGTCGTCTTCGCCCGCAACGAGGACGTCGGCGCGTACGTCGAGGAACACGGCCTCGAGCCGGGCGACGACATCGAGGTCGCCGAGCTCTCGGAGCACAACCGACACCACGTCCGGGAGATCCTCGAGTACGACGACGAGACGTTCCCGTTCTTGCTCGACACGTACGTCGGCAACCACCTGCTGAAGACGGTCGCGCTCAACAACACCCTCGAGGAGCGCGACATCGACGGCATCATCTCGGGCATCCGGTGGGACGAACAGGAGGCCCGCGCCGAGGAGACGTTCTTCTCGCCGCGACACGACCCCGACATCTACCCGCCGCACGACCGCATCCAGCCGATCCTGCAGTTCGACGAGAGCGACGTGTGGGACGCCTTCTGGTACTACGTCGTCCCCGAGTCCGTCGAGGACTTCCCGGACGACGGGTACGTCCCGCAGGACTACGACGACCTGCCGAACGGCCTCACGCACGAGGACATCCCGGTCTCCCCGAAGTACTTCGCCGGGTTCCGGTCGCTCGGCAGCGAGATCTCCACCGAAAAGAGCGACGAGGAGCCGGCGTGGCTCCAGGACCTCGAGAACACGACGGAACGGGCCGGCCGCGCCCAGGACAAAGAGGACCTGATGGAGCGGCTCCGCGATCTCGGCTACATGTAGCGGCCGCGGCTCCGAGCGCCGCGTTGGTAAAGAGTTTTGTCCGGGTTCCCCCAAACGGCGGGCATGACCGAGCACACCGTCGAGTTCGTCGGGACCGGCGAGACGATCACGGTCTCCGAGAAGGACACCATCCTCCAGCGGTGCATCGAGGAGGGCATCGCACAGGAGTACTCCTGTCGCGTCGGGATGTGTCTGGCCTGTTCGGCCGAGATCCTCGAGGGCAGCGTCACCCAGCCCGCGGCCCGCGGCCTGACCGAGGCCGAGCGCGAGCGCTACGCGCTGACCTGCATGGCCCGCCCGCAGTCCGATCTGAGACTCGACCGCGGGAAGTACCCGCCGAGCATCGAGGCCGACGCCGAACTCGACGGCTCGGACGCGGCCGCCGCCGACGACTGAGCCGCCCGCCTCCCTTCTGACTCCGGGTCGACTTCGCCTCCCGCTTTCAGGCGTCCGGGTACGTCCACGGCGAGACCGCCTCGATCGCCGCCCCGACGCGGAGAAGCGTCGTCTCGTCGTACGTCGCGCCGACGAGTTGCATCCCGACGGGAAGCCCCTCGGCCGTGCCGGCCGGCACGCTGAGGACGGGGTGGCCGCTCAGATTGAACGGCCACGCGAGGGTCCAGTCGCTCGGCAGGCCCTCGGTGGGTTCGCCGTCGATCGTCGTCGGGAACGGCTCCTCGTGGGTCAGCGGCGGCGTCGCAAGTGCGGGACACGCCACGGCGTCGTGCCCCGAGAGGGCGGTCTCGACGGCGTGGTACAGCTCCGTCCGGACGAAGTCGCTGCGGGTGTACGCCGCGATGTCGTTTCGCTCGCCGACCGAGACGATCGACCGGAGCCGCTCGGGGAGCTCCTCCCGGTGGTCCGCGAGGAGGTCGATGCCGAACGCCTCGCCGATCTCGGCGACGGCCGTGGCGAAGTACGTCGTCGCCGTGGTCAGATACGCCCGGGTCATCGCCGCCTTTTGTGGCGTCTCGATCGGGACCTCCTCGACGGTCGCCCCGGCGGCCTCGAGTTCCGAGAGCGTCCCCTCGATCGCCGTTCTAACGGCCGGATCGACCGCGAACGCGCCCAGATCCGGCGTGTACGCGATCGACACCTCCTCGGGGGCGGGCTCTCCGCCGACCGCCGGTCGGTACGAGGCCGGCGTCGGGACGCTGAACGGATCGATCGGGTCGGCCCCGGCCATCACGTCGAGGCCGATCGCGAGGCTCTCGACGTCCCGCGCGATCGGCCCGAGCGTCCCGACGGGCGTGTGCCCCCGGAACCCGTTGATCCGGTTTCCGCGCGGGATCAGGCCGTGGCTCGGCTTGATCGAGACGACGCCGCAACACGCGGCGGGGTTCCGGAGCGACCCGCCGACGTCCGAGCCCGTCGCGAGCGCACAGAGGCCGTCGGCGACGGCGGCCGCCGACCCGCCCGAGGAGCCCCCCGCGTTTCGGCCCGCCTCGAACGGCGTCGCCGTCGGCCCGCACAGCAGGTTGTCCGTCCTGACGCGGTGGCCGAGTTCGGGGGTGTTCGTCGTCCCGACGACGATCGCTCCGGCCGCCTCGAGCCGCCGGACCGTCACGCTCGTCCGCTCGGCGACGTTGTCCGAGAACGGGCGGAGCCCCATCGTGTTCGGAACGCCGGCCTTCGTCTCCGAGAGGTCCTTTATCGCCACCGGCACGCCCGCGAGCGGGAGGTCCGCGCCCGCCTCGAGGTCCGCCTCGACCGCCCGTGCGCGCGATCTCGCCTCGCCCGGCAACACGTTGACGAACGCGTTCGTCACGTCGCGCCGGGACTCGATCCGGTCGAGGGTCGCCTCGACGACCGCCGTGGGGCTCGACTCGCCGCTCCGGACGGCCGCCGCGATGTCGGCCGCCGAGGCGAACCCGTCCATGAGCCTCCATACGAGGGTCCGGTACTAAACGTTGCGTCGCGGCGTTTCGCGGGCGACGCGCACTCGTGTGATCGTCACACACCAGCCCGTCGCGTTTTTATTCGACAACGCGGTATCACACCGCAATGAACCGCCGCCGCTTTCTCGGGATCGCCGCCGCGACCGTCCCCAGCGGCGGCTGCGTCGTCGGCTACGCCGGAGACGAGCCCCCGGAGGGGCCCCGAGACGGCGACACGAGCGAAGATGATACCGGCGGCGAGGACCCGCCCCAGACGATCCCCGGGGTCGAACTCCCCGTTCCGCGCGAGGACCTCCGGACGCAGGTCGGGCGCGATTTCATCCCGGCGATCACGGAGCCGGCGTTCGCCGACGACTGGAGCGGCCTCGATCCCGACGACGTCGAGGACCCGACGCTCCCGGACGAGACCGCAGTCATCGGGATCGAACGCGACGGCGACGCCCGGGCGTACCCGCTCCGCGTCCTCGATTGGCACGAGATCGTCAACGACGAGTTCGGCGGTCCGATCGCGGTGACGTACTGCGTGCTGTGCGGCAGCAGCGTCGTCGTCGAGCGCCGCGTCGACGGCGAGCCGACGGTGTTCGGCGTCTCCGGGCGGCTGTGGCGCGACGACCTCGTGATGTACGACGCGGCCACGGAGAGCCTCTGGAGCCAGATCTTCGCGACCGCGATCCGCGGGCCCCGGACCGGCGAACGCCTCGGGGTCGTCCGCTCGACGCTGTCCTCGTGGGGCGAGTGGCGGCGCTCACACCCGGGGACCGACGTGTTGCTCCCGCCGCCGGACTCGGAGACGATCACCGGACGACACCGGGACTCGGCGTACTTCGAGTCGAAGTACAGCTACGAGTCGGAGTCACAGATCATCGGGTTCGACGGCGAGGGCTTAGAGCCGCGGACGCTCGTCGTCGGCGTCTCGAACGGCTCCGAGACGCGGGCGTACCCCTTCGGCGTCGTCTCCGAACGCGGCGTCGTCACCGACTCCGTCGGCGGCCTCCCGGTCGTCGTCACGGTCACGCCGGACGGGACGCTCGTCGCCTACGAGCGCCGCCTCGACGGGACCGAACGGTCCGTCGCCGCCGCCGGCGAGCGCTACATCGAGATCGACGGCTCGCGGTTCGAACGGTCGAGCGGCCGCGCGATCGACGGCCCACGCGAGGGCGAACGGCTCGAACGGGCGAACGACGACCCGCCGATGTTCTGGCGGGGCTGGTCGAACTTCAACCCGAACACGACCGTCTACGGCGAGTGAAGCAGTTTAGGCGTCGGGTATCGCCGATTCGCTCCGGTAGACGTACCGCGTGGGAAGCCCCCGGTCGTCCCTCGGCGGATCGGCCGGCAGCGAGCGCAACTCCCCGGGACCGGGCCGAACCGTCAGCCCGAGCGCGACGCCGTCGACGACGGCCGGCACCGGGACCCGGTGGCCGACCGTCGCCTCCGCGACCGACTGGACCGTCGGCGGCGCGTCCCGGTCGAACTCGGCGAGCGTCCGCATCCGCTCGGCGTACCCGGCGGCGAACCCGGGCGCGTCGGACATCGCCTCGCCGGCGAACGCGTAATAACAGATCTCGGGGGCCGCCTCGACGAACACCGGCCGCGCCTCGTCGATCGCGTCGAGGAACTCGTCCATCGCCGCCGTTCGGCCCGCCGATTCGAAGGCCGCCCGCGGGAGCTCCCGGCCGGTCTTCCGCTCGTGGACGCGCGAGGCGGTCCGGTAGCGCTGTTTCTTGACCGCCTCCCGGACCGGCGCGGGGACGACGGCGTCGGCCCGCTCGCTCAACAACTCGCGGGCCGCCCGCTCGTTCGGGCGGGGCGACGCCGTCGATCCGAGCCCGATCGGGACGTCGACGGCGATCCGGGCCGCGGTCTCCTCGTAGCGGGTCCAAAGCTCCCCGACGCCGTCGACGACGGCGGCGTGGTCGTACTCGCCGTCGGCGTACGCGACCGCGAGCCAGACGCCGTTCCGGGCGACGCTCCCGACGTAGTACTCGCTCACGGGTTCGATCTGTCCTTCCCGGTACGTATGTGTACCGCCGGCGTCGGACGGACGGCCGACGCGGACGCGGTCACTCGTGGGGGTGGAACCGCTTGACGGCCTGTTTGACCCCGGCCACGTCGCCGACGAAGGTGATGTGATCGCCGTACTCGAGTGAGTCTTCGGCCGACGGAACGTGTGAGTCGTCGCCCCGGCCGATGACGGCGACGATGACGCCGTCGGGGATCTCCGCGTTGAGCTCGGCGATCGTCTTGCCCACGAGGTTCTCCGCGGTCACTTCGATCTCCTGGACGTCGTGGTCGTCGCCCAGCTCGTTCATCCAGTGGGCGATCGCCGGCCGCTCGATCTCGTTGTCGATGGTGAATGCGGTCGCCGTCGAAACGTCGATCGCGGTCACGTCGAGCGTGTCGAAGGCGTCGACGTTGTCGGGGTTGTTCACCCGCGAGAAGACGCGCTCGACGCCGAACTTCGAGCGGGCGAGTTGGCAGACGAGCAGGTTCCGGTCGTCGTCCCCGGTGGCCGCGATGACCATCTTCGCCTCGTCGATCCCCGCGTCCTGTAGCACGCTGGCCTCGGTTCCGTCGCCGGAACGGACGGTAAAGCCCTCGTCGCGGGCGCGTTCGAGTCTCTCCTCGTCGCGTTCGATGATGACGACGAACTCGCCTCTGTTCTCCAGCCGTGTGGCGAGCGCCCGACCGACCCGGCCGCCGCCGACGATGAGTGTGCGCATTGGTGTTACTCCGAAGAAGTCCCCGATCTGTCTGGACAGCCCCGCCTCGAGGACGACGGTTGCGAAGATGACGACGAAGACGGCCCCGAGAAGCGTCTGTCCGGTCTCGGGGGCTCCGCTTTCGGCCAACTCGATGGCGAAAAGCGTCGCCACGCTGGCGGGGATGATCCCGCGCGGTCCGACGGCGCTCAAAAAGAGCTTCTCCCCGCGGGTGAACCGCTCGATCCCGGCCGTTGCGACGCCGACGACGAGCGGTCTGATGACGAGCGCCACCGCCAGGACGATGCCGATGCCCGCGAGCCCCAACGCGGCGATCGCGCCGATGTCGATGAGCGCGGCCAGCGCGATGAAGACGAACGAGAGGACGATAAGCGTCGCGTCGCGCCCGAACTCCTCCATCTCCTCGCGGTGGGGCACCTCGAGGTTGCCGAGGACGACCCCCGCGGTTGCGGCGGCCGCGATCCCGGCCTCTGTCGCAAACACCTCGGCCGCCCCGTATGCCCCGACGGCCGCCGCGATGGTCAGGAAACGCGACGCCTGCGGGGCGCTCTCGGGCGTGATGTCCGCCTGGAGGATCTTGTACACGATCACGGCGATGAGTATGCCGATCGTCACGCCGAGACCGAACCTGATCCCGAACTCGATGAGGCTCTCTGTCACCCCGCCCTCGCCGATGACGAGCACCTCGAAGATGACGACAGCTGTTATGGCGGCCGTCACGTCGTTGACGATACCTTCGCCCTCGAGCAGCGACGCGACGTGTTCCCGGACCTGAACGACCTCCAGGATCGGCGTGATGACCGTCGGCCCCGTCGCGACGAGGAGCGCACCGATGAGAAGCGCCGTCGGCCACTCGGTCCCGACGAGGAGCCGGACTGCGAGGGCCGTCCCGAGAAACGTCATCAGCGCGCCGACCGTGACGATCCGCAACAGCGAGTTGGGGGCCTCCCGGAGCCGCTCGAGTTTGAGGTCGAAGGCGCCGTCGAAGACGATGATAGAGACGCTCAGCCCGACGATGACGCCGAGTCCGTCCCCGAACGTCTCGAGCGTGACGAGCCCGATCCCCGACTCGCCCAACACGAGCCCGATGAGGATCAAAAAGAGAACACTGGGGACCTTGAGCCGCCTGGCGACGAGCTGTGCCCCAATACCCAACACTAAGATGGCCGCCATCACCGAAAGTATGCTCGAAGCCACGATCGTACCTTACCCGGGAGATATTTCAACCCCCCTCTTCCCGGCAGGAGCCGCGGCTTCCGTGGCGCGAGCCCCTACGACCGCCTCCACCACACTCCCTGGGTGCTCAAAACAGCGCGTCGTCCGCCCCGAGGACGGTCGCCGGACCGCCGACCTCCCAGACGCGCGTTTCGATGCCCAACTCGTCGATCTCCCCTTCGACCCGATCGACGTGCTCGGCGGTCGTGTTGACGTACACGGACGCGCCGGTGTCGGTCGAGAAGTACACCGGCAGGCCCTCCTCCCGCAGCGTCCGGACGGTCTCGAACACCTCGAGTGTCTCCGGCTGCCAGTAGACCCACCCGGAGGGGCCCGTCATCGTCGTCGCCGCCAGCGACAGCGAGTCGTCCTCGGCGAGTTCGAACGCCCGACCGAAATCGTCCTCCCGGAGCGCGTTCCGCATCGTCGCGATCTGCTCGTGGATGTGCGCCAGACGCGCCCGGAACATGTGGCTGTCGGCGGCCTCCTCGTGTGCGCGAGCTGTGTGTTTGAACGCCGGGATCTCGGCGGCGACGATCCGGAGTTCCGCCCCGAGACCGGTGTCGATGCGCTCGGCGCGGCAGTCGGCGTCGTCGAGCCCGGTCCGGAGCTGCGAGAACGCCCCGGTCACGGCGCGCGCGGCCGACGAGGAGCCCCGGCGGGCGATCGTCGACAGCTCCGGGCGGCTCAACTCGAGCCCGGCGGCCTCGGCCAGCGCGACCGCGGCGGCGGCGAACCCCGACGAAGAGGACCCGAACCCGATGTTCGTCGGGAAGTCGTTGACCGACTCGAAGCGGACCCGGTGGTCGATCCCGGCGCGCTCTCTGACGTGATCGACGACGCGTTCGAGCCGCTCGGCCCCCGTCTCGTCGATCTCCTCGCCGTCGACGACGTAGCGGTCGGCGGACAGCTCCGGATCGAACGCCGCCGTCGTCGTGGTGTGACTCGGCGCCGTACAGACGGAGATCGAATCGTGGTACGGGAGCCGGAGCGTCTCGTCGCGCATCCCGTGGTACTTGATCAGCCCCTGTATCGGGTGCGCCCTCGCGGTCGCCTTCATACCGACCCCTGCGCGGGGCGCGTCTTTGTCCTTTCGCTACGCCCCCCGCTTCGCCCCCGCGCCGGTGGTGGATTTAAGACCGTCCCCTCGCTGGTACCGGGTAATGCCACGAGAAGGTGACGCCGCTCCCGACATCTCCGCGACGCTCGGAACGAGCGATCACGACCCGTTCGAACTGTCCGATCACCTCGGCGACGGCCCGGTCGTCCTCGCGTTCTTCCCGGCGGCGTTCGCCCCGGTCTGCTCGAACGAGGTCGTCGTCCTCGAGGAGCACCTCGACCGCATACGCGAGGCCGGCGCGACCGTCTTCGGTATCAGCGCCGACGCGGCGTACTCTCTTGAGGCGTTCGGCGACCAACAGGGGATCTCCTTCGACCTCGTCAGCGACATGAGCGGCGAGGCGCTGCGGGCCTACGGCGTCGAGATCGACATCCCCGAACAGGGCCGGTACGGCATCGCCGACCGCGCCGTCTTCGTCCTCGACGGCGACGGGACGGTCGCGTACCGCTGGGTCGCCGAGGAACTGGTCGACGAGCCCGACTACGAGGAGATCATCGCCGCCGTGGAAGCGGCCTGACCCGTCCGGGCGAAGGGGAGAAGATCAGGGCCAACTGCCGGACTCCTCGTACGCCGAGAGGACGCGCCGGAGCGCGACCACGTAGGCCGCGGTCCGGAAGTTCGGGGCGCCGTACGACTCATAACAGTCGATCAGGCCGTCGAACGCCTCGACGATGTGCCGCTCGAGCTCCTCGTTGACGCGCTCTTTCGTCCAACTGAACCGCTGGCGGTTCTGGACCCACTCGAAGTACGACACCGTGACGCCCCCGGCGTTGGCGAGGATGTCCGGGAAGACGGCGACGTCGCGTTCGCGCAACACGTCGTCGGCCGCCGGCGTCAGGGGCCCGTTCGCCGCCTCGACGATGACGTCGGCCTCGACGTCCCGGGCGAGGTCGCCGTCGATCGCGTTCTCCAAGGCCGCCGGGACGAGGAGATCCACGTCGAGGGTCAACAGCTCGTCGTTGCCGAACTCCTCTGTGGCCCCGTCGTACCCGGAGACCGATCCGGTCTCGTTTTTGAACGCCTTGACCGCGTCCGGATCGAGGCCCTCGGGGTCGTGTACCGCCCCCGAGGAGTCCGAGACCGCAACGACGTCCGCGCCGAGTTCGGCGTCTATGAGCCTCGCCGCGACGCTGCCGACGTTGCCGTAGCCCTGCACGGCGACGGACGCGCCCTCGATCTCCCGATCGAAGTACGAGAACGCCTCCCGGGCGGTGAGCATCGTCGAGCGCCCCGTCGCCTCGACGCGGCCCCGCGACCCGCCGGACTCGATCGCCTTCCCCGTGACGACGCCCGGTTCGGTCGTGTTCTCCAGCGTCTCGTAGGTGTCTTTGATCCAGTTCATCTCCCGTTGGCCGGTGTTGACGTCCGGCGCGGGGACGTCGCGGTCCTCGCCGATGAGCGGCCGGAGTTCGACCGCGAAGGCCCGCGTGATCCGCTCGAGTTCGGCCGCCGAGTACTGCCGGGGGTCGATGACGATCCCGCCCTTCCCGCCGCCGTAGGGGATGTCCACGACCGCGCATTTGTAAACCATCCAGCCGGACAGCGCCTTGACCTCGTCGCGCGTCACCCCGGGATGATACCGGATGCCGCCCTTGTAGGGCCCCCGGTCGCCGTTGAACTGCGAGCGGTACGCCCGGAACACGCCGAGAGAGCCGTCGTCGAGTTCCACCGAGAGGTTCGTCTCGAGCACGCGCTCGGGGTTCTTGAACCGTTCGAGGGCGTCGGCGGAGACCTCGACGTACTCGGCGGCGTCCTCGATCTGCTCTTGGAGGCTCTCGAAGGGGTTGGCTGCGTCGGTCATGCATACACTGTCGGGCACCTGCGGCTTAAATTCCCGTCCGCGTCCGACACCCCCCGGAGGGCGATCGCCTCACCCGTCTGTCGCGGCGTCGTGTCTGTCGATGATCGTCTCTGCGCGCGCGATCAGCGGCGCGTCGATCATCTCGTCGTCGACGCGGAAGACGCCCCGGTCGGCCGTCTCGGCCGCGTCGAGGACCTTCCTGGCCCACTCGACGTCCTCGGGGTCGGGCGTGAACGCCTCGTTGATGACGCCGACCTGCCCCGGGTGGATCGCCATCTTCCCGTCGTATCCGAGCCCCCGGGCGAACGCCGTCTCCTCGGCCAGCCGCTCGGTCGCGCCGATGTCGGTCACGAGCGTGTCGATGGCGTCGACGCCCGCCGCGCCGGCCGCTAAGACGACGTGCTGTCGGGCGTGGGAGATTTCCGTGCCCGCCTCGGTCCGGGTCGCGCCGATGTCGGCCGCCAGGTCCTCCGCCCCGAAGGCGATCGCGTCGACCGGATCGGCCCCGGCGATCCCCTCTGCGTTGAGCACGCCCGCCGCGGACTCACACAGCGCGATGACCGGCAGATCGCGCCCGTTCGCTTCGAGTTCCTCGTGGAGGCGATCGACGTCCGCCGCAGACCCGGCCTTCGGCGCCATCGCCGCGTCGATCCGGCCGTCGCCCTCGAGAACCGCCGCGGCGTCCTCGGCGGCCGTCTCGGGGTCGGCGTTGAACCGGACGCAGACCTCACAGTCCGGATCGAACGCCGGGTCGGTCAGCACCTCGTTGACCGCCGCCCGCGCCGTCGCCTTCCGACCGGGAGCGACGGCGTCCTCGAGGTCGAACACGACCGTATCGGCGTCCGTCCCGGGGGCTTTCCGCATCAGTTCCGGCTCGTCACCGGGCGAAAACAGCACGCTTCGTCGGGCCATGCCCCGCCGTACACCCGGCGCTCGCATAACGCTGTCCCGTTTCCGCTTCCGCCCCTCCGATCTCGATCGAGCGAGCGGCTACCGCTCGGCCCCGTACTCGACGCTCGGGGGCCGCTCCGCCTCGGGAAACCGTCCTGTTATCTCCTCTGTCACCGCTGCGACCGGCGAGGGATCGGACGCCGCGAAGGCGTCGTCGGTCGCCCACCTGAACCCGACCGTCCAGTCGGGATCCACGAGGAAGACCGCCCGCTTGGGCGCGCCGTAGTGACCCTCGAACTCCTCGTAGGCGACGCCGTAGGTCTCCGCCGCCCCGCCCGCGTCGCCGAGAAACGGCATCGAAAACCCGTGGCGATCGGCGTAGGCCGCCGCCGCGTAGATGCTGTCCGCCGAGAGCGCCCACACCCGGAGCCCGTCCACGCCGTGCCACCCGGCCGCCTCGATCGCCCGCAGCTCCGCCGTCGGCACCGGGAGAAACGTCGCCGGCACGAACCAGAGCACCACCGCGTCGCCCGCCTCCACCGGACGGAACAGCTCGTAGACCGCCGGCGTCTCCCCCTCGACGCCCGGCAGCGCGAAATCCGGGGCCGTCTGCCCGTTGTGGATCATGCGTTCGCTGGGCTCTCCGGCGGCATGGGTCTGGCGGCCGAGCCCCCGGTCGTCGGACTCGGAGCCGTCGTCGCCCCTCCGAACCCGAGCCGACTCAGATCACCCCGACAGCGCCGCCTCCAACCGCTCGATGTACCGTTCGTCGCCGACGAAAAGCGGGGTTCGGTCGTGTAGGCCCCCCGGCGTGCACGCGAGCAGCGACCGATCGCCGTTCGAGGAGGCGCCGCCGGCCGACTCGACGACGTGTGCGATCGGGTGGCCCTCGAAGCAGAGCCGGAGTTTCCCCTCGGGTCGGTCCGCGAGACCGGGGTATCCGAACACCCCGCCGTGGGTCAACACCTGGTTTACGTCCGCGATCATCGCGCCGCCGTACCGCAGTTTGAGTTCGGACTCGACCGCCTCGACGTACGCGGCGAAGGCGTTGCTCCACTGCGGGACCCGGCCCCCGAAGCCGTACACCGTCGGCTCGTCGGGAAGCGTCAGGTCCGGATCGACGACCCGGCGCGTCCCGTCGTCCTCGACGACGCTTTCGGTGACGGTCCCGTCGCGGGCGACGACCATCGTCGTGATCGGACCGTAGAGGACGAACCCGCTCGCGACGACCGCCGCCCCGGGCGCCGGGAGGGGCTCGTCGTAGACGGCGAAAAGCGTCCCCATCGCGTTGTTCGATCTGAGATTCGAGGAGCCGTCGAGCGGATCGACCGCGACGCGGTACGCTCCGTCGCCGTTACCGTCGCTGTGGCGGACGGACCCGCGTTCCTCGCTCGCGTACGCCGAAACGCCCTCGACGCCGAGGAGGCGCTCGGCCAGCAGTTCGTCGGCGTACACGTCGGCCGCGAGTTGCGTCTCCCCGGAGGGGTTCGCGCCCGACTCGTAGACCCGACGCCCGGCGAGTCCACCCCGCACGTCGGGGGCGGTCTCGGCGATCGTCGCGACGATGTCGTCGAGGGGTCCGGACATCTACTCGGCCGCGGCGAGCGCCTCGTCGACGGTCGCCGCCTCGAAGATGACCGCCTCAAGCGCGTCGAGTATCCGCTCGGGGTTCTCGCGCTGCCAGACGTTCCGCCCGACGGCGAGGCCTTTGCCGCCGGCGTCGATCGTCCGTTTGACGCTCTCGAGAAAGGCCCGGTCGCTCGTTTTCGACCCGCCGGACATGACGACCTTCGTCGGCCCCGCCATCCGGACGGACTCCTCCATCGCCGACCGGCTGCCCGGGTACTTGACCTTCGCCACGTCGGCGCCCAACTCCAAGGCGAGTCGCGCCGCGTAGGCGATCGTCGAGGGATCGGTGTCGTTTTTCAGCCCCTGGCCCCGCGGGTACGACCACATCACGACCGGGAGGTCGTGTTCGCGGGCGGCCTCCTGTACCTCTCTGAACTCCTCGGCCATCTCGATCTCGTTGTTCGAGCCGCCGTACAGCGTAAACCCGACAGAGGACGCCCCGAGTTCGGCCGCGTACTCGACCGAGCAGTTGACCGCCGAGTCCGGCTCGCCCATCCAGAGGTTCGACGTCCCGTTGAGCTTCGCGAGCAGGTCGACGTCGTCCTCGTAGCTCGGGTAGTACGCCTCGGCGATCCCCTTCTGGACGGCGACCGACGTCACGGCGGGGTGGGTCGCCGCCTCGAACGTCCGCTCGGGGTCGGCGCTCTCGGGGACGCCCTCGAAGTCGACGGGGCCGTGTTCGAGACCGTGGTCGTACGCGAGGATGAGTACCTTCCCGTCCCGACACAGCGGCGCGTCGTCGATCGGAACCATGCTCGAACGTCCGATGAGACGCACAAAGAAGATTCTGGTCCGCGGAGCGAGAACAAGCGCCGCCGCCTGGACTCCCGCCGGCGGGCGCCGACCGCGATTCGTAGGTTTTTATTTGTCGGACGCAAAGCGTTCGTATGGAGTGGAAAACCGACTGGGGGCTCCGTGCCCGCATGGGGTTTACGATGTTTCTCCTCTTTGCGCTGTACCTCGTCTTCGTCGCCGTGTTGACGCTGTACTTCGGGAACATCCTGTTCGCGGCGGTCCTCCTCGGGGGCTTCTCGATCGTCCAGTACTTCTTCAGCGACAAACTCGCGCTGCGCTCGATGGGGGCACAGACCGTCTCCGAGGCCGAGCGCCCGGACCTACACGCCCGGATCGGTCGGCTCTCCCAGCAGGCCGATCTCCCAAAGCCCACGGTCGCCGTCGCCGACAGCAACACGCCGAACGCCTTCGCGGCCGGCCGGTCGCCGTCGAACGCGGTCGTCTGTGTGACCACCGGACTCCTCCGGACGCTCGACGACGACGAACTCGAGGGGGTGTTGGCCCACGAACTCGCCCACGTGAAGAACCGCGACGTGGCCGTGATGACGATCGCCTCGTTCCTCTCGACGATCGCCTTCTTCATCGTCCGGTGGGGCTGGCTCTTCGGCGGCCGCGGCCGCAACCAGACGCCGCTCATCGTCGCCATCCTCGTCTCGCTGCTCGTGTGGGTGATCTCGTTTCTCCTCATCCGCGCGCTCAGCCGGTACCGCGAGTACGCCGCCGACCGCGGGGCGGCATCGATCACCGGCAACCCCTCGGCGCTCGCGACGGCGCTGATGAAGATCTCCGGCCGCATGGAGAACGTCCCCGACGAGGACCTCAGAGAGCAAGCCGAGATGAACGCCTTCTTCATCATCCCCATCTCCCGGGGGTTCATCGGGAAGCTCGCCTCGACGCACCCCCCGACGGACAGCCGCATCGAGAAGCTCCGGGAGATCGAACGCGAGATGGAGCGTTAGCCGATCCGGGCCTGCATCGACGTTCGCTCGCTGAGGAGATCGACGACCTCGACGAGCACGGCGACGACGAGCGGCCCGGCGATGATACCGATGACGCCCACGGTGAGGACGCCGCCGACGAAGCCGACGAAATACAGGCTGGCCGGGAGGTGTGCGCGACTCGACGCCAACTGCGGCCGGACGAGCACGTCGGGAAGCAGCCCGATCACGAGCGGCCCGAGAACGATCACCCCGGCGGCCCGCTGCGGCAGGCCGATCAGGACGTCGTACCCGGCCAACCCGACGGCGAGCATGCCGGGGCCGGCGATCGGGAAGAACTGGAGGAGCGAGGCCACGACCGCGAGTTCGACGACGTCCGGGTAGCCGAGGACATAGAACACGGCGAGCGCGATCGGAAACGTGACGACGGCCGTCGCGGCCTGGATGACGTACAGCGCGTAGAGCGTCCCGGTGATGCGGCGCTGGAGGGCCTCGATGATGTCGTGGTACTCCGGGGGCACGATCCTGAACGTCGCGTGTCCGATCGCCCGCGGGCGCAACAACAGCCCGTACAACACGAGCACGAAAAGCGTGAGCTGAAGCACAATGAAGATCGCGTCGGCGGCGACGGAGATCGCGAGCGAGCGCAACAGCGCGGCCGCCGCCTCGGTGAGCGACCCGATGTCGATCGGCACGACGAACCCGAACAGCTCCAGCGGGATCTCCTCCGGGAGGCCGTTGAGGAACGCGACGATCGCCTCCCGGCGCCGAAACAGCGTCAGCGCGATCGGGGCCACCAAGACGACGACGGCCACCAACGCGGCGGTCGTGGCGAGCCCGCTCGCGAGGCGGCGCGGGACCCCCCGTCCGACGAGCCGCTGGCGGACCGGATACAGCACGTACGCGACCGTGACCGCAAAAAAGACCGTCTCGACGACGTTCCAGAGGACGGCGGCGGCGAGGACGCCCGCGGCGATCAACAGCCCGGCGAGCACGCGGCGCCGTCGGCGGAGCGAGGACATGGCCCGAGGTTCATCTCCCGGGGGCAAAACCCTTTGTCGGGTCGGACGCCCCTGGCCGCCGGATCTCCGGGCGTTCGGGCGCGTCTGATGTCGATTACCGGTCGGGCCGCCGCCTCGTCCCGTACACCTATGTAAGTCTGCCCGCGAGTACGACCATGGACACGACCGGAGGCTACCGGTTCGCGTACGACCCCCCCGCGATCCGCCACGGCGTCGGCTGCGTCGACAACCTCGGCGGCGAACTCGGCGCGCTCGGCCTCGGGCGCGCCCTCGTCGTCTGCGGCCGGACCGTCGGGTCCCGCTCGGAGGTCATCGGGCCGGTTCGTGAGGGGCTCGGTGACCGCTTCGTCGGGGTCTTCGACCGAACGACCCCGAAAAAGCGCCTCGACACGGCGATCGCGTGCGCCGAACGGGCCCGTGAACTCGAGGCGGACGTCCTCGTCGGTCTCGGCGGCGCGAGCAGCATCGACGTCGCCCGGGTCGCAAGCGCCGTCGCCGCCTCGGAGCGGTCCCCCGCGGCCCTCGGAGAGCAGTTGGCCTCGACGGCGACGATCGCCGTCCCCGACGGGACGGTGCCGGTCGCGGCGGTCCCGACGACGCTCGCCGGCGGGAGCCTCTCGATGCTCGCCGGCGTCACCGCCGACCCCGACTCCGGGCTCGTCGACTCCCCCGTCGGCGGCGGCGTCGGCGACCCGCGATTGATGCCCGACTCGGTCGTGTACGACCCGGAACTGGTCGCGACGACGCCGCGGGACGTGCTCGCCGGATCGGCGATGAACGGCTTCAACAAGGGCCTCGAGACGCTGTACTCGAGCGCGCGAACGCCGATAACGGACGCGACGGCGACGCAGGGCCTCGAGACGCTTTCGACGGCGCTTCGATCGCTCGGGTCGGACCCCACCGTCGAGACCCTCGACGCCGCGCTCCGAGGGGT
Organism: Natronomonas sp.; assembly: GCF_028274965.1. Lineage (GTDB taxonomy): Archaea > Halobacteriota > Halobacteria > Halobacteriales > Haloarculaceae > Natronomonas. The sequence goes on along the minus strand of NZ_JAQCNO010000071.1, from coordinate 116,918 downwards.
TACCCTCGCACAGTACGGCGTCTCGCGGGGCAGCGGAACGACGTTTTCGCTGCTTCACGCCCTCGGGCACGCCCTCCGGATCCACACCGACGTCCAACTCGGGATCGCACACGGCGTCGTCGCGCCGGCGGCCCTCGAGTGGCTCTTCGGGGCCGTCGACGGCCGTCGCGCGCTGTTGGCGTCCGCGCTCGGCGTCGGACAGGCCGCCGACCCGGCCGACGCTGTCGTCGGGGCGGTGCGGGACCTCCGGGACGCCCTCGGCCTGCCGACGCGACTGGGCGAGATCGACGGCATCGATCGCTCGATGATCGAGGGGATCGCGGCGATGACGGCCGATAGCTTTCTGCTTGCGAACGACGCCCCGAACGCGGCGCCGTCCTCTGCCGATCCGCTCGACAGCGCCGTCGGCTGGAGCGGGTCGCCGCACGCGCCGCCGGAGTTTCACATCTCCGCCGAGGACGTCGGGGGGATCCTCGAAACGGCGTGGTGAGCCCCGGCCCGCCGATGGAAAACGGTTTGTCGTTCGCTTCCCGCGTTCCGACGCATGCGAACTGAGCTCCGCGCCGACGGGTGGGAGACGGCCGGCGGCGTCTCGGCTCGGGGGGCCGCCGTCGACGGTGCGGCGTACTACCCGGCGGCGGCGCTCGCCGAGCGCTTCGCCGAGGCCGCGTCGGGACCCGATCCGGCCGAGTCGATCGCCGCCCTCGCCTCGGCGTTGGAGGGCTTTTTCGCCGCCGTCGTCCCCGCGGCCGCGGCGACGTACCTCGTCGCCGATCGCGCCAGATCGATCCCGCTGTACTACGCGACCGACGGGCGGATCGTCAGCGACCGCGGCCGCCTCGTCCGCGAGGCGACCGACGCCGACGCCGACCCGGTCGCCGAGAGCGAGTTCCTCCTCACGCGGTACGTCACCGGCCCCGAGACCGTCTGGGCCGGCGTCGCGGCGACCCGCCCCGGCGAGGTCGTCGCGCTCGCCGACGGGGGCGTCCGACGGGACCGGTACTGGGCGTACTGGCCGGCGGGGACCGACCCCCCCGAGGACCCGCTGGGAACGCTTCGGTCCGGCTTCGAGACCGCCCTCGATCGCCTCGAGCGCGTCGCCGACGGCCGACCGATCGTCGTCCCCCTCTCGGGCGGGCACGACTCCCGGCTCTTGGCCGCCGGACTCCGCGCCCGCGGACACGAGGTCGTGACGTTCACCTTCGGTCGCTCCGGGCACCCGGACGTCGAAGTGAGCCGGGAGGTCGCCGCCCGCCTCGGCGTCCGCTGGGAGTTCGTTCCCTACGACGCGGCGACGTGGCGCGAGGCGTACCACGGCGCGGACTGCGAGCGCTACCGGACGTGGGCCTTCGGCGGTGACGCGCTGCCGTTTCTCGCCGAGTGGCCCGCGGTCCACCGTCTCGTTGCGACCGATCGGGTGCCCGACGACGCGCTGTTTTGCCCGGGACACACCGTCGCCACGCCGAGCGAGCGCCTCCCGGTGTTCGTCGGCGAACCGCCCCGCGGGGCGGGCGACGTGGACTCCGATCAGACCGAGCGGGCGGATCGAGCCGACCTAGAGGCGGCGGACGAGCCGATCGATCCGACGATCGACGCGCTCGTCGATCGCATCCTCGAGCGGCGGCACTCCCTGTGGGACTTCGACGACGACGCCTTCGCCGCGGCGGCCCGCGAGCGGATCCGGCGGGGGGCACTCGGCTGTCGGGACTCCGACGCCGTCGCCGACCCCGAGACCGCGGCGGCGGCCTACGAGCGATGGGAGTGGGCCGGGCGCATGACGACGTTCACGAACGGCGATCTCCGCGTCTACGAGGACGCGGGCCTCGAGTGGTGGCTGCCGCTTTGGGACCCGGCCTACGTCCGGGCCTGGGAGCGGCTCCCGCTCGCTTCGCGCCGGAACAAGCGGCTGCACGCGGCGCTCGCGGCCGAGTACTACCGCTCGGCCGGCGACGTCACGGCGGACCGAGCCGGGGTGACCGACCGGTCGCTCTCGGCGCTCGATAGGCACCTCTCGCTCGTCCGGCACACGCCCGCCCGGCAGTTCACCGAGCGCGGCGGCGACTGGGCACCGCCGTTTCTCGCCCCCCGGTCGGCGTGGACCGAACCCGGCTCTCACCCGCTCGCGTGGGACGGCGCCGTCCTCCCGGAACTGCTCGAGGCCTTCGAGGAGCCGCCCGGGTTCTACCCGCTGCGGACCCTCGCGGCCACCGGACGGCTCGATCTCGCCGATCCGACCGCCGCCGTTCCGACCGACGGGACGATCGCGCTCCCGACAGAGGAGTAGCCGGACGCGGCCGTCCGCCGGCCGCGTCGGCTCAGGCCGCTCCTCCCGGTTCGACCCCTCGACCGGGAGCCTTACGTACCACTGCATGCAACCACCGGGTAATGAAACGACGCGATCTCCTCGTCGTCGGCGGCTCGGCGGCGACAGTCGGCTTCGCCGGGTGCACCGCCGAACGCACCGGCGAGGGTAACGGCAACGGCGACGGCGGGGACGGCGACACCGGAGGAACGACGACCGGCTCTGCGAGCGGCGGCTCCGGTTCGCTCTCGGTCGCGACGTACGACTCCTTCGTCGACGCCCCGAGCGACAGCCCCGGCGAGTGGATCAAGACCGAGTTCGAAGCGCGCCACGACGTCGACTTCGAGTGGGTCGTCCCGGAGCAGCCGATCAACCACTTCATCGAACGGCACAACGCCGGGGTCGACATCGACGCGGAGGTGTACATGGGGGTCAAGCCGAACGAACTCGTCCGGATCGACCAGAACACCGACGGCGAACTGTTCCAGCCGGTCGACGTCGCCGCGCTCGAACACGGCCAGAACATCGGCGAGCAGTTCTTTTTCGACCCCCGAGAGCGGATGGTCCCGGCGTACTCCAGTTACGCCAGCCTCGTCTACGACGGGCGGCGCTTCGAGAGCCCCGGAACGTTCGAGGCGCTGCTCGAGGACCGCTTCAGCGGCAACTTCGGGGTCTCGAACCCGGCCGAGGGCAGCAACACCGGGCTGTACTTCCTCCTGTGGACGATCCACGAGTTCGGCACCGGCGGCGAGTACGACTACCTCGACTACTGGAACGACCTCCTCGAAAACGACGTCCGGATCGTGGACTCCTGGAACACCCTCTACGGCCGGTTTCAGGACGACGAGATCCCGGTCATCGTCTCGTACTCGAACGACCGCGTGTTCGCGAGTCGGTTCGGCAACGACCTCGAGAAACACCGCGTCGGCTTCCTGAACGACCAGGGCTACGCCAACCTCAACGCGATGGCCCGCTTCGCGCAGGGCACCGACGACGAACTCGCCGCCCGGTTCATGGAGTTCGTCCTCGAACCCGAGGTCCAAGCGAAGATCGCCGAACTCAACGTCACGGGCCCGGTCAACACCGAGGCGACGCCCCCGGAGGTCTACCGCGAGTTCGCCCAAGAGCCCGACGAGATCGTCTTCTTCGGGTACGACCGACTCGAGGGCAACCTCGAGGGATGGATCAGTGACTGGGAGCGAGAGGTCGTCGGCAGCCGGTGAGACGGCCCCGAGCGCCCCCGTCGTCCCCGGTGGGGCTCACCCGCCGTCGCTTCGCGCCTCGCGGCCGAGTTCGGTCTCGACTGCATCGACCTTGTCGTCGGCCGTCATCGACCCCTCTTTGTCGTCGACCTGGAGGAGGGTGTGGACCTCGGCGGCATCGACCGCCTCGTGGGCGGCCGCACACGCGGCGAACAGTTCCGAGACGTCCTCGGCCTCGAGCGTCGTCGCCATCGGGGTCGTCTCGTACTCGACGTCGAACCCCTCTAAGGCCTCGACGGCGGCCGCGACGTCGGCCGTGATGTCGCCCGTCTTGATCGGCGTCACGCGCAGGAGTGCGAACGCGGTCATGCCCTCGGGTTCGTCGCCCGCTCGCAAAGGGATTTCCCATCGGCCCGGCCCGGCCCCGCCGCCGGAACGGGGTGTCGGGGCGTGACCGACGCCGACCGAAGCGCCGGGGCGCGGCCGGAGCGGCCGACCGACGCGTCGGGGCCGCCGGAGGGCGAGCGTTTTGCGGCCGGGCTACGGGACCGCGGCCGCCGGGTCCGACACCGCTTCGAGCGGCGCGCGCTACTGCTTTTCGGCGCGGGGACGATCGCGCTCGTGGCGTCGCTGTTTTATTATCCGGTCGCGACCGTCTTCGTCGAGGCGTTCGTCGTCGGGGGGCGGGTCACGCTGTCGGCGTTCGGCGAACTCCTCCGGGACCCGCTCTATTTCGGCGAGTTCGCCCGGCTGTTCGCCGGCGAGCCCCCACTCGCGGTCGGTCGGGACCTGCTTTCTGCGGACCGCCGTCTCGGCGTCGTCGGGTTCACCGCCTACCAGGCCTTCCTTTCGACGCTTCTGAGCGTCGCCCTCGGGGTGCCCGCCGCGTACCTGCTGGCGCGCTTCGAGTTCTACGGCCGCCGCACGCTCCGCTCGCTCACCATCCTGCCGTTCGTCGTCCCCTCGATCATGGTCGCGGCGGGGTTCGCGGCGACGTTCGGGGCGAACGGCACGCTGAACGCGCTTCTCGGCGCGCTCCGGCTGCCGTCGATCGAGCTGATGTTCACCCTCGAGCTCATCCTCATCGCCCACGCGTTCTACAACGCCCCGCTGGTTGCGCGCGTGACGACGGCCGCCTGGGAGTCGATCGACGCGGGGTCTGTCGAGACCGCCCGGAGCCTCGGCGCGAGCCCGCTTCGGGCCTTCCTCGACGTCGTCGCCCCGCGGCTGTACCCCGCCGTCCTCATGGGCGCGACGCTGACGTTCGTCTTCACCTTCGGGACCTTCCCGATCGTGTTGGCCCTCGGCGGGTTCGAACTCGCGACCGTCGAGGTGTTCGTCTTCCGGCTGATCAGCGATCTCGACTACGCCGAGGCGGCGGCGCTGGCGATCGTCGAACTCGCGATCACGCTCGGGCTGCTGTACGGCTACCTCCGCTACGAGGCGAGTCACGCGGTCCGCTCTCGCGGCCGGCGACCGCTCGCCCGAAAGCCGCTCGTCCCCGACGCGCCGTCGCCCCGGGAGCTTCTCGCCCGACTCGGCATCGCCGCGTACGCCATCGTTGCGCTTTTCGTCTTCGTCGCCCCGATCGCGAGCATGGTGTACGCGAGCGTCGCCGGCCCCGACGGGCTCACGCTGGCGCACTACCGGTTTCTCCTCCAGCGGCAGGCCACCGGCGCGTCGTTTCAGGTCCAGCCCTTCGAGGCGGTCCGGAACTCGGTTCTGTTCGCCGCGGCGGCGCTGGCGCTCGCCCTGCCGATGGGCGTCGTCGTCGCGGCGCTGACGACCCGCCGGTACCGCGGCCGGAAGCTCGTCGACGTCGTCGCGATGGCCCCGCTCGCGGTGTCGGGCATCGTCGTCGGACTCGGGCTGCTTCGGGGCGTCGTCTTCGGCGTCGAGGTCGGCGGCTGGCGGTTCGCCGCCGGGGGCACGGTCGCGATCGTCGCCGCCCACGCGGTCGCCTGTTACCCCTTCGTCGTCCGGACCGTCGCGCCGGGCCTCGAGGGCCTGGACCCGGCCCTCGTCGAGTCCGCTCGCGCGCTCGGGGCGGCGCGGACCCGGGCGCTTCTCGACATCGAGATCCCGCTCGTGTGGCCCGGCGTCGTCGCCGGCGCGGCGTTCGCCTTCGCCATCTCGATGGGGGAGTTCTCCTCGACGGTCGTGTTGGCCTCGGGGACCGACCAGTTCACGATGCCCGTCGCGATCGAGCGGCTCATCGGCCGACGCCTCGGCCCGGCGACCGCCATGGGCGTCGTCCTGCTCGCGGTCACGAGCGTCAGTTTCGTCCTCATCGACCGACTCGGGGGTGAGAGCTTTGGCCTCTGATCACGGCGGGCCGCCGGCCGTCGAACTCGACGGCGTCTCGAAGCGGTACGGCTCGGCGACCGCGGTGGCGGACGTCTCCGTGTCGATCCGTGACGGCGAGTTCTTCACGCTCGTCGGGCCCTCTGGGTGCGGCAAGACGACGACGCTCCGGCTCATCGCCGGCTTCGAGACGCCGACGACGGGGACGGTCCGCTTCGCCGGCGAGGACGTCCGCGGGGTGGGTCCCGAGGACCGAAACGTCGGCGTCGTCTTCCAGAACTACGCGCTGTTCGAACACATGAGCGTCGCCGAGAACGTCGCCTACGGGCTCAAATTCGCCGACCCGCCGCGGGGGCTCAGCAGGAACGAACGCGTCGCGGAACTGCTCGAGTTGGTCGATCTCGAGGGGCTCGGGGACCGCGATCCGACCGCGCTCTCCGGCGGCCAACAGCAACGTGTTTCCATCGCGCGTGCGCTCGCGCCCGACCCCGCGTTACTGTTGCTCGACGAGCCAATGAGCGCCCTCGACGCGCGACTCAGACAGCGACTCCGCCGCGAGATCCGATCGATCCAGACCGAACTCGGCGTGACGACCGTCTACGTCACCCACGATCAGGCCGAGGCCCTCGCCGTCTCCGATCGCGTCGCCGTGCTGTCCGAGGGCCGCGTCGAACAGGTCGGCGATCCGGAGTCGCTCTACCGTCGCCCGCGGAGCCGGTTCGTCGCCGAGTTCGTCGGCGAGAACAACCTCTTCGACGGGACGGCCGCCGCCGGTGCGATGTCGGACACGACGACCGTCCGGGTCGGAGAGGCGTCCTTCGAGATCGCGGCCGACGCCGACGGCGACGTGACGTTCTGCGTCCGCCCCGGCGCCTTCGACCCCGCGGCCTCGCACAACCGGATCGAGGCCCGCGTCCTCGACAGCGAGTTCCTCGGTGAGACGACCCGCGTCCGGTTGGGGTGGGCCGACCACCGCCTCGTCGTGTCCCTCCCGGCCCCGCCCGACTCCGAGACCCTGACCGTCGGGTTCGACCCGCGGGACGCCTGGGTGATCGGGTGAACGGCGGGTGCGCGCCGCACGGAGCTTATCGCTCCCAGAACTGCTCTAGGGCGTACTCGAGCATCTCCGCGCCGACCGGCCGGAACTCCTCGCGTTCGGCCTCGCCGAGGAGGTGTCTGACGCTGTCCCACGACTCCGTCGCGTAGCGCTCGTCGCAGAGCACGCGGACGCCGCACTCCTCGGGCCCGCGGATCACGCGGCCGACCGCCTGTCTCGCCTTCCGGACGGCCGGGACGGCGAGGGCGGACTCGAAGCCGTCGCCGAAGGCCCGGTCGTACGCCGTCCGGACCGCCCGGGTCCGCGGGCTGGCCGTGTTGATGATCGGAACGCCACAGACGATGGCGGCCGCGAGGCGATCGCCGCGGTAGTCGACGCCCTCCGTGAGCGTCCCCCGGAGGCTGGTGACGAGCACCTTCGGCTCGCCGTCGAAGAACTCCTGTTTCAGCCGCTCGGTCGCCACGTCGTCGGCCGCCTCGTCGCGGAGCACGGGCTTGTCGGCCGCTTCGAGCACCCCGGCGGCCCACTCCGCCTCCCGGTAGGAGGGCATACAGACGAGGACGTTCCCCGGCGCCGCCGCGACCTGTCTGATCGCGCGGGCGTGCGCCGTCCGCGCCGGCGTCCGTGCCTCCGTCGCCCTCGACTCCGACGCCCCGGGATCGCCGCGGTTCTCGTAGGTGAACTTCGGCGCCGAAACGGCGAAGGAGGCGCGGTTCTGCGGCGGGAACTCGAGGCCGTACGTCCGCTCGACGACGGGCCGGTCGGCCTCCTCCGCGAGGTGACGGAGCCCGGTCACCTCCGCGAACACGTCGAGCGGTTCGAGCGTCGCGCTCATCAGGACGCCGCCGCCGAAGGCGTCGAGCCGCTCGCCGATCACGTCCGCCGGCAGGCAGTTGTGCAGGCTGTACCTGGCGGTGTAGGCCCGCTGCCACGCCTCGGCCGGCCGGGCGTCGTCCCACGTCCGTTCGAGTTCGATCTCCCGGAAGAAGTCGGTGTGGTCCGCCCGCCGCCACAGCGCGAGCGTCCGGCCGACCGCCGGCGCGGCGCGGCGCTTTTCGTCGTCCTCTACGGCGTCGAGCACCCGCGCGGCGACGGCACAGACGCTCTCGGCGCGCCTCCAGAGCCGCGCGTCGAAGCCCCGCTCGTTCGCCCACCGCGTCAACTCGTCCGTCGCGGGGGTCTCCGGGTCCCGAAGCGGGATCTCCTCGTCGTCGAGGTCCGCGAGGCGCCCGCGCCACCCCGGAGTCGACTCCTCGAGGTACGCCTCCACGCGCGATCCCAAGCGGTCGCCGAGCGCCGACACAAACCGCCGCGTGTCCCGGAGCTCCCCGAGAGTCACGTCCGTCTTTTCGAGCTCCGAGCGGATCGCTACGGCCGTCTCCTCGGCCTCCCCGCCGCGGCGGGCGTCCGCGCCGGCCTCCTCGACGGCGGCGAGCGGCTCGATGACGCGCGAGAGCTCGCTTTCGGCGTCCTCCAGCGCCCGATCGGAGACGCCGTCGCCGACGAGACCGCGGACCCGCGGTTCGAGCATGTGCGCCTCGTCGCAGACGACGAACGTCTCGTCGTCGATGAGCCCGCCGGTGAACGACTCGACCGTCGTCGGGTCGAACGCGTGGTAGTAGTTCCCGACGAGCACCTCGACGTGCGGGAGGAGCGCGCCCATCACCGAGTGCGGACAGCTGCCGTGGCCCGCCGCGAGTTCGACGAGGTCCCCGGCGTCGATCACGCCGCGATCCGTCGGGTCGAAGGGGACGGCCTCGAGGGGATCGCCGTCCTCCGGGAGGTCCTCGAGAAAGCCCGCGTAGAACGGACAGTACTCGGTGTCGCCCTCCGCCGCGTTCGGCATCTCTGGGGCGAACGGCGTCGGCTCGCCGGCGGCCTCTAAGTACGTCGCCCCGCCGCCCGAGTCGGCCAGCCCGATCTGTTGGCTCTCGGCCCGCGAGACCAGCGAGGCGGCCGTCGTCTCGCCGTCGACGAGCCCCCTGGTCCGCTCTCTGAGGCGCTCGCAGCGCTCGTAGACGTTCGATCCGTCGATGCCGCCGGCGCCCTCGAGGTTGTACGGGCAGAGATCGGCCTTGCCGACGAGCGTCAGCGCCGACACGGGGCGGTACGCCGCCGGCAGGTTCTCGTTGATCGTCCGGAGGTCGGCCTCGAACTGTCTGAGCTGCTGTTTGACGCTCGTCAGCACGAACACGCGCTCGAAGGACGACTCGGGATCCCTGACCAACTCGATGCCCGCGGTGAGCGCGAGCATCGTCTTGCCGGTCCCACACGCACCCTCTATGGCCACGAAGCCGTCGCTGCGGGCCGTCTCGATCGCGGTCTCGATCCCGTCGGCCTGGTCCTCGTAGGGCTCGTCGTGACCGAAGATATCCAGCCAGTCGGGCGGGGTGGACACGGACGGAACTGACTCGTCATCACCTAAAGACGTATCGACCGCCCGGCCGTCCCGTCGGCGAGCCGGCCGACATCCGGAGATATATCCTTCCGAACGCCCCACTACCGGTATGGACTTCGATGTCGACGCCTGGCGTTCGGAACTGCAGGCCCACCGCGAACAGAAAGACGAGAAGTTCGGCGTTCCGCACTCCTCGCCGCTCGGCCCGGAGGGCCGCCGGGAGTTCGACGGGCTGGACTACTTCGATCCGGCCCCCGAGTACCGCGTCGAGGCGACGGTCGAACTCGACGAGAGCCAAGAGACGGTGACGATGGAGACGACCGCCGACGGCGAGGAGCTCTACGAGCGGACGGCGCTGCTTCGCTTCGAGATCCCCGACCAGCGCGGGTCGACCGGCGAGCACACGCTCGTCGGCTACCAGCGCGTCGATCGGTCGGACTCGCTTTTCGTCCCGTTCCGCGACAAGACGACGGGCCAACAGACCTACCCCGGCGGCCGGTACATGGAGCTGCACTACGACGGGACCCTTGAGGACGGCGTGACGTTCACGCTGGATTTCAACCTCGCGTACAACCCGTTTTGCGCCTACAGCGGGGCCTACGAGTGCCCGCTTCCGCCCGAGGAGAACTGGCTTGAGGTCGCGATCCCGGCCGGTGAGCGCTACGAGGCCGACTGATGACGGATGGGGTCTCCGCCCCGGACACCTCCGGCATCGAGCTGATCTCGGTCGCCGCGGTCTCGGAAAACGGCGTCATCGGCCGGGACGGGGAGCTCCCCTGGGCGTCGATCCCGGCCGACAGGGCGCAGTACCGCGCCCGGATCGCGGACGATCCGGTGGTCCTCGGCCGCCGGACGTTCGAATCGATGCGTGAGGACCTCCCCGGGCGGGCACAGATCGTCCTGAGCCGGCGCGACCGCGCGTACGATCCCGCCGACGCGTACCACGCCGCCGACGTCGAGAGCGCGGTCGAACGGCTCCGATCGCTGGGCGCCGGGCGGGCCTACGTCATCGGCGGCGGCGCGGTGTACGAACTGTTCCAACCGCACCTCGACCGCATGCTCCTGAGCCGCGTCCACGGCGAGTACGACGGCGACACGCGCTACCCCGCGTGGTCCGAAGGCGAGTGGACGCTGGCGGAGACGACGCCGCACGACCGCTTCACCCTCGAGGAGTGGCACCGAACCGGCGTCTGATGCGAACGTGGGGTCCGGGGCGCCGCGCTCGCGTCGCGTTCGCGCCCTGCGGCGTCGGCGGGCCGAGCGTGTCGCTTTTTTGACTCCCCGCCGTGTCGGGCGTATGGGAATCGCCGACGAGTTCGACGCGTGGGCGGCCGACGGCCGCGACCGCGGCATGGAGGACCGCCACTGGCACACCGCCAAACACGTCCTCGCCCGGATGCCGATCGAGCCCGGCGACGCGGTGCTCGATCTGGGGACGGGCTCGGGGTACGCCGCCCGTGCGCTGCGGGCGGCCGGCGACGCCGGGGCGAGCTACGGGCTCGACGCCGCCCCGGAGATGCTCCGGAACGCCAGACGCTACACCGACGACGACGTCGGGTTCCTCCGGGGCGATTTCGGCGCGCTTCCGTTTGCCGCCGACTCCGTCGATCACGTGTTCTCGATGGAGGCCTTCTACTACGCGAGAGCGCCACTCGAGGCGCTCTCGGAGATCCGCCGCGTGCTCCGCCCGGGCGGCACGTTCTTCTGTGCGGTCAACTACTACGAGGAGAACGTCCACTCCCACGAGTGGGAAGAGAACATCGCCGTCGAGATGACGCGCTGGTCGATGCCGGAGTACCGGGCGGCGTTCCGGGAGGCCGGGCTGTTCGTCGCCTCCCAGGACACCGTCCCAGACCGGGAGACCGAGATCCCCGACGAGTCGGCGTTTCCGACCGACGACTGGGAGACCCGCGAGGAGATGATCGAGCGGTACCGCGAGTTCGGAACGCTTCTGACGGTCGGTGTCGCCCCGGCCTGACCCCTCAGAGGTTCTCGCCCTGGTAGCTCCCGTCGTAGGTGTCCTCGTGGTCTGCTCGGGCCAACACGAGCTGTGCGATCCGGGCGCCGGCCTCGAGTTCGATCCCGTTGTGTACCTCTAAGAGCCCCTCGCCTCTGCCCTCGTAGCCGGCGTCCCAGACCGCCGTATCGACCGTACAGGCGTTCCGAAGCAGCGACGAGCGCGGGTAGACGAAGCCGACGTGGCCCTCCGGGATCGCGATCGCCTCGCCGTACCGAACGACGTACCCCCCTGGCGAGAGCTCGTAGACGGAGTCCTCGGACGCGTCGGGCGTGACCGTCCGGCGCTCGCCGACGGTCTTTCCGTCCCGCCCGATCCGGCCGCGTGAGCGCTGTTCGAACACCGCATCGAGCGTTAGATCGACGCCGTTGGGCTGTATCTGTTCGTCCGACGTGGGCTCGACCCGTTCGGCGACGAAGCGGCCGCTTCGGTACATGCCCCCGCGTCTCCCCGGGGGCTAAAAGCGGTTGCGCTCGCCCACCCCCCGACAGTCGGCCGGAGCGTCCGGTCGGTCCGACCGGCTTTTAGTTGTCGCCGCACAACCCGCCTGTATGGACGCCGACACGTTCGACGAGGAGAAGTACGTCGATCTCTTTCCGCAGCTCCAGCAGGCGTACAAGAACGTCTTCAGCCGGATGAACGACCGCTACGACTCGACGCTGATCCACGGCATCGACCAGCAGATCCTCAACGAGTCCGAGCCGTTCTACGACGACGACACGGAGTCGTTCGTCGTCGAGTTGCCCGACGATCCCTACGACCGGCTCACCGGCGTCGCCGTCGCGGAGGAGCGCTTCGAGGCGGTGCTCGAGGAGTACCGGACCGAACTCGAATCCGAACTCGAAGCCACGTTCGGCTGATTTCGGCGCCGCGATCCGCGCTCTCAGTCCTCCGAGCCGTCCGGGTCGTCGCCGCAGTCCGTCCCGCTCCAGACGGTCAACTCGCCGGTCGAGTCGATGCGCAACAGCGCCCGGACGCACTCGGCGTCCGCCTCGATGCCCCGCGTGAGGTGTGCGGTCCGCACGTCGCCACCGTCGAGACGCGCGTGTACGCGGTAGGCCGCCGCCTCGCCCCACTCGCCGTCGACCGTCCGCCGGCCGCCGCCGCCCGCGAGGTCGTACGTGTCGAGGTGCCGCACGTCGCCGTCGGCCTCGACGGCCACCTGTACGTCCCGCGCGGCGGCGTGGTCGTTCTGGACGGACAGCTCCTCGAGCCGAACGCGACCGGACGTCTCGTCGCCCTCGCCGTCCTCGCCGCTCCCGAGTGCGCCCGTACAGCCGGCCGTCGCGGTGGCCCCGAGCGCGACGAGGAGGTGCCGACGCGTGTGCATACGCCGGAGTCCGCGTCCGATCCGAATAAACCTACGTCAGACATCGGCCGCGCGACCCCGGAGCCAAATGTTCATACGGCTGCGCCGCGTAGGGGGTTTATGAGCACCGAAACGGCCGATTCCGACGACGAACTCCGCGAGCGCATCAGCAACTTCCTCCGCCGCAACTTCCCGCAGATCCAGATGCACGGCGGCAGCGCCGCGATCCAGAACCTCGACCGCGAGGCGGGCGAGGTGACGGTCATGCTCGGCGGGGCCTGCTCGGGGTGCGGCATCTCGCCGATGACGATCCAGGCGATCAAGAGCCGCATGACACAGGAGATCCCGGAGATCGACACCGTCCACGCCGACACCGGGATGGACGGCGGCACCGAGGGCATGGCCGGCGGTCAGACGTCGCCCTCCTTCCCCGGCGAGACCAGCAGCGACGACGGGAACGAAGGCCCCGAAGCCCCGTTCTGAGACGGTCCCGATCCCGATCCGTTCGCCGCCCCGCCCGTCTCCGCCGAACGCCGTCTTTTCGGATCCGACGCTTCGCTTCCTGTCTTCGGTTCTCGCCTCCGTGACCCCGCTGGCTTAGCCTCCGCCTCGCGGGCCGGACGCGAGAGGGCGCCCGGAGAGGAAGCTTTGAGACCCCCCTGCCCGAACCCCCGGCATGGACACCGACCGCCTCCTCGGGGTCGCCCCGCACTATTGATGCTTCAATTTTGAGCTGCTGGAATCAATCGAGAGATGCTCTATCATGTCAATCTAGTGTTTCATCGCTGAGACCGCAGTGGTAATACCGGGAGGAACTGTTACCTAAGGTATGAACCGCCGAGCCACACGACAATTGTAAGTATCGCTGCGGCTCCGATTGCGGTGACTGGACTTCCAAGTGGGACAAGCATAAGAAGGACGATGAAGCCGGTAAGGACGCCGAGAAAACTCGATGGGATCTTGGCGAGAAGGGAGTTATTTTGCTCGGATTTGAATGTAGCTTGGCATGACGGACACTGACTTGCTTCTGGATGGATTTCTTCCCCACAGTTACTACATTTCATGCTATGTCGGTTACCGAGGTGACGTAATTAAACCTTCTGACAAGATGTATCGACGAATACGGTTGCATTGATTACTCAGTTGTGGTATGCGGAAATTATTTTTATAACCCGTGTATCATGACTGCCATGGCACGGGTTAGTGCTGCGGAGGGCATCAGGTATGGGTTTGGACTCCTCGGGTATCTCCTCGGAGTCTTCATATTCGGGCTAGTCCTAACAATTGGGGGCTTCGTATTGATCAGGAACTCACCAGCTATCGGTATTATCGTTGTTCTGCTCGGTGGAGTTTCGCTGTACGCCGGTATCTTCGGCACAACGTACAAAGTCATTGCCGATGCAGTTGATAAAGGAAACCGTGGACAGGGATCGACACCGACAGCGCAAAAGACCGCAAAAAAACAGTCCAGTGGTACCCAGACGGCAACCAAAGAACCATCCGGGGCGGAAACGGCGACGAAACAGAAGTAACACCAGAGCGAACAATGCCTGTCTGTACAAACTGCCAGAGTGACGTTGATGAAGACGCGAGTGTTTGCCCGAATTGTGGGGCAGTCTTCGAAGACAGCATCGACCAGCAAGCTGGGGAGTATTCGACCCCTGGTGCTGATTTAGCAACCAGCTACATCTTCATTGCAGCGATCTCAATCGTATTTCTTCTGCTCGGCCTCTGGAATACCGCTACTGCAAGTCGGGCCGCAAGCTTATCAGTAAGCTTCTCAACGCAACCGTTGTTCTACGTCGCCTCAATCGTAGGAATAGGGCTTTGGACGACGACGGTGATTGGACTGAAGCGTCGAACTACTCGAAGCGTCCAAGCCGCCCTTTACGCACTGACCACGATCACGGTCATCAACCTTGTTGGGTTCGTTGCGTACATGTCACGATTCGCTATGCCCGGTGTCGGGTATGCAAGGCTCAACTTGCCACTCTTGGACCCGCTTAGTAACTTCGTCACGATCCTTGGCTTTGGGCGAATACGACTCCCACCGTTCGCTAATGATGCGTTGCTACTCGTCGGGACTGCCCTTCTAGTCGGCATGACAATTTACCTGCATCGGAAGAAACCTACTCTCTCGTCATAGCTAGTGGAGCATCCAGTAAGTTCTTATCCGGTTTCCCAGCAGGTCTCCAAGCCACGGACTTGGCCGCTTGCCCATGGGGTGGTTGATTGCGTGTCTTCTGGCGATTTCTTAGCTGAGTACGAATTTACTGGATGTTCTATTAGTGCCCCTTCACGCTTAAACTGCTAGAATTAACCGAGAGAGGCTGTATTCCTGGAATCTAGCGATTCACGACTGAAGCGGCACTATGTCGGAATCTAATCAGCGACAGATATTTTTCACGCCGGCAAGGGATAGTCCCCATGCGCCGCCGCAACGTCCTCCAGCTAGCGGCCGCCGGTCTCGTCGGCCTTACCGGGTGTACGAGTAACGCCGATGAATCCACATCCAAGTCGACGGTCGAGCCGGTCTCGATTACCGCCGAGAACCACACACCGGACGACCCGACGACGTCGCTGTCGCTCCGGTACGCCACACGCACAACCAAGACGATCGACGCGCCGGAGTCGCCGGGACGAACCGCCCACGAGGGGGCGAAATTCGTTATTCTACACGGCGAACTCAACGTCGAAAGCGACCTTGATGGCGAAATTGATGTTTACGCGCCGCTGTCTCGTGATGCTGGCGCTGGTCTTCGGGACGCTCACCGCCGTCCGGACCGTTGCGAGCGACATCGGCTTTTGGTTCGAGTTCGTCTTCGTCCTCGTCGTCGCGCTGGCGTACCGCCCCGTCGTCGTGTATCTCGGCGTCGCTCCGAGCGCCTGGGAGTAGCCTCCGGGCTTTTGACCGTCCGGTCGTCCGCCCTCCGTTCTCCTGTTCATCGGGCCGTCCGCGCCCCGCCCACCGAACGCTTTTTTATACCACGCCGGAACCGACCCCATGGCCACGTTCGAAGCGACGGAGGGCGTCTACGGGATCGATACCGAGCTGTTCGACGCGTCGTTCACGTCGGTGTACCTCTTCGACGACGTCGAGCCGACGCTCGTCGACAGCGGGGCGGCCGCCCGCGTCGACACCGTCGTCGAGGGGCTCCGGGAGCTCGGCGTCCCGCCCGAGGACCTCGAAAACATCGTCCTCTCACACGTCCACACGGACCACGCCGGCGGCGCGGGCGGCCTGCTTGAGCACGCGCCCGACGCCGACGTGTACATCCACGAGATGACCGCCCCGCACCTCGCCGATCCGGCGGAACTCATCGCGAGCAGCCGACGCGCGATGGGCGAACACTTCGAGGGGATGGGCGAACAGCGCCCCGTGCCAGAGGAGAACATCACCGCCGTCCCCGAGTCGGGAACGACCATAGACATCGGCACGAACAGCCTGGAACTCGTCCCCGCGCCGGGGCACTCGCCGGATCACTTCGCCGTGTACAACCCCGAACGGGAGCTCTGTTTCGCCGCCGAGGCACTCGGCGGCTACCTGCCGGCGGCCGAACAGTGGGTGCCGCCGTCGACCCTCCCGAACTTCGATCCCGACGTCTGTGAGGCGTCGATCGACCGGATCGAGGCGCTCGATCCCGAACTGATCGTGTTTCCGCACTACGGCGTCTGGCCGGAGACGCCCGAGGCGGCCGTCGAGACCGCCCGAACCGAACTCCGGCGCTTCGACGAGCGGATCCGCGAGGCGTACGACGCCACCGGCTCACCCGAGGCGACCCGGCGGGTTGTCGCCGAGGAGCTACTCGACATCTCCCCGCCCTACGGCGACGCGGTCGGCTCGTTTTACGTGGCGCTGGTCACGGACGGCTACCTGAAACACCACGGCGTCGACCTGTAGAACAGACGGATCCGATCGGCCCCCGGCGCCCGGGCCGAGAACGGAACGCGCCGGACTACTCCTCGACGCCGACCGAGAGGTACTTCTCGAGGAGGTCCTCGCGGTCGCGGAGCTCGTCGATCGTTCCGTCCCAGGCGTTCTCGCCGCTCTCGATGATGTAGGCCCGCTCGGAGAGCTCGAGCGCGAACTCCACGTTCTGTTCGGTGATGAGGACGGTCACGTCTTCGCTGACGATGTCCTCGAGGATCTCCTCGAGGTCGTCGACGATGACCGGGGCCAGCCCCTCGGTCGGCTCGTCGAGCAACAGGAGATCCGGGTTCTGCACGAGCGCCCGAGCGACGGAGAGCATCTGCTGTTCGCCGCCGCTGAGGTTCCGCCCGTTGTTCTCCCGGAGGTCGTCGAGGATGGGGAAGATGTCGTACATCTCCTCGACGTCGCGGGGCTCGGTCCCCTTACACGAGTCCCGCGACAACAGGAGGTTCTCGTGGACGGTGAGCGTCGGGAAGATGCGCCGCTCCTCCGGGACGAGCTTGACCCGCTTGTTGCTGATCTCGTCGACGGAGTCGTCGGCGATGTTCTCCCCGCGGAACTCGATGCGCCCCTCCCGGCGCGGGATCGTCCCCGTGATCGAACGGAGCGTGGTCGTCTTGCCGGCGCCGTTCCGCCCCAGCAGCGCCACGACCTCGTTTTGATCGACCTGGAGATCCAGGTCGTACAGGATGTGGCTGTTGCCGTAGTAGCCGTTGACGTCCTCCAACTCGAGGGTGCTCATGCTTCACCCCCGAGGTACGCCTCGCGCACCTGCTCGTTCTGCATCACCTTCTCCGGTTCGCCGTCCGCGATGAGCTCCCCGCCGTCGAGGACGAGGATCCGATCGGAGATCTCCAGTACGACCCCCATGTCGTGTTCCGTGAGCACGAACGTCGTGTCGGTCTGTCTGTTGAGGTCGTCGATCAGGTCGACCATCTTCTCGGTCTCGGTGGCGTTCATCCCGGCCGTCGGCTCGTCGAGCAGCACGACGGACGGGTCGGTGCCGAGCGAGAGCGCGATCTCGACCTTCCGCTTGTCGCCGTGCGAGAGGTTCGCGCACTGCGTCTCGGCGACCTCTTCGAGGCCGACGAGCTCGATGATCTCCCAGGCGGCCTCGGTCAGCCCCTCGTCTTCGCGCGCGACCGACCGGATGTCGAGCGTCCGGTCGTCGCGGCTGATCCGCGAGACGCGGATGTTGTCGGTGACGCTCAGCCCCTCGAAGATGTTGTTGATCTGGAACGCCCGCGAGAGGCCCTTGTTGTTGATCTCGAAGGGCTCCATCCCGGTGATGTCGGCGAGTTCCGTCCCGCCGCTGGGCAGGAGCTTCACCGTCCCGCCGGTCGGCTTGAGCCGCCCCGACAGGAGGTTGTAAAACGTCGTCTTGCCGGCCCCGTTCGGGCCGATGATGCTCGTGACGTCGTCGCTGTCGATCGCGACGGAGACGTCGTCGACCGCGAGCAGCTTCCCGAAGCGGCGTTCGAGCCCGTCGGTTTCGAGGACGGTCGTCACGCTTCCGCACCTCCCACGAGGCCCTCGGGTTTCAGAAGCAACACGGCGATGAGCGCGATGAAGGGGAACAGCTCGCCTGCGCCGGCCGCGAAGATGCTCCCGACGGCGATCATGAGGCCGACGAGGTACGCGCCGATGAACGTCCCGACGAACGAGCCCAGCCCGCCGATGACGACGATGACGAACGCCTCGATGATGACCGTCTCGCCGAGCGCGGGGGTGACCGACTGCAGCGGCGCGGCGAAGGCCCCGCCGATCCCGGCGAGGGCGGCGCCGATGACGAACACCATGGTGTACAGCCGGGGAACGTTGACACCGAGGAGCGAGGCCATGTCCCGGTCGCTCGATGTCGCCCGCACGAGCCGACCGAAGTTCGTCGTCTTCAGCGTCACGAGGATGGCACCCATCACGGTAAAGGAGACGGCGATGACGAACAGGCGGTAGGCGGGGATGGAGAACCCGGCGGCCGAGACGGTGAACCCGAACACCGCCGGCGGGCTCATCTGTCTGGTCCCGGACCCGAAGATGATCCGGATGATGTCCTCGATGATGAGGACGAACGCGAAGGTCAAAAGCAGCTGATCGAGGTCCTCCTCGGCGCGGCCGTACAGCTGTCTGATGAACCCCATCTCGATGACGAGGCCGATCACCCCGACGACGACGGCTGCCGCGACGACACCGATCCAGAAGTTGCCGACGGCCGACTGGACGGTCGTGACCGCCACGTAGGCCCCGATCGCGAACAGGACGCCGTGCGCGAAGTTCAGTACACCCAACACACCGAACACGAGACTCAGGCCGATGGCGACGAGAAACAGCCAACTCCCGATGCTCAGTCCGGTAATGATCTGTTCGATAACAATTCCAGCATCTACCATTATAGTCTACGTCTGTCACTCATAGGTTAAACCTTTCGACGTCACAGAACCGGTCTTTCGCCCGATACCGCGGCGATCGTCGTTAGTCGTCTGCTTACATGTAAAACAACATTTATTACCCTGGTGTCCATCAGCGGGTAGTAGTCATGTCTGAACATGGTGAGCGATCACACGACAACGACGGTCTTTCGAACCGATTCAGCCGACGGGGCTTTCTGACCGCCGCGGGCGCCGGTGCAACTGTCTCTCTCGCCGGCTGTTCCGGCAACGGAAACGGAAACGGCGGTGGCGGCAACGGCGGCGGCAACGGTGGCGGCGGTAACGGCAACGGTGACGGACCGAGCGGCGAGCCGATCCGCATCGGCGCGACGTACCTCCTCTCGGGGCTCGCCGAGGCGCTCGGCGCCGGGTCGGCCGCAGCGGCCGAAGCCGCGGTCGACTCGATAAACGAAAACGGCGGCGTCAACGGCCGTCCCCTCGAGATCCAGGTTCGAGACCACGGCGACGATCCACAGGCGCAGGTCCGGAGCCTCGCCCAGGAGTACGGCGCCGACGTCCTGCTCGGGATGACCTCCTCGGGCGTCACGCTGAACACCGGCCCGACGTGGGAACAACTCGGCATCCCGGTCACCCTGACCGACATCGGGACGCCGTTCATCACGGAACACGACACCGAGACCTACGGGGACTACTACAACAGCGACGGCGAGGCCGCCGGGATCCCGAACCTGTTCCGGACGAACTCCAACACGTCGCACATGACGTACGCCCTCGCGCAGTTCACCGTCGACAACTACAGCGACGAGGTGACCCGCATCGCGAACATGGGGCCGGACTACGCGTACGGACAGCAGACCTGGGAGTACTTCCAGGCGTACCTCGACGGGCTCGGCTTCGATTACGAGGTCGTCGAGTCGCAGTTCCCCGAACTCGGCTCGGGCGACATGACGCCCCAGATCACGAACGTCCAGAACGCCGACCCGGACCTCCTCTTTACGAGCTTCTGGGCGGGCGATACGGTCACGTTCACCACCCAGGCCGCCGAGGCCGGGCTGTTCGACGAGGTCGTCGACGTCTACGACACCATCGGCGCCGACGGGACGAACTTCGAGGCCATCGGCGACACGATGCCCGAAGGGGTCCACTACTCCGGGTGGTACTGGCCGGGCTCGTACGACACGCAGACCGACCAGGACTTCGTCGACTTCTACGAGCAGACCTACGCGGACGACGACAACGTCCTCGAGTACCCGACCTTCACCGGCGGGAGCACGTGGGCGGCGATCCAGATCTACGCCGACGCGATCGAGGAGACCGGCAGCACCAACCCCGACGACATCATCAGCTTCATGGAGGGCTACACCTACGAGGACGACCCCCGGGGCGCGACCACGCTTGACTCCACGCACCACCAGGCGAACGCGCCGTGCGTGATCGGCGAGTCGTCCTTCGACGCGGACGTCCCCTACGAGGGCGCGGGCCAGGTGAACACCCAGACGTACACGCTCGATCGAGACACGGCGACCGACCTGCTCGAGGGGAGCGAACTCCCGCCGGGCCTCTAACAGGAGGGCACAATGAGCTACGCATTCAGAGAACGGTTCGCACAAACGGGAACGACCTCGGTGGCCGTCATCGTAGTGGCGGCGCTGTTGCTCGCCGCGCCGTTCTTCCTCGGCGGGTTCCAGACGTCGCTGCTGACGCGGACGGTCATCTTCGTGCTGTTCGCGACCGCGTTCAACCTGCTGTACGGCTACACCGGGCTGCTCTCGTTCGGACACGCGATGTTCGTCGCCGTCGCCGGCTACAGCGTCGCGAAGACGATCGGCGTCGTCGCGCCCGCACTCGGCTTTGCGAGCATCTTCGGCGGGGTGGCACCGTTTGTGACGTGGCTGTTGGCGCTCGTCATCGGCGTCGTCGTCGCGACGATCGTGGCGGTCGTCATCGGCTACCTCTCGGTGCGGCTCACGGAGATCTACTTCGCGCTCATCACGCTGGCGTTCAGCATGGCGATCTACGTGGTGTTCCTCCAGGACACCATCGGCGGACTGCTCGGCGCCGCGGGCATCGGCGACGGAAACTTCAGCAACGAGTCCGACGGCCTGACGTTCCTCATGGGCCAGATGGACGTGTTCGGCTTCGAGTTCCCCTTGGTGAGCCTGGTCAACCCGTTCCACTACTACTTCCTGGCGCTGTTCGTCGTCTCGCTCGGGATGTACGCCCTCTGGCGCATCGTCCGATCGCCGTTCGGCATGGTGTGTAAGGCGATCCGCGAGAACCCCGAACGGGCCCGGGCGCTCGGCGTCGACGTGACCCACCACCAGTGGGTGACGTTCATTATCTCGGGGGCGTTCTCCGGGCTGGCCGGCGCGCTGTTGATCTCGCTCGGCGGCTCGGTCACCCCCGAGTCCCACGCCCACTGGTCGTTCTCGGCGGTGCCGGTCCTGATGACGGTCATCGGCGGCCCCTACTCCTTCTTGGGGCCGGCGTTCGGCGCCTTCGCCTACGAGTACCTCCGGTGGGCCATCCGGCAGTTCCCGCTGTTGGAGTCGTACTGGCAGCTCAGCTTCGGCATCCTGCTGTTGATCGTCGTCCTCTTCCTCGATAACGGGGTCGCGGGCGGCATCAACCGCCTCCGTGCCTGGCTGGCCGTCGCCGGCGTGCGGTTCTCCGAGGACGGCCCCTCGGGCGTCACCGCGCTGCTCGGCGAGACGGTCTCGAAGTACGTCTCGCTGTTCGGAAAGAAGATCCGCAGCGTCGGCGGCTAACCGCCCGCGGCCGACGCGACGACCTTCGGGTCCCGTTTTTCTCTTTTCGCCGCCCGCGCCCCGGAGCGAAACGGCTCCGCCCGCCGCGGCCAAAGACACAAGCCGAGGACGGTCCTACGAGGGTCGTATGTCGCTGTACTTCGAGGATCTCGACGTGGGCGATCAGTACGAGGCCGGCGCGTACACGATCGACGCCGACGAGATCGTCTCCTTCGCCGAGCAGTTCGACCCCCAGCCGTTCCACACCGACCCGGAGGCCGCGGCGGACTCGATGTTCGGCGGCCTCGTCGCGAGCGGGCTCCACACGCTCTCTCTGTCGGTTCGGCTGTTCGTCACGGGCTTTGTCAACGCCGGGCCGGAGCTACGGAACATGGGGGGACTCGGGATGGACGACCTCCAGTGGCACGAACCGGTCCGCCCGGGGGACACGCTGCGCATCGAAGTCGAGGTCGTCGAAACGACGCCATCCGAGAGCCGCGAGGACCGCGGCTACGTCGAGTTCCAGCGACGGACCTACACCGAAACCGACCACGTGTTGACCGTCCACTCGTACAACATCGTCCGCCGACGCGGTGTAGACACCGACCCCGAGGACACCGACGCCTGATCAGTCCGACCCCGCCCGAGCGCCGGCCGTCCCGTCGTCCGGCAGCGCCGCGTCGGGGACGACGCCGTCGTCCCACCCGCGGGCGTCGTAGTACTCCTCGATGCCGGCCTCGAGGTCCGGGAGGTCGTACGGCAGCGTGTCGTCGGCGGCGTCGAACCCGCGCCGGTTGTTGAAGTGTCTCTCGAGGGTGACGGTCCTGGCACCGACCTCGAGTAGCTCCTCGAAGTCGGCCCCGAACAGCGCCTCGTACCGCTCCGGGGTCATGTAGTCCCTGGAGAACTTACAGACGACGCCGCTGTCGTTCAGCGCCATCAGGTTCTCGCGCTCGATGAGCACGTCGGCCTTCCCCAGTGTGCCCTCCGGATCGACGGCCTCCTCGGCGTCGACGAGGGGGTACTCGACGGAGTAAAACGTGGCGTACATGTGATCGGCACCGCGGTTCGAGACGGCGTACGAGAGCCCCTGCCCGTTGAGGACGCGCCCCTCGTGGGCGGCGAAGTCCATCCCCTTTACCGACCAGTTCTCGACGCCCAACTCGTCGTGGACGCGGTCGATCCCCTCGGCGAGCGTGTCGCCGACCCCCTCGCGGCGGGCGATCTTCCCGACGAGGTCGTGGATCAACTCGGTGTCGCCGAAGGCGTCCTCGCTTGCGAGGTACGCCGCCACCGTGTTCCCGGCCGAGATGGCGTCCAACCCGTACTTGTCGCAGAGCTCGTTCGATTTCATCACCTCGACGATGTCGTCGACGCCGGAGTTCGAGCCGAACGCCATCGCGACCTCGAACTCGGGGCCCTCGGTCTCGACACCGGCCGCCTCGTCTTTCGTCGGGAGCTTACACGCGAACGCGCAGGCCGAGCAGGTCCCCTTCTTGTACTTCTTCTCCTCGACGGCCTCGCCGTTGATCCCCTCGACGCCCTCGAAGGAGCGCTCCGAGAAGTAGTACGAGGGCAGCCCCTCGAGTTCGTTCGCAAGCGACATCACGGAGACCGTCCCCTGGCGCTTCATGATGTGGTCGTCCGTCGCCGCCTCGCGGTGGATCTCCGCCTGCGTCGCCGGGATCTCGATCTCCGGCGCGGAGTCCCCGCCGACCGTGATGGCCTTGAGGTTCTTCGCGCCCATCACCGCGCCCAACCCGCCGCGGCCGAACGCCCGCTCCTCGGTGGTCATGATCGAGGCGAACCGGACCTCGTTTTCGCCCGCGGGGCCGATTATCGCCGTCTGGTCGCTCTCGATGCCGTGTTCGTCCTCGAGGTACGCCGACGTCTCCGGGACGGTCGCGCCCGCGAGATCCGGAACGGCCTCGAACTCGACGCCGTCGTCCCGGACGTGAACGATCGTCAGCTCCTCGGCGGCCCCCGCCAACTCGACCGCGCCGTAGCCGGTGTCCGCGAAGTTCCGGGACATGAACCCCCCGGCGTTCGACGAGAGGAGCCCGTCGGTCAGCGGCGACACGCCGGTACAGTTCATCCGGCCGGTGAAACTCATCTGCGAGGCCTGCATCGGCCCCGTGGTGAAAAACAGGCGGTTGTCGGGTCCGAGCGGGTCCGCGTCGAACGGGATCCGGTCGTGTGCGAGTTTGGTCCCGAGCCCACGACCGCCGATGTACCGTCGCTGCGCCGCTTCGATGTCCGTCTCGGTCGTCGCCGCGCCGGCGAGATCGATCGTCAACAGCGGTCCGGTGCCGTGTAGCATACACTAAGGACTGTTCAGCGACGAGTATAAGTGTTGATACGCCGCCCGCGGTCGGACCTGCGGTTTTTGGGCGTCGGCGGAGTACCGGGTCGCATGAACGCGACCGACGAGTGGTACGACGTGTCGCGGCTGAACGACCGGAGCTACCGCATCGATGAGGCCGGCGGCTACGGCTGTTTTCTCATCGAGGGCGAATCGCGGTCCGTCCTCCTCGACGCCGGGGCCGGAATCGGCGACCTCCGCGGGCTCGCCGAGGGGCTCGTCGACACGCCCGTCACGCTCGTGCTCTCGCACACCCACTGGGACCACATCGGGGCGGCGTCGCAGTTCGAGGACGTCCGCGTGGCCTCGGCCGAGCTGCCCGCCGACGGGCGCGTCCGGATCGACAGCCTCTCCGAGGAGTTCCTCGACCGCCCGGCGGCGCTCATCGAGCGCTGGAGTGACCGCGGCTACGAACTTCCCGCGGGGTTCGACCCCACGGAGTACGCGATCGACCCCGCCGCGGCGAGCGAGATGCCGACCGACGAGCCGTTCGATCTCGGCGACCGCGCCCTCGAGGTCGTCGAACTCCCGGGGCACTCCCCCGGACAGATCGGCCTCCTCGATCCGGCGACGGCGACGCTGTACGGCGGCGACGTGATCCACGTCGACCGCGATCTCTACGTCATGTTCGAGGGCTGTGACCTCGAGGCGTACGTCGGTTCGCTCGCTCGGATCCGCGGGTTGTGCGACCGGGGCGCGTTCGACACGCTCGCAACGAGCCACAACGAACCGATCTCGGGCGAGGACCTCTCGATCGTCGAGGACCTCTCGGAGGGGCTCCGGGAGATCGCCGCCGGCGAGCGCGAGTACGAGACGGTCGAGACCGACTGGGGGCCCGCGCGCTCGTACCGCGTCGGCCCCTCGAATGTCCTGTTGGCACTCGAGGGCTGACCCGACCGGCGGCGCTCGCCGAAACCGTTAGGGAACCGTCGGCTGAAGCGGGCGTATGCGCACCGAAACGCACCGCATCGAGCCGACGGAGGGCGTCACGATCAACCTCCGGGAGCGGTCCCCGGACGACCCCGACGGCGCGGTTCTTTTCGTCCACGGTGCCACCTACGCCGGCCGCGCCGCGTTCGACCCGATCGGCGCCCCCGAACGCTCGTGGCTCCGGTGGGTCGCCGGCGCCGGCAAGGCGGCCTTCGCCGTCGACGTCCGCGGGTACGGCGACAGCGAACGCCCGCCGGAGACGGTCGGACCGGACGAGCCGCTGCCCTCGCGTCTCCCCGAGGCGACCGCCGACGTTGCGGCCGCGATCGGGACCGTCCGCGAGCGGGCCTCTGGCCCCGTCCACCTCGTCGGGACCTCCTGGGGGACGATGATCTCCGGGGCCCTCCTGGGCCGCCCGGACGCCCCCGAGGTCGCCTCGGTCACGCTTCACGCGCCGGTGTTCGACCCCGACGAGTCGCTGTTGGAGGGGCTCGCTCCCGACGACCCGGGGGCGACGCGCGAGTTGACCCGCGCCGAGGCGCGCTCGCGGTGGAACGACCAGGTCCCGACCGAGCCGGCGGCGGCGATCAGGGGCGGGACCGCCGAGGAAGACCCCGTCTTCGAGGCGTTCTGGGACTCGCTCGCCGCCTCCGGGCAGGGCGTCGATGGGAAAGACGCCATCGTCGCGCCGAACGGGACGCTCGCGGACCTGTCGGCGGCCGCCGCGGGAGAACGCCCCTACGACCCCGCGGCAATCCGGGTCCCGACGCTCGTCGTGCGGGGGTCGCTCGATCCGACCGCGACCAGGGCTGACGCGCTGTCGGTGTACGACGCGCTGTCGGTCCCGGACGACGCGGCCGTCTACGCCGAAATCGAGGGCGGGACGCACTTCGTCCACCTCGAAGACCGCCGCGAGGCGCTGTACGAGACCGTCGAGGCGTTCCAGTCGGGGGCCGCCACCGACGCCTGAGCCGGCGGGCTCCGATGGCGACGCCGCCGGCCGGATCCGTCCGTTTCTTGTCCCCCGGCGCGAAGACACGGACCATGCCCCGCCAGGGCGGCCGAAACGTCCTGTTCGTCGTTCTCGACACCGTCCGGAAGGACCACCTGACGCCGTACGGGCACGACCGCCCCACCACGCCGACGCTTGAGGCGTTCGCCGAGGAGGCGGTCGTCTACGACAACGCCGTTGCGCAGGCCCCCTGGACGCTGCCGAGCCACGCGTCGATGTTCACCGGCCGGTACCCCTCCGATCACGGGGCGACACAGGAGTCGCCGCACCTCCCCGAGGGGGCCACGACGCTCGCCGAGGCGCTCTCGGTTGCCGGATACCGGAGCGCGTGCTACTCGTCGAACGCCTGGATCACGCCCTACACCCGCCTGACGGCCGGGTTCGACGACCACGACAGCTTCTTCGAGGCGCTTCCGGGGACGGTCCCGTCGGCGGCGGCCGCGGTCTGGCGACGCCTCGCGGACGGTCGACTCCGGCCGCTCGCCGACCGCCTCGTCGGGTTGGGCAACGCGGTTCACGAGCGTCTGGCGGCGAGCGAAACGGCCTCGAGGACCCCCGCGGTGATCGATCGGACCCGGGCGTTCATCGCTGACGCCGAGGCCCCGTGGTTCGCCTTCTGTAACCTGATGGACGCGCACCTCCCGTACTACCCGCCGCGCCCGTACCGCGAGGCGTTCGCCCCGGGCGTCGACCCGGACGCGGTCTGTCAGAACTCAAAAGAGTACAACGCGGGCGCGAGGAACGTCTCTGAGGCGGAGTTCGACGCGATCCGGCGGCTCTACGACGCCGAGATCAGCCACGCGGACGCCGAACTCGGGCGGCTGTTCGGGTGGCTGCGACGGACCGGGCGGTGGGACGACACCGTCGTGATCGTCTGTGCGGACCACGGGGAGCTCCACGGCGAGTTCGGCCTCTACGGCCACGAGTTCGCGGTGTACGACCCCCTCGTCGCCGTGCCGCTGTTCTTGAAGCACCCGGATCTCGGCGCCGGGCGCGTCGGCCGGACGGTCGAGTTGCTCGATCTCTACGATACGGTCCTCGAGAGCGCGGCCGCGACGGGGGCAGCCGACCGCGTCGGCGGCCGCCCGTTCGATCCAGAGCGGTCGCTGCTCTCCGCGGGTCGGGCGATCCCTGACGGCGAGTGCGGCTTCGTCGAGTACCACCGCCCCGAGATCGAGCGGGCACAACTCGACGCGAAGGCGACGGCTGCCGGGGTCGAGATCGACCCGGACTCGCGGTTCGACTCGCGAATGGGCGCCGTCCGCCGGCCCGACGCCACGTACGTCCGCAACGAGCGGTTCCCCGACGAGGCCTACCGCCGGGGCGAGGGCGGCGATCGGACGGCGATCGGTACTGAGGGGTCGATCGCCCGCGAGCTGTCGGCCGCGCTCGAGCGGTTCGAGGCGCGCACCGCCGCGAGTCCGATCGCCGCACGCTCCGAGGGTGCGGCGGGGCGCCGATCGCCGCCCGACGGACGCTCGGAAATGAACGCGTCGGTCAGGCGGCGGCTCCGCGAGCTCGGGTACCTCGAGTGAGGGCTCCGCCGGTCAGTTCCGGCCGTGTCCGGTCAGACACTCAGAGAGCCCGATCAACTCGACCGGCTCGGAGTTGTCCGGCGAGTACACGACCATCTGGCCCTTCTCCATGTACGGCACCTTGCCCTCGAGGTTCGAGGGGATGTTGACGGCCTTGATCGCCTCCTCGTCGCCGAGGTTGAGCACGACCGTCGTGTTGATCTGTTTGAAGATCGGGTCGGCGATGTCCTGGGGGTCCTGGGTGATCAAAAAGAGCCCGAGTCGCTCCTTGCGGCCCTGCTTTGCCGCCTCGGCGAACTTGCCGATCACGCGGGTCGCCTGTACGCTGTCGGCGTCGGTGAGGAAGTTGTGGGCCTCGTCCATCCCGATCACCAGCGGCGTCCGCTTGATCCGGTCGAACTCGGGGTCGTTCGACAGCTTCTCGTCGATCAAAAGCGACGCGACCGCGAGGACGACCGTCGTCGTCGCCCGCGAGTCGTTGATGTGGTACGTCGGGACCGTCGTGATCCCGCCGGGCCGGACGAACTCCGGAACGAGCTCGGTGATCGGCGGCGCGTCCCGATCGAACACCCCGTCGAACCCCCTGATCCGCCGCCGGACCGCGTCGAACGTCGCCTCGTGTACCCGCCCGGACTCGTCGAGTTCCTCTCTGAGCGCAGGGTCATCGAGGAACGCCGCGAACTGCTCGTAGGTCCCGTCCGCGCCGTACTGCTTCTCGAACTGCGGCAACAACACCCCGACGAGCGCGCCGTACTGGTTGTCGTTGAGCCCGCCTCCGGCGACGAGCCACGGGTTGTCGTGGACCATCGAAAACGGGATCGTGAACGCGATCTGCTCCGCGCCGTGGTGGGCGGCGGCGTAACTCGCCGCGCCGACCTTCGGGACGAACGCCTTCGTGTCCTCGACGCCGCCGTGGGCGATCCCCTCGCGCTCGAGGCGGCGCTCGTAGTCGGCGTCGATCCCCGGGTTGTCGTCGTGCATCTGGGCGTACTCGTCTTGGGGGTCGAACTGGACGATCGCGGGCGCGATCGTCCGGCCGTCCTCGGTCGGGTACCGCCTCCCGTCGGCGAGGTACTGCCGGAGGACGTTCTTCGCCGCGTGGGTCTTGCCCGATCCCGTGCCGCCCGCGACGAGCGTGTGTCTGAACACGAGCGGATCGCCGGCCTCGTAGTCGTCCTTCAGCCGGTAGTCGATCGTCGGCGGACTCGCCGCCGTCCGGACCGTCTCGCCCCCGACCGCGAGGTGCCCGAGAAAGACCCCTGACTCCGGGATCTTCAGCCCGGTCTTGATCTCGTCGTCGTCCTCGGCCTGCCTGACGACGGTTTCGGGCTTCGGCACCCGATCGGTCATCCGGCGTTTGAGCCCGCCGCCGTCGTCGTAGAGGACGGCGACCGGCTCGAGCGTTGCGATGAACTTGTAGTCCTGCTCGTCGACCGTCTCGCGGCGCATCGCCCGCTTTGCGTGGATCTCCGTGGCGTCGTCCGAGCGGAACTCCTGGGCGTACTCCAAGGCGACGATCCGACAGAAGAGCCGCTCGCCGTCCGGATACGACGCGACGAGGTAGCTCCCGATGCGGACCGACGAGCGGTTCTCGACGGTGACGTACGCCCGAAGCCGCGTGTCGTCCTCGCGCTCGCTGATGACGAGCCCCTCGGAGGCGGACAGCGTCCCGATCCCCCGGTCCGACCCGGCCGGCGCGACCGAAACCGCCTCGAAGTCCTCCGACGACCCCGCCGTCTCACCCCGGGAGTCGGCGCTCCCGGACGACGCCGGCGCGTCCTCGTCGTCGTCGGGATCGTGGTTCGCGAAATCGCCCAGATCTGACATACGAGAACGCTCGGCGCGATCGGACAAAAACCCCGGCGTCCCCCGGACGGCCCGCCCCGTGCGGGTGAGTCACCGCGCTCACCGCTACACCCGACGGCCCACGGCGCGTTCAGAGGGCGAGTGGTCCGGATCGACGCCGACCGACGATCGGTGATCGGTGGTCGGCTCCGTCGAAGCGGTCGGTCACGGCGACGTGTCGCGCTCGTCCCGACCGCCGCCGCCGGTCCGCATCGCCCGCGAGAGCAGCGACGACACCGGCGGGACGTAGTCGTACCCGGGGACGACCCCCTCGACGTAGGTGCCCTCGACGTACTCGGCGATCGCCTTGATCACGTCCGGGGCCCGGTCGGCGTTTTCGAGCTCGAACCCGAAGACAGCGACCGCGTCGCCGGTTTCCTCGACGACGCGCTGCTCCGACAGCGAGAGTTCGCCCCGGACGGCCATCGGGGCGTCCTCGAGGCGGCGCTCGTACGTCTCGAACCAGCCGTCCTCGACGGCCGGTCCGACGGACCCCTCGACGGCCGCCGAGAGCATCGGCGCCCGCACCTCGACGGTGTACGCGATCGCTCGCCCCGCCGCCGGTTCGGCGCTCGCGCGGCCGTCGAACCGCGTCGTCGTGACCTCGAACCACTCGCCGTTGCGCTCGAACGCGTCGTGGCGCTCGAAGGGCCGGGCGGCCCGCTCCGGAAGCGCCGTGTCCTCACTCATCGGCCATACGTACGTGGGTCGCGTTGAAAAACCCCCCGCGACCGCCCGCGGCGCTTCCGGACGGGGCGCCGTCTCTCAGCGCTCGAGGCGCCGCAACAGCGTCCGCCGGCCGCGCTCGATCGCGACCCCGGCCCCGAGCAACAGGACGCCGGCGACGACGAGAGCAACAGACCCCGACAGGGCGTCGACGACCGTCGAGGCCACGAACGACACCGTCTGTGCGAGCGCGGCGAGCACCGCGAGATCGATGCGGTCCCGGGACCCGCTGCGGTAGCCGAGGTACCCCGTCGCGGCGACGAGGCCGAGCGCCGAGAGGTGCGCGCCGACGAACGCGACCGTCTCCGGGAGCCGATCGGGCGTCGAGAGCGCCAGCGCCGCCGCCGCCGTGACACAGCCGATCGCCGCCGCCGCCCACGCGCCGCCTATGCGGTCGCGTCGATGAAACAGCACCGCGGCCCCGAGGACCGCGGCGGCGGCGGTCGCGACGAGGACGGCCGTCGGACCGAGGTCGAACCCCGCGTACCGCCCCTCGACCCGCGTCAGCGCCAGCGCCCCGAGGAGCGCGAGCGCCGGGCCGGCGAGCCCGTAGGCCCGCCCGACCCGGTCGGTCCGGAGCCGACCGACGGCGAACAGCCCGACGCCGAGCGCGGCGACCGGCACGACGGGGTCGGATGGCGCGGCGAGTTCGGCGACGAGGGCGGCCAGCACCGCGAGGCCGATCCAGACGCCGACCCGCGATCCGAGCGCGTGGCCGCTCGGGAGCGCGATCGCCGTCCACGCCAAGAGCACCCACGCCTCGGCGACGGTCGCCGCCGAGAGATCGGCCAGCAAGAACAGCGACGGCCCGGCGAGCAACGCCCCGAGCAGACAGCACGCCAGCCCGACCCGGTCGAACGCCCGGCGGTAGGCGGCGATCCCGCCCGCGTACGCGCCCCCGGGGGCCGCGACCAGCACGGCGACCCGCGCGAGCCTCGGGAGGTCCTCCCAGTTGGTCGCCAAAAACAGCGTCACACCGACGAACACGAGCGCGGCCCCGACGACGGACAGCGCAACGACGGCCCGCGAGCGATCGCCGCCGTCCGCCGTCTCGTACCGCGCCATGATTGCTTCCGCCTGCGCTTCGGTGATGAGGTCGTCGCGAACCCACGTCTCGACTTCCTCTCGGAGGGCATCGGGGTCCATACCGGCGCGTCGCGCGGAGCGGACAAATAACCACGTCGCCGCCTCGGGCGGTCCGGCGCCCGTCGGCGCGGTCGGACCCCCGGGTCACCACGGCTCGTCCTTCAGCCCGAGCGCGTACGCCGCGGCGTTCGTCGAGACGTGCAACACCGGGGTCAGAACGAACACGGCGACGAGGACGGCGAGCGAAAACGTCTCGAGGAACCACCCGGTCGCGGCGACCGCGGTCAACGCGAGCGCGGCCACGACGAAATCGAGTTGGTCGACGCCGACGAAGGCGGCCCCGCGCTGTCTGCCGGTCCGGCGCTTGAGAAACGAGGCGAGGACGTCCCCGAGCATCGCCCCGAAGGCGAGCGACACCGCCGCGACGACCGGGAACGGTTCGGGCGCGAGACCACCTACGAGGGGGCTGATCCGGTTTAAAAGGAGCGCGACGCCGATCCCGGCGGCGGTGCCGACGGCGGTGCCGCGCCACGTCTTGCCGTCCCCGAGGATCCGCGTTCCGTCCTCGAGCGTCCGTCCGCCGTCTATCGGGCGGCCGCCGCCGGCGAGCACCGCGACGTTGTTCGGAACGTACGCCGGGAGCATCGCCCAGACGGCGACGACGACCGTTTCGAGGACCATACGGCGTCTGCGGTCGGCGGTATGATAAACGACGGGATCCGCTCCGGCGGCGCGTTCGCCGCGACGATCGACGGTTCCGAACGTGGTCTCACAGAGAGATACGCGAAACGAACAACCGTATTTTACGGATCGAAATACACGATACGCGTCCGAAAGCAGGTATAATACAATACCTGAACACTTATTACCCTCGGCACCCGACCGGCCTCGTGTGACAAACTCACGCAGGAGGAACCGAGCGGACGCCGCGCGATCGGCACCGAACCCGACTCCGGCGCCGTCGGCCCCCGCGACCGCGGGCCGACGGGCGCCCGGTACCGACCGCCTCGGCTGATCCGCCCGTGACGCCGACCGACCGGGACCCGATGCGGAGAAGCGTCGAACTCGAGTACTGGGTGATCGACTCCGAGGGCCGCCTCGCCGAACCCGGCGACCTCGTCGACGCCGCCCCCGGGGTCGAACGGGAGTTCGTCGAACCGCTCTTGGAGATCAAGACGACGCCCTGCGAGACGACCGAGGAACTCGGGTCCGAACTGTTCGAACGAATGGGCGCGGTGGTGGCCCGCGCGGAGTCCTCCGACCGGGGGCTCGTCCCGCTTGCGACCCCGATGACCGACGATCCGATCGAGCAGCTGCCGAGCGAGCGGACCCGGATACAACGGCGCGCCGTCGGCGAGTCCTTCGGGCGCGTGCGGCGGTGTGCGGGAACGCACGTCCACGTCGAGCAACTCCCCGGCCGGGAGGCCGAGCAGCTGAACGTCCTCACCGCGCTCGACCCCGCGTTGGCGCTCGTCAACTCCTCGCCGTACGCCGGTCGCAGCCCCCTCGTTCCCGGGGCGCGCTCGGAGCTGTACCGCTCGGCGTACGACGGCCTCGAGAGACAGGGGGAGCTGTGGCCGTACGTCGACGACACCGACGAGTGGCGCCGCCGGCTCCGGGACGGCTACGACGCCTTCGCTCGCGCGGCCGAGCGCGCCGGCGTCGATGAGGCGCGGATCGAGTCGCTGTTCGACCCCGAGAGCGCCGTCTGGGTGCCGGTCAAACTCCGAGAGACGTTCCCGACCGTCGAGTGGCGATCGCCCGACACGACGCTGCCGAGCCAGGCGCTCCGCCTCGCCGACGACCTGGCGGGCGTCGTCGAGCGGCTCCGCGACGCGGAGCTCCGCATCGACGGCGAGGTCGGCGTCCGGACCGACGACGTCACCGTCCTCCCGGCGTTTCCGACGATCGAGTCCCACGTCGAGGCGGCGATCCGGCGGGGCCTCGACGACGCGGCGCTGAAGGCGTACCTCGATCGGATGGGCTTCGATGTCGGGGCGTACCGACCGATCGCCGAGGAGCTCCCCACCGACGGGACGCTCACCGAACCCGACGCGCGGCGGCTCCGGCTCCGGTACGCCGAGGAACTCGCGGCGGACGTCCGGCGGACGGCGGCGGCGGCCACGACCGACTGACCGGCGGCCGATAAGCGGTAAATTCTGACGGTACACGACCCGATTTGATCGACAGCGCCCGAACCCAACGTGATGGACGCCCCTCGGATCGCGCTGTTGAACGCGGCACACGAGCCCGCGGACACGAGCCGGAACTTCCGTCGGGAGCTCGATGCGGACGTCGTCGAGTTCCACTGCCCCTCCGGGGAGCTCCCCGAGGGCTTCGGGTACGACGGGTTCGTCGTGACCGGTTCGCGGGCCTCGGTCTACTGGGACGAACCGTGGATCGGGCGGCTCAAGACGTGGGTCGGCGGCGCGATCGAAGCCGGGCTGCCCGGGCTCGGCGTCTGTTATGGCCACCAGCTCATCGCCGACGTCGCTGGCGGGAGCGTCGAGGACATGGGCGAGTACGAGATCGGCTACCGGACCGTCGAACAGGACGGCCGCAACCGGCTTCTCGAGGGCGTCGACACGGAGATGACCGTGTTCACGACGCACTCGGATCGGGTCTCCGAGGCCCCGCCGGGGGCGACGGTGTTCGCGCGAAACGACTACGGGATCCACGGCTTCCGGAAGGACCGGCTGTTCGCGGTCCAGTTTCACCCCGAGTACGACGCGGAGACCGCCGAATCGGTCACGAAGGGCAAACGCGACCAGCTCCCCGACGCGCGGATCGAGGCCGTCCTGGAGGGCATCGACGAGGAGAACTACCGGGCGGCCCGCGAGGCCAAACGGCTCTTCGATAACTTCCTCGAGTACGTCTCCGAGGTGCGGACCGAACGGATCGAGGCCGAGTGATCTTTCGGGAACGCCTATGCGCGTCGAGTCCGAACGGGTCGGTGTGACCGAAACCGACGCGACCGAGGCGACCGACGCGGCCGTCGAACGGTTCCTCCGGAAGGCCGATTCGACGTACGAGGAGTACGAACAGGGGTACGCCGATGCCGACGCCACGCTCCGGCGACTCGAACGCCACATCGAAGCCCTCCGGAACGCGGCCAACGACGACTGAACCGCACCGGGCCGCACCGAAACGCCCCGGCGACCGCCCGGACGGTCCGTCCGAACGCGGTCGACGCGGCAGAATTATTGCGCTTCCGCACGGTCAAACGCACATGGGAGAGTTTTCATCGCGCGTCGAGCGGATCTCGATCAGCGGCATCCGCGAGGTGTTCGAGGCGGCCGGCGAGGACGCAATCAACCTCGGGTTGGGACAGCCGGACTTCCCGACGCCCGAACACGCCCGAGCGGCCGCCGTCGACGCGATCGAGTCCGGCGCGACGGACGCCTACACCTCCAACAAGGGCACGAAGTCCCTCCGGGAGGCGATCGCGGCGAAACACGAACGCGACAACGCCTTCGCGGTCGATCCGGCGGACGTGATCGCCACCGCCGGCGGCAGCGAGGCGCTCCACATCGCCATCGAAGCCCACGTCGACGCGGGCGAGGAGGTCATCATCCCCGACCCGGGGTTCGTCTCCTACGAGGCGCTGACCCACCTCGCTGGCGGCGACCCGAAGCCGGTCGGGCTCCGGGCGGACCTGACGCTGTCGCCGGCCGCCGTCGAGGAGGCGATCACCGACGACACGGCGATGTTTGTCGTCAACAGCCCCGCCAACCCGACGGGGGCGGTCCAAAGCGAGGCCGACATGCGGGAGTTCGCCCGCATCGCCGACGAGTACGACGTCTGTTGTCTCTCGGATGAGGTCTACGAGCCGTTCGTCTTCGAGGGGCGACACCACTCGCCGGCCGACTTCGCCGACACCGACAGCGTGGTCGTGGTCAACGCCGCCTCGAAGGCCTACTCGATGACCGGCTGGCGGCTCGGGTGGGTGACCGGCTCCCACGAGCGCATCGAGCGGATGCTCCGCGTCCACCAGTACGTCCAGGCCTGCGCGTCCGCGCCCGCCCAGTACGCCGCCGAAGGGGCGCTGCGGGGTCCCCAGGACTGCGTCGCGGAGATGAAAGCGGCCTTCAAACAGCGCCGCGACGTGCTGCTCGACGGCCTCGAATCGATGGGCCTCGACGTCCCGACGCCGGCGGGCGCGTTCTACGCGATGCCGCGGGTACCGGAGGGGTGGACCGACGCCGTCATCGACCGCGGCGTCGTCGTCGTCCCCGGCGAGGCCTTCGGCGACGGCGGTGCCGGCCACGCCCGGATCTCCTATGCGACCGACGTCGAGACGCTGAAGGAGGCAATCGGCGTGATGCGGGAGGCGACGGCCGCCGTTCGGTGAGCTCGCCTCCGACGGCGGCCGATCCGGTCTCGCTCAGTTCGCCGTCGAAACGATCCTGACCACGTCGCCCTCCGAGAGCGGGTGGTCCTCGCCGATCCGCCGCCCCTCGCGGCCGTCGACGGCGTGGAGGTACCCCTCACCGATGTCGGAGTGGACGGCGAACGCGAGGTCTTTCGGCGTCGCGCCGGCCGCCAACAGAACCGCGTCCGGGAGGACGGTTCCCTGGCCGTCCGTCCACCCGGTCTCGTTGCGCACCGGGTACACCGTGATCCGATCGAGGACGTCGTATACGGCCCCGTCGAGGGCGGCCTGCACGCCGGTTCCCCCGTGGGTCTCGATCACCGACCGGACCCGATCGAGCCCGCTGCGCTGGCTCTCGGAGACCTCCCCGGTGATCGCAAAGCCCTCGTCGCCGGGGTCGTACTCCACGACGCCGGCCGCCGCCGCTTTTCGGAGTGCGAGTTCGCCCTCGGCGGTGCAGGGAACGACCCGCTCGGCCGCCTCCTCGAGCCGTTCGACGTTTCCCTCGGGGGCGACGTCGGCCTTGTTGGCGACGACGACGATCGGTTTCGTCCGCTCGCGGACCGAGCGGGCCAGTTCCTCTCTGTCCCCGTCGCTCCAGGCCATCGGGTCCGTGTCGTACTCCGTGTCCCGGAGGATCGCCGCCACGTCGTGTTCGCTCGCGCCGACGCCGGTGAGGACATCGGTCAGCGCCTCTTCGAAGTCGAACGCCGGCGAGCGCGACGCGCGCTCGATCCGCTCCCAGTTGCGATCGAGTATCCCCGCGAGCCACAGGTCCATCTCGCGTTCGACGAAGGCGACGTCCTCCACGGGGTCGTACTCGCCGGTTTCGACGGGCTCGCCGGCCTCGTTCGTTCCGCCCGAGGCGTCGACGACGTTGAGAACGACGTCGGCGTCGGTCAACTCGTCGAGGAACTGGTTGCCGAGGCCCTTCCCCTCGTGGGCGCCGGGGACCAGCCCCGCGACGTCGAGGAGCTCGACCGGAACGTACCGCTTGCCGCCGCGACAGGCGTCGGCGTCGCACCGGCCGTCGAGGTCCAGACACGGACAGCGCGTCCGGACGTGAGCGACCCCGCGGTTCGGATCGATCGTCGTAAAGGGGTAGTTGCCGACGTCGACGTCGGCCATCGTGGCGGCCCGATAGAACGTCGACTTGCCGGCGTTCGGCTTCCCGGCGAGCGCGACCGAAAGCATACCCGGACTACCGAGGGCTCGCGTATATGCGTCCCGATGGCGTCCGGCGGGGTCGCCCCCGGCCGACCGTCCCCGTCGGTCGCCGGCGACGGGATCGACGCCTCGGTCCGAACCGGATCACTCCTCGGCGTCGGTGACGACCACCGTCGGTTCGTCCCCCGCGCCGTCGCCGTCGCCGTCGTCATCAGTTCCGGTTCCGGTTCCGGTCCCGGCTCCGTTTCTTTCCTCGGGTCCGCCCTCGGTCCCGCTCCGACGGCGCGCGACGGACTCCCACTCGATGTCGCCCCGCTCGATCGGAACGGTGGCCCTGTCGATCCGATCGAACGAGCGCGGCCCGAACGCCCCGCCGTCGGTCGATCTGGGCGACAGTTCGCCCTCGCCGATCGGAACGATCGCCGGTTCGACCGGGCGCGTCGCCTCCAGCTCAGCCTTCGGTTCCGGCTCTGTCGGCTCCGGTTCCGCCGTGTCCTCGCCGTCCGCCGCGGGGTCGGCCGCTTCTGTCTCCCCGGCCTCGGTGGAGCCCTCCGGGGCGTCCTCGAGCGAGATCCCGTCGCGGGCGCGGATCGTCCCCTCGATTTCGGCGGCCGCCGAGAGCTCACACCGGTCACAGGAGATGTCGCCCCTGACGTGCGTCCCCGGGCCGACGGTCACGTCCCCGCCGCGGGTGGTGACGTCGCCGTGGACGACCGTCCGGGCGCCGAGGTCGATCGACCCCTTGGCCCGCAGGCTGCCGAACACCTCCGTGTCCGTCCCGACGTCGATCTCGGTGGCCCGGATGTTGCCGTGGAGCCGACAGTCGTCGCCGATGCTCGCCGGCGTCGAAACGCGCCAGCTGTCGTCGGACACGCGCGCCCCGCGGGGGATCACGACCGGTTCGGCGGCGCGGTCGGCCGCGAGGAACTCGTCGGCGACCTCGGCCGCGGCCTCCTTCTCGCCGAGCCGGAGCAGATGAGAGAGGTACACGAACAGAAAGACGATCGTCGGCATCGGGTTCCTGATGACGATCCAGCCGTTGGCCTCGAAGCCATCCTCGATCTCGACGTCGTCGCCGATGTCGAGGTCCCCCGACACGATGAGCTGTCCCGTGATGTGGACGCGCTCGCCGAGGTACGCGTCGCTGCCGACGAGGACGTTTCCGTCGACGTCACACC
This sequence comes from Natronomonas sp., assembly GCF_028274965.1. Classification (GTDB taxonomy): domain Archaea; phylum Halobacteriota; class Halobacteria; order Halobacteriales; family Haloarculaceae; genus Natronomonas. Next base: position 79,051 of record NZ_JAQCNO010000071.1, on the reverse strand, counting down.
ACATGTCGAGCCGGCAGTCGCCGTCGGCCTCGATGTCGCCCTCGACGGTGACGCGCTCGCCGGCGACGACCGTTTTCGCTCGAACGCCCAACTCGACGGTGCTTTGGCCGCCGACGAGCACGTCGCCCTCGGCGGCGAGGTCGTGCTCCTCGACGTGCGTTCCGTCGGGGATCGAGAGCTCTTCGAGCGGGTCCGTACCGAGCACGATCGGAGAGTCCACAGCCCGCGTATTAAATCCCCTCGCGGCGTCAGACGGCCGTCTGACGGGTCGTTCCCGGACGCGTGGGGCTTATGCTCCCCGACCGCGAACCCGCGGTATGACCGTGCTTTCCTTCGATCAAGAGGGCGTCGACGTCGTCTACGAGGGGACCGAGTTCCGCATGGACAAGGAGCTGATCGAGGAGGCCACGCGAAAGAACTACCCGGACGTGACCGACCACGAGGTCCTCAAGCTGATCGAGGAGGACCCCTCGCTGTCGGGCGAACCGCGCCGGATCACGGAGATCATCGGCTGACGCCGCCGCTGACCCTCCAACAGCTATAAGCGACCGTGGCCGAACGTCGGTCTATGGACGTCGACCTCGGCTCGGACCCCGGACGCGACTCGTTCGCCGCCGCCGCCGGAACGCTGGCCTCGTACCTACTGGTCATCGGCGCGATGGCGCTGCTCCTGTTCGGCGTTCCGTACCTGATCTTCGTTCTGCTCTGAGCCGACCGATCCGCCTCCGAGCCGGCGTCCGAAACCGACAGACCGTTATCAGTCGGCGCGTGTACTCGTAGGGCATGGCCCGCCCGATCCGCGTTCTTTACGCCGACGAGGAGCGAGCCGCCGAGACGGCGGAGTTCATCGAGCGGGCGGACGACGGCGTCGCCGTCGAGGCGGCGACGGGCACCGACGAGGGGCTCGAACGGCTCGACGCGACCGCCTTCGACTGCGTCGTCTCGGGCCCCGAAATCTCCGGGCCGGACGCCGTCGGGTTCCTCGAGGCCGTCCGCGAGTCCCACGGCGATCTCCCGGTTGTCGTGTCGGTCGGCGAGGGGAGCGAAACGACCGCGAGCGAGGCGATCGCGGCGGGCGCGACCGACTACTTCCGGACCGACGCGGGGCCCGATCGGTACGACCTCCTCGCGAACCGGATCCAAACCAGCGTCCGGGGCCGCGGCGGGCGCGACCCGACCCGAAACGAGCGCGGCGAGGTCTTCGATCGGATGACCGACGGCGTGTTCGCCCTCGACGACGAGTGGCGTTTCAGCTACCTCAACGACCGCGCCGCCGAACTCGTCGGCGACGCGATCGGCGAGGACCCCTCGGCGGCGGACCTCCTGGGGCGGAACATCTGGGAGACGATCCCGGAGGCGACCGAAACGGCGTTCTACGAGCGGTACCACGAAGCTGTGGACAGCCAGACGCCGGTCTCCTTCGAGTCGTACTACGACCCCCTCGACACGTGGTTCGACATCCGGGTCTACCCCTCGGAAAACGGCATCTCCGTGTACTTCCTCGACGTGACCGAAAAGCACAGACGCGAATCGGAGATCCGGAACCGCGAGCGGATACTCCGGGAGGTGTACGACGTCGTCTCCGACACCGACCGCGCGTTCGACGAGCAGGCCAGCGCCCTCCTGGACATCGGCCGCCGCGTCGTCGGCACGGAGTACGCGTCGCTCTCGCGGGTCCGCGACGAGGAGTACGTCTTCGAGGTGGTCCGGGCCCCCGACGGGACGATCGAGGCCGGCGACGTCGTCGATCTCTCCGCGACCCACTGCGAGCGGGCCATCGAGACGAACGAGTCGCTCGTGTTGGCCGACATCGCGGCCGACGCACCGGAGCTCACCGATCGGGCCGGCTACACCGAGTGGGGCGTCAGCTGTTATGTCGGCGCGCCTGTCCACGTCGGCGGGCGCGTGTACGGGACGTTCTGTTTCTACGACGAGACGCCGCGGAAGACGCCGTTCTCGGAGTGGCAGGTGACGCTCGTCGACCTGATGGCCCGGTGGATCAGCTACGGGCTCGAACGGCGGCGGGTCGAGCGGCGCCTCCGGCGTCAGAACGACCGCCTCGACGAGTTCGCGTCGGTGCTCTCACACGACCTCCGGAACCCCCTCAGCGTCGCCCGCGGCCGCCTCGAGTTGCTCAAGGACGACGTCGACGCCGAGCGCCTCCGCCCGATCCGGAACGCACACGAGCGGATCGAGGCGCTCATCTCCGACGTGCTCACGATGGCCCGGGAGGGCGCGGCGGTCGAAACCACCGACCCCGTGTCCCTCGAGGAGCTCGCCGCGGCGTCGTGGGAACACGTCGACACCGGCACCGCCGGGCTGGCGGTGTCCGGCCCGATCAGGATCGAGGCCGACCGCGACCGCCTCGGGCGGCTCCTCGAGAACCTCTTTCGGAACAGCGCCGAGCACGGCTCCGGCGACGGGCCGTCGGACGACGGCGCAACCGGGCCGGCCGGGGAGGCCCCGGACGCGACGGGCGATACCGCAACCGAGTCGGGCGTGACCGTCCGGATCGGCCGCCTTCGGGACGGCTTCTACGTCGAGGACGACGGCCCCGGGATCCCCGAGGCCGAACGGAACCGGGTCTTCGAGTACGGCTACTCGACGGAGTCGGACGGCACCGGTCTTGGGCTCTCGATCGTCCGACAGATCGCCGAGGCCCACGGCTGGGACGTCGAACTCGCCGAGAGCAACGGCGGCGGCGCGCGCTTTGAGTTCACCGGCGTCGACGCCGAGTAGGGATCGCGCTCGCCTTCGGGGCCGTCCACGCCTCTGCCTCTGTTCCTGTCTTTGCCCCGCGGGCGCTCCCGGGAGCGCCGATCAGTGCTTGAACGCCCGCCGTCCGGTGAACGCCATCGCGATGTCGCGGTCGTTCGCGGCCGCGATGACGTCGTCGTCGTTGACCGACCCGCCGGGCTGGACGACGGCTTCGATGCCGGCGTCGGCCGCCACCTCGATGCCGTCCGGGAACGGAAAGAAGGCGTCCGAGGCCATCACCGCGCCCGCCGCCTCTTTGCCCTCGGCGTGCTCGTCGGCCTTCATCGCCGCCAACCGGACGGCGTCGACCCGGGAGACCTGTCCCATCCCAACGCCGACCGTCTCCGTGCCGTCGGCAAAGAGGATCGCGTTCGACTTGACGTGTTTGATCGTCCGCCAGGCGAACGCCATCGTCTCGAGTTGCGCCGCCGTCGGCTCCCGGTCGGTCGGGATCTTGAGGTCGTCGGGGTCGATCGATTGGGCGTCCCGCTGTTGGACGAGCCGCCCCCCGACGAGGTCGCTCTCGACGAGCGCGTCGGCCGCGACCGCGAGGTCGGCGTCCGCCCCGACGTCCAACACCCGCAGGTTATCCGATCCGAAGAGCACCTCGAGCGCCGCGTCGGTGTACCCCGGCGCGACGACGACCTCCTTGAACGAGTCGGTGATCGCCTCGGCGGTGGCGGCGTCACACCGCCGGTTCACGGCGACGATGCCGCCGAAGGCGCTCATCGGGTCCGTCGAGAGGGCGTCGGCGTACGCCGCCGACAGCGACCCGGCGGTCGCACAGCCGGCCGGGTTCGCGTGCTTGATGACCGCCGCGGCCGGCTCGTCGAACTCAGAGACGAGAGAGAGCGCGGCGTCGGCGTCGTTGTAGTTGTTGTACGACAGCGCCTTGGCGCCCTCGTTCCGCTGGGCGGCGTCGACCACGCTCGGGGCATCGCTCGTCCGGTCGACGTAGACGGCGGCGTCCTGGTGGGGGTTCTCGCCGTATCTGAGCTCGCGGCCGCGGTCGTCGCTCCCGAAGCGACGCGCGGGGAACGCCCCGCCGCCGTCGCCCTCGACCGCGACCGTCCCGTCGGCGACGGTGACGCGCCCCTCCGCGAACCACTCGATCGCGCGGGGGTAGGCGCTGAACTCCGCCTCGGACCGAACGCGCCGCTCGAGGTCGGCCGCGTCGTCGTCCGCGTAGACCGGGACCGGCTCCTGGGTGACGATCGGGCCGCCGTCGACGGTCTCGTTGACGACGTGGACGGTGCAGCCGCTCACCGAGACGCCGGCCTCGAGGACCCGCTCGTGGGCGTCCAGCCCGGGAAACGACGGCAGCAGCGACGGGTGGACGTTCAGCGTCGTCGGCGCCGCGTCGAGAAACGTCTCCGTCAGGATCCGCATGTAGCCGTCGAGACAGACGAGATCGACGTCGTACGCCGACAGCCGATCGAGGATCCGCTTTTCGTGGTCCGCCCGCGTCTCATCTGTGCCCCGCTCGACGACCTCCGTCGGCACGCCGCGCTCGGCCGCCGCCCCGAGGACGGGCGCGTCCTCCTCGTTCGACACCACGACGGCGACGCTCGCGCCGCCGGGGGCCGCGTCTGCGATGCGTAACAGGTTCCGACCGCGGTTCGACGCCATACCGGCGAGTTGCATGCGCGGAACGGCCGCCGCCGAACGCAAAGTAGTTGCGGTTGTTGCCCCGTCGGTGCCGCGAGAGCGCGTTTCAGCCGCGCTCTCGTGCGTTCGAGCGGCGCGTGTGCGTGTGCGGGATCGCCTCACAACAGCGCCTCCAGTCGGCCGCGGTGAAACGTCACGGCCGCGGTCCCCTGGCGCTCGGGGTACCCCGGACGGGTCACCTCGCCGTCGCCGTCGACCACCGAGCGGACCGTCGCGACGAGTCGGTCCGCCCGCCGCACCGTCGTGACCGGCCGGACCGAGGCGTAGCCCGCCCGAAACGCCCGCCGGAGCGGCTCGGGATCCTCGACGTACCACTCGCAGACGAGCCGCTCGGCCTTCGCGACCGCGAGGCCGGCACCCGCCGCGAGGGGGCCGCCCCAGTCGAGAAACGCGGCGATCTCCCCGTCGGCCACCACCGCGTTCCCCGGGCGCAGGTCCCACGGGAACAGCCGCGGCGTCGGGTCCGCCGGCGGTCCGGCCCGCTCTATCGCCTCGGCGAGCGGCCGCTTGAGGTCCTCGAAACACGGCGGCAGCGCGTCGATCCCGGCCTCGGCGTACGCCTCGAACCACCGACCGTACGCCCCGGCTCCCGCGTCCGCCCCCGTTGGGACCAACCCGCCGTCGCCGGCCGCGAGGCTCCCGTACCGATCGAACCCGAACGCGTCGTGTACCGCCCCGAGCGCCCACCCGAACCGCCGCGCGATCAGCGTTTGCGCCGCGGGCCCGAGCGCCCCGAACCGCTTGTGGAGGTTCTCCCCCTCGACGTGCTCTGTCACCCGGTAGCGACAGTTCCCGATCCGCCCCGCCTCGAGCACATCCGGCACCGGCACCGCCGTTCGGGCGCCGATCTCGCGGGCCAGCCGCGTTTCGGCCCTCGAGGCCGCCGGATCGTCCGAACACTGCAGGACGAGGCGCTCGCCGTCGTCGAAGGTCACGATCGCCGTCTCCTCGCTGTTTCCCTCGACCGGACGGCAGACCGACGCCACGGGCCGCCCGGGGGCGACCCGCCCGAGCGCGGCTTCGATCCGGCTCATCCGTCCCCGTCGAGCACCCTCTCGATTTCGGCCGGTGAGTCGATCACGTACTCCGGGTCGTACGGCGCGGGTTCGACATCGGCCTCCGGTCGACACCACGCCACCTCGAGGCCGGCGTTCTGTGCGCCGGCGACGTCGTACTCGAGGGAGTCGCCGACGTACAGCGCCTCCGACGCCGTGACCGAGAGCGACCCGAGCGCCCGCTCGAAGGGCTCGCGGTTCGGCTTGCGCCGCCGGAGATCGGCCGCGTACACCGTCGTTTCGAACGCGTCCCCGAACGGCAACGCGTCGAGTTTCGTCCGCTGTCGGCTCCGCGGCCCGTTCGTCAACAGCCCCACCGGACCGACGCGTCCCGCCGCCTCGATCGCCTCGATCGCCCCCTCGGTCGGCCGAACCCGCGCGTTGTCGATCGTCTCGAGGATGCCGCGGGCAAGCCCTCTCGCGTCGGTCGGCGCTCGGCCGTGTTTGGCGGCGACGATCGCAAACCCCGCGGCGAAGTACCCGACCCGATCGTCGTGGTCCGGCGGCTCGGCGAGGGCGGCCCACAGCTCCCCCGGTTCGCCGAACGGTTCGACCGCGGCGGCCTCGAACGCGCCGGCGTATACCGCTGCCGCCGACTGCGTCCGCTCACAGAGGGTCCCGTCGAGATCGAAGAGGACGGCGCTGAACGACACGCCCGCGTTAGGCTCCCGACGATCAAAACGCTCCCGGCGCACGCCCCGACGCCCGCCTCGGCCGCCGACCGGTATCCTTTTTCAGCGGCTCCACCCAATCGTAGCCATGACCGATCGGGGACCACTGTACGCCGTTTCGCCGCTCGACGGCCGCTACGCCCGGTACACGGAACCGCTCACGGCGTACGCGAGCGAGGCGGCGCTCATGCGCGCCCGCGTCGAGGTCGAGGTCGAGTACCTCATCGCGCTCTCGGAGCTCGATGCGACGCCGCTGACGCTCTCCGACCGGACCCGGGGCGACCTCCGGGGGCTGTACGACGGCTTCGACGCCGAGGACGCCTCGAGTATCAAGCGGCTCGAAACCGACGGCCACGCCGGCTACGCGGCGACGAACCACGACGTCAAGGCGGTCGAGTACTTCCTCCGGCTGCACCTCCCCGACGAGGCCGAACAGGGTCCGTGGGTCCACTTCGGCCTCACGAGCGAGGACGTCAACAACCTCGCCCACCGGCTGCTCGTCGGCCCGGCGATCGAGGAGGTGCTCGTCCCCGAGATCAGATCGGTGCGCGACGCCCTCGCCGCCGACGCCCGCGAACACAGGGCCGTCCCGATGCTCGCACGGACCCACGGCCAGCCGGCGACGCCGACCACGTACGGCAAGGAACTCGCCGTCTACGCCGCCCGGCTCGGACGGGCGCTCGGGCGGCTCGAGGCCGCAACAGGGGAGCTTTCGGGCAAACTCGCCGGCGCGTCGGGCACCTACGCCGCCCACCGAACGGCGTACCCCGACGTCGATTGGCGGGCGTTCTCGCGGTCGTTCGTCGCCTCGCTCGGGCTCGAACACACCCCGCTCTCGACGCAGGTCAACCCCTGTGACGATCTCGCGGCGCTGTTCGATGCGCTCCGCGGCGTCAACAACGTCCTCCGGGACCTCGATCTCGACGTGTGGCTCTACGTCTCCGATCGGTACCTCGGGCAGGACGCCGCCGCCGGCGAGACCGGGTCCTCGACGATGCCGCACAAGGTCAACCCGATCGACTTCGAGAACAGCGAGGGCAACCTCTCGAAGGCGAACGCCGATCTCACGTTTCTCGCCGACTACGTCACCACCTCCCGGCTCCAGCGGGACCTCTCGGACTCGACGGTCAAGCGGAACGTCGGGTCGGCGCTCGGGCACTGCCTGATCGCCTACGAGAAGACCCGAGCCGGCCTCGAGAAGGTGACGCCGAACGAGGCCGTCATGCGCGAGGACCTCGAGGCGAACCCCGAGGTGATCGGCGAGGCCGTCCAGACGATCCTCCGCCGCGAGGGCGACACCGACGCCTACGAGCGCATCAAGGAACTCACCCGGGGGCGACGCGCGACGCTCGAGGACTTCAGGGCGCTGTTCGAGGACCTCGACGTCGACGAGGACGTCCGGGCGGAACTCGCCGACCTGACGCCCGCCGGCTACACCGGACTCGCCGACGACCTCGTCGACGAACTCGATGAGGGCCCCGGGTAGCGCTCCGGTGCGCTCCCGTCCCCGTCCCCGCCTCTGCCGGATCGCTTCGGCCGACCGACATCCGGCGGCGACGCCTCACCGATCGCCGGGGGCCTCGTCCTCCAGTCGCGTCAGGTCCGCGAACGTCTCCCGGCGGCGGGTGACGCGCTCGTCGCCGCCGTCGATCGCCACCTCCGCCGGCTTCGGCTGTGAGTGAAACTGGCTCGCGAGGTTGATGCCGTAGGCCCCGACGTTGCCGATCGCGAGTACGTCCTTCGCCTCCGGACGGGGGATCGGGCGGTCCGTACAGAACACGTCCGCGCTCGTACACAGCGGCCCGCCGACGCTTGACTCGACGGCCTCGCGGTCGCCGCCGGTCACGTTCCGGATGTGGTGATAGGAGTCGAACATCGCCGGGCGGACCAGCGCCGTGAGGCCGGCGTCGACGCCGACGACGCGCGTCTGGGGGGTCTCCTTGATCGTGTTCACGCGGGTCAAAAGCGCGCCGGCGTCGGCGACGAGATACCGACCGGGCTCGACGGCGATCGTCGCGTCCACGTCCGCGGTCACCTCCCGAACCATCGCCGCGGCGGCCTCGATGTCAAGGGGCGGTTCCTCGGGGCGGTACGGGACGCCGAACCCGCCGCCGAGGTCGAGGAACTCCATGTCGCCGATCCGCTCGGCCAGCGCCGCGACCTTCCGCAGCGCGCGGCGGTGTTCGTCCAGGTCCGCCGACAGCACGCCGCTTCCGACGTGGGCGTGGAGGCCGACGAACTCGAAGCGGTCGCGGGCCGGGTCGACGAGGTCGGCCACCTCGTCGTACGGCACGCCGAACTTCGCGTCCTTGCCGGTCGCGACCTTCTCGTGGTGGCCGGTCCCGATCCCGGGGTTGACGCGGATCGACAGCCGCCCGTCGAAGCCGCGCTCCGCGAGCCGATCGAGCGTCATCGGCGCGCCGGCCGTGACGGTCAACTCGGGGGCGTCCTCCCAGAGATCGACCGCGTAATCGAGGTCGGCGTCGGGCGGGTTGACGGCGGTGTACTGGAGGTCCTCGGGGGCGACGCCGGCCGCGAGCGCCCGGTGGAGTTCGCCCGCCGCCGCGCACTCGACGTCCGCGCCGGCGTCGTACAGCGTCCGGATGACCGCCCGTCCGGTGTTGGCCTTCGCGGCGTACATGACGTGGGCGAACCCGAACGCCGAACTGAACCGCTCGAAGTTCTCCCGGATCCGATCGTGGTCGGTGACGTACAGCGGCGTGCCGTACTCGGCGGCGAGGCGTTCGAGACGCTCGCCGTCCCAGTCCGCGAGCCGCTTGACGGCCGCGGTGTCGACGAGACTCATTACCGGTACAGGGGGGCGGCCGGTAACAAGGGTTCCGCTTCCGGCCCCCGAGCTCTCGCCTCGCCCGCCGGCGGGGCGCGCTCACTCCGCCGAGGGGATCCGGATCCGGACGCTGTTGCCGCCGTAGGCGCTCGACTCGAAGGACAACTCGCCGCCGAGGCGCTCGGCCGTCCACTTGACGAGCCACAGCCCGATCCCTTTGCTGTGTCGCAGCGGCGTGATGTCCGCCTCGCCGGTCACGATCCGGCGCTGGGAGGCCGGGATCGCCGGGCCGTCGTCCTCGACGCAGACGTCGATCCAGCCGTCGGCGGCCCGCTCGATCCGAACCCCGACGATCGGGTCCGGCGCTGGGTTGTGCTCGACGGCGTTCTCGAGGAGGCTCTCGACGGCGATCCGGAGGTCCTGCGTCGCGCGGACGTCCGCCGAGGCGGGCAGTTCCTCGCGCACGTCCGCCCCGGGGTGGCTCCGGCGACAGTCCGCCAGGCAGTCCCGCAACAGCGGCACGCAGTCCATCGATCCCCCGACGTCGCGGGCCTCGGTGAGGTGTCGGATCCGCGTCGCCTCCTCGGCGAGTTTCCGGAGCGCCTCGGCCTCCCGCTCGACCGTGGCGGCGGCCCGCGCCGACTCCTCTGTCCGGTCGTCCACCTCAGCCAACAGCCGCGAGGTGTTCCCCGCGATGGTCGTCGCCCGGTTCCGGAGGTTGTGCCGAAGCACCCGGTTCAACACGTCCAATCGCCGCTCTTGGCGCGTGATGTCCGTCAGGTCGGTGTAGACGGCGAACCCGTCGGTCCGGCCCTCCTCCGGCGGGATCGGGATCCCGCGGTACAGGAACTCCCGGAGCCCGTCGGCCGTCTGTCGCCGGACGCGCCGGTAGTTGATCTCGCCGTCGTCGGTCTGCTCGTCGAGCGCCGACGCCTCGTCGGCGAGCCACTCCGGAACGATGTGCTCGTTCAGCGACCCCCCGACGACGGCCGCCCTCTCGTAGCCGAAGCAATCGACGAACGCCCGATTGACGTCCCGTACCACCGGCTCGCCGTCGAGTAGCTCGAACTCGACGACCGCGTCGTGGATGTGCTCGACCAGGTGCTCCCACCGGTTCTCGGCGCCCCGTTTCGCGGCGCGTTTTTCCGTCCTCTCGTCGCGTGACTCGTTTCTCATCCGTCCGAACACCACCGGCTTGTTATCCATCGGATATAACTCTTTCAGCCGTAACATCCCGAAACACCGACGGGGTTCGACGCCGATCCGTCGACCGAAGATCTCAATAAGACTACGATCGTTCGGTTTCGACCCGCCGGTCCGAACGGCCGAACGGACGTTCCAAGACACACATACAGGTGTTCTCCCCCGACGAACGCCGGAAACGGCCCGCCGGAGGCTCTTGCGTCGGTTTTCGGCCGCCGTTACATGTACGCGGCGTCCCAGCGGGTCGGTTTCATCTGGTTGCCGCACTCCTCACACGAGAGCCGGCCCATCGTGTCCATCGACGTGACGAGCGAGTCGCAGGACCCGCAGTAGTAGCTGTAGCGGTTCTCGCGCTCCTCGTCGGTGTAGACGGTAAAAAAGGGACCCGAGGATCCCCGATCGGAGTCGCCCCTGTCGATGTAGAGTTCGCGGTCGTCGACGACGATCGGCCGGAGCTCGATGTCCTCCTCGTCGACGTAGATGTTCTCCACGAACGCGGTCCCGTCGATCTCGACGGTCCCCTCACCGACCTTCCGGAGGCCGCGGTTCTGCCAAAAGCGGTTCCCGCCGGAGTTCATCGAGAGGACGAGCCCGCGGATCGCCTCCGCGCCGGCCGCCTCGAGCCGCTCGCGGGTCGCCTCGTAGAGCTCCTGGCCGATCCCCTCGCCGCGGTGCATCGCGGCGACGTGGAGCCAGTGGATGTCGCCGCGGTCCTCGACGAGCACGCTCTCGGAGAAGGCGACCGGCTCGCCGTCGACCTCGGCGACGAGGATCAACACGTCGTCGTCCCCGAGCGTCTCGACAAAGTTGTCGACCCCGTACCACTGTATGATCGCGCTCTCGATCGTGCTCGGGCTCAGCGAGTACGACGCCTCCATCGATCGCAGGGCGATCGAACGGATCGCCGAACCGTCGTCGGTCGTGGCTTCGCGTATTTCCATACGGACCGTACGGCGCCCGATCTAATAAAACCGGACACAACCCCTCGCCGGCGCGTTCGCCCGGGCTCAGCGCTCGGTCTCGCCGTTTCGGTACCGCTCCGGGACGTACTTCGAGAGCGCCCCGGGAACGACCCCGAAGACGACCGGCGCGAGTTCGGCCAGGTACCGACGGAGGAGGGTGTAGGACGCGCCGACCCCGACCGCGACGAGGACGATCGCGTCGTAGGGCCACCCGACGAGGAGATACAGCGGGACCGCGACCGTCGCCGCGAGCGCCAGATCGCCCGGCGAGCCGTCATACGAGACGAGCCGCCTGGGCTTGATCCACTCGCCGCTGACGTGGTCGTACACCGCCCGCCGGGAGTTGCCCTCCCAGGGCCGGAGCTCGAGGCCGCTCCCGTAGACGTCCATCCGGCAGTGCGCCGCCGCCGCGGCGATCCCGACGGCGAGCCCGACCGACACCGGCGCCGTCACAGCGACGGCGACGACGGCGGCGACGACGGCGGCGACCGGATACAGCGTCGGAAAGTGCAGCGTGCGTCGGTGCCCGGAGTACAGATCGAGATCGGGGAACACCCCGCCGAGGAGCCCGCCGGCGAGCGCCGCGGGGGCGAGCTCCGGGGCGAAGACGGCGATCGGGAGCCCGAGCGCCATCCCGACCAGCGCGTGGGTCGGCAGCATCATGGCTCTGTTCGCGTCGCGTCGGAACGCATCGGTCCGGGGTAGGCGGGTAGGGCGTATATCTCCGTCGCCGATCGCGGCGGTCCGGCGGCCCTTCGGAGCCGCTCAAAACTCGGTGCAGACCGGGATCCCGACCGTGTCGTACCCTCCGACCCGACCGGATTAAACGTTGAGACGGCATCCGACCCGACCCACCGTTTTCGAGCGGTACGGCGTCGATAAAACCTTAACACCGTTCCTGTCCAATCCCGGCACATGAGCGACAACGAGGGCCGGAAGAACCTTCGTATGCCCGACGACGACGAGGTGTTCGCCGTCGTCACGAACATGCTCGGGGCCAACCGCGTCCGCGTCAGGTGCATGGACGGCACCGAGCGCACCGCCCGCATCCCGGGGCGGATGCAAAAGCGGATCTGGATACGCGAGGACGACGTCGTCCTCGTCGAACCCTGGGACTGGCAGGACGAGAAGGCCGACGTCGTCTGGCGCTACGAGAAATCCGAGGCCGACCAGCTCCGCTCGGAAGGCCACATCACCGACAGCGTCTGAGGCCGCGAACCTCCGGGCGGGTCGGTTCGGGCGCGGACGCCCCCGGCGACGCCGAGCGCGGCGATTCCGCGCCGCTTTTGATCCCCAGCGCCGATCGAAGGGTATGGGAACCCGGGAACTCATCGACGCGCTACGGGCCGCCGACGCGGTGCGGTTCGGCGAGTTCGAGCTCTCACACGGCGGCACCTCCGAGTACTACGTCGACAAGTACGTCTTCGAGACGAACCCGCGGTGTCTGCGGCTGATCGCGGCGGCGTTCGCCGACGAGGTCGGGGAGACGACGCTCGCCGGCGTCGCCCTCGGCGCGGTCCCGCTGGTGGCGGCGACGGCCGTCGAGACCGACACGCCGTACCTCATCGTCAGAAAGGATCAAAAGGAGTACGGCACCGGGAACCGGATCGAGGGCGAGTTCGATCCCGGCGAGGAGGTGGTCGTCCTCGAGGACGTCGCGACCACCGGCCGGAGCGCCCTCGACGCCGTCGAGGCGCTGCGGGAGGCGGGGGCGACCGTCGAGCGCGTCGTCGTTGTCGTCAACCGCGAGGAGGGCGCCCGCGACACGCTCGCCGAACACGACGTCGAACTCGACGCGCTCGTGACCGCGAGCGAGCTGCTCGAGGACCGGGGGTGAGAGACACCGAAGTGTTCATGCCCGTGGGGTAAGCCACTGCAACGCATGAACCGCTCGGAGAAGGCCGCCCTCCAGTTGCGTTCACTCGACGTGTTACGCGCGCTGAAGCGGACCCGAACCTACGAGGAACTCGCCGCCGAAACGGGGCTGCCCGCCGGGGACCTGAACCGCTACGTGAACGGACACGTCCTCCCGAGCGAGGACCGCGCCCGGGAGATCGTCGAGGGCGCCGGGCGGGACCTACTCGTCGCCGAACTCGACGAGCGGATCGTCGTCGACGACGACGGGTACGTCGACAACTCGCGGCTCGTCTTCGATCGGTCGTTTCTCTCTCTCGTTGCGCCCGTCGCCGCCCGGACGCTCGGGGTCGAGTCCCCCGACGCCGTCCTGACCGCGGCCACGGACGGGATCACGCTTGCGGCGGCGATGGCGGAGTACTTCGGGGGCCGCTGCGTGTACGCAAAGCAGTCCAGAGAGACCGCGGTCGAGGAGTTTATCGAGGTCAGGCGGCGGCTCGAATCCGGCATCGAGATCGACTATTACCTCCCGGCGAACGCGATCTCGCCGGGCGAATCCGTCCTCATCGTCGACGACCTCATCCGGTCCGGCGAGACGCAGGAACTGCTCTTGGAGATCGCGGCGGCAGCCGACGCGGACGTGACCGGCGTGTTCGCCCTCATCGCGGTCGGCGAGGAGGGCACCGCCCGCGCGCGCTCGCACACCGACGCGCCGGTCGGCGCGCTGCTTTCACTCGAGTGAACCGCCGAACCGCTCCGATCGCTCCGATCCCGTGTCGCACCCGACAGCGGCCGCCGGCGTCGCGTCACTCGGCGTCCGGACTGTAGGCGTGCTCCCGAAGCGTGTCCAGCGACACCGTGTCGAGCACCGCCTCGTTCGTCGCCTCTAAGACGACCGGCGGGACCGTCGTCTCGGGGAGTCGCTCCTCGCGCGTCGCCTCGAGCGCCTCGACCCACCGGCCGAGACAGAGACACCAGCGGTCCCCCGGCGTCAGCCCGGGGAACTGAAACTCCGGACGAGGGGTCGTCAGGTCGTTTCCCTGTGCTTTGCTGAACTCGAGGAAGTCGGCCGTCATCACCGCACAGAGCTCGTGACGCCCCCGGTCTCGGGGGTGGGTGTTACAACAGCCGTCCCGTTCGAACCCGGTCGTCGGGTCCCTGTTGCAGGCGTCGAGGTCCCCGCCGAGGACGTTCCGTTCTGTCATACCGATAGTAGGGCCGCCGGGCGGATAGTGATTTCCGTCCCCGAGGGTTCATTTCGCGAGCCGCCGTACCGGCGAGCATGAACGTCGGGATCGTCGCCGACACGCACGACAACGTTCCGGCCGCCGAGGCCGCGATGGACCGCTTCGAGGAGGCGGGCGCCGAGTGTGTGATCCACTGCGGGGACTTCGTCGCCCCGCCGTTGATCCCCGCTCTCGACCGCGACGGCGTTGCGGTCCACGCCGTCCGGGGCAACAACGACGGCGAGCGGGAGGGGCTCCGCGACGCCTTCGAGGATCTCGAGGGCGGGACGCTCCACGGGCGGTTCGCCGAGTTGCGCCTCGACGACCGGACGTTCGCCGTCGTCCACGGCGAGGACCGTCCCGTCGTCGAGGCGCTTGCGTCCTCGGGGGCGTACGACTACGTCGTCCACGGCCACTGGCACGTCCACGAGAAACGGTCGGTCGGCGACGCGGTCGTCGTCAACCCCGGCGCGCACTTCCCGACCGTCCCCGCGGAGCACCGGACCGTCGCGGTCGTCAACACCGACGACGACACCGTCGCGTTTCACGGCGTCGACGCCTCCGTATGACCGCCGACGTCCGACCCGCCGGCCTCGAGGACACCGACGCCATCGCCGCGGTCGCGGAGGACGCGTGGTACGCCGCCTACGGCGGCTTTCTCGATCCCTCGACGATCGCCGCCGCGCTCGAGGCGTACTACGACCCGAGCATCCTCGAGGCGGCCGTCGCCGAGGACGCGATCGGGTTCTACGTCGCCGTCGAGGAGGGGGAGGGCGTCGTCGGCTTCGCGAGCGTCGAACGGACGTGGGCCGACGAGGCCGAACTCCACACGCTCTATGTCCACCCGGACCGCTGGGGCGATGGGATCGGCTCGGCGCTGTTAGAGCGGGCGACCGAGCGGGCCGTGGCACAGGGGGTCGATCGGGTCGCCTGCGGCGTCCTCGCCGACAACGCGGTCGGCGTCGGGTTCTTCGAGTCCCGCGGGTTCGAGCGGGGTCGAACGACCGACGCGGAGATCGCGGGCGAGCGCCACCCGGAGTTGGGGTTCGAACGGCGCGTGTAACCGCGGGTCCGCGCCGGTCCGTCAACGAACGCTTAACAGTACGGATCACGAACCCGACGGTATGAAACACGTCACTGTCCCGAACGACCGGATCGGAGTGCTCATCGGCGAGGGGGGTGAGACGATGCGCGAGATCGAGTCCCGCGCCGAGGTCCGACTCGACATCGACTCCGAGACCGGTTCGGTCCGCGTCGAATCGGTCGGCGACCCGATACTCGGGCTGAAGGGCCCCGACATCGTCAAGGCGATCGGCCGGGGGTTCTCCCCGGAGGCCGCCTTCCGGCTGTTGGACGACGACATGCAGCGGTTCGAACTCGTCGACATCGAGGCCGCGACCCGGAACAAGAAGGATCTCAAGCGCAAGAAGGGGCGACTCATCGGTGAGAACGGCCGGACGCGGGAACTGATGGCCGAACTCAGCGGCGCGGACGTCGTCATCTACGGGACGACGCTCGGGATCATCGGGTCGCCCGAACAGACCGACGCCGTCCGCAGCGCCGCCGAGATGATCCTCGACGGCGCGCCCCACGGCGCGGTGTACTCCTTTCTCGAGCGCCGCCACAACGAGATGCGCTCGAACGACATCGAGTACCACCGGTTCCCGGACGGATCGCCGTCGGCCTGAGCGCGCGCCGACGCGCCGCGGGTCCGCATCCGACTACCCCTCCGTCTCCCCCGGCCCTCCGGACCCCTCGTCCGCGTAGGAAACGCCCGACACGACGATCCGCGGGCCGTCGGCCTCCGGGTCCGCCTCGATGGACCACCCGTGGAGGTTCGCGAGCGTCCACGCGTTCGCCAGGATTATGCGCGCGTTCTCCCCGGTTTCTACACCGTACTCGAAGAGCTTCCCGCGCTCGGACGTGAGAAACCGCTCGCCGTCGCTTCCGACCGCGAACCCCTCCTCAAGCACCTCGACGGAGACCGTCGATGCGCCGCGCCCGTCGTGGAGCCGAAAGAGGTGTCTGAACAGTTCGCCACAGCGCGTCCTGTCGGCGACGATCGGACGCTCGCGCCCGCCGATCACCTCGACGGTCCCGCCGAAAGAGCCCTTCGCGTCGTCGATGATCGACCCGATCGGGTGCGGTTCCGTGTCGGTGATCGGCGTCCCGTACTCCATGATCGAAATGAGGTCGTCGACCACGCCCTCCATCCGTTCGACGGCCGCGAGGGCGGTCCCGATCGAGTCGTTCTCGCCCGCGCCGGGCGGCGCGGCGCGCCCCCCCGTGTCGGCCGCGGCGGAGACGCCGCCCGGCTCTCCGCGTTCGACGGCGCCGGGGAGGTCCGGATCCGGCCTGCCGGCCTCCTCGCCGAGTAGCTCCAAGTTCCCGCGAACGATCGCCAGCGGGTTGCGGAGTTCGTGCGCCATCGCTTCGGTGAGGTTTTCGAGGTGTGCGGTCTGCTGTTCGAGGTGGTCCCGCTGTCTCTCGAGGTCGGTCACGTCCGAGAGCACGATCGCGCGACCGATCGGCGCCGACCCCAGGGTTATCACCGACCGGTTGAGGAGGTAGTACCGCGTTTTGCCGTCCCGCACGATCCCGATGCGATCCCCGTGTTCGGCCTCTGTGACCGACGGGGCGACGCCGGCGAGGGGGTCCCCGAGGCTCCCGGCCACCTCCGGAAACAGCTCGCGGGCGCGTTCGTTGTACTCGACGAGGCGCTCGGAGCTGTCGACGATCAACACGGGGTCGGCGAGCCGTTCGACGAGCTGTCTGCGCCCCGGCGCGCGGACCGAGAGGAAACTCTCCGTTGCGACCGAGACGACGCCGACGGCGAAAACCGCCGCGCCGATCGGCTCGTAGAACAACAGCAGGAGCGACCTATCGCTGACGACCGCCAGTAGCTTCGGCACGACCGGAAGCGCGATCGCGACCGTCAACAGCCCGATCTTCAGCGAGTTGAACCGGGAGGCGAAGTACAGCTCGAAGAGCACGTACAGCCCGACCGCCGACCCGGTGTAGGCGACCGCGGTGACGACCCAGTAGAACGCCCCGGCCTCCGGGGCGAAGTGCACGAACGGGTCGTCTGCGAGCGCCGGGACGAAGTAGGCGTGGTGTATCGGGTTGGTGAGCTTGATCGAACTGACGAGGAGAAACACGCCCGCAGCGGCCGCCTGTATCCGCCGGTCGCGGTGGTAGCCCCGGCCGGCGTACGCCGAACAGAACCACAGCCACGCGAAGACGGTGCCGAACCCGAACACGAGCCCGACGGTGTAGACCGCGCTCATGACCCGCAGCGACGGCGCGACGAACAGCGCCGCCCCCGAGACGCCCCAGATCCCCGTCGCCGCGAGAAACACCCGCAGGGGACGGCCGATCTCCGGTTCGCCGAGCGTGCGCGTCCGCACGGCGCCGAAAAAACAGCCGGCTGCCGCGAGGACGAAAAGCGCAACGTACCCCGCCTGCAGCGGATTCACGCGCTGAGCTACGAACAGCACGCAATAAAACATTCCGCCTGGTGCGGCTACCCGAGACCGAAGCGTGAGAACGCGCCCGGCGGCCGCAGTGGAGCATAACGGTTCGCGTGGGCGCGGACGCGATCGGTCATGCCTCGCCGCGGATCACCGCCGCGGCCCTCTCGGCGATCATCATCGTCGGCGCGTTCGTGTCCCCGCCGACGAGCCGCGGCATCACCGACGCGTCGACGACGCGGAGCCCCTCGACGCCGCGAACACACAGTCGGTCGTCGACGGCGGCGCCCTCGCCGTCACCCATTGTGCAGGTCCCGACCGGGTGGTAGATGGTGTGTGCGCCCTTCCGGACGTGGGCCTCGGTCTCGGCGTCGGTTTCGACGTCCCCGCCGGGCCAGCGTTCGGGGCCTCGGACGCCGTCGAAGCGCTCGCTTCGATTGAACTACGCCAGGACGTCCTCGTACCCCCACCCGTCGTTGCCGAGCGACGCCCAGCGGTCGTAGTCGCTCGGGTGGCCCCCGACGTACAGTATCGCGTTGATCGAACTCGACCCGCCGGGCGACTTCCCCCGCGGCCAGTACGGCTCCCGGCCGTTCATCTCCGGTTGGGTGACGGTGTCGTAGGCCCAATCGGCCCCGGACCCGAAGAGCTCAGAAAAGGCGACCAGCACGTCGATCTCGCGTTTCTCGTCCGGCGCCCCGGCCTCGAGCACGAGGACGGAGACGTCGCGGTCCTCGCTGAGTCTGGCGGCGAGCACGCAGCCCGCCGATCCGGTACCGACGATCACGTAGTCGTACGCCGCGGTCTTGGTTGTCATCGTCCCGCGTAGAGATGGGACAGGATAAACCGTCCGACGGCGCCCGAACGCCCGGCGCGCAATGTCATCGTATATATACGTTTCGTGTGTGCGTCTCTCATGGGTATCGGCGGCACGTCGGGTGGTTTCGGCCTCCCGGTTTCAGAAAAGTTTATATAGAACCACAGACAATCATTCAGACGATTATGTCACAGCAGATGGGCAACCAGCCGATGATAGTCCTCTCCGAGGAGAGCCAGCGAACCTCCGGCCGCGACGCGCAGTCGATGAACATCACGGCCGGCAAGGCCGTGAGCGAGTCCGTACGGACGACGCTCGGGCCGAAAGGGATGGACAAGATGCTCGTCGACTCGACGGGCAACGTCGTCGTCACGAACGACGGCGTCACCATCCTCGGCGAGATGGACATCGAACACCCGGCGGCGAACATGATCGTCGAGGTCGCCGAGACACAGGAGGAGGAGGTCGGCGACGGGACGACGAGTTCCGTCGTCATCGCCGGTGAACTCCTCTCGCAGGCCGAGGACCTCCTCGAGCAGGACATCCACGCGACGGTTCTGGCCCAGGGGTACCGCCAGGCCGCCGCCGAGGCGAAGGACATCCTCGAGGACATCTCGATCGACGTCGAGGCCGACGACACCGAGATCCTCGAGTCCATCGCCTCGACGGCGATGACCGGCAAGGGCGCGGAGGCCTCGAAGGGCCTCCTCGCCGGTCTCGTCGTCGACGCCGTCCGCGCGGTTGCCGACGGCGACGACATCGACACGGACAACATCAAGATCGAGAAGGTCGTCGGCGGCGCCGTCGACGAGTCCGAACTCGTCGAGGGCGTCCTCGTCGGCAAGGAGCGTGTCCACGACAACATGCCCGCCCTCGTCGAGGACGCCGACATCGCGCTGCTCGACACGCCCATCGAGGTCAAGGAGACCGAGATCGACGCCGAGGTCAACGTCACCGATCCCGACCAGCTCCAGCAGTTCCTCGACCAGGAGGAACAGCAGCTCCGAGAGATGGTCGACAAGCTCGCCGAGGTCGGCGCGGACGTCGTCTTCTGCCAGAAAGGCATCGACGACATGGCCCAGCACTACCTCGCCCAGGAGGGCATCCTCGCGGTCCGCCGCGCGAAGAAATCCGACATGAAGGCGCTGGCCCGCTCGACCGGCGGCCGCGTCGTCTCCAACGTCGACGACATCACCACCGAGGACCTCGGCTTCGCCGGCTCGGTCACCCAAAAGCCGATCGCGGGCGACGAGAAGATCTTCGTCGAGGACGTCGAGGAGGCCCGCGCGGTCACGCTCATCCTCCGCGGCGGCACCGAACACGTCGTCGACGAGATCGAACGCGCGATCGAGGACTCCCTCGGCGTCGTTCGCACCACGCTCCAGAACGGCCAGGTGCTCCCCGGCGGCGGCGCCCCGGAGATCGCCCTCGCGCTCGGGCTCCGCGACTTCGCCGACTCCGTCGGCGGCCGCGAGCAGCTCGCCGTCGAGGCCTTCGCCGACGCCGTCGACGTCATACCGCGAACCCTCGCGGAGAACGCCGGGCTCGACCCGATTGACTCGCTCGTCGATCTCCGCAGCAAACACGCCGACGGCGACGACACCGCCGGCCTCGACGCCTACACCGGCGAGGTCATCGACATGGAGGGCGAGGGCGTCGTCGAACCCCTCGAAGTGAAGACGCAGGCCATCGAGTCCGCGACCGAGGCCGCCGTGATGATCCTCCGCATCGACGACGTCATCGCAGCGGGCGACCTCAAGGGCGGCAGTTCCGATGACGACGACGATGACGCCCCCGCGGGCGGCCCCGGCGGTGCCGGCGGTATGGGCGGCGGCATGGGCGGCATGGGCGGCGGTATGGGCGGCGGCATGGGCGGCATGATGTAACGCCGGCCGCGCTCGCTTCCCGCACCGATCCGCACCGACCGACGACCGACGACCGACGATCGATCCCGTCGTCTCGTTTTTTCGCCTTCTCGTCCCGTTGAGGCCTCCCATCCGCCGGAGGCGTCGCTCCCGGCGACGAAGCACAAAACCGGTGGGTCCCGACGCTCGATGCGGGTTTTTGTTGCGTTCGCGGACCCGCGGTGAGCGCTCCAATAGGGGGCCGACGCCGGGGACACCTCAACAGAACCGTCCCCGCCGGTGCGCTCACAGACTCGCGCGCTTGACCCGACGAGTGCGAGGGGAGGGATTCGAACCCACGGACCCCTACGGGAGCGGATCTTAAGTCCGCCGCCATTGTCCAGACTCGGCCACCCTCGCGCGCACGGCACTCGGTCGCCCCGGGACATGGGCGTTTCGGTCCGTTCTGTGCGACGCGGTCCGGCCCTACCAGTCGACGGAGAGCGCCCCGCTACCGTCGGGATCGGGCGCGATCTCCTCGTTCGTCCGCCGGTCGACGACGTGGATAACGCCGCGGTCCTTCTTCGCCGGACACGCCTCGGCCGCATCGACGTTGTGCGCCAGATCCGACTCGTCGAAGAAGTACACGGTCGGCTTGGCGATCCCGGTCGTGATGTCCATCTCCCAGTTCGCGGAGACCTCGGCGCACTTGCCGGCCGCGATGCACTTGTTCGCCTCGAAGATGATCTTGTAGGGGGCCTCCGCGACCGGCGGGGCGTCCCCCTCGCCGATCTCGCTCGGATCGATAGGGTTGTCGGGCATGTCCGTACTCGGCCGTCACCGGGCTTGTGTGTAACGGATACGCGCCGGCTCCCCGTCCTCGTTTCCGTCCCCGGTGTCGGCGCCGGTGTCTCCGTCACCGGACGCGATCAGTCGCCGCCAGCGACGGCGGGCGACCCCGCGGCGGCCTCGAGTTTCCGGAACCGATCCGGGCGACCGACCGCGTAGATCGTCTCGCCGGCGGCGATCGGCCGCCCCCGCGTCGGGATCGCAACGACGTCGCCGTCGAGAGCCCGCACGGCCACGACCGCAACGTCGAGCGCCCCGACGGGGCTGCCGACGAGTGCGCTCCCCTCGGCGACCGTCGTTGCGCCCATCGTCTCCTCGGCCGCCCGGAGTTTCGCGGCGAACTCCCGGTCGACCTTGGCCTCCAGCGGGAGTGTGACAAGCCGGTATCGCCGCCCCGTGTCCAGGCGCTTCGCGTCGGCCTCGTCGGTCACCACGGTGACGACGTCCCCGACGGCACCGCGGAGCTCCGCCGTCGTCACGCGCTTGGGCTCCGTCCCCGCGCCGGGATCGCCGTCCGTCCACACCTCGATCGAATCGCCCGGGCTCGCGTTGTTCGGCGGGTCGGCCTCGATCGCGACCGCCGCGCTCCCCGGCGGGAGCGTCACCCCGATCCCGGACTCGCGGGCGCCCAAGACGAGATACCCGACGGTGCCCTCCTCGTCGACGTCGACGTCGACGTGACCGACGCCGTAGTCGGTTCGGAGGCGCTCTTTGAGCCGGCTCCGGAGCTCCTCGACGGTCAACCGCCGCGGGAACACGAGCGTCTGGCCGGCGAGTTTCCCCTTCGTCGCGCCGTCGACGGGGTCGTATCCCTCCATGTCGCCGATCTCCTCGGGAACCTCGACCGTCGTCACGCGCCCGACCGTTCGCACGATGCGGCTCACGTCGCGATCGAGGCGGTCCCCGCCGGAGACGGCGAAAAGCCCCGCCCCGATCCGGTCGCCGAGGCGGCTCCCACCCACGGCCGCTCCGCCCGCGAAGACGAACGTGACCGTGTTGAATACGGCCGTCTGGACGGCCAACAGTTCGATGTCGCCGCCGATGACCTCCCCGAGCGCGCCCGCCGTGTTCAGATACAGCGCCACGACGCCGAGTCCGACGAGCACCGCCAGCCCGTCGGCGACGCGCTCGCCGGCGTACCACCGGTACAGGACACCGACGAGCCCCCCGGCGACGGCGGCGACGGCGACGAACACGATCGCCCTGGTGACGTCGAGCAGGAACGCCCCGAAGACGGTCGATCCCCCGAGGAGAACGCTCACGCGGCCACCCCCTCGAAGGCGTCGAGCGCGTCGCGTTTCCCGACGACGAAGAGCTCGTCGCCGGCCCGCAACTCGGCGCTCCCGCGGGGGGCGACGACCCAGCCGTCCGATCGCTTTATCGCCAACACCGCAACGCCGTGCGCCTCGCGGACGTCGGCGCGTCCGATCGTCGAGCCGACCAACGCGCCCGTCGGTCCCAGCGTCACCGTCCGGAACCGCTTGCCGGCCCGCCGGAGCATCGAAACGAGCTCGAACTCGCGTCTCGTCCCGCGGGCCAACACGACCACCTTCGCCCGGTCGACGCCGAGCAACTCGTCGGCGTTCGCCCGGTCGACCGCGACGGTCACCCGCCCGTTCCCGCCCGTCGCCGCCGGTGCCGGGGTCTGTGCGGCGGCTCCCGCGTCGCTCGGCGCTCCGCCGTCCGCCTTCGCCTCCGGTTTCGCCGCCCCCTCGCGCTCCGGGGACGATCTTGCGGCGATCACCGTCCCCGCGATCTCCGCGTCGTCCGCGACGACGAGCACCCGATCGCCGCGGGCGACCCCGGTCGGGACCAGTCCGTCGACCGACACGGCGCGCTTCCCGGTCGGAACGCGCTTGGAGACGCCCGACAGCGGCGGCGCGGCGACGACCGTCGCTCGGCCGTGATCGTCGATGCCGACCGAGACGTCCGCTAAGTCGAGTTCGGTCCGCAGGCGGTCGGCAAAGCGCGTCTCGAGCTCGGAGATCGGCAGGTCCGCCGGCAGCCGCCACTCGCCCGTTTCGATCTCCGCCCTCGTCGCCTCCGACAGCGGGGGATACCCCTCCATGTTGGCGACGCTGCCGACGACCTCGATCCGGACCTCCCCGCGGGAGCCGATCAGCTCGACGACGTCGCTCGAGAGGGTCCGATCGCGGATCGTTCCGAACGAGATCCGCTTGGGCATCGTCGCGCCCATCGCGTCCCCCTTCGAGTGCGCGTACAGCGAGAGCATCAGGACGACGATGAGCGCGATGACGACCCGAAGCCCCGACTCGAGCACCGCCGGGTCGTTCAGCGCCAACAGCCCGCCGTTGATCCCCGCAAGCGCCAACGCGAGGACGACGACGCCGAAGGCGGGGATCGAGACGCCGGTGACGTACTTGAACAGAAAGCCGAGCCCCCACGACACGAGCGCGGGAAGCATCCCCGTGAGCACGCCGAGATAGATCCCGAAGACGATCTCGACCGGAAGCGGCTGCGTCATGGCGGTACCGACACCGCCCCGGAATAAACTACTGTCGCCCGCCGGCGACCGGTTTCGCCGCTTCCGTGCGGTTCGGCTCCGGCGGTCCGGTCGGTGTCGCCTTGCCCCGCCCTGCCCCGCCTCGCCCGATACGACCCGACCCGGGGACGGTAGCGCCCCGACAACGATGCGTTATTGTCGCTCGGCCGGGAACTGCGGCCGATGGCGGGCCCCGAACCGAGAGAGCGACACGACGCCGACCGCTTCGCCCCCGTTCGAACGCGCGCGGCGGTCTTTCTGACCGCCCTCGTCGCGGTGCTCTCGATCGTCACCGGGATCGTCAACATCGGCTCGACGTCCGTCTCCGGCCCGCTCGCGGTGTACGTCCCCGAGATCGCGGCCCGGACGGCGGGGTTCACCGGGGCGATGACCGGCTTTCTGATGCTGTTGAGCGTGTACGGCCTCCGGCGCGGCTACCGGTCGGCGTGGTACTCGGCGATCGTGCTGCTGCCGATCACCGGGCTACAGGGGCTCGTCCAGTCCAGTCTCCTGTCGTTTCCGCTCGTCGCCGTGTCGGCGCTCGCCCTGCCGGCCGTCGGGATCAACCGTCGGTTCTTCGATCGGACCGTAGACCTCACGACGACCCAACTGGCGTCTCTCGCCGCCGTCGTCGGGGTGCAGGCGTACGGCACCGTCGGGACGTACGCCCTGCGCGAGGAGTTCAACCATGTCGACACGGTCCTCGACGCGTTCTACTTCACCCTCGTGACGGCCTCGACGGTCGGGTACGGCGACCTCACCGCGACGACGCAGATCGGCCGGCTCTTTTCGATGTCCGTCCTCTTTACCGGCGTCGCCAGCTTCGGCGTCGCCCTCGGAACGCTCCTCGGCCCGCTCATCGAAGCCCGCCTCGCGACCGCACTCGGAAACATGAACGACAAACAGCTCGACCTACTCGACGAACACTACATCGTCACCGGATACGGCGATCTCACGGAACCGATCCTCGAGAGCCTCGACGGAACCGACGTCGTCGTCATCGTCCGCGAGGAGGCGGACGCGAAACGGCTCCGCGACCGCGGCCACGAGGTCGTGACGGCCAACCCCAGCGACGAGGCCCCGCTCGAACTCGTCCGCATCGAACGCGCAAGGGCGCTCATCGTCGCGACCAACGACGACGCCCAGGACGCGATGGCGGTGCTGACGGCGAGGGAACTCAACCCCGGGCTGCGCATCGTCGCCGCGGCGACCGAACGCGAGAACGTCCGCAAGCTCCGCCGGGCGGGCGCGGACGTCGTGATGAGCCCGGCCGTTCTCGGCGGTCGCCTGCTCGTCGAATCGGCGTTCGGCAACGACAACCCCGAGCGCGTGATCGACCGGATCCTCGATACCGGCTCCGAGGGGCGACCGAACTGACAGGACGCCTCAGACGGCGGGCGACGCCGGCCAACGACGCGAGGCGGGCCGGTCTCACAGCGTCGCCGCGGCCTCAAGGGCGATCCGGATCGCGCGATCGACGTTGTTTTTCGCCTTCTCGGGGAGTTCGTCGTCGTCCGTCTCGCCCTTCTGTGTGCCCTCGATCAGGTTCCCGTCGACCGTACAGATCGCGCCGGCGGCGAGTCCCTTCCGGCGCGCGAGGGTAAACAGCGCCGCGGCCTCCATCTCCACGCAGAGCAACCCGGCGTCGGACCACGCCTCGACGTACTCGTCCGTCTCGGCGTAGTAGGCGTCGTCGGTCGCGATCGGCCCGACGTGGACCGGCGCGTTGCGCGTCTCCGCCGCCGCGACGAGCGCCGAGAGGGTTCCGTACTCCGCAACGGCCGGCACCGTCGCGTCCTCGTAGCGTTTCGTCGTCCCCTCGTCTTTGGCCGCGCCGGTCGCGACGACCGTGTCGCCGATCTCGATCCCCGGCTGTAAGGCTCCCGTCGTCCCCACCCGGATGAACGTCTCGGCGCCGACCGCGGCGAGTTCCTCGGCGGCGATGGCCGCCGAGGGTGACCCGATCCCCGTCGAACAGACCGTCACCGCGGACCCCTCGTAGGTCGCGTTGACGAGTTTGTACTCGCGGTTCTGTGCGATCGTCTCGGCGTCCTCGCAGTGCTCGGCGATCCGATCGACGCGCCCGGGATCGCCGGGCACCAACGCGACATCGGCCACGTCGCCCGGTTCGACGAGGAGGTGCGGCTGTTTCGCCATACCACACGTAGCCGCCGATGCGTTGAAAAGTCGGTCGGGTTCCGCGCGGCCGCCCCGGCCGCCTCGCGGTCCGATCAGAAGATGCTCGCCTGCCGGTAGACCGAGATCCCCTCGCCGGTGATCTCGTAGGGCTTGGTCTCTCTGGAGTGGTTCGCGTTCCGTATCTTCTGTATCTCGACTGCGAGCCGCGTCTCCTGGAACTCCGAGCGCACGTACTGCAGCACGAAGACCGCGTCCGTGAGGTACTCGATGATGCCGTACTTCGAGGTGTAGTCGTCCTCGTCGCTCGCCTCGCTCGTCACCATCGCCGTGACCCCGACCTGCTTGAGCGAGCGGGCGAACTCGAACACCTCCGTCCGGCGGCGCGACGGGGAGTCGTACATCATCTCGAGGAGCGACACCGAATCGAGGACGAGCCTGTCGGCATCGAAACGTTCGATGAGCCGCGGGAGGTCGTTCCCGATCGACCTGAGGCTGTTTGCCATCTCGACGGGGTCGAGATCGACGATCGCGAGGCGGTCGTCCTCGATGTACTCGTCGAAGGGCCACCCCTTCTCGACCGCCGCCTGCCGGATCGCCGACTCGGTCTCCTCGAGGGTGATGTAGATCCCCCGCTCGCCGTTGGCGATCCCGTACTGGAGGAACTGCAGCCCGAACGTGGTCTTTCCGGTTCCGGCCGACCCCATGGCGACCATGAGAGAGCGCTTCGGAACGCCGCCTTGGATCATCTCGTCGAGGCCCGTGATCCCGAGGTCCAACCGGGGGATGTCCGACTCGAACTCCTCGTCGAACCCCTCGTCGTCTCCGGCCGGATCGCCCCCCCCGCCGCCAGCGCTCGTGCCGGTGTCGAAGGCGGCTTCGAAGTCGTCCACCGACGGCTCGCCCCCCCCGCCGCCCGCGCTTGTGCCGGCGTCGAAAGCGGCCTCGAAGTCGTCCATCGACGGCTCGCCGCCTCCGCCACCCCCGCCGAACGGCGACTCCTCGGGTCCCGGCGTCGCCTCTTCGTCCGCGGGCTCCTCGGAGGGCTCGTCGCCCTCGAACCAGTCGTCGTCGCGCGCCTCTCTGTTCGGGGAATCCGATCCGCTCTCGAACCAGTCGTCGTCGCTCACGCTCTCACCCCGATCGACCGGCGCATGTCCCCGCGTTGGTCCCCCGGGGTCTTAACCCTGCGCCGGAGGTCGGATCGGACGGCGGCCGCCGAGGCGTCCGATCGCGGCCGCTCCGGGGGCTTTTCTCGCGGGCTGTCGAACGCCCCGGCGATGCATCTCGGCATCGTCGCCAAGCGGGACACGGAACGGGCCGTCGGCCTCGCCGACCGGATCCGCCGCAGCGTCGACGCGACCGTCTCAGTCGACGAGCTGACGGGGACCCGGCTTGGCGTCGACGGCCGCTCGGTCGGCGCGCTGTCGGCGTGCGATCTCGTCGTCTCGATCGGCGGCGACGGGACGTTCCTGTTCACCGCGCGGGAGGTCTCGCCGACGCCGATCATGGGCGTCAACCTGGGTGAGGTCGGCTTTCTGAACGCCGTCTCGCCGGACGACTGCGTCGAGGCCGTCCGCGCGGCAACAGAACGGCCCCGGGCCGGCGAGGCCGAACTCCAGGAGCTCCCGCAGATCCGGGCCTCCGGCGAGGACGGGGCCCGAACGGACGAGGAACGCGGGGAGGGCGTCTGGACGCTCCCGCCGGCGGTCAACGAGGTCGTCGTTCTCGGCCCCCAGCGCGGCCGGAACAACGGCCTCGACCTCGAGGTCCGCATCGACGGGGAGTCGTACTCCGAGGGGCACGCCGACGGGGTGCTCGTCTCGACGCCCGCGGGATCCAGCGCGTACAACCTCGGCGAAGGCGGCCCGCTCGTCCACCCCGACGTGTCGGCGCTCGTTGCGACCGAGATGTGCGCGGAAGGGTCGATGCCCTCGATCGCCGTCCCGACCGACTCGACGCTCCGCGTCCGGATCGAGGGCCCCGACCACGCGTTCGTCGTCGCCGACGGCCGCTCCCGCGAGCGGGTTACCCCTCCGACGACGGTGCGTCTCGCGTTGGCGGCCGACCCCGTCCGGGTCGCCGGCCCCCGCCTGGATTTCTTTGCGGCGCTCGGAAAGCTCGAATAAGACCGACGCCGCCGGGGGCCTGCCACTTCCGAAAGCCCTAATCCCCGCCGCACTCATTTAAGTAATTAATGAGTCAGCAGTTGCCGGACGTACAAGCCGCCAGCCCGGATGTCAGCGTCGGTCTCGATCGCGTCGGGGTGACGGGGGTGGAAAAGCTCGTCAAGCTCCACCGCGACGGGGATCGCCCGATCGTCC
Source organism: Natronomonas sp. (assembly GCF_028274965.1). GTDB lineage: Archaea > Halobacteriota > Halobacteria > Halobacteriales > Haloarculaceae > Natronomonas. Next base: position 50,924 of record NZ_JAQCNO010000071.1, on the reverse strand, counting down.
TGATGGCCGACTTCGAGGTGTTCGTCGACCTGCCCAGTTGGCGGAAGGGCGCGGACATGAGCCGGAACATGGAGGTCGTCGACGAGATGCTCGAGGACGCCGTCTCCGAACCCGCACTCCGCGTCGAGGACGTCTGTGGCGACGTCGCCGAACGGCTCATCGAGAAACACGACTACACGACGCGGGCGAAGGTCCGGATGGAGGCGGAGTACGTGATCCGCGAGGAGACCCCGGCCACGGGGCGCCCGACGCAGGCGACGGCCGACATCATCGCGTCGGCGACTGCCCACGAGGACGGCACCACGCGCGAGGAGATCGGCTGTCACGTCGTGGGCATGACCGTCTGTCCCTGCTCGCAGGGGATGAGCGAGTCCCGGGCCAGGGACGTCCTCCGAGACCTCGACGTCGAACGGGAGACGGTAGACGAGTTCCTCGCCGCGGTCCCGCAGCCGGGACACTCACAGCGGGGCCACGCGACCCTGACAGTCGAGACGGACGGCGATCCGATCGTGGACCTCAACCGGCTCATCGACATCGCCCGCGACTCGATGAGCGCGCGCATCTACAACCTCGCAAAGCGGCCCGACGAGGATCACATGACCTTCGACAGCCACAGCGACGCGAAGTTCGTCGAGGACTGCGTCCGGTCGATGGCCGAGGGGATTGTCGAGGCCTACCCGGGGCTCTCCGAGGACGCCGTCGTCCGGATGGAGCAGTCCAACGACGAATCGATCCACCAACACAACGCCCACGCCGAGCGCGTCGCCGAGTTCGGACAGCTCGAAACCGAGGTCAACGGCGAGTAGCCGGTCACGCCCTCGGGAGTCCGATGGCGACGACGTTACGACTGTCCGCGTCGTCGCGGCGAAACGAGAGCGTCCCCCGCAGATATCGACGGCCCAGTACACGAGCGACAGCCCCAGTCCAGCCCCGTGGCAGACGGCGCTCGGACCGCTGTCCGCAAAGAGCGGCTCCGTCTCGTTGCCGGGGATCGGCGGCCCGTTGTCCCGGATCCGGATCGACGCCGCGGTCCGATCCGATTCGACGCCGATCGCTATCGAGGCCGGGTACGCCGGACGGTGGTACACGTCCTCCGACCGGCTCGGTTCTCGAAACGGCGCCGCCGCCGGCACTCGAAACGGCCGCGTCCGGAGCGCCTCGACGCCCCGGTTCGCGGATCGAACCGAACCGAACCGAGCCGAGCCGGACCGATCCCGCCTACGTTTCAGGCGCCGGACCGTCCGCGGCGCGTTCGAGCAGCTCCTTGGGCGTTCCCGCCGGATCGCTCCGCTCGCCGCTCCGGACGGCGACCGCGTCGTCTCTGTCCTCCGGAACGACGACCTTCTCGTGGTCGGCGATCCGCAGCGCCGCCCGGTGGAGATCGCTCCCGGCCGGCGGCGTCCGGACCACGAGCGGGTCGTACACGGCGCGGGCGCACGCGGCCGCATACCCCGCCGCCTCGACGCCCATCCGGTCGTACGCGCCGGCGAACGCGCCGAGGGCGTCGTTCGCGGCGCTCTCATAGCGTTCCTCCCCGGTCAGCGCCGCGAGATCCAACAGCGCGTCGGCCATCTCGGCGTTCGTCCCGAGGGGGTAGAGCGGTCGATCGAGCAGTCCGGCGCCGCCCGGGGTTCCGTCCCGGAAGGCTCCGTCGGCCGCGACGAGCCGATCGATCGCGTCGTCGGCGATCGCCCGCGCCGGTCCGAGCCACCCGTCGGGTCCGGTCACCTGCGCGGCGGCGCTCAGCCCCGACAACAGTCGCGCGTGGTCCGCGAGCAGCCCGGTCTCGCTTCCCTCGCCGTCGAAGCGCGCGATCCGGCCGTCCTCGACGAGCGTCCCGAGGACGCGTTCGAGCGCGCGCTCGGCGTACCGCGACGCCGACCCGTGGTCCGTGACCGCGGCGAACCGGAACAGCGCCTCGGCGGCCATCCCGTTTCTGTCGGCGAGCACGGTCCCGTCCACGTGCGGGGGGTCTGCGTCCTCTCTGTCCGAGGGCTCGAGGGTGTAGTACTCGCTTGCGGCCTGACTCGCCGCGAACGCCTCGCCCGTCCAGGCGGTCGTCGTCAGGTACTCGACGGTCCGCTCGGCGGTGTCGCGGTAGGACTCCTCGCCGGTGTAGAGATACCCCGCGGTGAACGCCCGAACGAGCGCGGCGTTCTCGTCGGTCAGCTTCTCGCGGTGCGGTTCCCCCCAGCGTCTGGTCTCGGCGAACCGGTAGAACCCGCCGTCGTACGTGTCGAGGAGGTGCGTCCGGATCGCCTCGAGCGTCCGCGTCCCCCGCGGTCGGTCGCGTTTGAGCGCGAACTCGACGGTCTCCGGCAGCGGGAACTTCGCGTCCGATCCCCACCCGCCGTACTCGCCGTCGAACGCCGCCGCGATCTGTTCGACCATGTGCGCCTCGACGTCGGCGGTCACCTCGCCGGAGGGGGCGTCGTCCTCGGCGACCGACCGGGGGATCCGCCCGGCGGCCTCGCCTTTTGCGTCCCACGTGGCCCGGACGCTGTCGAGTATCTGCCGGAACCCGTCCGGACCGAGGTACGTGGCCCCCGAGAGGACGTTCCCCTCGGGCGTCAGAAACACCGTCGTCGGGAACCCGCCCATGTTGTACCGCTCGCGGATCCGGGGGTGTCTGTCGACGTCGACGCGGACGGGGACGAAACTCTCGCCGACGTTCGCCGCGAGCTTCGGCTCGGAGTAGGTGCGTTCGTCCATCCGCGCACACCACTCACACCACGGCGCGGTCAGCGAACACAACACGGGTTTGCCGGCCCGCGCGGCGGCCTCGAAGGCCGCCTCGTTCCACGCGTGCCAATCGACGAGCGTTCCGTCGCGGAAAGTCATACCGTGTGTTTCGATGGCAGCGACGAAAGGGCTTCGACCCGCGCCGCGGCGTCACCCGTCCCCGCTCAACACCAGGCTCTTGAGGATGTCCCCGTAGGCCGGCCGCGTGATGAGCACGCCGATGAGCACGCCGACGATGGTGACGATGGCGAACCCCTGGAGGTCGCCGAGCGAGAGGACCGCGAGCGGCGACATCGCGATGATCGTCGTCGCGGCCGCGGCCCCGATGACCCAAAACGCCTTGCGGAACCGCGAGTCGAACACCCGGGAGGTGCTGACGTCGCCCTGTTGCATGACCTCGTCGGCGATTATCACGAGGTCGTCGACCCCGGTGCCGATGACGGCGATGAACCCCGCGATGTGCGACAGATCCAACGGCAGGCTCACCGCCACCGCGAAGCCCAGGAGGATGTACACCTCGGCGGCGGCGGTCAGAAGCATCGGCGCGGCGACCTCGAACTTGCGGTACCGGAAGAACACCACGAGCGCGACCGCCAACACCGCGGTCACGCCGGTCAGAAGCGACAGCGGCTTGAACTGCTCGGCGAGACTCGGCAGCAAGAAGAACGACGTCCCGCGGTTCTCAATGTCGAGTTCGGTCCGGAGCGCGCCGGTCCGCATGTTGATCTCGAGGTCCCGGGCGTCCTCGAAGGTCGTCGTCGTCGTCCGGTAGGAGGGGTCCTCGTCGAAGGCGCCGCTCTCGAAGGACGACGCCAGGCCGGGGGCGACGCCGGCGGCGAAGACGACCTCGCCGTCGAGCACGGTCAACAGACACCGGCCCGGATCATCGTCGGTGTTCTCCTCGAGGGACCGCTCGAGGTCGTACCCACACCGGGTGCCGCCGTCCCTGGCGAACCCGTTTGCCCGCATCGCGTCGCCGAACCGCGCGCCGGCCTCCTCGTTGAGCGTGATCGGAACGAACGTCTCGCCCTGCCGTTGGGTGGCCTGGCCGATGCCGGACAACTCGCTTTGATCGAGGAGCGACTGCACCTCGTAGCCCCCGTCTTCGGTGGGGTACAGCGCCTGGACCTCGACCTGTCCGCGATCCCCGATGAGGTCGATGACCTCGGTCCGGGTGGCACCGGGGACCTCGACGACCATGAACTGCCGGCCGGGGGCCGAGACCTGCGAGGCCGTCCCCCCGCCGAGACCGCGCTCCCTGAGCCGCTGGTTGAGGACGTCCTCGACCCCGTTGCGGGTGTCTTGGGTCACGCCCAGCCGGACGTCCTCCTCGGTCGTCTCGTAGCCCGCTTCGGTGAGTCCGCCGGCGAACTCGGCGCGCGTCGTGTTGCCGACCTCGCTGTCGTCGAACACCTCGACGGTCCCGCTCTCGGCGTCGGCGCGTACGTCCCCCGGCCCGAGGCCGAGTTCCTCCCGTAGCGTCGTCTCGATGTCGCGTTCGGCGTCCGGCCCGAACTCGAGGCCGTCGACCGTCATCCCGACGAAGGGGGCACGGACCTGCGTCCCCCCGGAGAGTTCGAGCCCGAACTCGAGGTTCGTGTACCGCGATTCGGCCGCGTTCCCCTCGCCGTCCTCGGCGGGTCCGAGAACGCCGCGGTTCTCGCCGTAGGGGGCAAAGAGAACGACCGTGCTGACGAGCACGAACCCGACGAGCAGCCAGATGCGCCAGTGTTCTCTGATCCGGAGTTTCATTTCCCGATCCCCTCGTACTTGTAGTACCGAAGCAGGCTCACGTTGAGGAGGTACGTGTTCATCAGGTCGGCGAGCAGCCCGAAGACCAACACGAGGCCGACGTCGGGCAACAGCGGGATGCCGAGCAGCGAGGAGACCGCCGTCATGACGATCATCGCCGAGATCGACGTGACGGTCATCGTCACCCCCGTCCGCATCGCGCGGGCCGTCGAGGTGTAGAAATCACCGTGCCGCCTGAGGACGTGGTTGTTCAACAGGAGATCAGAGTCGACGGAGTACCCGATGAGCATCAACAGCGCCGCGACGGTCCCGAGGGTCAACTCGATCCCGAACAACTGCATCAGCGCGAGCGGGATCGCGATGTCGGAAAACGCCGACGCGATGACGGCGATCGACGGGACGAACGTCCGGAACAACAGCGCGACGAGCGCCGCCATCCCGCCGAAGGCGACCGCCAGGCCGAAAAGCGCCTGCCGCTGTGAGTCGTCGGCGAAACTCGCCGACCGCTCGCCCTCCTGTTGGATCTCGTAGCCGGCCGCCTCGGCCTGGGCGACGAGGTCGTCGAGGCTCTCGTAGTTCCCCGCCTGGAACTCGACGATGTACGTGTTGCTCGTCGGGGACCCGACCGGCGTTATCGACTCGACCGGCTCGGCGAACTGCGATTCGATCTCCGCCTGGGAGTCGGTCGTCTCGATCTGGATCTCCGCGCCGCCGGTGAACTCGATACCGGGTGCGACCGGCGTTCCGGTCGCGACGGTCCCGGCGGCGAGCACGGCGAGTGCGACCGCCAACAGGACGAGCGGGACCGCGACCAACTGCCTGTTGGTGTACTTCGTGTAGTCGACCTCCGGTACCGACGCGTCCATGGGTGCCGATGTGAATGCCCCCCGAATAAGGGTTGTCGTTCGCGTATCGCGGACGCCGCGGCGCCGGGCGTCAGCGTCGGGTCCGCCCTCCCGCCGGCTCCGCTCCGTTCTGTCCTCGCTTCCGTCCTGGCCTCGGCCCCGACCCTGGCCCGCGAACGGCTCACTCCTCGACGACGATCGCGCCGACCATCCCCTTCGACTCGTGGGGGATACAGAGGTAGTCGTAGCGCCCCGGCACCGAGAACGTGTGCTCGTAGGTGCCTCCCGGCGGGATGTTGCCGCTCCCCCGGGCGCTCCACGCCTCGCGGGCCGCTTCGAGGTTCTCGTGTCCACCCGAGGCGAAGTACGCCGCCGCCTCCGGGATCGCGCTCTCGTACGCGGAGACCGTATGCCCCCGGGAGCCGTTGTTCCCCCAGACGACGGTCTCGCCGCGCTCGATCTCGTACACCTCCGGCAGGAAGGCGTTCGCCGACATCCCGACGTCGAAGTCGTCCTCGCTGAGCCCGCCGATACTGAGGCCACCGAGACACCCCGACAGCGAGGCCACCGCGGCGGCGCCTCCGACCCTCAGAAACGCCCGTCGGTCCATACGAACGGTTGGCGCCGAGCCGGCATATGCCCCGCGGTTCCGGACGGAAGCGAACGTACTAAGACGGCACTCGCCGATCGCCCAAGCCATGCAGCCGCGGTTACTCGGGCAGTTGGGGCTTGCTGACGTCGTGACGGTGGCGAACGCCGGGCTCGGGTTCGTCGCGGCCGCCGTCGCCGTCGTAGACCCCGGACTGGCCGCGCGGCTGGTGCTCGTCGCCGCGATCGCCGACGGGATCGACGGCGTCCTCGCCCGGGTCCGGGGCGGGACGGTCGTGGGCCCGCATCTTGATTCGCTCGCCGACGTCGCCTCCTTCGGCGTCGCGCCCGCTGTCCTCGTGTACGCGGTCGCGACCGGCGGGGGGTACGCCGAGCTCGGGTCGCTCTGGGCGGCGGCCGCAGTCGGGGTCCCCGCGGTGTACGTCGCGATGGCGGTCGTACGCTTGGGGTTCTACACGCTTCACGACAGCGGCGACCCCAACACCGAGGGCGTTCAGACGACGCTGGCGGCGACGATCATCGCCGCGGCGTACCTCTCGGGGCTCACCGACCCGACCGCGCTCGTCGGGCTGACAGCGGTGTTCTGTTATCTGATGATCGCCTCGGTCACCTACCCCGATCTCTACGCCCGCGACGCGCTGATACTCGGCGGGCTCCAGTCTCTGGCGGTCCTGTTTCCGACCGTCTGGAGCCGCGTGCTCCCGCGTTCGCTCCTGGCGTTCGCGCTCGCGTACCTCCTCTTTGCGCCCGTGGCGTACTGGCGCGACCCGTGAGACGCCCCTTTTTATCCCCTGTCCTCCGTTGTTTTCGTCGGCTCGGCGTGCGGCCCGCGCCCCGACCGCCCGGCCCCCGACTCGAATGGAAACCCTCTTTGATCGCTCCGTCCGACCGTACGGCATGACCAACGGGGACGACGAAGCGACGGCCGACGCCGACTCCGCACCCGACACCGATACCGAGGCCCCCGCCGACGGGGACGAGAGCGGGGACGGGAACGGAGATGAAAGCGGAAGCGCGCCCGCTCCCGACGCCGACGTCGAGGCGTTCGAGGCCCGCCTTGAGGACCTCGAAGCGGCCCTCGAGGCCGCCGACACCGAGGCCGATCTGGACGACCTCGAGGCCGAAGCCGACGCCTTTGCCGCCGACCTCGACGCGGCGACGTTTCCCGTCCCCGAACCGGAGAGCGACGAGGACGGCGAAGCGGACGGAGACGGAGACGAGGACGAGGCGGAGCCGACAGACCCCAAAGAGCCACTCGAATCGCGCCTCGAGGACCTCAGAGACGGGATCGAAACCGAACGCGGCCCCTACGGAACGGACGTTCAGGCCGAGGCGAGCGATGCGGCCGGTCTGGTCCGCGAGACGCGGTGGACGCGCGACGGCAAACCCGCCGTCAGGGACGCGACCGAGACGTTCCTATCGGGGGCGAGCGCCGAACTCGGGGAGACGTTCGCGCTTCCGGAGGACGAGGACACCGACGCGGTGGCCGACGCGATCGATGCGGTCGGTCGAACGGCCGCCGACGGCCGTCTCGATCCCGACGCGGACGCCGATGCGATCGCCGCTCTCCTCGACGCCGTCGAAACGCTCGGGTCGGCGCTCGAGGCGGCCGAGGAGTGGGACGACCTCGAGACCGAAGAACAGCTCCAGCGCGAGGGGTTCTACGACCGCCTCTCCCCCGAAAACCGGAAGGACTTCCCGCCGGAGTTGGGCGTCGTCCGCGTCGCCGAGGCCGAAAACGACCCCGAGCGGATACTCATGGCGCTTGAGGCGCTGGGCTCGGAGTTCATGGAGGAAAACTGCATCGACGCGCTCCGCCGACTGGGGCCGGAGGCCGCCCTCGAACCAATGTTAGAACTCGCGAACAGACGCGACCGCGGCGCGATCGAGGTGCTCGGGAAGATCGGCGACGAGCGGGCCGTCGACACGCTCACCGAGTTCGTCGACAGCGGCAACCCGCCCCTCCAGAAGGTCACGATCCGGGCCCTCGGGGAGATCGGAAGCACCGACGCGAGCCAGGCGGTCGCGAACGCGCTGCGGGACGACAGCGCCGAGATCCGCTCGATCGCCGCGCGGGCGCTCGGCCTCATCGGCGACACGCGGGCGATCGAACCGCTCTCCGAGCTGTTGGCCGACGGGACGGAAGCCGACGAGGTGCGCGGTTCGGCCGCGTGGGCGCTCGTCCGGATCGGGACCGAACGCGCGCTTTCGGCCGCCGCCGAGTACGACGACGACCGCGCCTACACCGTCCAACGGGAAGCGGAGATCGCCCGCGACGCGGCGGCCTAACCCCCCGCCTTTTTATACCATACCGGAACCAGCGACCGTGTGTCGACGCTCCGCCCCGCCGTCATCGCTCTCGTCGTGCTCCCGGTCGCCATCGGGGTCGCCTCCGGCGTCACGGTCGCTGCGACGCCCGCACCAGCCGACGCGACGCCCGCAGCGACACCGGCGAACGCGCCGAACGCATCGACCGCGACGCTCGTCGCCGCGTACCCAAACCCCGTCGCCGACGGCGACCCCGGCGAGTTCGTCGCCATCCGTTTCGAGACCCCGACGAACGTCTCCGGGTGGACGCTCACCGACGGCGAAACGACCGCCGAGTTCCCCGACCGGACCCTTGAGGGAACGGTCGCCGTCTCGATCCGGCCGGCGGACGCGCGGGCACACACCCCACACCCCGTCGTTCCGCTCTCCGGTCGGCTCCGGTTGGCCGACGGCGGCGACCGGCTCGAACTCCGGGCGGGCGATCGGACGGTTTCGAGCGCGCGGTACCGCAACGCCCCGGAGTCCGAACGCCGCGATTTCGTCGCCGGGACCTGGAGTCCGATCGGATCGACGGGGTACGAACCGGTCCGGGCCGACGCCGACGACGCCCGCGTGTTCGTCCTCCCGGACGCGCCGAACGCGGTGCTCAAGGGGATACGGGCGGCCGACGAGCGGGTCCTCCTCGGCGGGTACACGTTCAGTTCCGAACGGATCGAGGCGGCGCTGTTGGAGGCGGCCGCCGACGGCGTCGACGTCCGGGTGCTCTTGGACGGCGCCCCGGTCGGCGGGGTGAGCGACCGACAGGCCCGGACGCTGGGGCGGTTGGCCGACGGCGGCGTCGACGTTCGACTGCTGAGCGGCCCCCACACCCGGTACCGCCACCACCACCCGAAGTACGTCGTCGCAGACGACCGCGCGATCGTCTCGACCGAGAACTTCAAACCGGCGGGGACCGGCGGGATGTCGAGTCGGGGATGGGGCGTCACCCTGGAGAACGACCGCATCGCCGACGCGCTCGGCGCGCTCCACCGGGACGATCGGACGTGGCGGGCCGCGACACCGTGGGAGGAGTACCGGCAAGGCCGGACGTTCGCCGAGGCCGACCCCGCACTCGGGGAGTACGACACCGAGTACGAACCCGACCGCGTCGCTATCGACGCCGCCTCGCTGCTCGTCGCGCCCGACAACGCCGCGGCCGCGCTCGTCGGGCGGATCGACGCGGCCGACGACCGGATTCTCGTCCAACAGGTCCGGATCGGTAGCCGGGACAACCGGCTCCTTCGGGCGGTGCTCGAGGCGGCCTCCCGCGGCGTCCGCGTCCGGATCCACCTCGGCGGAAGCTGGTACGTCAGAGAGGACAACGACGCGCTCGCGGCGTGGCTCAACGGCCGCGCCTCGGAGGCGGGGTGGGACCTCGAGGCGCGGGTCGACGAGGCCGACAACTACGAGAAGATCCACACGAAGGGCGTCATCGTCGACGACACGGCCGTGGTCGGCAGCCTCAACTGGGACGCATCGGCGCAGTCGAACAACCGCGAGGTACTCGTCGCCCTCGAGGGGCCCGAGGCGGCGGCCTACTACGCCACGGTCTTCGAGGGCGATTGGGACAGCGGCGACGGCAACGACAGACCGCTTCCGGCCGGGATCCTCGCCGCCGCCGCGGCCGCCACGGCCGCAGCGTTGCTGTTGGTCCGTCGTATCGGGTTCGTCGGGCGAAACGGGGTCCTCACCGACTGGCGGTGGCGCTCACTCCTCGCGGAGGAGCGTGCTCCGCAGTTCCTCGTCGAGTTCGGCCGCTTCCATCTTCTCGACGAGCGCCTCGAGGACCGACTCGCGCGCGCCGGCGACGAACTTGATCGATCCGACGACCAGGTGGCCGCCGCCCGAGACGCCCGCGCCGCCGAGTTCGTCCTGTAGCTCCGTCACCATGTTCGGGATGTCGAGGCGGACGCCATCAGAGCGGAGCACGGCGAAGTCAGGGCCGTACCCGATCGTGATGACGGGGTCGCCCGTCTCCGTCACCTTCCGATCGTGGAGTTCGCCGGTCGTCTTCCCCGGGGCCGGGTACGTGAAGCGCCTGGCGTGGTTCTCGACGTCGAGACGGTAGAGGTGGGCCCCGTTGTCGAGTCGCTCGTGTTCGACGTGTGACTCGACACCGTCCAGTTGCGCGTCGACGTCGCGGCGGGCGCGAGACGAGAGAAACGAGACGAGTTCGCGGTGCCGCGTCTCGTCGTCGCAGTCCAGATTCAACGCGTCGTTGATCAGGTTCGATCCGGGCTGATACCGCAGCCAGTGGGCGGCGTAATCGAGCGCCTCGACGATGTCCGTAAGCTCCTCCTCGTCGTAGCCGGCCGCCGCGGCGAGACCGAGGTAGTCGTCCATCGCGTCGGCCTTCGAGCGATCCGATAGCCCGGCGACCGCCGGCACGTGTTCGAGGCGCTCGGTGATCGAGGGATCGATCATCCGCGCCAACTCGACGCACATCATTCCGGTCGTGATCCGGTAGTCCTCGCCGTGGAGGTACGGGTTGACGTGCGCCTCGACGAGCGGCGCCACCGCCTCGGGGTCCGGGTGGTGGTGATCGGCGACGAGAACCGGCACGTCGTACTGCGCCAGCGCGCGGTACGCCGGCGTGTCCTCGGCCGTCGAGCCGTTGTCCACCATGAACAACAGCGGAAGCCGCTGGCCGTGGCGCTCCTCGTCCTCGAGGGCGAAATTGAGATCGCGCGTCACGTCCTCCATCTCGTAGAACGGGGCCTTGGAGGGCGAGCGCCTGAACAGGTGCCGCGGTGCTTCGGGGTCGGCGTGCACGTCGGCGATGAACGTCTCGAGGGCGAGTTGAACGGGCAGCGCGGCGCACATCCCGTCGCCGTCGGCGTGGTGTCGGACCCTGATCGGACGGCCTTCGAGGACGGCGGTCCGGAGGCGCCGAGCGAGATCGGCGAGGTCGTCGCGGAGCTTCTCGAAGGCCGGCCACTCGATGAGCGGTTCGGGGTCGGCCGGCTCGGCGCGCGCCTCGACGGCGGCCCCGATCCGATCCCGCACGCGCCCTTCGGCGTCGCCGGAGAGCGCCTCGAGCCGCTCTACTTCCACCTGCGGCGCCCCGTCGTGGGCCTCGATCGACCCCGAAACGCGGACGACGTCGCCGAGTTCGAGTTCCGGGTGGGCGCGGACGCCCGCGGCCTCGAAGGCCGCACAGGGAACGACCCCGGTCCCGTCCCGGACCGAAAACACCGTGGGCCCGGCGGTCTGTTTGATCTGGACGATGTCGCCCTTGAGGTGGACCGAATCGCCGATCCGCTCGGACAACTCGGAGACGTCCGCGCTGTCGCCCTGCGCGACGGGGACGAACTCCGCGGCGGCAGGGTCGACATCGACGTCCTCGAACCCGATGTCGCCGTTCTCGCGGACCTCGAGGAGACGGACGACGACCTCGCTGCCGACGTCGTACTCGCCGTCGAGTTTCGACTCGTGGACCAGCCCCGAAACGTGCTCCGAGAGATCGACGAAGACGCCGTACTCGACGACCCCGTTGACCGTCGATCTGTACAACGACCCCTCCTCGACGTCGTCGATGGTACACCCCGGGTCGAGATCGTAGACGACCCCCTCCGTGGGGTCGCCGCCGGCTCCGTCGTCAGTGGACGCGTTCATTGAACAGATTTGGACGCTGACAGGTGTTAAGCGTGTTGTATCTCCCGTCGACGCGTGTGCCGCCCGGCCTTCGGGACGGTAGCCGACGCGTCCGGCGGCCGCGAACGGCGCGAAACGCGGGGCCTTTTTTGATTCCCTCCCATACACGCACGTGAACCGATGACAGACCGAACCCGACCGCCGCGCCGCGCCGCGCCGACGCGGGACGCCCGAAACGACGGTTCCGCGCTTTCGCCCTCGCAGAGACCCCAACCCGACGGCGCCCGCGTCGCCCGTCGCCCTCGGAGCCGATGAGTGACGACGAGACACCCGTCGCGATCGCCTGTCAGGGCGGCGGCAGCCACACGGCCTTCACCGCGGGCGTCCTGCAGGGACTGCTCGGCGAGTGGGACGACGGCTACGAACTGGTCGGGATCAGCGGCACCTCCGGGGGCGCGTTCAACGCGCTCGTGAGCTGGTACGGCCTCGTCACCGCCGACGAGGACGAAACGGTCGGTCTGCTCGGCGATCTCTGGGACGACCTCAAGGCCGACAGCCCCGCCGACAGGTTCGCAAACGACCTGTCCGTCGGACTCTCGCGGATCGACAACGCCGGGATCCCGGTCCCGCAGGTCAGCCCGTACCAGCTACCGGGGGCGCGACTCGGCCAAGAGCGGCTCGCCGACCTCCTCGAGCGACACGTCGATTTCGACGCCGTCCCCGATCTCTGCGGCGTGGAGGCGCCGGAACTCGTCGTCGGAACGGTCAACATCAACGCGGGACGGTTCGAGACGTTCACCAACGAGGACGTCACGACCGACGCGGTGTTGGCGTCGGCGGCGGTCCCGAACCTGTTCCCGGCCGTCGAGATCAACGGTCACTACCACTGGGATGGCCTCTTTTCGCAGAACCCCCCGATCGACGACCTCCTGACCGTCGGCGCCGACCGCAAGCCCGAGGAACTGTGGGTGATCCAGATCAACCCCCAGCGGCGCGAGGGCGAACCCAAGGCGATCGAGGAGATCGCCGACCGCCGGAACGAACTGGCCGGCAACATCTCGCTCAACCAGGAGCTCCGCGTCGTCGAGCGCGTCAACGACTGGATCGAGGAGGGGTACTTACCGGAGAGCGATTTCACCGAGACGACGATCCGGCGCATCGAGATGGACCGCACCTACCGCAGCTCGTCGAAGCTCGACCGAAGCCCGGGGTTCATCGAGGAGCTAATGGAGTTCGGACGGGAGCGCGCGGCGGCGTTCTACGACGGCTGATCCGCCCCCCCGGTCCCGCCTTCGCCCTCTCCCTCGCCTTTCTCTCCGCCCCCGCCGTCGTCCCCGGAACCGGTCGATCGCCGCCCGGCGTGTCCGCGCGCCTCGGGAGCGATCTTGCGCCGTTCGCGAGAGGAACGCTGATTAGCGGGGGGTCCGAACAGGGTGACGTGTTCTGTCGCCTCCGGGAAACCGCGCCGGCGTTTCTGATCCCGGCCGCGTGGGGCGTCGTGACCGCCGCCCACGTCGGGGCCGTTTCGACGCGTCCGGTGTTCGTGATGCACGGCGTTATGTGCGTCTCGCTCATCGCCTTCGCGGCCGCCTCCTGGCGGGAAATGGACGCCGGCGTGCTGCGGACGTGGCGGGCGGTCATCGTCGCCGGAACGCCCTTCGCCTTTGCGGGGCTGGCCGGCTTTCTCGTTCCGGTCGGATCGAGGGCGCTCTTCGTCGCCGCGCTGGCGGGCTGGATCCTGGTGCCCGCGGCGGGGTTCCTCGCTACGGCCCGGCAGGTCCGCGCCGGCGTCGGCGTGTACGTCGGCGGGGCCGGCCTCTGCGTTCTCGGTGCCGCCCTCTACGCGATCGGAACGGTCGTCGGCCCGACGGCGGCGGTGACCGCGGGTCTCGTCTCTGTCGGGATCGGCCAGACCGCCGGCATCCTCGATGCCGTCCTCCGGTACTGACGCGGCGTCCCATCACTCCTCCGTGGAGTCGCCGAACCGCCTCGAGACCCGATCGAACGTCTCGTCGATCCGCTCGCGCCGCGCGGCCGTCTCCTCTGGTCGGGGCTCGATGTCCGCGATTTCGCCCCCGGCCACAGTCACCGAGACGACGTCGCCGGCCGAACACGCCTCGGGCATCCGATCGACTGCGACGTCGCGCTGTCCGATCACCTCGCCGTCGGCTTCCAACAGCAACACCGCCGTGTCGCCGTCCACGACCCGATCGATCGTCGCCGTGTAGACGCCCTCCATCGGGCTACCCTCCACCCCCGTTCCCGCGCTGATCCGGACGGCCCGCGCTCGCCGTCGCGGCCGGGGGGTCCTCGGCCGCTTGTGCGGCCTCGAGCAGCTCTGTTGGGTCCTCCGAGAACGGGTCCGCCGTCCGGACGCCGACCTCCGACCCGTCCGTCGTGATCACGACGTCGCCGTGAACGCCGGTCCAGTACGTGTCGACCCCGCGTTCGGTGAACGCCTCGAGCGTCTCGTCGTGGGGGTGGCCGTACTGCGAGTCCAGCGCGCTCGATACGACCGCGACGTCGGGCGAGGCGGCGTCGAGAAGCGCCCCCGACGACGACGTCGAGGAGCCGTGGTGTCCGGCCTGGTACACGTCGACGTCGAGGTCCTCACCCCACGTTTCGACCATCCGCGACTCCGCCTCGGCCTCGGCGTCGCCCGTCGTCAGATACCGGACGTCACCGAACCCGAAGACGACCGCAACGCTGGCTCCGTGAAGATCCTCGCCGCCGCCCGCCGGCGGGTTCACGACGAGTGCCGACACGTTGTCGCCGCCGATCGGCAACTCGTCGCCCGACTCGACGACGAGCAGTTCGTTCCCGGACGCCTCAACGGCGTCGAGGTAGTTCTCGTAGGTCTGACTCGTGTGCGTCACGCCGGAGTCGTAGATCGCCCCGATCCCGTCGCGATCCGCCTCGAACGCCTCGATGATCGCCGCGTGGCCGCCGACGTGGTCGGCGTGGCCGTGCGTCGCGATCAGGTGGTCGATCCGATCGATCCCGCGGGCGTCGAGGTACTCGATCACCTCCGCGCCGTCGCTCTGCCAGCCCCCGCTGTCGATGAGGACCGTCTCGCCGTTGGGCGCGCGTATCAGCGTCGAGTCGGCCTGTCCGACGTCGATGTGGTGGATCTCGAGTTCGCCCGCGACCTCGGCGTCGACGCCGGGGGCTGCCTCGTCGGTTTCCCCGGCTTCGCCCGATTCCGGCACCTCGATCCCCCCGCCGGCGCACCCGGCGACGATCACCGCCCCGGCGAGCACGACGGCGAGTACGATCCGGCGCATTGGCCCGCGTTGCGGGCTGAACGCAATGTGCGTTACGGCCGACCGCCCCCGACCGGCGGCCCGACGACGCCGACGCTCGGGGTCTCAGGGGGTGACGACGATCTTGCCGACCGCCTCGCGGTCGGCCATCGCGGCGAATGCGCCGGCTGTCTCCTCTAAGGGGTACGTCGCCTCGATCTCCGGGCTGAGGTCGCCGCGCTCGACCGACTCGACGAGCCCCTGGAGTTCGGGCTGGGTTCCCATCGTGCTGCCGATCACCCGCTTGTGTCCGAGAAACAGGTCCGGAACGTCGATCTCGCTCGTGTTCCCGGCGGTCCGCCCACAGACCACCATCCGTCCGCCCCGACGGAGGAGATCGAGCCCGACGTCCGTGTACGCGCCGCCGAGGTGGTTCAAAACCGCGTCCGGGGTTCCGATCGCTCCGACGGCCTCCCGGAGCGTCTCCGGGTCGGTCCCCTCGACGGCGTGGTCCAATCCGAGCGCCGACAGCCGATCGAGCTTCGCCGCCGACGAGGACGTCCCGATCGTCCGCGCGCCGAGGGTGTCGGCCAACTGCACGCTCGCAACGCCGACGCCGCCGGTCGCCCCGGGAACGAAGACGAGATCGCCCGCGCTGACCGCGGCCTGCCGGAGCATGTGTCGGGCGGTCAGGTACGCCGTCGGGAGCGCGGCGGCCGTCACCGCGTCGACCGAATCCGGCAGCGAAATGAGCCGGTCGGCGTCGACCCGGGCTGACTCCGCGAGCCCCCCGTGGAACAGCGAGAACCGTTCACAGCGGTTCTCCGGACCCTCCCGACAGAACCGACACCGCCCGCAGGTCTCGTTCGGGCAGAGCACGACGCGGTCGCCCTCCCGGACCGACTCGACGCCGTCGCCCACCGACCGGACGACGCCGGCCACGTCGAGGCCGCTCACGAACGGCAGGTCGTCGCCGTCGACCATCGCCGAGTCCCCCTCGAGGATCCAGAGGTCGTGGTGGTTGATCGAGCACGCTTCGACGTCGACGACCGCCTCGCCGGCGTCCGGGTCCGGTGTCGGTCTGTCGACGATACGCACGCCCTCGGGGCCGATCAGATCGCTGAACACTGCGGTTCGCATCGTCACCGAGTGGGACCGACAGCGGTATAACTGTGGTGTTGCCCGAGCCGCCCGGAGGAGGCTCAGAGGAGCTCGAACGCCACCACGAGCGCGGTCAAAAACACGTGCTCGCCGTCGATCACGAACCCGTAAAACAGCGGTCCTCGGTCCGTCGTCGCGAAGGGAACGTACGCGGCGACGTACGCCAGAAAGCCGAACAGCAACAGAAACCGACGCGGCACGATCCCGACCCCGACGACCCCGAGGAGGCCCCCGCCGACGGCGACCGTCACGGCGAGGGCCCCGATGCGGGTCGCCCGCGGCCCGAACACGACCGGAGCCGTCCGTATCCCCTCGGCCCGATCGCCGCGGATGTCCTTGATGTCGAACACCGCCGCTGCCACGGTCAGCATGACAGTGAAGAACCCGAACGACACGACGATCTCCGGGGCGCTCACCGCGCCGTAATAGACGCCGACCCCGAGCGGGATCGCCCCCCACGAGAGCCCGACGAGGAGGTTCTTCATCAGGAGTATCCGCTTGACCCCCACGAGCGAGTACAGGAACGCGACCGCGACCGGCGAGAGGAGAAACGGCGCGCCGCGCACGCCCGCCTCGATCGCAGCGAGGATCGCGGCGAGATACAGCGCCGCGCCGACGGCGAGAAGCGGCCTTCCGTACCGCTCGGTGAACGCGGCCCGTTCCGGGACGTTCCGGCTGTCCTCCTCGATGTCGGTGAGGCGGTTCAGGCTGTAGACGAAAAGCGTCGCCACGAAGACGATCCCGAGCGGCAGCGGCTCCGGCGCGAACCCGGCGAGAAGCGTCGTCGAGAGCGCGACGCCCGTCGAGGCGGTCGAAATGAACAGGTTGCTGTGGACGAGAAACGCGATGGCCGTCCGGAGCGTTTTCGCCCCGTTCGGTCGTGTCCGTTCCATTCGGGTCCCGCGCATCAGTTGTCGTCGAGGCCGATAGTCTCTTCCGGTCGGACCGTCCGGACGCCGACCCCGCCGCGAGGCCGCGCTCTCGGTCGAAGCGCTGATTACCCGCCGGCGTGAGGTACGGAACGAATGTTGTCGTCGTCGTGGAAACGGGACATCGCGAGCGGACTCATCGTTCTCGTGCCGCTGCTCGTGACCGCATACGTCGTCGCGTTCATCTATCAGGCCATCGCCAACCTCCCGTTTCTCGAAACGACGCTCGCCGGGCTTCCTGTCTCGGTGCGGGTCCTCATTACGCTCGTGCTGTTCGGTCTGCTCGTCCTCGCCGTCGGGTACCTGATGCGGACGACGGTGGGCGACATCCTCGAGGAGACTCTCGACGGCATAATGAACCGTCTCCCCGGGCTTCGGGTCGTGTACAACGCCTCGAAGATGGCGGTTGAAACGGCCGTCAGCGGCCCCGACGAACTCCAGACGCCGGTCAAACTCGAGACGTGGAACGGGATGCGAATGACCGCGTTCAAGACGGGAAAATCGACCGACGACGGCCGCGACGTGCTCTTTTTACCCACCGCGCCGAACATCACGACGGGCTTCGTCGTTGAGGTCGATCCGGACCGCTACACCGAGATCGATGAGTCCGTCGAGGACTCGCTGACGCGGATCCTCAGCGCCGGGTTCGGCGAAAACAAGGATCGCGGCATCCGGATCGACGTCAGCGAGGAGTCGATCGCAACGACAAGCGAGCGGCCGCCGGCAGAGGATCGCTGACGCCCCACGCCTCCCGGACGGACCGCCTTGACACCGTCGCGTAGACGCTCACGCGAACGTCTTCGAGACGTCCGCGTCGCCGTTGTCCGTCCGCCTGATCTTCTCCCACGCCTGCTGGAAGTCCTCGGTCCTGATCTCGACGCGGTCGTTCCGGATGGCGTACATCCCCGCCTCCGTACAGATCGCCTTGATATCCGCCCCGGAGGCGTCGTCAGCCAACTCGGCGAGTTCGGCGAAGTCGACCTCGCTGTCGAGGTTCATCTCCCGGGTGTGGATCCGGAAGATGATCTCGCGGCCCTCGGCGTCGGGTTTCGGCACCTCGATGAGGCGATCGAAGCGGCCGGGGCGGAGGATGGCCCGATCGAGCATGTCGAAGCGGTTCGTCGCCGCGATGATCGAGATCTGCCCCCGGTCCTCGAAGCCGTCCATCTCCGAGAGGAGCTGCATCATGGTGCGTTGGACCTCGGCATCGCCGGAGGTCTTCGATTCGGTGCGCTTGGCGGCGATCGCGTCGATCTCGTCGATGAAGACGACCGCCGGCTCCTGCTGTCGGGCGAGCTCGAAGAGGTCTCTGACGAGCTTTGCGCCCTCGCCGATGAACTTGTGAACCAGCTCCGAGCCGGCCATCTTGATGAACGTCGCGTCGGTCTGGTTGGCGACGGCCTTCGCCAGCATCGTCTTGCCCGTCCCCGGCGGACCGTGCAACAGCACGCCCGACGGCGGATCGATGCCGACCTGACCGAACATCTCCGGGCTCTCGATCGGCATCTCGACGGTCTCTCTGACCTCCTCCATCTGCTCGTCGATGCCGCCGATGTCCTCGTAGGAGACGTCCGGCGACTGGTCGACCTGCATCACCCGAGCGCGGACGTCGGTCTCGCTGTCGAGTTGCTTGACGATCGACAGCGAGTTGTTCACGGCCACGCGGGCGTCGGGCGTGAGCTCCTCGCGCATCCCGTCGGTGACCTCGGTGAGCGCCTCCTGGTTGTTCCCGTGCTGTTTGATGATGACGCCCTCGTCGGTGATCTCCTGGACCGTGGCGACGAAAAGCGGGGACTGCTTGAGCTTCTTGTTCTCGTGTGTCAGGCGCTCGAGTTTCTGTTGGTACTTGTTGTTCTCGGCGTTCGCGTCGAGGAGCTTGTCCCGCATCTCCTCGTTTTGCTCCTCGAGGATCTCGAGACGTTCCTCCAGCGTCTCAACCTTCTCTTGCTGTGACGCGTCGGTCTCGTACGGGAGTTCGACGTCGTCAGCAGTGTCGCTCATTACGACTCAGTAGCCTCCGTATTCATAAGAGGCTTCGGGTCGCTACACCGGGTTACGTCCCCGGATACACGGGAAACGGGACCGCCTCCGGCCGTCCAAGCCCGATTACTTGCGGGCATTAAAAATACCAAAAGTATTATTTCTGTCCATCGGAAATGAGGGCGTAATGCCGACCACCGATCCCGGGACGACCCCCGACGCGGCCGGTTGGGAGCCCGTTTCGGACCTCCCGCCGAGCGCGAAACTCGTCGCGAAGGTCCTCGAGCACAACGACAGCCTCACGCAGTCCGGACTGGCCGAGGAGACGATGCTCCCGCCCCGGACCGTCCGGTACGCGACCGCCCGACTCGAGGACGCCGGCGTCCTCGAATCGCGGTTCTCCCTGGTCGACGCCAGGAAACGGGTCTACTCGCTCGCGATCGACCCGTAGGTTCATCTGCCGTCGGGCGAGCAGACCCCCCGTGTCAGCAGACGAACCCACGGCGGACACCGAGCGGGTCCGGGCGTCGCTCCGGCGACTCGCCGGACCGGCCCCCGAGGTCGTCGTCGAACGGGCGGTCGAAGCCACGGGGGACCTCGAGGCCGCCGCCGAGTTCGCCGGGACCGTCGGGACCGAGGCGCTCGGGGCGGCCATCGAAGCGACCGACGACCCCGAGACCGAACGCCGGGGCCGACGGGCGCTCGCCTGCTTTCGGCGGTTCCGGTCGGCGGCGGCCGGCGCGGAGCCCCCGGGCCAGGAGCCCCCGGACCACTTTCACCGTGGCCACGGAACCGATTTAACACCCGACCACGAACGACCGACGAAATGACACGGGTGCTCCACACCGCCGACACCCACCTCGGCTACCGCCAGTACCACTCCCCGGAACGGCGCCGCGACTTCCTCGACGCGTTCCGGGCGGTGATCGAGGACGCGATCGAGGACGACGTCGACGCCGTCGTCCACGCGGGCGATCTCTTCCACGACCGCCGGCCGGGGCTGATCGACATCCTGGGGGCGCTGGACGCACTCGAACCGCTCGCCGACGCCGACATCCCGTTTTTGGCCGTCGTCGGCAACCACGAGGCCAAACGGGACGCCCAGTGGCTTGATCTCTTCGAGCGGCTGAGCGTCGCGACCAGGCTCGGCGACGACCCCGTCACCGTCGGCGAGACGGCGTTTTACGGGCTCGATTTCGTCCCCCGCGGGCAGCGCGAACAGCTCTCCTACGAGTTCGCGCCCCACGACGCCGACCACGCGGTGCTCGTCTCCCACGGGCTCTTCGAGCCGCTCGTTCCGGACTACGGGAACGTCGAGTGGGACGCCGAAGCCGTCCTGAACGATGCGACCGTCGGGTTCGACGCGATGCTGCTCGGCGACGAACACGCCGCGACCACGGCGGAACTCGACGGGACCTGGGTCACCTACTGTGGTTCGACGGAGCGGACGAGCGCGAGCGAGCGCGACGAGCGGGGGTACAACCTCGTCTCGTTCGAGGGCGGTGACGTCCGAATCGGGCGGCGCGGCATCGACACGCGACCGTTCGTCTTCGTCGACCTCGAACTCGCCGAATCCGAGGGGCCTGCGCGCGTCCGCGAGCGCCTGAGCGAGCACGATCTTGAGGGGGCGGTCGTCCAGGTCACGCTCACCGGCGACGGCGAGTCGATCCCCCCGGCCCGCATCGAGAGCCACGCCACCGAGGCGGGGGCGCTCGTCGCCCGCGTGACCGACCGCCGCGACGTCTCTACCGGGGAGTCTCTGCCCGAGGCATCGTTCGCCGACCCCGACGACGCCGTCCGGGAGCGGCTCCGGGAGTTGGGGCTGAGCGCCGGCGCCCGGGACCTCGACGAGACGATCCGCTCGGGAACCGTCGCCGACTCGAACGTGGCCGACGAGACCGAACGGTACGTCGAGGAGCTCCTCGAAGACGCCGATCCCGCCTCCGATCCCGCCTCCGCCTCTGCCCCGGCTTCCGACCCCGACGGCGACGGCGATGGTGACGCCCGGCCGGCCGCCGACGCCGCGGACGGCGAGGGCGCGAGCGGCGATCCGACCGAACCCGAGCGTTCGGCGTCCGACGACGGGCAGGCGTCGATGGGTGAGTACCTGTGAGATTCGAGCGCGTCCGGCTCCGGAACTTCAAGTGCTACGACGACAGCGACCTCACGCTTCGCCCCGGCGTCACCGTCGTCCACGGCATCAACGGCAGCGGGAAGTCCTCGCTGCTGGAGGGGTGTTTCTTCGCGCTCTATGGGTCCGCGGCCATCGACGGCACCCTCGACGACGCCATCGCAAACGACACCGACCGGATGGCTGTCACGCTCGAGTTCACCCACGACGGCGGGCAGTACCGGATCGAACGGGAGGTGAAAACGCGGGGGGACACCGCACAGACGACGACCTGTCTGTTGGAGGCTCCGGAGGGACAACTCGAGGGCGTCACCGACGTCGAGGCCCACGTCGAGAGCCTGCTTCGGATGGACGCCGACGCGTTCGTCAACTGCGCGTACGTCCGGCAGGGCGAGGTGAACAAACTCATCAACGCCTCGCCGAGCGACCGACAGGACATGATCGACGACCTCCTGCAACTCGGCAAACTCGAGACATACCGCGAGCGGGCCAGCGACGCCCGCGTCGGGGTCAAACGCGTCCGCGATCGGAAGCGCGAACTCCTCGCCGACCGCGAGGACGCGATCGAGCGAAAGCGCCAGAAGGGGCTCCACGCCCGGCTGAACGAACTCGAATCGGAGCTCGGGACGATCACCGACGAGATCGAGGCCAAAGAGCGCGAGCGCGACGCCGCCCGCGAGACGCTCGAAGCCGCACGGAGCGTCCTCGAGGAGGCCGAAAGCCGCCGCGAGGAGATCGAGACGCTCGGCGGCGAGATCGACGAGCTGACCGAATCGATCGCCGAGACCGAGCGCGAACGCGACGAACTCGACGAGCGGATCGGATCGCTGCGAGCCGAGCGGACCGACCTCGAGGACGACCTCGACGCCGCCGTCGAGCGGACGGACCTCGGCACCGACGCCGACGCCGAAGCGGTCACAGACCGCCTGGCCGACATCGAGGGGGAACTCGAGGACGTCAGAGAGCGGATCGAGTCGGCCCGCATCGAGGCCAACGAGCACGCCACCGACGCGGAAACCGAGCGCGAGCACGCCGAAACCCACCGCGAGCGAGCGCGCCAGGCGAGATCGGACGCCGAGGAACTCGCCGCCGAGACCGAATCGGCCGCGGAGGCGCTCTCGGCGAAACGCGAGCGGCTCGAGGAGATCGACGACCGCATCGGGGCGCTCCGGGAGACTCTCGATGACGCGCCGGTCGATCCCGACCGCCTCGAGAGCCACCGCGAGTCGGTCCGCTCGGAGCTCGCCGACGCCAACGAGCGCCTCGCGGAGCTGCGCGCCGATCTGAAGAACGCCAAAGAGTCCGTCGCCGATGCCGAACGGCTGCTCGACGCCGGGAAGTGCCCCGAGTGCGGGCAGTCGCTCGAGGGCTCGCCGCACGTCGAGTCGATCGCCGAGGACCGCGAGCGCGTCGCCGACATCGAGTCCGAGATCGAGACCCAGCGGGCTGAGATCGAACAACTCGAAGCGGAACACGAGCGGGCCGTCGAACTCGTCGACGCCGAGACGGAGCTCTCGCAATCGACCGAGAACCGCGAGCACGTCGCCTCCCTGATCGAACAGCGCGAGACGGCGATCGCGGAGAAGCGATCGCGGATCGAAACGCTCCGCGCCGAGGCCGACGACCACGAGACCGAGGCGGAGGCGGCGGCCGAGCGGGCCGCTACCGCCGAGGCGGCCGCCGAGTCCGCCCGCGAGGCCATCGGCAAACTCAACGCCGAAAAGCACCGACTCGACGACGAGCGCGACCGGATCGAGCGCGTCCGGGACCTGCTCGATCGGATCGATGAGACCGGGGCCGACATCGAACGGCTGCGCGAGCGGCGCGCGAACAAGGCCGAACTGAACGACCAGCGGCGCGAGCGCCTCGCGGAGAAGCGCGACCGCAAGGCAGAGCTCGAGGACGCATTCGACGAGGCCGCACTCAAGGAGGCCGAGGCCGACGAGCGACGCGCCGAGGACTACCTCTCCGAGGTCGAACCGTACCTGGCCGAGCAACGCGAGAAACGCGACGAGATCCAAAACGAGATCGGCGCCGTCCGGAACGAACTCGACGAACTCGAGGCGCTCGAAGCCCGGCGGGACGAACTCGAGGCGACCGTCGAGTGGCTCCAGTCGCTGTACGACGAGGCCGCGACGCTCGAATCGACCTACGCCGACCTCCGGGCGGAACTGCGCCGCCGCAACGTCGACAGACTGGAGGCGATGCTCAACGAGACGTTCGAGCTCGTCTACCAGAACGACTCGTACGCCCGGATCGAACTCGACGGCGAGTACGAACTCACCGTCTACCAGAAGGACGGCACGGAACTGGACCCCGACCAGCTCTCCGGGGGCGAGCGCGCGCTGTTCAACCTCTCGTTGCGGTGTGCGATCTACCGGCTCCTCTCGGAGGGGATCGACGGCAGCGCGCCGACGCCGCCGCTCATCCTCGACGAACCGACCGTCTTTCTCGACGCCGGACACGTCTCGAAGCTCGTCGAGCTGATCGAGTCGATGACCGAACACGGCGTCGCACAGATACTCGTCGTCAGCCACGACGAGGAACTCGTCGGCGCGGCCGACGACCTGATCGCCGTTCGGAAGGACCCGACGACGAACCGCTCGTCGGTCGAGCGATCGGCGACGACGGGCGCGTTACTGTAGGGCCTCGAGGGCCTCGCTCGCGAGTTCGGTCGCGCCGTAGCCCCGTTCGCCGCCGACCTCGGTCTCTTCGAGGAGCCCGCCGGCGCGCAACTCCGCGAGCCGGCCGTGGAGATCCGACTCACAGAGGTCGTACGCCCCCAGAAGCT
The DNA here is from genome assembly GCF_028274965.1 of Natronomonas sp. GTDB lineage: Archaea > Halobacteriota > Halobacteria > Halobacteriales > Haloarculaceae > Natronomonas. Next base: position 26,841 of record NZ_JAQCNO010000071.1, on the reverse strand, counting down.
CCCGGACGGAGAGCGGCCCCCGAGCGTCGAGTTCCACCAACAGCCCGAGGTCCGACTCCGAGTGGACGCCGAGGATCAGGCGGCGTCGGGCCTCGGGCACCGCGGCGGCGGCGGCGACGAGCGGCGACTCGCCGACCGGCGTCAGCTCCTCGTTCGGCAGGTACCGCTCCGCGCCCGTCGCCGGGTCCCGGACGAGGCTCGAATCGCCCGACGACTTCACCAACAGATAGCGGTCGTCGCCGTGTTCGACGGTCCTCACGGCTCGCCCCGCTCGTCGGCTCTCTTTTCCGCCCCGTACCGTCCGGTCTTGACGCCCCAGTAGTACCGGAGCGTCCCGACGGCCGCGACGCACCCGATCAGAACCACCAGCCCTCCCGTCTCGTAGTCGCCCTGGAAGTAGGCCATCATCCCGCCGACCGCAAGCGCCGCGAGCGCGACGTTGAGCGACAGAACCGACGCCCAGAATGCCCGAAACAGCCCGTCGGGTGCCTCCTCGGCGGCCTCGACGACCTCCGAGTGCTCCGGCGTCGGGTCCGGCGGCTCCGGCGGGTCCGGACCGAGGCTATCGGGATCGAACTCCGAGGGCTCGTCCGGCCACGCGTCCTCGTCGTCCTCGAAGGGGATCACGGGCGACACGACGGGACGCGGGAGCAAAAATCACGCGGACTCTTCGAGGTCGACGACGTCGTCGGACTGCACCCACGCGAGCGGGTTCTCGGCGTCGTAGAACACGGTTCCCCCCGAGGTCTCGTAGGACTCCGTCGACCGGACCGCCTCCGCGACCGTCGGTTCGGCTATCCGTCCCGTCCCGTTCGCGTCTGCGTCCTCCGTCGCGTTCGACCCCGACATGGTACTCGTTGTCCTTGGGTACGGTGGGCTTATTTAAAACGCTCCCCACGGTATCGAGCGGCGATACGCCGCCGGCCTCCGGCGCCGAACGCCGGTGTTTTTACCCGCGAGCGCCAACCGTCGCGCCATGGAGCAGGGAACGCTCGGGGAGTTCGGTGCCGCGGACGGAACCGGCGACGAGCGGCCGGCGGCCGAGGCCGCCGCGGTCGCCGGCGCCGATGACGACGACGCGACGGTCGTTGACGTTTCCGATCGGCGCTACCCCGACGCCGAGGGACACGTCGAGTGCGCGGTCACGCAGGTCGACTACACCGTCGAGGGCAGCGGCGACGACGAGCACCCCGTCGTTCACGTCTTCGGGCGGACGCCGAACGCCGACGGCGACGACGAGCGCGTCCACGTCCGCGTCCACGCCTTCCGGCCGTACTTCTATACGCCCGTCGACGACGTCGATCTCGCCGCCGACGCCGCCGATCCGCTCACCGCGGCCGACGTGGTGGATTCGCGCCTGGAACACGACCGCCTGACCGGACTCGAGACGCACGGGGACCGGGCGAGTGACGCCGGAGACGGGGCCGACGATCGCGCGGCCGACGAACTCGTCGTCTACGAGTCGATCCGCGGCGAACGACTCCTCAAGGTGTTCGGGCAGACGCCCCGCGACGTCGGCAACCTCCGCGATCGCTTCGAGCACTACGAGGCCGACATCCTCTTTCCGAACCGGCTGCTCATCGACAAGGACGTCACGAGCGGGATCCGGGTCCCCGAACGGCGCCGCGAGGACGGGAGCCTGAAGGTCCACCACGCCGAGATCGAACCCGTCGACGTGGAGGCCGAGAGCCGCGTCCACACCCTCGACATCGAGGTCGACGACCGCCACGGCTTCCCCGAGGACGGCGAGGAGACGATCGTCTGTCTGACGAGCCACGACTCCTACCGCGACGAGTACGTCGTCTGGCTGTACGAATCCCCCGAGGGCGTCCCTGGCCCCGACGTCGTCGAGGGGTACGATCCGATCGGCGAGGGCCCCCTTGAGGCCGACATCCGGACCTTCGGGGACGAGGCCGCGATGCTCGTCGACTACGTCGAGTACGTCGAAACGACCGACCCGGACGTGCTGACCGGCTGGAACTTCGACGACTTCGACGCGCCCTACCTCATCGACCGGATCGGCCGCCTCTCGGGGCGCGACGACGGCCTCGACTCCGATCGGCTCTCCCGGGTGAACGAGGTCTGGGACTCCGGGTGGGGCGGCCCGAACATCAAGGGACGGGTCGTCTTCGATCTCCTCTATGCGTACCAGCGGACGCAGTTCTCGGAGCTCGATTCCTACCGGCTCGATGCCGTCGGCGAGACCGAGTTGGGGGTCGGAAAGGAGCGCTACCCCGGCGACATCGGCGACCTCTGGGAGGACGACCCCGAGCGGCTCATCGAGTACAACCTCCGCGACGTCGAGTTGTGCGTGGAGCTGGATCGCAAACAGGAGATCATCCCCTTCTGGGAGGAGGTCGCCTCCTTCGTCGGGTGCAAACTGGAGGACGCGACGACGCCCGGCGATGCGGTCGACATGTACGTCCTCCACGAGATCCACGGCGAGTTCGCGCTCCCCTCGAAGGGCCAACAGGAAAGCGAGGAGTACGAGGGCGGGGCCGTCTTCGAGCCGATCTCCGGCGTCAAGGAGATGGTCTCAGTGCTCGATCTGAAGTGTTTCAGCGGCGATACCGACGTGGCGACGCCGGATGGGGTGCGGAACATCGAGGAGATCGAGACCGGCGACCCGGTGTACACGCTCGATCCGGAGACCTTCGAATGCGAGATAAAACCGGTTGTCGACACCCAATCGTACGAGAATCAGTACGGGGAACTACATCATATCGAAGGGAACACACATGATTTCAAGGTGACAGAAAACCACCGATTCCTGCTCTCGAAGACACGAGGATGGGATGGGCTCGAGCCATCCGATTACGGGTTCGATGAATACCGAGACATCCCTGACGCAGAGCGGTTCGCGTTCCCGAATCACGAACCGATGTCGGGCGCAACCCGCGAGCAGTTCCAACTCGTCGAGAGGATCGACGACTGCCGCGTTGTCGTCTACGCACACGAGGGACTCACCGGCTTCCGGGCCGCGATGCCCACTAGTGTCGAATCTGAGTTAGACCGGGCAAACGGTACCTCACGACTGGCTGCGACCGAAGCGAAGACCGGTAAGTATCTGATCCCGGTCGACGTCTACCGGAAGCACCGCGACAGTATCGAACAGCATGCCGATCAGGTCTTTCTGAAATACGATCGGGGCCACACCGAGATGCCGCTGGCGTTCGGTATGGACGATTGGCTCGAACTGATGGGCTGGTTCGTCACGGAGGGGAGCTTCATTCGTGAGTCACCGGGGATCGTGCTCCACCAGCAGGACGAAAACGGGCAAGCTGCGATCCGCGCGCTCTTAGAACGGATGGGATTGAGGTATAACGTCGGCGATGACCGGTTCAACGTTTCGAACCGTCCCCTCTATGATTGGTTCCTCGATAACTGCGGAGACGGATACGACGAGAAACACCTCCCCGAGTGGGTGTTCGAACTCGATGCGAGTCATCTACGAGTGCTGTTAGAGACGCTGATCGACGGCGACGGGAGCCGTACTGATAGCGGCCTCCGGAAATTCTGGACCAAGAGCGACCAACTAAAACGGGACATCGTTCGCCTCGCAGTACAGTGTGGGGAGAAACCGACTGTTTCGAAACAACCGGACGGGACGTGGTACGTCTCCATCGGTAAACAGGGTTCGATGAAGAAGGCAAACGCGACGGTAAAAACCCACGACGGGCAGGTTCATTGTCTCACCGCGAAAGACAATCACGTCGTGCTCGCAGGGCGGAACGGGAATCTTCAGTGGGTCGGCCAATCTCTCTACCCGATGTGCATGGTAACGATCAACGCGTCGCCGGAGACGAAGGTCGATCCCGACGCCTACGACGGCGAGACGTACGTCGCGCCGAACGGGACGCACTTCCGGAAGGAGCCCGACGGCATGATCCGGAAGATGGTCGACGAGCTGCTCGAGGAGCGCGAACGAAAGAAATCGCTCCGGAACGACCACGACCCCGGGACGGACGTCTACGAGACGTTCGACCGACAGCAGTCGGCGGTTAAGGTGATCATGAACTGTTTCACCCCGGACACGGACGTCCTCACGCCGTCCGGGATCCGAAACATCCGCGATCTCGGTATCGGCGACGAAGTCTATTCGTTAGACCCGGAGACGATGGAGATGGAGACCAAACCCGTCGTCGAGACGCACGAGTACCCGGACTACCGCGGCGAGCTAGTCGACATCGAGACGAGCAAGATCGACTTCAGCGTGACCCCGAACCACCGGATGATCGTCCGGAAAAACGAGACGAACGGAACAACGGAAGACGAGTACCGGTTCGTCGAGGCCGGCGAACTCGACCGGGCGACGAACTACGAACTGCCGCACGACTGGGACGGACCGACCGGTACCGAACTCGAACAGATCGATCTAACGGAACTCGTCGACGGTGACTACGAGGTATGGGTTCGCCCGGAGGTACACGGCCGGACGTTCACGACCGAACTCGGCTGGACGCCGCGGCGAGTCCGCAAGAACGACCTCGGTCAGACGGGCTACGTGTTCACCGCCGAGGAGTTCGAGAGGCACCGCGAGTACATCGAGTCGGTCTGCGAGCGGAGCTACGTCCACAGCGAGTCCGGCCGGAAGTGGATCCCCCGGACGTACGACGGGGACGATTTCCTCGAACTGTTGGCCTGGTACATCACCGAGGGGAGCGTGTACACGTCGGCCGAAACGGAGTTCGACGGGAAACTGAGCGGCTCTTCCACAACCGTCAAAATAGCACAGAAAGTCCTCGCGGCCGACGGCGGCGACACGCACGGCTCGATCGGAGCGCTCCTCGATCGGATGGGCTTCGACCACTACACCGACGACCGGTGCCACCAGTTCACCTCCGCGCTTCTCGGCGACCTCCTCGAAGATTTCGGCGGCGACGGTAGCGAAAACAAACGGATCCCGGAGTTGGTCTTCGAGGCCTCTCGATCACAGAGAGAGGCGTTCTTGGAGACGCTCATCGACGGAGACGGGGATCGACAGCCGAACTCGTGGCGCTACAGTACCACGAGCGAACGGCTTCGAGACGACGTGTTACGGCTCTGTGCGCACCTCGGACTGACAGCGAGCTACGGTGAAAACGCGGATACGTACCGAATCTACGTCACGACAAACGCGAAGAACACCCTTCGAATGCACCGGAGCGCCGAACGGACGAACGCGGACGACGGCGTCTACTGTGTCACTGTGGCCGACAACCATACGCTGTTGGCCGGCCGAAACGGGAAGTTTCAGTTCGTCGGTCAGTCCTTATACGGCGTTTTGGGATGGGACCGGTTCCGCCTCTACGACAAGGAGATGGGGTCGGCCGTGACCGCGACCGGCCGGGAGGTCATCGAGTTCACCGAGTCGGCCGCGGGCGAACTCGACAAGGAGGTCACGTACGGGGACACCGACTCGGTCATGCTGGAGCTTGGACGGGGGGTCGACAAAGAGGAGGCCATCGCGCAGTCCTTCGAGATCGAGGACCACATCAACGACGCCTACGACGCCTTCGCCGAGCGGCTGAACGCCGAGACGCACCGGTTTCAGATCGAGTTCGAGAAGCTCTACCGGCGGTTCTTCCAGGCCGGCAAGAAGAAGCGCTACGCCGGCAACATCATCTGGAAGGAGGGCAAGGACGTCGACGACATCGACATCACGGGCTTTGAGTACAAGCGCTCGGACATCGCGCCGATCACCAAGGAGGTACAAAAGGAGGTACTGGAGATGATCGTCACCGGAACCGACCCCGAGGAGATCAAGGAGTACGTACACGGCGTGATCCAGCGGGTCAAACGCGGCGACGTGAGCTACGACGAGATCGGCATCCCCGGCGGCATCGGGAAGAAACTCGACAACTACGACACCGACACCGCCCAGGTCCGGGGGGCGAAGTACGCGAACCTGCTGTTGGGGACGAACTTCTCCAGCGGATCGAAGCCGAAGCGGCTCTACCTGAAGAAGGTCCACCCCGCCTTCTTCAGGGAACTCGAGGCCGAACGGGACCTCGATCCCTCCCGGGACCCGCTGTACGGCGAGTTCAAGCGCGATCCGGACGTCGTCTGCTTCGAGTTCGACGACCAGGTCCCCGACGCCTTCGAGGTCGACTACGAGAAGATGCTCGACAAGACGCTGAAGGGGCCGATCGCCCGCATCCTCGAGGCGCTCGACATCTCCTGGCAGGAGGTCGAAAGCGGGCAGGAACAGACGGGGCTCGGAAACTTCGTCTGAGGCCGTCCGTGGGGCGTGGTGTCTTCACCCACGAAAAAATATTTTTTCACTTTACGAAGCTAAGTAACGCTGAACCCGAAACCATTATGTTCGTCACGGTGGTATACTGCTGTAGACGATATAATGGCTACGTTAGAGATCAATGACTTACACGCGTCGGTCGCAACGGAGGGCGGCGAGGAGATCCTCCACGGCGTCAACCTCGAGGTCGAGTCCGGGGAGATCCACGCCCTGATGGGGCCGAACGGCTCGGGGAAGTCGACGACGGCAAAGGTAATCGCCGGCCACCCGGAGTACGAGGTAACGGGCGGCGAGGTGCTTCTCCACATCGACGAAGACGAGTTCGAGGGCGTCGACGTCGACGACGACCAGCTCACGTGGGACCTCCAGGAACTCGAGCCGAACGAACGCGCCGCGCTCGGCATCTTCCTCGGGTTCCAGTACCCCGCCGAGATCGAGGGCGTCACGATGGTCAACTTCCTCCGGACGGCGCTGAACGCCAAGCTCGAGGAACGCGAGGAGCTCTTCGAGGGCGAAGACGCCGAAGACGAAGAGGAGGAGGACGCCGGCTACGACACCTCGCCGATGGAGGGCAACGTCGACGAGGGTGAGGTCGGCGTCGCCGAGTTCCAGCAGGTCCTCCAAGAGAAGATGGAGCTGCTCGACATGGACGAGTCCTTCGCACAGCGGTATCTCAACGCCGGGTTCTCGGGCGGCGAAAAGAAGCAAAACGAGGTCCTGCAGGCCGCCATCCTCGAGCCGTCGGTCGCGGTGCTCGACGAGATCGACTCCGGGCTCGACATCGACCGGCTCCAGGACGTCTCCAACGGGATCAACGCCCTCCGCGACGAGCAGGGCACCGGGATCCTCCAGATCACCCACTACCAGCGGGTCCTCGATTACGTCGAGCCCGACCACGTCCACGTGATGCTCGACGGGAAGATCGCAAAAAGCGGCGGCGCGGAACTCGCCGAGGAGCTTGAGGACAAAGGCTACGACTGGGTCCGCGAGGAAGTCTACGAGGCGGCGTAACCGCTGACGATTACACGAAACGCTATACGTATCCAAACGTAACTACACACAATGAGTTCCGAAGAACACATCCAAGAGACCGACACCGAAGCCAGATTCGAATTCAAAAAGGAGGAGGCCTCCGCGTTCCAGACTGAAAAGGGCCTCACGGAGGAGACGATCCGAGTCATCTCCGAGGACAAGGACGAACCCGAGTGGATGCTCGAACGGCGCCTCCGCGCGCTCGAGCAGTTCCAGCAGATGCCGATGCCGGACTGGCCCGGCCAGCCCGACCTCTCCGAGGTCGACCTGAACGAGATCGTTCCCTACATTCGCCCCGACATCGAGACCCGCGGCGGGGCCGAAAACTGGGAGGACCTCCCCGAGGAGATCCAGGACACCTTCGACAAACTCGGCATTCCGGAGGCCGAGAAGAACGCCCTCTCGGGCGTCGGCGCGCAGTACGAGTCCGAGATCGTCTACCAGAACATGCAGGAGCGCTGGGAGGACAAAGGCGTCATCTTCTGTGACATGGACAAGGCCGTCCAGGAGCACGAGGAGATCCTCAAGGAGTACTTCATGACGAAGGCCGTCCCCCCGTCCGACAACAAGTTCGCCGCGCTCCACGGCGCGATCTGGTCCGGCGGGTCGTTCGTGTACGTTCCCGAGGACACGACGGTCGACATGCCCGTTCAGGCGTACTTCCGGATGAACTCCGAGGGGATGGGCCAGTTCGAACACACGCTCATCATCGCCGAGGAGAACTCCGAGGTCCACTATATCGAGGGCTGTTCGGCCCCGAAGTACTCCGCGTTCAACCTCCACTCCGGCGGCGTCGAGGTGTTCGTCAAGGAGGGGGCTCACGTCCAGTACTCCACCGTCCAGAACTGGTCGAAGAACACCTACAACCTCAACACGAAGCGCGCGATCGCCGAGAAGGACGCCACCATGGAGTGGGTCTCGGGATCGATGGGCTCGAAGGCGACGATGCTGTACCCCTCGACGATCCTGAAGGGCCCCGGCGCGACGGACAACCACATCACCATCGCCTTCGCCGGCGAGGGCCAAGACATCGACACCGGCGCGAAGGTCTATCACAACGCGCCGAACACGAAGTCCACCGTCGAGTCGAAGTCCATCTCGAAGGACGGCGGCCGGACGAACTACCGCGGGCTCATCCACATCGCCGACGGGGCCGAGGACTCCTCGACCGCCGTCGAGTGTGACGCGCTGATGTTCGACAACGACTCGACCTCCGATACGATGCCGTACATGGAGATCGAGGAGTCGAAGGTCGACGTGGCCCACGAGGCGACGGTCGGCAAGATCGGCGACGAGGACATCTTCTACCTCCAGTCGCGGGGGCTGGACGACGACGACGCGAAACAGATGATCGTCGCCGGGTTCATCGAGCCGATCACCGAGGAGCTGCCGATCGAGTACGCGGTCGAACTCAACCGGCTCATCGAACTCGAGATGGAGGGCTCGCTCGGGTAACATGTCCACGCAGGTACACGCGTCCATCGACGAGGCGACGGTCCGACAGATCTCCGAGGAGCTCGACGAGCCCGAGTGGCTGTTGGAGACCCGTCTCGAGGCGCTCGACGCGCTCGATGGACTCGAGTTCCCGGACGTGATCCGCACGCCCGGTCGGACGTGGACGAACCTCGAGGAACTCGACTACGAGGGGCTCGTCGACCCGCTCGCGGCCGCCGAGACGAAAGACCAGATCGGCTCCGAGGGCATCGACGTCCTCCCGTTCGCCGAGGCGGTGGCCGAACACGGCGAACTCCTCGAGGAGCACTTCGGGAGCGTCGTCGACCCCGAAACGAACTACCTGACGGCGCTGTCGACGGCGCTTTTCACCACCGGGACGGTCGTCTACGTCCCCGAGGGCGTCGACGCCGAGGACGTGACGATCCGGACGACGATGAACTCCCGGTCGCTGTTCAACTACACCCTCGTCGTCGCCGAGAAGTCCTCGTCGGTGACGATCCTCGAACGGCAGGAGACCGGCGAGGAGATCGACGGCAACCGGTACTACAGCGGCATCACCGAGGTCGCCGCCGGCGAGAACAGCTACGTGCAGTTCGGGAACCTCCAGGACCTCGACGAGTCGACGTACGTCTACTCGCTGCGCGAGGCCGACGTCGGCACCTACGCCTCCGCGAACTGGATCGAGTGCAACCTCGGGTCACAGTTGAGCAAGGCCTCCGTCGAGAGTCACCTCAACGGCGACTCCTCGGAGTCGAAGATCGTCGGCGCGTTCTACGGGCACGACGACCAGCACTTCGACGTCGACGCCCGCGTGTGGCACAACGCCGAGCACACGACCGCGGACCTCGTTACGCGCGGGGTCATCGACGACGTCGCGCGGTCGGTGTACGAGGGCGTCCAGCACGTCGGCGCCGACGCCTGGAACACGAGTTCCTACCAGCGCGAGAACACGCTTATGCTGTCCGACGAGAGCGAGGCCGACGCCTCGCCGAAGCTCATCATCAACAACCACGACACCGAGGCCTCCCACAGCGCGACCGTCGGGCAGGTCTCGGAGACGGACATGTTTTACATGACCTCCCGGTGTCTCAGCGACCGGTTGGCCCGGAACATGCTCGTCGAGGGCTTCTACGTTCCCGTCTTCGAGGAGATCGAGGTCGAGGAACTCCGCGAGGACCTGCGGAGCCGGATCCAAGACCGGCTACAGGCCCGCGAATAGCGCGCCGGTTCCCCTTTTCGTCCGATCGCACCCCTCAGCGGCCGGTGTCCCGATCGGTCTCACGGAGGATGAACGGGCCGATAGAGAGGGTTCGTTTCGTCACCGTCGCGATGCGGAGCACGTACGCGAGGAGGACGGCGAACGGCAAGACGGCGACGGCGACCGCGGCGCTGACGAGCCAGACGCCGGTATCGACGGCCAGAATCGTGCCGGTGTACCGCTCGGCGTCGAAAAAGAAAACCACGCTGATGGCCGCGGCGAGGGAGGGCACGGCGGCGTACAGAACGGTCCGCGAGAGGCCGATGAGCTCCGACTGGAAGTAGAGCGTCTTGAAGTGCTCGCGGGCCGGGCCGAACAGCCGCAGAGACTCCGCGAGCGCCGCCAGCGACTCGCGGGTCGCCGCCGAGCAGTCACCATCGTCGAGGGACCGCCGTGTGACGTGGAGCTTCCACGAGTAGTTGAAATCGAGCGCCGCGCGGACGACCTCGAACTCGCCGAAGTCGGCACCGTCCAGCCGCTCGTGGACGACTTCGGCGTTCTCGACGGTCCCCTCGACCATCGCCTCGAGGGCCTCCTCGAGGGGCCCCGACTCGCTGACCGCCCTCGCGCGGTCGGCTGTTTCGTCGATCATCGCCTGTAGAAATCCCGAGGGCTCCGCCGGTGGTGTCTCACCCACGAGGTCCCGGACGGCCTCCTGGAACGCGATCGCGCCGTCCATCCGTTCGCGCTGGTCGCCGACGGCACCGAGTTCCTGCGATAGCACCAACTGGTTCAGCGTGAGCACGAGCGTGACGCCGGTGATCGTGCCACCGATGAGCGCCTGGAACGCGGTATCGACCGAGTCGGACGACCGAAGCGCAACGCCGGCACCGGGAACCGCGAGCGAGACGCCGACGAGGGCGAAAAAGACCAACGCGACGATACCGGCCGTGACGTACCGACGGTCGGCGTCCAAGAGGAGATACAGCGCGACGGTACTCTGTGTCGAGCGCTCGCGCATCCGGTTTGCCGGCTCGTCGTCTGACATGGGTCCCGACTCGTCGGGAGCGGACAAAAAACGGCGTGCCGAGGGGAACCCCTTAATATGCCGCGGTGCCGAACGATGAGTATGCCCGATAGACGTCCCGCGGACGGCGGGGTGAGGCGGTGAGTCTCACCCAGTCGGTGACGTCGGACCACCAACTCGCGCGGCTGCTCCAGATCGGGATGGTGCTGGAGGAGGTCGTCGAGGCCCGCTCTCACAAACACTACGAGGCGCTCGGCGACGACGAGCTCGACCCCGACATCGCCGTGCTCCTCGAGGACGCCGCCGAGGAGTCCGGCGAACACCGTCGCCGACTCGAGGCGCTCGTCGGCGGGCTCGACGCCGATCCGGTCGCGTACGAGGAGATCGAGACGCTCGTCGCCGCCCGGTATGAATCCGACACGGACTTCGACGGCGTCCTGTACGACCAGTTGTGCAACGAGGAGACCGCGTACAAGTTCTACGACGACCTGATCACCGCCATCGATGGCTCCGACGTCCGGTTCAGCATCGACCGCGAGCGACTGCTCGACGTGCTGCGTGAGATCCGCACCGACGAGCGCGACGGCGTCGAGGACGTGACCGAACTCATGGAGCGACGACGATGAATACACAGGCACAATACCTCAAGACGATCTACCTCGTTCAGGACGAGACCGACGCCCCGGCATCGACCGGTGACATCGCCGACAACCTCGGCGTCAGCCCCGCCAGCGCCAACGAGATGATCGGCAAACTCGAGGCGCGCGGGCTCGCCGACCACGAGAAGTACAAGGGCGTCTCCCTGACGGACGAGGGCATCTCCCGGGCCCGCGACGCCCTCCAGACGTACTGCATCATCGAGCGGTTTCTCTTCGAGGTCCTCGAGGTCGAGGAGTTCCAGACCGAAGCACGGCAACTCGAGAGCGTCATCGACGAGACGGTCGCCGAGCGGCTCGACACGATCATCGACCGCAAGGAGTGCTGTCCGGACTGCTTCGACGCCGAAACCGACGCCTGCGAGCTGCTCGAACTCGAGGCGCACTCCGAACCGGCCGACTGAGCGCCCGAGCCGAGACGGACGGAAAACCTATTGTGCCGGAAGGGTGTACTGGCGAGTGCAGTCCCGTGGTGTAGTGGCCAATCATAACGGCCTTTGGAGCCGTTGACGGCGGTTCGAATCCGCCCGGGACTACCTCTGCCGCGAGCAATACCGCGAGCGACAAATACGTCCAGCGGATTCGGGCCCAGAAGGCGAGAGGATTCGAGCCTTCGCGGTTCGAATCCGCCCGGGACTACCTCTGCCGCGAGCAATTCCGCGAGCGGCGAACACGTCCAGTGGATTCGAGCCCAGAGGACGAGCGGATTCGAGCCTTCGCGGTTCGAATCCGCCCGGGACTACTTCTGTCGTCACCGAGACCACAAGCGGCGCCCTCCTCTCGCATCGTCGGGCGGCGAACGACCGGACGCGTCGAAGCCGGCGCCCGGCGGGGACAAGAATTTCGTTGCTTCGGACATAACAGAACGGTATGGATCACGACCACGACCACGATCACGACCACGAGTTCGGAGCCGATGCGTGTTCGCTCTGTGCTGACGACCCAGAGGAAGCCGCCAGGCGGACGGCGACGGCGACCGGGTTCGTCGGCTCGGTGTTGGGTGCCGCCGCCGGCCCGATCGGCGCCGGCGTCAACGGTCTCGTCTGGGGGACCGCCGGATACCTCGCCGGCTACGCCTCGGCCGACGCGAAACGCGACGCGGAGGACGCGGCCGACGACCCCGTGGAGATCGAAACGACCCACGAGGACGACGCCGACGGAGACGACGCCGACGACGGGGAAGATGGCGGCGTCGATAGCGATACCGGTGCCGACGCCAGCGACGACCACGAAGAGGAGAACTGACGGTTCAGTTGTCCCGGAGGGCGTCCTCCCGTTCGGTCGCTTCCAAGGTCTTCTCCTCGACGTCCGTCGCGACGACGGCCGGCTTGTAGGCCCCGCCGTCGAAGAGGTCGTGATCGCCGACGCTCGATTCAACGAACCGGCTGAACGCCCGCCGTTCGGGCGGGAGTTCGCCGTAGAGGACCTCCTCGTCGACCAGATCGTAGACGGGGATCCGGGGCGTCAACAGCGTGTTCTCGCCGACGACGCTGCCCTCGCCGACGACGAACCCGCTCGTCACCCGACAGCCGGCCCCGAGCGAGACGTCGTCCTCGATCACGACCGGGGCGGCCTCGACGGGTTCGAGCACGCCGCCGACGAGCGTGTTCGCGCCCAGTTTGACGTTCTCGCCGATCTGCGCCGCCGACCCGACCGTATCGCAGGAGTCGACGAGCGTGCCGTCGCCGACGTGTGCGCCGATGTTGACGAACGCCGGACTCATCAGAATCGCGTCGCCGCCGACGTAGGCGCCCCGCCGGATGACAGTCCCGTCCGGCGTGTTTCTCGTCCCCCGATCCGGGAGGTCGCCGGTCGGTCTGAGCGGCAACACGTCGTGGTAGTCGACGCCGCCGTGGGTGTGCGTCCGGATGTTCCGGAGCCCGAAGTTCAGGAGGATCCCCTGTTTCACCCAGCCGTTGGCCACCCACTCGCCGTTGCGCTTTTCGGCCGCGCGGATCTCCCCGGCTTCGAGGGCTTCGAGGAAGTCCTCGAGAACCGCGCGCTCGGCCTCGCCGGCCGCGTCGGCGGTCAGTCCGTCGTCGTAGCGGCGCTGCAGCCTCTCGATGTCGTCGCGGAGCACGCTCATGTGTTCGACGGACGGAAACGAGGGACTTGGCTCTGTTGAAACGCCCCCGGAGAGCCGAGCCGCCGCCGGCCGCCCTCACTCGGAGGGGCGCGAGTCGCCCTCGCTCTTTCGGGCCCTGGCCCGCTCGAGTGCCTCGTGGTACGTCGCCGCGTCGGCCTCCCGGACGAACTCGGCGAGTTCGTCGTGCCCGAGGTCCCGGGCCGCGAACCCCGCGCCGATGTAGTTGTGCTCGTCGTCCAAGAGCCCGGCCTCAAGGACGTCACACAGCTGTTCGACGACGTCGTCGGTGATCGGTGTCCGGGTCATCCGATGTATCTGAGGTCCTCCTCGCTCGGCGTCGTCCCCTGTTCCATCCGTCTGATGCGCTTTATGACCTCCTCCATCTCCTCGGCGCGCTCCGACAGCGACTCGTACCCGACCTCGACCGATGTCGCCGCCTCGATGACCTCCAGGACGGCGCGCGCGCTCTTCGGGTCCACGAGGTACCCGCTCGTTTCGCCCATCAGACAGGCGGCCTCGTACCCCCGCCGCTCGCCGAGACCGAGCAAGAGCCCGGAGACGCCGACGATGCCGCCGGCCGGCTCGTTCTCCCGGAACGCGACGCCGTCGGCCTCGAGGCTCTCGACGAGCGCGTCCGTCGTCGCCGCGCCGATGACCGCCGGGTCCTCGACGAGTTCGCCGGTCGGGACGCCGCCGAGGGCGTAGATCCGATCGACGTCGAAGCCGGCGGCGATGTCGAGTATCGCGTCGGTCACGCGGTAGTGCCCCGGCCCGTCGCCGGCCTGGTGGTCGCCGGTCAACACGAGGAGGTCCCGCTCCGCCTCGCGGACGGCGTACACCTCGATGCAGGCGAGTTGTGTGCGGCCGTCCTCGACGGTCACCTGCGGCGGGAAGTGCTCGGAGTAGACGCGCCGCACCAACTCCGTGTCGAACTCACTACAGAGGTGCTCTGCCGCGAGTTTCCCCACGTGGCCGACGCCGGGCAGCCCCTCGATCAACACGGGGTCGTCGAGGTCCGGGTCGGCCGGCCGCTCGATGTCGAACTCGTCCATACGGTGCAGTGGGCGGCTACCGACTTAAGAGCGCGGCGGTACGCGGCCCCGCCGGTCACCGCCGCCTGGCGCGGCGGCGGTACGCCCCGTAGGGATCCGCCGGACTGAACGGGGCCGGCGCGCTGTTTTCGGCGTCCGCGCCGCACTCGGGACACGCCGCCGACAGCGTGTACACCGGGCGTTCGTGCTCGGCCCGCCACGCCGAGCAGACGCGGATGTCGGATCTCGCCACTCCTGTTACTCCTCGTCTGTCCGGCGCTCGCGGTGGAACGCCCCGGAGCCGCCGGCGGTTTCGATCGCCTGGCGGGCGCGGTCGGCGCTCGCCTCGAGTTGGGACTCGGCGGCCTTGTAGTTCGGCGCCTGCACCCGGATGCGGTACTCCGGCGCGCCGACGTACGTGACCTCGAGGTCGATCTCCTCGGGCACCTCGCCGTTGCCCTCGGCGGCCGCGAGCGCCTCCCGGACGGCCTCGACGCCCTCGCCGCCGCCGGCCTCGAGATCGACATACCCCGTCACCGTGACGTACGGAACGGAGACGTTCTCGCGTGCGGTCTCGACGATCGCGTCGGTCTCCTCGTCGGAGAGGTCGGTCCCCTCGAGGGCCTCGGGGCCGTGGATCGCCGCCTGCTCGAAGCCGGTATAGAGCGACCCGTGGGCCTCGATGAGTTCGTTCGCGACCCTGCGGAAGTCGTCGTCGGCGACGTCCTCGCCGAAGGCGATCTCCATCCACTTGTCGGCCTTCTGCTCGTTCTTCCACTCTTGGACCTTGTCCGATCGCTGGTGGTCGTTGACGTCCTTGATCGAGAGGTCGACCTGCTGGGCGCTCTCGTCGACCTCGATGACCTTACAGACGACCATCTGGTCGGTGTTGACGTGATCGCGGACGTTCTTGATCCACCCCGACGCGACCTCGCTGACGTGGACCAGCCCGCGTTTGTCCTCGTACTCCTCGAGGTCGACGAAGACCCCGAAGTCCTCGATCTCGTCGACGCGACCGACGACGAGTTCGCCCGGCGTGGGCCAGCCGCTGTATTTCATACCTACCGATAGCCGTCTGACGAGAATAAAACCACCGTTGTCGCCCGCCGGGGTTCGTTCTACCGCGCTTCGACGACTTCGAGGACGTCGCCGTGGAGTTCCGCCTCGCCGCCGGCCGGCGTCGCGAGCGTCGAGCCACAGACCGCACAGCCGACCTCGCCGGCCGCCTTCCCGAACAGCACCTGCTCGTTCTCACAGTCCTCACAGCGAACGCGGATGAAATCTCCCGCCATGGTTACTCCTGGAAGGTGAGCCGACCGGCCCGCCACCCCTCGCGGAGGTGGGCCTTCCCGCACTCGTTACAGCGGTACTTCAGATCGGTCTTTTTCGTCGGCTTGTCGCCGCCCGGCACCTTCGAGAACCGGCCGGCGTTCCCGATGACCGCCTTCCCGCGGCGCGTCCGCCGGGCGTCCCACTTCGTCCCCGAGGAACGGCCCGTCCGGACCTTCTCGACCTCGTGTTCGTGGTGCGTGTGACAGTGCGGGCAGTACGTGTTGAACCGGCGTGGCATCTCCATAGATACCGTCGGATAGCGCGTCGCGGGTTAAAACCGGTTTGGTTTCTCCCCCGTCCCCGCTCTTGCCCCCCGCCTCTGTCGCCGCTTCCGTCCTCGCCCCCGGGAGCGCCGCGATCCGTTCCGCCCGTCGGGAGGACAGACCTTTATCCGTCCACACCGGTAGGCGGGACAATGGAAGACGGTGACGGCAACGTCGACCGCGTTTATTACGTCATCAGCGATCTCCACATCGGGGGCGACGAACAGCTCGAGATCGTCGATTTCCTCGACGAACTGCTCGGCTTTCTCGAGCGGATAGAACGGACCGACGAGAACGCCGAACTCGTGATCAACGGCGACGCGTTCGGGCTCTGGGAGTTCACGACGGTCGACGGGACAGAGAAGTTCGACGTGCTCACAGAGACGTACCCGGAGCTGTTCGCACAGCTCCGGGCGACCGGCGAGTCGGTGCCGATCACGATGATCCCGGGCAACCACGACCACGAGCTCGCCGCGTACGACGAGTACGTCGAGCGCTTCGCCGAGTACAACGTCGATCTCGTCCAGGCGCAGTCGGTGCGGCGGCGCGTCGGCGACCGGACGATACACTTCGAGCACGGCCACCAACAGGACCCGAACAACCGGATCGCCGACTGGGGGAACAAACACGCGACGCCGCTGGGGTACTACTACAACACGCTTGTCACCAGCCGCGCCGGCAAGCTCTCCGATCGCGGGCGGTTCAACTGGCTCAAGGACGTTCAGGCGGTCACGCCGACCGAACGGATGCCCGTCTGGCTCGGCTCGAAGTACTTCTACCGGGAGATGAACCCGCTGTTGCGCTACGCGCTCGTTCCGTTCCTGTTGTTGTTCAACGTCAGTGCGATCCTCGCCGTCCTCGTCGGCCTCGATATCGTCGGGATCTGGTCGGTGCCGGTCGACCGGACGACGGCCTTTCTGGGCCGGTTCGGCGTCGCCGGAACGGCGGCGTGGTTCCTCCTCGCAATCAACGTCGCCGTCGCCGGCCTCCTCGTTCTCGTCGGGATCCCGCTGTACTTCCTCCGCCGGGACGTCAGAAAAACCGTCGACCGCTTCGGGGTCTTCGAGACCAGCCTCACCGTCGACACCGAGGAACCGTACGTCGAAGCGGCGCGGGACGTCTTCGAGAAGCGCCCGGAGACGGCGGTGTTCTGTTACGGACACACCCACCGACCGCGGATGCAGCGCGTCGACGGCGGCCTGTTGGTCAACACCGGGACGTGGCTCAAGCGGCTCCACCGCCGCGACGGGATCATCGGGATCCTCCCGCCGGTGTTTTACCCCTCCTATCAGCTCTGTACCGTCCGTATCGCCTCCGACGCGGAGACCGGCGGCGTCGCCGTCGAGTACGAGGCGGTCGACAAGCCGAGCCCGGCGACCGAGGAGCTCACCCTCACCGAGCGGCTCTTTACCGTCGGCCGCGAGCCCGACGTCGAACTTCCCGACCGGGCGGTCCTGACGGGCGCACCGAGCCACGACCCCGACGCGGCGGTCGCGGCCGAACCGACGGAATGATCGGCCGTCTCCGCGTCGCCGTTCCCGCGCCGAAGCGCTTAAGCGCGGTTCGATCGAACGCGGCGTATGCGGAAGCTCATCGTCCGCGGGGACCCCGGCATCAGGAAGGGCGCGGTCATCGAGTACGACGGCGAGGAGTACGTCTGTTTCGGCATCTCCCGGCAGGGCGAGTTCCACGGTCCCGACCGGGTCCAGCTGTGGTGTACGATCGGGACGGCGGACGAACGCGAGGCGTTCGAGCGGCGGGAGTTCGTCCCGATGCGGCTCCGGACCGACAGCGTCGACGCCGAGGACCTGACCGTGCGCAAAGCGAAGGGCGATCCGGCGACGGCCTGAGTCCTCCGAGCGTCCCCCGTCGACGCCTCCGGGCCTCAGTCGAGCGATCGGGGGTTTCAATCCCCGCCCCGTCTAACGCCGGCCCATGAGCACGCTACAGGTGACCGACGGAGCGGTGCTTCGCCCGGACATGACCGTCGCCGAGGCGGACGTGTTGGCCGACCGCGAGACGGGCCGGATCGTCGAACTCGGCGACACCGCCGCCGGCGACGAGGTCCTCGACGCCTCCGGCTGTCTGGTCGTCCCGGGGCTGGTCAACCCCCACTGTCACGTCGCGATGACGCTCCTGCGCGGGTACGCCGACGACAAGCCCCTCGGGCCGTGGCTCGAGGAGGACATCTGGCCCGTCGAGGCGGCCCTCGAACCGGCCGACATCGCCGCCGGCGCCCGCCTCGGAGCCGTCGAACTGCTGCGCAACGGCGTGACCGCCTTCGCCGACATGTACTTCGAGGTGCCGACGGTCGCGGCCGCCATCGAGGCCTCCGGGCTCCGCGCCCGGATCGGCCACGGGGTCGTCACCGTCGGCAAGGACGAGCCCGACGCGAGGGCCGACTTTGAGGAGGGCCTCGCCGTTGCGCGCGAGTTCGACGGCGCGGCCGAGGGCCGGATCGAGACGGCGCTGATGCCGCACTCGCTGACGACCGTCGACGACGAACTCCTCCGGGAGTTCGTCCCCCGCGCCCGCGAGGCGGGCGTTCCGCTGCACTACCACGCCAACGAGACGCCCGCCGAGGTCGAGCCGATCGTCGCCGACCACGGCGTCAGGCCCCTTGAGCACGCCGCTGACCTCGGGGCGCTCGAACCGGGCGACTTCATCGCCCACGGCGTCCACGTCGACCGCGCGGAGATCGAACTGCTCGCCGAGCGCGACGTTGGCGTCGCACACTGCCCGGCGTCGAACATGAAACTCGCGAGCGGGATCGCGCCGGTCCAAGAGATGCTTGATGCGGGCGTGACCGTCGGCATCGGCACCGACGGGGCGGCCTCGAACAACGACCTCGACGCGTTTGACGAGCTCCGGGACGCGGCGATGGTCGGCAAACTCGAAGCCGGCGACGCGGCGGCCGTCTCGGCGCCCGACGCCGTCAGGGCGGCGACGGCCGGCGGTGCTGAGGTCCTCGGCTTCGACGCCGGCCGGATCGCGGTCGGCGCGCTGGCCGACCTCGCCGTCGTCGATCTCGCCGAACCCCACCTCACGCCCGCCCACGACCCGATCAGCCATCTCGCGTACGCCGTCCGCGGCTCCGACGTCCGGGACACCGTCGTCGGCGGCGAGATCGTCGTTCGCGACCGGACGGTGCGGACGCTCGACGAGGCGGCCGTCAGGGCCGAGGCCGAGCGGCGCGCGTCGGCGCTGATCGACCGCGCCGAGACCGGCGGGTAGGCCCACATCCCGCCCCGACCCGCCCCGGTCGGCGCGTCACTCGCCCGACGGTTCCCGGGCGTCCTCGTCGAGGAACTTCTCGCAGGTGAGACAGTACTCCCGCGGCGCCTCGATCTCGGAGGGCTCGATGATCGCCATGCGCTTTTCGGTCTCCTCGTCGCAGTCGGGACAGACGACCATACCGGTCGCTACCACCCTAACGGACAAACGCCTGTCGCCTCCGGGCGCGCCGGACGCAGAGGGCCCGAAGCCTCCCCGGAGGCGATCGCCCCGAACGCCTCGGGCCGCGTCGGTAGCGTTTTCCCGGCGTCGGCCCTCTAGAGCAGTATGAGCCACCCGACGATAACCGAGCGACTCGACGACCCGGCCGAGGCCCGCGAATCCGGGCGCAGAAAGATCGACTGGGCGCGCCAGCACATGCCGATCATGACCGCCATTGCCGAGCGGTTCGGCGACGAGCGGCCGCTCGCCGGCGAGACGGTCGCCATGGCGATGCACGTCGAGGCGAAGACCGCCGTGCTGACGGAGGTCCTCGCGGAGGCGGGCGCCGAGGTCGCGATCACCGGCTGTAACCCCCTCTCGACGCACGACGACGTGAGCGCCGCTCTTGATGCCGACCCGGCGATCACCTCCTACGCCGAGCGCGGCGTCGACGACGAGGAGTACTACGCCGCGATCGAGGCGACGCTCGATCACGCGCCGAGCGTCACCGTCGACGACGGCGGCGACCTCGTGATGGCGATCCACGACGAGCACCCCGAGCTCATCGACTCGATCCGCGGCGGGTGCGAGGAGACGACGACCGGCGTCCACCGCCTGCGCGCGATGGACGACGACGGCGCGTTGCGCTATCCGATGTTCGCGGTCAACGACACGCCGATGAAGCGGCTCTTCGACAACGTCCACGGCACCGGCGAGGCGTCGCTGTCGAGCATCGCGATGACGACGAACCTCTCGTTTGCCGGCAAGAACGTCGTCGTCGCCGGCTACGGGTACTGCGGGAAGGGCGTCGCGAAGAAGGCCAAGGGCCAGAACGCACACGTCATCGTCACCGAGGTCGAACCCCGAAGCGCCCTCGAGGCGCACATGGAGGGCTACGAGGTCTGCCCGATGGCCGAGGCCGCCGAGAAGGGCGACGTCTTCATCACGACGACGGGCAACCGCGACGTCATCGTCGGCGAGCACTTCGAGCGGATGGACGACGGCGTCGTCCTCGCCAACGCCGGGCATTTCAACGTCGAGATCGACCTCGACGGCCTCGACGACATGGCCGTCTCGCGGCGGGCGGTCCGGGACGGCATCGAGGAGTTCGAGATGGCCGACGGGCGCCGGATCAACGTCCTCGCCGACGGCCGTCTCGTCAACCTCGCCGCCCCGGTCGCGCTCGGACACCCCGTCGAGGTGATGGACCAGAGCTTCGGGATCCAGGCGGTCTGCGTCCGGGAGATGGTCGAGAACGGCGGCGCGTACGGCCCGGGGGTCCACGACGTCCCCGACGCGCTCGACGAGGAGGTCGCCGAGATCAAACTCGCCGCCGAGGGCGTCGAGATCGACGCGTTGAGCGACGAACAGATCGAGTACATGGGAAGCTGGCAACACGGGACGTGACATCCTCCCCGCGCTGAAGCGCGAGGCTTTCTCCTCGATTCTCCGTAACCCTTTGTAACCGCCGCCCCACCGACCGGCATGGAGAATCACGCTGTCGACGCCTTCGGGTCGCGGCGCTCGACCGTCTACGCGCCCAACGGCGCGGTCGCAACCAGCCAGCCCCTCGCGGCGCAGGCCGGCGTCCGGACGCTCCGGGACGGCGGCAACGCGTTTGACGCGGCGGTCGCGACGGCCGCGGCGCTGAACGTCACCGAACCCACGTCGACGGGGCTCGGCGGCGACGCGTTCATGCTGTACCACAGCGCCGACGGCGAGGTCGGTGCGATGCGGGCCTGCGGCGGCGCGCCGAGCGCCGCGACGCGCGAACGCGTCCGGGAGGCGATCGCCGACGACCGGGGGCTCTCCCGCGAGTCCGTCTCGATGCCGATGCGGGGGCCACACACCGTGACCGTCCCCGGGACGGCGCGGGGCTGGGAGGCGACCGTCGAGGAGTTCGGGCGGCTCTCGCTGGCCGACGTCCTCGAACCCGCCATCGAGTACGCGACCGAGGGCTACCCGGTCACGGAGGTCGTCGCCGACGCCTGGACGCAGGCCGAGACGCTCTTCGAGACCGACCACGCGCGCTCGGCGTACCTCCTCGGGGGCGACCGCGCCCCGGCCCCCGGCGAGACGGTTCACCTACAGCGGCTCGGCGAGTCGCTTGAGGCCGTCGCCGAGGAGGGCGCCGATGTTGTCTACGAAGGCTACATCGCCGACGCGATCGTCGAGGAGGTCCAGCGGGCGGGCGGACTCCTGACCGCGGAGGACCTCGCGGGCTTCGAGGTCGAGTACCCCGAGCCGATCTCCGTCGAGTACGGCGACGCCACGGTGTACGAACTCCCGCCGAACAACCAGGGGCTGATCGCGCTCGAGGCGCTCGCCGTCGCCGAGGAGCTCGACGCCTCGTCGTACGCCCACGGCTCGGCCGCCCGGATGCACTACCTCGTCGAGGCGATGAAGCGGGCCTTCCACGACGGCCACCGCTACATCACCGACCCGGCCTTCGAGTCGGTCCCACCGCTTTCCTCCCGGGCGTGGGCAAAAAAGCGCGCGGCGACCGTCGGTGAGACGGCCGCCGAGGTGTCCTTCGGCGTCCCCGACTCGAACGCCGAGGACGCCGACACCGTCCTGCTGTGCGTCGGCGACGACGCGGGCAACGTCGTCTCCTACATCAACTCCCGGTTTGCGGGCTTCGGAAGCGGGCTCGTCGCCGGCGAGACGGGGATCGCACTCCAGAACCGCGGGGCCTCGTTCTCGCTCGAGCGCGCCCATCCGAACCGGCTCGAACCAGAAAAGCGGCCGTTTCACACGCTCATCCCCGGCGTGCTCGAACGCGGCGAGGCGGACTGGTCCGCATTCGGCGTCATGGGCGGGTACATGCAGCCACAGGGGCACCTCCAGACGCTCGTCCGCCTGCTCGACGACGGCGCGGCGCTTCAGCGCGCCCTCGACGCGCCGCGGTGGCGCTACCGGGAGTCCGGGCGGCTGGCGGTCGAGGCACGGCTCGATACGACGGTCAAACACGGTCTCCTCCGTCGCGGTCACGACCTCGAGGTGCTGTCGCCCGGGGCGTTCGGCGGGGCGCAGATCGTCCGCAACGACGACGGAACGCTCTCGGGGGCGACCGAACCGCGAAAGGACGGGACCGTCGCGACGTTCTGATCCCGGCGGCGCGACCCCGAGCGCCAAGCGCCGTCCGCCCCGACGTCAGCGGCAGCGGTCGTCGATCCCCTCGCGGCTCCGGTACGCCGTCTCCGCGCGGCGCATCACCTCGCGGATCGGAACGCCCGTCCGTTCGGCCACGGCCGCCGCGTCGTCGTACTCGGCGCTGACATCGTACACGTCCCCGGCGTCGTCGGTCGCAACCTTCACGCCGACCTCGTGGGCGTCGCCGTCGACGGCAACGGCGACCGTCTCGACGGTTCTGTTCGCGACCCAGCGGTGCTCGACCGCCGTCTCGCGGACCCCGAGGGTCCCGGTCTCGGTCGCCAGACGCGTTGCGACCTCGTCTACGTCAGCCGGCCTGACGACGACCTTTATGAGGTGTCCCGGACGGGACTTTTTCATCGTCGTCGGAACGACGGTCACGTCGCGCGCGCCGGCCTCCGAGAGGCGCTCTTGGAGCCCGCCGAGCACCTCCGGGGTCACGTCGTCGACGTTCGTCTCCAAGACCCGGACCCCCTCCTTGCGGAGGCGACCCGAGGAGGATCCGACGGTCGCCTTGAGGACGTTCGGCCGCTTCTGGAAGGATCTGTCGCCGGCGCCGTAGCCGACCGAACCGACCGACAGCGGCGGCGTCGAGGCGACGCCCTCCGCGAGGTGTGCGAGCACCGCGGCGCCGGTCGGCGTCAGCAACTCGGCGTCGATCGGCCCCCCCGAAAGCGCCCAGGAGGCCCCGCTTGCGAGGTAGCCGACCGCCGGCGTCGGGACCGGATAGACGCCGTGGCTCATCGACACCTCGCCGCCGCCCGCGGACACGGGCGTCGTCACGACCCGATCGACGCCGAGGTCCTCGACCAACAGCGCCGCCCCGACGATGTCGGCGATGGCGTCGTCGGCTCCGACCTCGTGAAAGTGCGTGTCGTCGAGTGCGGTCCCGTGGACGCGGGCCTCCGCCCGCCCGAGCGACTCGAGGATCGCCTTCGCGTCGCCCTCGACGGACGCCGAAAGCGACATGTCGTCGACGATCTCCTGACACTCGGCGTACGTCCTGCTCGCCCCGCCCTCCGCCCGATCGGCCCCGCCGTCGGCGCGACGGATGTCGACCGTCGTCGCGCTGAGGCCGTTTTTTGTCGCTTCGCCGACGCGGTACTCGACGCCGAGGGCGTCCTCGACCGCCGCGAGTACGCCGCGTTCGCCGCCGGCCGCGAGCAGCGCACCGAGAATCATATCACCGCTCGCGCCGGTGCGGCCGTCGAAAGCGAGCGTTCGCATACCGGTGGCTCGGTACCCCGCGGCGAAAAAGGGCGCGGTCGCCCCGAGCGCCCTCGACCACCGCCGTTTTTGTCCTCGGCACCCCGACGGACGGTAGGAACGATGATCCGCACAGCGACCGGACCGACGGCCGTCGCCCGCGCCGCGGGGGGACGATGGTAGACTGGACCGAGCGGTACCGCCCGACGACGCTGTCGGAGGTCCGCGGCAACGACAAGGCCCGGGACGCCTTCGCGGAGTGGGCCGAGACGTGGGACGAACACGGCGAGGCGGTCGTCCTCCACGGCTCGCCGGGCGTCGGCAAGACCTCGGCCGCCCACGCGCTCGCCAACGACATGGGGTGGCCGACCCTCGAGATGAACGCCTCGAACAGCCGCACGAAAGACGAGATCGAGCGCTTCGCCGGGCGGGCCGCCGCCAACGCGACGCTCGCCGGCGGCCGACAGCTGATCGTCCTTGACGAGGCCGACAACCTCCATCGCCACCGGGACCGCGGCGGGGCGGCGGCGATGACCGATCTCGTCAAGCGCGCGACGCAGCCGATCGTCCTCATCGCGAACGACTACTACGAGATGTCGCGGGGGCTCCGCAACGCCTGCCGGGAGATCGAGTTCCGGGACGTCTCCCCGCGGTCGATCGTCCCCGTCCTGCGCGACATCTGCCGCCAGGAGGGCGTCGAGTTCGAGGAGAGCGTCCTGACGGGGATCGCCGAGTCGAACCGCGGCGACCTCCGCGGCGCGATCAAGGACCTCCAATCGCGGGAGCGAAACGGCGCGATCGCCGCCGAGGGCAGCGAGGGCGAGCGCGACAGGACGCAGGATGTCTTCTCGTTTCTCGACGCGGTGCTCAAAGACGAGTCCGCCGAGGAGGCCCTATCGACCGCCTACGCGACCGACGAGACGCCGGACGACCTGCTGCGGTGGGTCGAGGACAAGGTGCCGAAGGTGTACGACGGCGCGGAGCTGGCCGACGCGTACGAGCACCTCTCGAACGCCGACGTGTGGCTCGGGCGGGTGCGGGCGACGCAGAACTACGGCTACTGGCGGTACGCGACCGACAACGTCGCCGCCGGCGTCGCCGCCGTCAGGCGGACCGAGCGGGGCGGCTGGACGCGGTACGGCGGCGCGCCGTACCGCTCCTCGCGGGACTCGACGCGGGACTACGTCGCAGAGCGGATCGCAGAGCGGGCGGGCGTCTCGACCGCCACCGCCCGCCGGGAGATCATGCCGTACCTCTCGGTGATGACCCACCACTGCCGGAACCGGGAGCTGACCGTCCGGATGGTCGCCCGCTACGACCTGGAAGCCGAGCACGTCTCGTTTATCACCGGCTCCGGAAAGACGACGAACAAGGTCCAGGGGATCGTCGAGGAGGCCGACGAGCGGCTCGAAGCCGACGCGGTCGAACACTCCGGGGGAGCCTTCGCCCCGGCCGCCGACGGGACGACCGAAGACGCCGGATCCGAGGCTGGAGACGGAACCGAAAACGAGAGCGAGCGCGAACGCGAGAGCGACAGGGAAAACGAGAGCGGTGAGGGGGACCCCCCCGACCGGAGCGCGGACGCCGACGACAGCCAGGCCGGACTCTCCGAGTTCATGTGAACGCCCGTCCGCCTGTCAAGGCGGTCCCGCGGACCCGCCCGTCTAACGGTTATTAGTAGAACCGGTCGACATACGGCACCGATGGGGTCGTCCGACCGACCGGAAAACGAAAGCGCCGACACGCCGGGGCTCGACGCGATCGTCCAGGGACCGAGCTCTTCCGGAGTCTGGTCGAAAACAGCTCCGACGCGATCGTTTCGATCGACGAGAGCAGCCGGATCCTCTACCCCAACGAGTCAGTCGAGCGGGTGCTCGGCTACGGGCCCGAGGAGCTGATCGGCGAGTCGCTCACGACGATCATGCCGGAGCGGTTCCGCAGCGAGCACCACGCCGCCGTCGGCCGGTACCTCGACACCGGCGAGCGCCGCGTCCCCGCTCCCCGGAGTGACCGACCCGACGTCCGACACCGTCCGGACCGCCACGCCGAGTTCGGCCGCTATCCGGTCGGGTTCGGACAGTTCCCCCGGAACGACCACGACGCCTTCGGTATCGCGTTCCGACACGTATCGATCCGCTCCGCGCTTCGGCGAAAGCGATTACAAACGTTTCGGTCAACTCGACCGCCGTTCCGCCACTATGTGCGGCGCCGGTTCACTCCCCCGACTGCGCGTCGACGACGGCGACGCTTGCGAGGTTGACGATGTCTTTGACCTCGTCGCCGCGTTGGAGGACGTGGACGGGTTTGTCCATGCCGACGAGCATGGGGCCGATGGCGTCGGCGCCGCCGAGTCGTTGGAGGAGTTTATAGGCGATGTTGCCGGCTTCGAGGTTCGGAAACACTAAGACGTTGGCCGGTTCGTCCAGCGCCGAGAAGTCGTAGGTGCCTTGGAGCATTTCCTCGACGACGGCGGTGTCGGCCTGCATTTCGCCGTCGACGGGGAAGGTGACGGTTGGATCCTCTCGCAGGCGGCGGGCGGCTTCTCGCGGTTTGCGGGTGCCGTCGTTGGTGACGCTGCCGAAGTCCGAGTACGACAACAGCGCCGCCCGCGGTTCGACGTTGAACCGACGCGCCAACTCGGCCGTCTGTTTCGTCACCTCCGTCAGGACGTCCTCGTCGGGGGCCTGGTTGACGGTGGCGTCGGCGACGAAGATGACGCGGTTTTTAAAGGT
>NZ_JAQCNO010000058.1 GCF_028274965.1 Natronomonas sp. | reverse complement strand
CGCTCTTTGGCCTTCGGCCGGAGCTTCTTGTACCCGCACTTCCGGCAGCTGTCGGCGCGTTTCGGGTTCCGGGCGTTACAGCGCATGCAGATCATCTTCTCGAGAATGCGCCTTTCTGCTTCCTCGAACTTTGCCATACCGACACGGAGAGGGCCCGAGCGCATAAACCTGACCGTTCGGTTGCGCCGACTCCCAGCGGCGCTCGCGCGACGAACAAAGCCTTTAGGCTGGACTGTCTACGTCCGACAAATGGTACTCGACGACCTGGGCAGTTCCCTCCGTGGAACGCTCGATACGCTACAGGGCAAGACGACTCTCTCGGAGGACGACGTCGAGGAGATCGTCAAGGAGATCCAGCGCTCGCTGCTCTCGGCCGATGTCGACGTCTCGCTGGTGATGGACCTCTCGGATTCGATCCGCGAGCGCGCCCTGAACGAGGAGCCGCCGGCCGGGACGACCGCCCGCGATCACGTCCTCAAGATCGTCTACGAGGAGATGGTCGGGCTGGTCGGCGAGTCGACGGAACTCCCCCTCGAGGAGCAGACGATCGTCCTCGCCGGGCTCCAGGGGTCGGGCAAGACGACGAGCGCCGCGAAGATGGCGTGGTGGTTCTCGAAGAAGGGGCTCCGCCCCGCCGTGATCCAGACCGACACGTTCCGCCCGGGCGCCTACGAACAGGCAAAGGAGATGACCGAGCGGGCCGAGGTCGAGTTCTACGGCGACCCCGACAACGACGACCCCGTCGACATCGCCGAGAAGGGCCTCGAGGCGACCGCCGGCGCGGACGTCCACATCGTCGACACCGCGGGCCGACACGCCCTCGAAGGGGACCTCATCGACGAGCTCGAGGAGATCGAGTCGGCGGTCGACCCCGACCGGAACCTGCTCGTCCTCGACGCGGCGATCGGGCAGGGCGCAAAGGACCAAGCCGAGCAGTTCCACGACGCGGTCGGCGTCGACGGCGTGGTGATCACGAAGCTCGACGGGACGGCCAAAGGCGGCGGCGCGCTGGCCGCCGTCGACCAGACGGACTCCTCGATCGCCTTCCTCGGGACCGGCGAGGAGGTCGCCGACATCGAGCGCTTCGAGGCCTCGGGGTTCATCTCCCGGCTGCTCGGGATGGGCGATCTCAAGCAGCTCTCCGAGCGCGTCGAGCGCGCGATGGCCGAGACCCAAGAGGAGGAGGACTGGGACCCCGAGGACCTGATGAAAGGGGAGTTCACGCTGAAGGACATGCGCAACCAGATGAACGCGATGAACCGGATGGGGCCGCTCGATCAGGTCCTCGATATGATCCCCGGGCTCGGCGGCGGGATCAAGGACCAGCTGCCGGACGACGCGATGGACATGACGCAGGACCGCCTCCGGGACTTCGAGATCATCATGGACTCGATGACCGAGACCGAACTAGAAACCCCCCGCGCGGTCGGCCAGAGCCAGATCGAACGCATCGCCCGCGGCTCCGGGAAGAGCGAGGAGACGGTCCGCGAGTTGCTCGAACAGCACAAGATGATGAGCCGGATGATGAAGCAGTTCCAGGGGATGGGCGACGGCGACATGCAGCGGATGATGAAACAGATGCAACAGGGCGGCGGTGGCGGTGGCGGCGGGGCCGGCGGCCTCGGCGGCATGGGGCCGTTCGGGGACTGACGACGCCGTCGGAACGCCCCCAAACCGTTATACCGGGGCCACAAGTACAGCCGGTAGGCGATGTCAGAGGGCAACCAGACGGTGCTGCTCGTCGACGACGAGCAGGAACTCGTCGACATATACGAGGTGTGGTTCGGCGACTCCTACGACATCGAGACCGCACACGACGGCCGGACCGCCCTCGAGACGTTCGACGAGAGCGTCGACGTCGTGTTGCTCGACCGGCGGATGCCCGGCATGTCCGGCGACGAGGTGCTCGAACGGCTCCGCGCGGACGGACACGACTGTCCCGTCGTGATGATCACCGCGGTCGAACCGGACGAGGGGATGATCGAACTGCCGTTCGACGAGTACGTCGTCAAGCCCGCCGACCGGGACGAACTGCTCGAGGTGGTCGACAGCGTCCTCAAACAGCGGGCCGACGACACCTCGAACGAGGTGCTCGACGCCCTCGGCGACACGAAGACGCGGCGCTGTTGTCGCGTGCTCAACGAGGCCGAACGGAGCGCCAGCGAGGTCGCCGAACTGACGGGGTACTCCCTGCCGACGGTCTATCGGCGGCTCAACACGCTCCGACAGACCGGGCTCATCGACAGCCGGACGCAGATCGACCCCGGCGGCGACCACTACGAGACGTTCCGGACGGTCACCGAGCGCGTCGTCGTCGATCTCGAGGAGTTCAGCGTCCGGGTCGATCCGATCGAGGACGGGCAGGCCTGACCCGTCCGATCGGCCGCCCGCTGTCCCCGGCGACACACATAACACCGTTCGGGACGAACCGCGAGTAGTGAACGCGCTCCGTTTTGTCTTGGTTGTCGCCCTCGTCGTCTCGGGCGTCGCGGTGGCGGTCCCCGCCGCCGGCGACGTCCCGGACGCCCGCATCGTCGTCTCCGACGTGTCGGTCTCGCCGACCGCCCCGGAGCCACAGAACACCACCACCGTCGAGTTCACCGTCGAGAACTCCGCCGGCAGCGCGACCGGCGTGGCGCTCGATCGGGTCGCCCTCGAGGCGCGCAACGACGACGCCGTCTACGCCGAGGCGAGCGGTCTCGGATCGCTGTCCGTCGGCGACGACGTCACGCTCGAACTCACGACGGCGTTTGAAACCGCCGGCGTTCGGGACCTCGCGCTCGTCGTCGAGACCGACGACGAGGACGGCACCACCGTCACCGCCACCCGCCCGGTGACGGTCGTCGTCGGCGGCGTCGACGCCGCGGGGGTCACGGACGACGTCCAGGTCGACGCCCGGACGGTCGATCCCGACGAACTCGAGGAGGACGAACAGCCCGACGTCGGCCTCTCGCCCGACGCCGTCCTCGGCGGCAACGACGACAGCGAGGAGGAGGACGAACAGCTCCGGACGTCGCTCATCAGGGTCGAGGTGACGAACTTCGGGACGGCGACGGCCCGGGACGTGACCGTTGCGCCGACGGCCGGAAACGAGTCGCTGCCCCGGCTGTCGGTGCCGAACGTCGCCGCCGGCGAGACGGAGAGCGTCCTCTTCGACGCCGGCGCGTTCGACGAGCCGACGCGGTTTGGCTTCGAGGCCGCGTACACGCTCGGCACGGATCGATCGACGAGCGACACGACCCTCGAGTACCGGCCCAACCGCGGCGAGATCGTCCTGACCGACATCGACGTGACCTTCGAGGACGGGACGGTGACGATAACCGGCAACGCGGCAAACAGGGGCCTCGGGGAGGTAAACAGCGCGATCGTCGCCGTCGAGGGCACCGAACACGTCTCCCCCGCCTACCCGGCGCGGAACTACTTCGTCGGCACCGTCCCCGAAAGCGAGTTCGTCCGGTTCGATCTCACCGCCGACGTCGACCGCGCGAACGCGACGGCGGTTCCGGTGACGGTGACGTACCTCGCCGGGGGCGAACCCTACGAGCGGACCGTCGAACTCCCGATCGACGGCGCGCCGAGCGACACCGGAGACGACTCCGGCGTGCCGCTGTCGATCGTCGCCCTCACGGCCGTGTCCGGGTCCGTGACGCTCGTCGGCGGCGCGGCGCTCGGCTGGAGGCGATCCCGTGGCCGCGATTGAGTTGGCCGGGGTGACCCGCCGGTACGACGCCGCCGGTGGCCCCGTCGTCGCGCTCGATGCGGTCTCGCTGTCCGTCGAGGAGGGGGCCTTCGTCGCGGTCATGGGTCCAAGCGGCAGCGGAAAGTCGACGCTTCTGAACGTCGTCGGGCTGCTTGATGCCCCCGACGAGGGCCGGATCTTGGTCGGCGACGAGGACGTGACCGACACCGACGTCGGCGAGCGGACGCGGATACGCAAGGAAACGGTCGGGTTCGTCTTCCAGGACTTCCATCTCATCCCGACGCTGTCCGCGGCCGAAAACGTCGCCGTGCCGACGATCTTCGACGCCGACCCGAAGCGCGATCGGGCCGCCGACCTGCTCGGGCGGGTCGGGCTGGGCGATCGTCTCGGTCACACGCCGAACGAGCTCAGCGGCGGACAGAAACAGCGGGTCGCGATCGCCAGATCGCTGATCAACCGGCCGTCGATCGTCCTCGCCGACGAGCCGACCGGCAACCTCGATCGCGACACCGGCGAGCGGATCCTCGACACGCTGACCGGGGTCACCGACCGCGGGGTCAGCGTCGTCGCCGTCACCCACGACCCGGCGGTCGCGGCGTACGCCGACCGGACGGTCGAACTGGAGGACGGAGCGATCGCGTGACCCGACTCCCGGCGCTTTTCGTCGCCCGCCGGAACCTCTCGCGGAACCGGCTCCGGTCGGCGCTCGCGGCGCTCGGCATCCTCGTCGGCGTCGTTGCGATCGCCTCGCTCGGCATCTTCGGGAACGTGCTCGCGGTCGGCGCGAGCGACGCCCTCGGGGACATCGGAACGCAGGTGATCGTCTCCCCGAACGCCGACGCCGGCTACCAGTCGATCGACGACGCGACCGTGACCGAGATCGAGCGCGCGACAGACGCCGGCACCGTCGTCCCGCTGAAAACCGACGGCGGGCTCGTCACCCGCGGCAGCAACTCGGCCGCCGCGACGATCTACGGGATCGAAAACCCCGCCTCGGTGTACACCGCCGCCGACGGGCGGCTCCCCGAGCGCCACAGACAGGGCGCGATCGTCGGCGCGGAGGTCGCGGAGACCCTTGAGGTCCGGGTCGGCGACAGCATCACCGTCGCCGGCGAGGACCACCGCGTGCTCGCCGTCTTAGAACCGGTCGAGGCGTTCTCGCCGGTCTCGCCGGACGACGCCGTGATGCTCCCCGAGTCCGACGTCGGCGGCGAGGGGTACCAACAGGTGCTCGTCCGGACCGAGACGGGCGCCGAGGCGACGGCGAGCGCGACGGCGATCCAGACGACGGTCAACGCCCGCGAGGAGCGCGTCGACGTCTTCGAGCTCTCCTCGATCGTCAACGAGATCGACGAGTTCTTCTCGCTGCTTTCGGGCTTTCTGATCGGTCTCGGCGGCATCTCGCTTTTCGTCGCCGGCGTCAGTATCCTCAACGTCATGCTCATGAGCACCGTCGAGCGCCGCCAGGAGATCGGCGTGCTCCGGGCCGTCGGCGTCCCCCGCCGGGCCGTCCTGCGGACGATGCTGTTCGAGGCGGCGCTGTTGGGGATCGTCGGCGCGCTGGGCGGGATCGTCGTCACCGTCGGACTCGTGGCCGTCCTCTACGCCGTGACGCCGGTCGAACTCGGGATGGTCCTCGACCCGCGCAACGGGCTGTACCTCCTCGGCGCGTTCGCCTTCGGGATCCTGATAAGCGTCGCGAGCGGGCTGTACCCGGCCTGGAAGGCGGCCAACGAGCGCCCGGTCGACGCGCTCCGGAGCTGACCGCGTCCCCGCCCCGCCCCGGCCCGACCCGGCGTCCGCGGCGCACGGAGCCGCCCGTCGACCGCGACACCTTTTATGATCGCGGCGCCTGAGTCACGACGAATGGTCGTCGGAGACATCGCAACGGGCACGGACGTACTGGTGATCGGCGGCGGTCCCGGCGGCTACGTGGCCGCGATCCGGGGCGGACAGCTCGGCCTGGACGTGACGCTCGTCGAGGCCGACGCCTACGGCGGGACGTGTCTCAACGAGGGCTGTATCCCATCGAAGGCGCTCATCCACGTGACGGGGCTGGCCCACGAGGCCGAACACGCGGAGGCGATGGGGCTGTACGCCCGCGCCGACATCGACGTCCAGGGGATGACCGAGTGGAAGGACGGCGTCGTCGACCGGCTGACGAGCGGCGTCGAGAAGCTCTGTAAGGCGAACGGGGTCAACCTGATCGAGGGCCGCGCGGAGTTCGTCGACGAACACACCGCCCGCGTCGTCCACGGCGGCGAGGGCCAGGGCAGCGAGTCGATCGAGTTCGAACACGCCGTCGTCGCGACGGGGAGCCGCCCGATCGAGTTACCCGGGTTCGGCTTCGACGGCGACCGGATCTGCGATTCGAGCGACGTCCTCTCGCTTGACTCGGTACCGGAGTCGGTCCTCGTCGTCGGCGGCGGATACATCGGTATGGAGCTGTCGACGATGCTCGCGAAGCTGGGGTCGAACGTGACCGTCGTCGAGATGCTCGATGACGTCCTCCCCGCCTACGGCGACGACATCGCCCGGGCCGTCCGGAGCCGCGCCGAGGACCTCGGCGTCGAGTTCAGCTTCGGCGAGGCCGCCACCGGCTGGACCGAAACGGCCGCCGCCGCCCGCGTCGCGACCGAGACCGAGGACGGCGAGACGAGCGAGTACACCGCCGAGCGGGTCCTCGTCGCCGTCGGCCGCCGGCCCGCCTCCGACACCTGCAACGTCGAGGCCGTCGGGCTCTCGCCGAACGATGCGGGGGTCCTCGAGACGGACGCGGCGACGAGAACCGATGTCGAACACGTCCACGCGGTCGGGGACGTGGCCGGCGAACCGATGCTCGCACACAAGGCCTACCGCGAGGGCCACGTCGCCGCGGAGGTCATCGCCGGCGAGCCGGCACGGCTCGACCAGCGGGCGATCCCCTCTGCGGTGTTCACCGACCCCGAGATCGGCAGCGTCGGGCTGGACGCAGAGGGGGCCGCCGCCGAGGGGTTCGACCCCGTCGTCGGGGAGATGCCGATGCGGGCCTCCGGCCGGGCGCTCACCCTCGGCGGCGGCGAGGGGTTCGTCAGACTCGTCGCGGACGCCGACACGGAGTTCGTCCTCGGCGCGCGGATCGTTGCCCCCCACGCTGCCGAACTGATCGCCGAGGTGGGCCTGGCGATCGAGATGGGCGCGCGACTCGAGGACGTCGCCGCGACGGTGCACACCCACCCGACGCTGTCGGAGGCGGTCGCCGAGGCGGCCGCAAACGCCCGAAACGCCGCCGTCCACACCCTGAACCGGTAGGTCCCACCCGATCGCTTTTACATTACGGCGGCGTACCGTCGGCCGATGAAAGCCCTCACGCTCGGCCCGAAGGGGACGTACTCACACCGCGCGACCGAATCGGTCAGCGACGATGTCGAGTTCGTCGAGTCGGTGACGGGGATCGTCGAAGGGGTCGCAAGCGGCGAGTACGAACGCGGGGTCGTCCCGATCGAGAACAGCATCGAGGGGTCGGTCACCGAGTCCCTCGACGCCCTCGCCGACCGCAACGTCGCCGTCGTCAGGGAGATCGTGACGCCGATCAAACACGCTCTGATGGCCCAGGCCGGCGAGTTCGAGACCGTCGCGAGCCACCCACAGGCGCTCGCGCAGTGTCGGGGGTTCCTGAGCGAGGAGTACCCGAGCGCGACGACCGAGGCGGTGGCCTCGACGGCCCGCGGCGTCGAGCGGGCCCGCGAGGACCCGACGACCGCCGCCATCGGCCACCCGGCGACCGCCGGCCCCGACCTCCAGGTGCTCGCCCAGGACATCCAGGACAGCACCTCGAACGCGACCCGGTTTGTCGTCCTCGCCCCAGAGACCGAGCGCTCCGACGCCGGCGGAAAGAGCTCCGTCATCATATACCCCAACACGAACTACCCCGGACTGCTCTTGGAGATGCTCGAACCGTTCGCCGAGCGGGACATCAACCTTTCCCGCGTCGAGTCCAGACCCAGCGGCGAGCGGCTCGGCGACTACATCTTCCACCTCGATTTCGCCGCCGGGCTCTACGAGGACCGGGCGCAGGCGGCCGTCGAGGAACTCAGAGACATCGCAACGCACGGGTGGGTGCGCATCCTCGGGTCCTACGACACCGAACACGTCCTCTGAGGCCCCGTCGCCGCCGGCCGTCGTGTCCACACGAGGGTTTTTTAATTGTGCCGTCGAAGGGGGAGATACGAGCAGATCCGGCCCGCACGGGAGGCGGGTCGGGTAGCCGCGGCCGTCAGATTTGACAACGCTTAAATCCCTTGAATATATATGTACCTGTAGTATCTCGTGACAGCTTCTTTCCCCAGTCAGACAAACACATGGTAGACGTAAGCCAACACAACCAGGTCCCGGAGCACAGGGTCCTCGATCGGGACGCCGTCGAGGACGTGCTCTCGGAGTACGACATCCGGCGCACAGACCTCCCGAAGATCAAACGCCGCGACGCCGCCCTCCCCGAGGACGCCGAGGTCGGCGACGTGATCGAGATCGTTCGGGACTCCCGGACGACCGACGAGGCGATCGTGTACCGCCTGGTGGTAGAATGAACAGAGAGGACAGACGCGCAATCTCCCGGGAGTACTTCTCGCGAGAACGGCTCGCGGAGCATCACTTCCGGTCGTTCAACAACTTCCTCGACCGCGGCATGCAGCGCGTCGTCGACGAGAAGGAGTCGATCGACACCGACATCGGCGACAAGGAGGGCCAGGAACCGGTCCGCGTCGACCTCTCGAACGTCCGGATCGTCACGCCGCGCGTCCGGGAGGCCGACGGCTCCGAGGAGCTGTTGTACCCACAGGAGGCCCGCCTCCGGAACATCACCTACTCCGCGCCGGTGTTCATGGAGATGTCGATCGTCCGCGGCGGCGACGAGGAGGAAGAACACGTCGTCGACCAGGCCGAAACGAAGGTCGGCCGGATGCCGGTCATGGTCGGCTCCGACAAGTGCAACATCGCCGATTTCACCCGCGAGGAGCTCGTCGAGATCGGCGAGGACCCCGCCGACCCCGGCGGCTACTTCATCGTCAACGGCTCCGAGCGCGTGTTGATGACGAGCGAGGACCTGGCCCCGAACAAGATCCTCGCGGAGTACGACACGAAGTACGGCGACGAGATCCAGATCGCCAAGACGTTCTCACAACGGCGCGGCTACCGCGCGTTGGTGCTCTGTGAGCGGAACCGAAGCGGCATCCTCGAGGTGTCGTTCCCCTCCGTGTCGGGCAGCATCAACTTCGTGACGCTCGTCAGGGCGCTCGGGCTCGAGTCCGACGAGGACATCGTCCACCGCGTCTCCGACGACCCCGAGATCGTGAAGTTCATGCTGGAGAACCTCGAGGCCGCCGAGGTCGGAACGACCGCCGAGGCGATCGAGACGCTCGGCCAGCGCGTCGCCGCCGGCCAGGGCAAGAACTACCAGCTGAAACGCGCCAACTACGTCATCGACCGGTACCTCCTGCCGCACCTCCACGAGGAGGGCGTCGAGGACGAGGAGGTCCGGATGAACAAGGCGGTGTACCTCTGTCGGATGGCCGAGGCCTGTTTCGAACTCGCCTTGGGGCGACGGGAGTCAGACGACAAGGACCACTACGCGAACAAGCGGCTCAAGGTCTCCGGCGACCTGATGAAAGACCTGTTCCGGACGGCGTTGAATAAACTGGCCCGGGACGTGAAGTACCAACTCGAACGGGCGAACATGCGGAACCGACAGCTCTCGGTGAGCACGGTCGTCCGCTCGGACGTGCTGACCGAGCGGCTCGAACACCCGATCGCGACGGGCAACTGGGTCGGCGGCCGCTCGGGCGTCTCCCAGCTCGTCGACCGGACGGACTACATGGGCGTTTTGAGCCACCTCCGCCGGCTCCGATCACCGCTTTCGCGCTCGCAGCCGCACTTCGAGGCGCGGGACCTCCACGCCACGCAGTGGGGGCGCATCTGCCCCTCCGAGACGCCGGAGGGCCCGAACTGCGGGCTGGTGAAGAACTTCGCACAGGCGATGGAGCTCTCACAGAACGTCGACGACGAGCGCGGGCTGAAACGCGAACTCGCGTCGATGGGCGTCGAGGGCATCCCGGGAATCGAGACGGTCGAAACACACGCGGCGGACGACTAACATGAGCCAAGGACGAGAAGCGAAAGTGTACGTCAACGGGAGCCTCATCGGCACCCATCCGGATCCGCACAGACTCGCAAACGACATCCGCGAATCGCGGCGGCGCGGGGAGATCGACGAGATGGTCAACGTCTCGGTCCGGGACAGAACCGACGAGGTCATCGTCAACGCCGACGCCGGCCGCGCGCGCCGCCCGCTCATCGTCGTCGAGGACGGCGAGCCCCTGATGAGCGACGAGGAGCTACAGGCCGTCACGGACGGCGACCTGGCGTTCGAGTCGCTCGTCGACCGCGGGTACGTCGAGTTCATCGACGCCGAGGAGGAAGAGGACATCCTCGTCGCCGTCGACGAGGAGGAGCTATCGGAGGACCACACCCACCTCGAGATCGACCCACAGTTGATGTTCGGGATCGGAGCGGGCATGATCCCGTACCCCGAGCACAACGCCTCGCCGCGGATCACGATGGGCTCGGGGATGATCAAACAGTCGCTGGGACTGCCGAGCGCGAACTACCGGATCAGACCCGACACGCGACAGCACCTCCTGCACTACCCGCAACTGTCGATCGTCAAGACCCAGACCACCGAACAGATCGGGTACGACGACCGACCGGCGGCGCAGAACTTCGTCGTCGCGGTCATGAGCTACGAGGGGTTCAACATCGAGGACGCCCTCGTCATGAACAAAGCGAGCGTCGAGCGGGCGCTCGCCCGGTCGCATTTCTTCCGGACCTACGAGGGCGAGGAGCGCCGCTACCCCGGCGGCCAGGAGGACCGCTTCGAGATCCCCGAGGAGGACGTCCGCGGCGCCCGGGGCGAGGAGGCCTACACCCACCTCGACGAGGACGGCCTCGTCAACCCCGAGACGCCCGTCGGCGAAAACGACGTGCTGCTCGGCAAGACCTCGCCGCCGCGCTTTCTCGAGGAGCCCGACGACATGGGCGGACTCAGCCCACAAAAGCGCCGCGAGACCTCCGTGACGATGCGCTCCGGGGAGTCCGGGGTCGTCGACACCGTGACGCTGATGGAGGGCGAGGACGGCTCGAAGCTCTCGAAGGTGAAGGTCAGAGACGAGCGGGTCCCGGAGTTGGGCGATAAGTTCGCCTCCCGGCACGGCCAGAAGGGCGTCGTCGGCCACCTCGCGCCCCAGGAGGACATGCCGTTCACCCAGGACGGGCTCGTGCCCGACCTCGTGTTGAACCCCCACGCGTTGCCCTCCCGGATGACCGTCGGGCACATCCTCGAGATGCTCGGCGGCAAGGTCGGCTCCCTCGAGGGGCGACGCGTCGACGGCACGCCCTTCCAGGGCGAAAACGAGGACGAGCTCCGCGAGGCGCTCGTCGAACGCGGCTTCGACTCCAACGGCAAGGAGGTTATGTACTCCGGGATCACCGGCGAGAAGATCGAGGCGGAGATCTTCGTCGGCGTCATCTTCTATCAGAAGCTCTACCACATGGTCTCGAACAAACTGCACGCCCGCTCGCGCGGTCCCGTGCAGGTGTTGACCCGTCAGCCGACCGAGGGCCGGGCCCGCGAGGGCGGCCTCCGGATCGGCGAGATGGAGCGGGACGTCTTCATCGGCCACGGCGCGGCCATGACGCTCAAAGAGCGGCTCCTCGATGAGTCCGACCGCGAGGACATCTACGTCTGCGGACAGTGCGGCATGAGCGCCGTCGAGAACGTCGAACAACGGCGCGTCTACTGTCCGAACTGCGACGAGGAGACCGACGTCCACGAGGTCGAGATGAGCTACGCGTTCAAACTGCTGCTCGACGAGATGAAGGCGCTGGGTATCGCTCCCCGAATCGAACTGGAGGACGCTGTATAATGCAAGGACAAACACCGAAGGAGATCGGCTCGTTGAGTTTCGGGCTGATGGACCCCGAGGAGTACCGCAACATGTCGGCCACGAAGATAATCACGGCCGACACGTACGACGACGACGGCTTCCCGATCGACATGGGCCTGATGGACCCGCGGCTCGGCGTCATCGACCCCGGCCTCGAGTGTAAGACCTGCGGGAAACACAGCGGGTCGTGCAACGGGCACTTCGGACACATCGAGCTCGCCGCCCCCGTGATCCACGTCGGCCACGCGAAGCTCATCCGGCGGCTGCTGCGGGGCACCTGCCGGGAGTGCGGCCGGCTGACGCTCGCGGACCCCTCGGACCGCGAGTACCGCCGCGAGTACTTCAGCGACCGCGACGACACGCCGCCGCGGTCGTGGTTCGTCAGCCCCGAGGACGCCCGAAGCGCCCAGGAGAAGGCCGAACAGGCCGCCGAGCGGAAACGACAGCAGTTCAAAGACCAGCTCGAACGAACCCGCGATCTCAGGGAGGACCCCTCCGACGTGCTGAAGGCCGCGATCAGACAGGCCAGGGACGCGGACTACTGCCCGTACTGCACCGAGGACGACGACTACCGGGAGGGCTACCCGACGGCCCAGTACGACGTCAGCCACGAAAAGCCCTCGACGTACCTCGAACAGGCCCCCGTCCCCGACAGCGACGTCAGGGACCTCCTCGCCGAGGCGCTCGAGGGCGGCGAGGGCGGCACGGAGATCGAACTCGACGAGCTCGTTGAGGCGGTCAACGACGTGATCGCCACGTGGGGCGGCGACGCGTCGATCACCGTCGCCGACATCAGCCGGCTGATGAGCGGGCAGGGGCCGGGCGACAGCGAGCGGATCGGCCGCGAGCACGTCTCGCTGCTTCAGATCATGAGCGAGCTGATGTCCTCGAGCGGCCCGTTCGGCGGCCGCTTCGAGAACACGCCCGCGTCGGACTTTCTCGTCTCCTACAGCGGCGACAAGCTGATGCCGAGCAACATCCGGGACCGCTTCGAGGCGATCCCCGACGACGACATCGAGACGCTCGGGATCAACGCCGACCGCTCGCGCCCGGAGTGGATGATCCTGACCGTGCTGCCGGTCCCGCCGGTCACCGCGCGGCCGTCGATCACGCTGGACAACGGCCAGCGCTCCGAGGACGACCTCACGCACAAGCTGGTCGACATCATCCGGATCAACCAGCGGTTCATGGAGAACCGCGAGGCCGGCGCGCCCCAGTTGATCATCGAGGACCTCTGGGAGCTGTTGCAGTACCACGTCACGACGTTCATGGACAACGAGATCAGCGGCACGCCGCCGGCCAGACACCGCTCGGGCCGCCCGCTGAAGACGCTCTCACAGCGACTGAAGGGCAAGGAGGGCCGCTTCCGCGGCTCGCTTTCGGGCAAGCGGGTGAACTTCTCGGCCCGGACGGTCATCTCGCCGGACCCGACGCTCAGCCTGAACGAGGTGGGCGTCCCCGACCGGGTCGCGACCGAGATGACACAGACGATGAACGTCAACGAGCGGAACCTCGAGGACGCCCGCCGGTACGTCTCGAACGGCCCCGAGACCCACCCGGGCGCGAACTACGTCAAACGCCCCGACGGCCGCCGCCTGAAGGTGACCGAAAAGAACTGCGAGGAGCTCTCCGAGAAGATCCAACCCGGCTGGGAGGTCGCCCGTCACCTCATCGACGGCGACATCGTGATCTTCAACCGCCAGCCCTCGCTGCACCGGATGTCGATCATGGCCCACGAGGTGGTCGTGATGCCGTACAAGACGTTCCGACTGAACACCGTCGTCTGTCCGCCGTACAACGCCGACTTCGATGGCGACGAGATGAACATGCACGCGCTGCAAAACGAGGAGGCCCGCGCCGAGGCGCGCGTGCTCATGCGCGTCCAAGAGCAGATCCTCAGCCCGCGGTTCGGCGAGAACATCATCGGCGCGATCCAGGACCACATCTCGGGGCTGTACCTGCTCACCCACGAGAACCCCCGGTTCAACGAGACGCAGGCGCTCGATCTGCTCCGGGCGACGAGCATCGACGAGCTCCCGGCCGCGGACGGCACCGACGACGGCGGCCTCGCGTACTGGACGGGCCGGTCGATCTTCTCCGAACTCCTCCCGGACGGTCTCAGCCTCGAGTTCGCCTCCTCGGCGGGCGACGACGTCGTCATCGAGGACGGCCAGCTCGTCTCGGGGACCATCGACGAGGACGCGGTCGGCGCCTTCGGCGGCGAGGTCGTCGACACGATCTGTAAGGTGTACGGCAACACCCGCGCCCGCGTGTTCGTCAACGAGGTCGCGACGCTCGCGATGCGGTCGATCATGCACTTCGGGTTCTCGATCGGGATCGACGACGAGTCGATCGAGCGCGAGGCCGAAGAGCAGATCACCGAGGCGATCGACAACGCCAACGAGCGCGTCGAGACGCTCATCGACACCTACCGCCGCGGCGAACTCGAGTCGCTGCCCGGGCGGACCGTCGACGAGACCCTCGAGATGAAGATCATGCAGACGCTCGGCAAGGCCCGCGACTCCGCGGGCGACATCGCCGACGACCACTTCGACAGCGACAACCCGGCGGTCGTCATGGCACAGTCCGGCGCCCGGGGCTCGATGCTCAACCTGACGCAGATGGCCGGCTGCGTCGGCCAACAGGCCGTCCGCGGCGAGCGGATCAACCGTGGCTACGAGGACCGGACGCTGAGTCACTTCAAGCCGAACGACCTCTCGGCGGACGCCCACGGCTTCGTCGAGAACTCCTACCGGAACGGCCTGACGCCGAAGGAGTTCTTCTTCCACGCGATGGGCGGCCGCGAGGGGCTGGTCGATACGGCCGTCCGGACCTCCAAGTCCGGCTACCTCCAGCGCCGGCTCATCAACGCGCTCTCGGAACTCGAAGCGCAGTACGACGGGACGGTCCGGGACACCTCGGACACGGTCGTCCAGTTCGAGTTCGGCGAGGACGGCACCTCGCCGGTCCGGGTCTCCTCCTCGGAGGAGTTCGACATCGACATCGAGTCGATCGCCGACCGGATCGTCGACGAGGAGTTCGACTCCGAGGAGCAGAAAGCGGAGTTCCTGGGGATACAGGAGCCGAAGACGAACCTCTCGGAACACGGCGACTCGTGGCGCTCGGCCGCGGGCAGCCTGGAGGTCGAGTCGGATGACTGAGATCACCGACGGGATGGAGTCGACCGTCGAGGGGACCGACCTGCCGCGGCGGCTCAAGGAGAACCTCTACGAGACGATCCGCGGACGCGAGGACATGACCGAGTCCCACGTCGAGGAGATCACCGAGGCCGTCGAGTCGCAGTACCTCGAGAGCCGGATCGACCCGCTCGATCCGGTCGGCACCGTCTCCGCACAGAGCATCGGCGAGCCCGGAACGCAGATGAGCGTTCCCGCAGACGAGCGCGTGATCGTCCGCCGGAACGGCGAAACCGACGTCACAGAGATCGGCCCGCTCGTGGACTCACTGATGGAGGGCCGCGAGACACGGACGGTCGACGACCACGAGGTCGCTCTCGCGCCGGAGGGGCTGGAGGTTCCGAGCCTCTCGCGCGAGGAGGCGGTCGAGTGGAAGCCGGTCGAAGAGATCAGCCGACACGAAACGCCGGCGGAACTGCTCCGGTTCGAACTGGAATCCGGACGATCGATCCGAGCAACAAAGGCCCACTCGTTCGTGACGCGGGAGGACAACGAGGTCGTT
The DNA here is from genome assembly GCF_028274965.1 of Natronomonas sp. Lineage (GTDB taxonomy): Archaea > Halobacteriota > Halobacteria > Halobacteriales > Haloarculaceae > Natronomonas. The sequence continues at coordinate 10,396 of NZ_JAQCNO010000058.1, read as the reverse complement.
CCGGTTGCCGGCGAAGACCTCGATACTGGGGACTGGCTTCCGATCGTTTCGTCGCTGGACAGCACGGACGGCGACTCGATCGATCTGCGCGAGTATCTCCCGGCGAGCGACTACTGGTACACGTCCGCACTGACTGACGGCGGCGTCGAGTCCGTTCCGGGGGGATCGGATCAGCTCCGGAACAAACGTGTCGCCCTCGATAAGGGGACACTCGAAGAGCACGCCGTATACCCCGTGCAGGGAACGGTCGGGCTTCCGGAACAGCTCCCGCTGGACGAAGAGACGGGCTTCTTTATCGGCGCGTGGCTCGCCGAGGGGTCGGTAACGGACCACTACGTCTCAGTATCGAACGTCGACTCCGAATTCCAGTCGCGGATCCGTTCGTTCGCGGCACGGTTCGATCTCTCTGTAAACGAATACGAGAACCGAAGCGGCTTCGGGACCGGCCACGATATCCGTATAAACGGCACCGTCCTCGCCGATCTCATCCGCGCCGTTTGCACTGAGAACGGCGACAAAACCGTCCCCGGATTCACGCTCGGTGCTAACGACGCGTTCGTCGCCGGACTGCTCCGGGGTTACTTCAGCGGTGACGGGAACGTCAGCGAGAGTGCCGTACGTTCCAGTTCGACGAGCGAACGACTGACCGCTGGCATTGCGCTACTGCTCGCCCGATTCGAAATACATGCAACGCTCACTCAACGGGACGGCTCCCGGACGCTTCGAGTCCCGAAAAAGCACGTTCCGCGGTTCCACGATCGGGTCGGAATGGTCGGCGAACGCGGGACCGAACTCGAAGAGGTAGCCGAGACAGTCGATCCGAACGGTCCCGACACGACCGACCAGATCCCGAACTTCGGGGACGCGCTCGAAACGGTTGCGAGCGCCGCAAACATCCCGAAGCGACAGGTGAATAGCGCATCTGATCGACAGCGCATCGGCCGAAACCGCCTCGCTCGGCTCGTTGCCGAAGCCGAAGACGCGCTTGAGGGGAGCCTTTCGGAGCTCGATTCGCTTCGTCGGGCGGTCGCCGGTGATGTCGTCTGGGACCGTATCGAATCCATCGAGACGATCGAGAGCGATCACGAGTACGTCTACGACCTCTCGGTCGAAGGGCTCGAGACGTTCACGACCGCCGAGGGCGTCGTGACGCACAACACGATGAACACGTTCCACTACGCCGGCGTCGCCGAGATCGATGTCACCCAGGGCCTCCCGCGGCTCATCGAGCTCGTCGACGCCAGAAAGACGCCCGACACGCCGATGATGACGGTCCACCTCGACGGCGTGTACGCGACGGACCGCGAGAAGGCCCACGAGGTCGTCTGGAACATCGAGGCGACCCGCATCCTCGCGTTGGGCGACGTCTCGACGAACGTCGCAGACATGCTGGTCCAGATCGACCTCAACGAGCAGACGCTCTCCGAGCGGTGGCCGACGATCGACAGCGTCGACGACGTCGCCGCCCGGATCGCCGGCACGATCGAGTCCGAACTCGGCGTCGAGACGGACCGCCCGTCGTCGACGCTCATCCAGTTCGGCCCCGAGGAGCCCTCCTACCGGCAGCTGTTACAGCTCGTCGAGGAGCTCCGCGAGATCGTGTTCAAGGGCATCGAGGAGATCAGCCGGGTCGTCATCCGCAAGGAGGACCTCGACGACGGCGGCGAGGAGTTCATCCTCTACACCGAGGGATCGAACCTCAAGGAGGTCCTCGACATCGAGGGCGTCGACGCCTCCCGGACGACGTGTAACAACATCCACGAGATCCACAACAATCTCGGCATCGAGGCGGCCCGCGAGGCGATCATCGAGGAGACGATGAACACGCTCGAAGAGCAGGGCCTCGACGATGTGAACATCAGACACCTGATGCTCGTCGCGGACATCATGACGAACAACGGCGAGATCGAGTCGATCGGCCGACACGGCATCTCCGGGAACAAGGACTCGGTGCTCGCGCGCGCGGCCTTCGAGGTGACGGTGAACCACCTGATGGACGCGGCCATCCACGGCGAGGTCGACGACCTCGACGGCGTCACCGAGAACGTCATCGTCGGCAAGCCGATCCGTCTCGGCACGGGCGACGTCGATCTGCGGATGGGGGCCAGACAGCCCGGCGGCTCCTCGGCGGACGACTGAGCCACGCATATGGGACTCACCCTCTCCGACGACGCCCGGCGCTACATCGCGCTGTTCGACGAACAGACGGAGGTGCCGGCCCTCGATTGCGTGCTCGATGACCCCTACGATCGTGTGGTCTTCGTCGTCCCCGCCGGGACGATGGGACAGGCGATCGGTCCCGGCGGCGAGCACGTCCAACGGGTCGAATCCAAGATCGGCCGCGACGTGGTCGTCGTCGAACACGCCGACGCCCCCGACGACTTCGTCGCCAACGCCCTCGCGCCGGCGGCCGTCTACAACGTCACGCTGAGCGGCGACGACGACACCGTCGCCTACGCCGAGGTCGACAGCGCGGACCGGGGCGTCGCCATCGGCAAGGACGGCCGCCGGATCGACCTCGCGCGGCGGCTCGCGGCCCGACACTTCGGGATCGCCGACGTCGAGTTGGCCTGAAGCGACGCCGCCGGAGCCGACCAGCCCGCCCGGATCCCCGAAAAGGGACGCTTAAGTAGCTCCGCAGGGAACAAATGCGTACTATGGCGAACGGCAAATACGCCGCGCGCAAACTCAAGAAGGACCGCCAGAAACACCGGTGGTCCGACTCCGATTACGCGCGCCGTGCCCGCGGACTCAGCAAGAAGTCCGACCCCCTCGAGGGGGCCCCGCAGGGCCGGGGCATCGTCCTCGAGAAGGTCGGTATCGAAGCGAAACAACCCAACTCGGCCATCCGGAAGTGCGTCCGGGTTCAACTCATCAAGAACGGCAAGCAGGTCACCGCCTTCTGCCCCGGCGACGGTGCCATCTCCTTTATCGACGAGCACGACGAGGTCACCATCGCCGGCATCGGCGGTGCGAAGGGCCGCGCGATGGGCGATCTCTCCGGCGTCAACTACAAAGTCGAGAAGGTGAACGGGGTTTCGATGATCGAACTCGTCCGCGGGAACGCGGAGAAGCCCGTCCGATGAGCTCGGAAGCGCCCGAGCCCGACGCGCCGGCCGCGACCGACGACGAGCGCGTCTCGGCGGAGCTGTTCGGCGAGTACGGCGTCGACGGGATCGAGTACTCGGACCCCTCGACGCGGCGGTACATCACGGTGACGCCGATCGCTCACACGATGGGCCGACACTCCGAAAAGCAGTTCAAAAAGTCCGAGATCAGCGTCGTCGAGCGGCTGATCAACCGCCTGATGCAGACCGAGGAGAACACCGGCAAGAAACAGCAGGCGACCCGGATCGTCCGCGAGGCGTTCGGGATCGTCGAGAGCCGGGCCGACGAAAACCCCGTCCAGGTCCTCGTGACGGCCGTCGAGAACGCCGGGCCCCGCGAGGAGACGGTGCGGCTGAAGTACGGCGGCATCTCCGTGCCGAAAGCCGTCGACGTCGCCCCTCAGCGCCGCGTCGATCAGGCGCTGAAGTTCATCGCACAGGGCACCCAAAACGCCTCGTTCAAGACGACGACGTCCGCCGCGGAGGCGCTGGCGAACCAACTCGTCGGCGCGGCGAACTACGACCTCAACGCCTATCCGATCAACCAGAAAGAAGAACAGGAACGCGTCGCCGCGGCGGCGCGCTGACCGCCCCACTCGGTCGTTTTCGACGCTCGTTTCTCCGCTCTCTCCTCCCGACCCCTCGGCTCGCGCCCGGACTCAATCGGCCGCCCGCTCGCGCCCGACGGTGTACTCACGGGTCACGTCGACGAGCGTCTTCCGGTACTCCGACTCGCCGGGGTCGGGCCCGAGCGACCGGAAGTGCCGCTTGAACCGCTTCAGCGGGACGTCCGGCGCGTCGGCGGCGGCCGCGTCCGCCAGATCGTACAGACGGTGTCCGGGGTCGATCGCGTCGTGTCGCTCCAACAACGCGAGCGCGAACGCGGCGTTGACCGCCGTGATGTCCGGGTCGGCCGCGTCCGTCCGGCGCTCCCAGCCTCCGGGCGCCGACGGCGGCGAGTCGGCGAGCGCGCCCGCGAGTGAGGACTCCATGAACCCGACGAGCTTCCCCGTCGGCCCGATGTCGAGCGTGATGTCGTCGGCGTAGATGTCCTTCATGTGGTTGGCGATCTGGTAGCAATGCGAGAGCTTCCGGCGCTCGACGCTGCGCCCGGCGAGGGCCAAAAACAGCGCCTCGTCGGTCGACTGCCGGTGCGACGGGTGGGCCTCCTCGTAGCGGGCCATGTGGGCGAACTCGTGCAGCGCGAGCTCCCGGGCCATCGCCGAGGTAGCGGCGCGGCGCGAAACGACCAACTCGTGGCGGTCGTCGTAGTGACTCGCCATCGTCCGCTCGTCGGGGTCGGCCCGGACCTCCACGACGACCGGGCGCTTGAGGTCGTACTCGGTGGCGAGGAGGTCGCGGGCGCTCAAAAACGGCTCGGCGGGACCGCCGCCCGTCACGCGAACATCCATGTCAGTTCTTGCCACGTGCTCTGCGGGTTTGACTGTTACGCCCTCCGCGCGCCGGGGCGTCCGCGCTTGAGTCGCCGCTCGGATCCTCACGCCCCGGTCGGGTCGTCCGCCGCGCGCGAAACGACACCGCGGTGAAACACTACGCTTTTCACGCTGCTGACGAAAAAAGGTGGTATAATGGGCCGACGCAAGAAAATCGTACAGGAGTGTGAACGGCTGATGGACAACCCGGAGCACATCCGGAACATCGCCATCGCCGCACACGTCGACCACGGGAAGACGACGCTGACCGACAACCTGCTCGCCGGCGCGGGCATGATCGCCGAGGAGAGCGCGGGCCAACAGCTCGCGATGGACACCGAGGAGGACGAACAGGAACGGGGCATCACCATCGACGCGGCGAACGTCTCGATGACCCACGAGTACGAGGACACGAACCACCTGATCAACCTCATCGACACGCCCGGCCACGTCGATTTCGGCGGCGACGTGACGCGGGCGATGCGGGCCGTCGACGGCGCCTTGGTGGTCGTCGACGCCGTCGAGGGCGCGATGCCGCAGACCGAGACCGTCCTCCGGCAGGCGCTGCGCGAGGGGGTCAAGCCGGCGCTTTTCATCAACAAGGTCGATCGGCTCATCTCCGAACTCCAGGAGGGTCCCGAGGAGATGCAACAGCGACTCATGGGCGTCATCGGCGACGTCAACGAACTCATCCGCGGGATGACCGAGGAGATGGACGACATCGACGAGGACTGGACGGTCTCCGTCGAGGAGGGCACCGTCGGGTTCGGCTCCGCGCTGTACAAGTGGGGCGTCTCGATGCCCTCGATGCAGCGGACCGGCATGGACTTCGGCGACATCATCGACCTCGAGAAGGCGGACAAGCGCCAGGAACTCCACGACCGGACGCCGCTTTCCGACGTCGTCCTCGATATGGTCTGTGAGCACTTCCCGAACCCGATCGCCGCACAGCCCCACCGGATCCCCCGCATCTGGCGCGGCGACGCCGAGTCGGATCTCGCCGGGACGATGCGCATGGTCGACGAGGACGGCGAGCTCGTCCTCATGGTCACCGACATCGGGATCGACCCTCACGCCGGCGAGATCGCCGCCGGCCGGGTCTTCTCGGGGACGATCGAGAAGGGCCAGGAGCTGTACGTCTCCGGGACCGCCGGGAGGAACCGCGTCCAGAGCGTCGGCATATACATGGGCGGCGAGCGCGAGGAGGTCGATCACGTCCCCGCGGGCAACATCGCCGCCGTCACCGGTCTCCGGGACGCCATCGCCGGATCGACGGTCTCCTCGGTGGAGATGACGCCCTTCGAGTCCATCGAGCACATCTCCGAGCCGGTCATCACGAAAAGCGTCGAGGCCAGAAGCATGGACGACCTGCCGAAGCTCATCGAGACGCTCCAGCAGGTCGCAAAGGAGGACCCGACCATCCAAATCGAGATCAACGAGGACACCGGCGAGCACCTCATCTCCGGGCAGGGCGAGCTCCACCTCGAGGTGATCACCCAACGCATCGAGCGCAACCAGGGGATCCCGGTCAACACGGGCGAACCGATCGTCGTCTACCGCGAATCGCCACAGACCGACTCCCGCGAGGTCGAGGGGCGCTCGCCGAACAACCACAACCGGTTTTACATCACCGTCGAGCCGCTCGACGACGACATCGTCGAGTCGATCAAGCTCGGCGACGCGTCGATGGACATGCCCGAACTCGAGCGCCGCGAGGCGCTCATGGAACAGGGCATGGACAAGGACACGGCCCAGAACGTCGAGCACATCTTCAACACGAACGTCTTCATCGACGACACGAAGGGGATCCAGCACCTCAACGAGACGATGGAGCTCGTCATCGAGGGGTTAGAGGAGGCCCTCGACGACGGCCCGCTCGCCGCCGAGCCCGTCGAGGGCGCCTTGGTCCGACTGCACGACGCCCGCCTCCACGAGGACGCTATCCACCGGGGGCCGGCCCAGGTCATCCCGGCCGTCCGCCGGGCGGTCCACAACGCGCTCATGGACGCCGACATCAAGCTGCTCGAACCGATCCAGGAGGTCCGCATCGACGTCCCGAACGAGCACATGGGCGCGGCGTCGGGCGAGATCCAGGGCCGCCGCGGCCGGGTCGACGACATGTACCAGGAGGGCGACCTCATGGTCGTCGAGGGGATCGCGCCCGTCGACGAGATGATCGGGTTCTCCTCGGACATCCGCTCGGCGACCGAGGGCCGAGCCTCCTGGAACACCGAAAACGCCGGGTTCCGCGTCATGGCCGACAACCTCCAACCGGAGATCATCGAGGGGATCCGCGAGCGGAAGGGCATGAAACTCGAGTTGCCCGAGCAGGTCGACTACTTCTAACGGGCCCCGACCGATCCCGCGATCGCGGGCTCCGACGGCGTTTTCGAATGGTGGCGTTCTTATACTCGGCGACACTGAACCGTAGTAATGAACGAACGATCGGAGGGGAGCCGATGAGCGACGCCGGTACGCGGTCCTACACCGTCCGGCTGGAACTCGTCGACGAACCCGGGGAACTGCTCGGCGCGCTCGAACCGATCGCCGATAGCGGCGGGAACCTCCTTTCGATCTTCCACGAGCGCGGCAACGTCACGCCCCGCGGTCGGATCCCGGTCGAGGTCGACCTCGAAGCGACCGAAGCGCAGTTCGAAACCATCGTTGACGCCCTCCGGAGCTCGGGCGTCAACGTCATCCGGGCCGGAACCGAGCGGTACAGCGAGGAGCTGACGGTCGTCCTCGTCGGTCACCTCGTCGAGACGGACCTCTCCGATAGCCTCCAGCGGTTCCGCGAGTGCGGCGGCGTCTCGGTCGCCGACCTCTCGCTTTCGGCGCCGGCGGGTACCGAGGCCCCATCGAGCGCCCGACTCAGGCTCGTCGCGAGCGAGGGCCGAAGCTCGAAGGCGCTCTCTGCGGTCCGGGAGGTCGCCGCCGAGAAGGGCCTCCGCGTCGTCGAGCCGCTCACGGAGGGGTCGGCGTGAACGTCGCCGTGTTGGGCGCCGGTGCGGTCGGCACCTCCGTCGTCGAGTTGGCCGGTGAGTACGGCCACGACGTCGTCGCCGTCGCCGATTCGTCGAGCGCGGCCGTCGACGACGACGGCCTCGACGCCGCGGCGATCCTCGAGGCGAAGCGATCCGGCGGCGCCGTCGGCGACGCCGCCCCCGAGGCGGCCTTCGATGCGGCCTACGACGTGCTCGTCGAGGCGACGCCGACGACGCTCGGCGACGCCGAACCCGGGTTTTCGCACGTCCGGCGGGCGCTCGAGGCCGACCGCCACGTCGTTCTCGCGAACAAGGGCCCGGTCGCCGAACGCTACGAGGACGTCCGCGCCCTGGAGGCCGACTCCGCGGGCACGGTGCTTTTCGAGGCGGCGGTCGGGGGCGCGATCCCGGTCCTCTCGACGATCGCGGACCTCAACGGCCAGGTCACGGCCGCCCGCGGCGTGCTCAACGGGACGGCGAACTTTGTCCTCAGCCGGATGGCTGCCGAGGGCCTCGGCTACGAACACGTCCTGGCCGAAGCAAAGGACCTCGGTGTCGCCGAGGCCGACCCGAGTTTCGACGTCGAGGGGACCGACGCGGCGCTGAAATGCGTCATCCTCGCGAACGTCCTTTATCAGGAGACCTACACGCTCGAGGACGCCGAGGTTGAGGGGATCGCCGACCTCCCGGGCAGCGCCCTGGAGTTGGCCGCCGAGGACGGGCGGACGATCCGGCTCGTCGGCGAGGTCTCCGACGGGCGCGTCCGGGTCGGTCCCCGGTTGGTCCCCGAAAACGGGACGCTCGCGGTCTCGGGAACGCTCAACATCGTCCAACTGGAGACGACCCACGCCGGACGGCTGAACATCTCCGGGAGGGGCGCCGGCGGCCCCGAAACGGCCAGCGCCGTGCTTGCCGACATCGGTCGCCTCCCGCCCGCCGGCCGAAACTGAGCCGACGACGACGCGCACCCCGTGGTATCGGGTCGCAAACCGCCCGAGGCGTCCGGATTCGGCTGAACCCTTTCGAAATCGTTTTACGGGACACCGACGAAAGATGCGGATACAGCGCACCCGCGCGTGAGTTAATAATGAGCGACATACCCCACCAGAATCTGGCCGTCATCGGCCACGTCGACCACGGAAAGAGTACAATGGTCGGGCGGCTCCTCTTCGAGACTGGGAGCGTCCCCGAGCACGTAATCGAGCAGTACCGAGAGGAAGCCGAGGAGAAGGGCAAGGGCGGCTTCGAGTTCGCCTACGTCATGGACAACCTCGCCGAGGAGCGAGAGCGTGGTGTCACGATCGACATCGCCCACCAGGAGTTCGACACCGACAAGTACAATTTCACCATCGTCGACTGTCCGGGCCACCGCGACTTCGTGAAGAACATGATCACGGGCGCGAGCCAGGCCGACAACGCGGTCCTCGTCGTCGCCGCCGACGACGGCGTCCAGCCGCAGACACAGGAGCACGTCTTTTTGGCCCGGACGCTGGGCATCGACGAGCTCATCGTCGCGGTCAACAAGATGGACCTCGTCGACTACGACGAGTCCAAGTACAAGGCCGTCGTCGAGGAGGTCAAGGAGCTGCTCCAGCAGGTCCGCTTCGACGTCGACGACGCCGAGTTCATCCCGACCTCGGCCTTCGAGGGCGACAACGTCTCCGAGGACTCGGAGAACACGCCGTGGTACGACGGCCCGACGCTGCTCCAATCGCTGAACAACCTCCCGGAGCCCCAGCCGCCGACGGACGCGCCGCTTCGGCTGCCGATTCAGGACGTCTACACCATCTCCGGGATCGGAACGGTCCCGGTCGGCCGCGTCGAGACGGGGATCCTCAACACCGGCGACAACGTCTCCTTCCAGCCCTCCGACGTGGGCGGGGAGGTCAAGACGGTCGAGATGCACCACGAGGAGGTGCCGAAGGCCGAACCCGGCGACAACGTCGGGTTCAACGTCCGCGGCATCGGCAAGGACGACATCCGCCGCGGCGACGTCTGCGGCCCCGCCGAGGACCCGCCGACGGTCGCCGAGACGTTCCAGGCACAGGTCGTCGTCATGCAGCACCCTTCGGTGATCACGGCCGGCTACACGCCCGTGTTCCACGCCCACACCGCACAGGTCGCCTGCACGATCGAGTCGATCGACAAGAAGATCGATCCCTCCTCCGGCGAGGTCGCCGAGGAGAACCCGGACTTCATCCAGTCGGGCGACGCGGCCGTCGTGACGGTCCGTCCCCAGAAGCCGCTCAGCATCGAGTCCTCGAACGAGATCCCCGAGCTGGGCAGCTTCGCCATCCGCGACATGGGTCAGACCGTCGCGGCCGGCAAAGTCCTCAGCGTCAACGAGCGATAACGCATGCAGCAGGCACGCGTTCGCCTCGCGGGCACGGCTCCTGAGGACCTCGACAACATCTGCGACGATGTCCGCGAGATCGCGGACAAGACGGGTGTGACGCTGTCGGGCCCGGTTCCGCTTCCGACGAAAACGCTGGAGATCCCCGCGCGCAAGTCCCCCGACGGCGAGGGGACGGCGACGTGGGAACACTGGGAGATGCGCGTCCACAAGCGGCTCATCGACATCGACGCCGACGAGCGCGCGCTCAGACAGCTCATGCGGATCCAAGTCCCGAACGACGTCTCGATCGAGATCGTCCTCGAGGACTGACGCGCCGACGGCGCGAACCCCCGCGAACCGCGGGCGGCGTGTCCGTTGCAGTGCTCACGCGCTTGCGCGCGATCGTTCCCGGTCGCCTCCTGCGATCGGAAGAGTGAAACGGCGTTCCCGGCAATCACGGACTGCGGGCTCGTAGATCAGCGGCAGATCGCTTCCTTCGCAAGGAAGAGGCCCCGGGTTCAAATCCCGGCGAGTCCA
>NZ_JAQCNO010000024.1 GCF_028274965.1 Natronomonas sp. | reverse complement strand
TCGAGTTCGATGTCGAAGACGTCGATGTCGGCGAAGCGTTTGAAGAGGACGCCTTTGCCCTCCATGACGGGTTTGGAGGCTTGGGCGCCGATGTCGCCCAACCCGAGGACGGCCGAGCCGTTCGAGACCACCCCCACCATGTTGCCCTTCGTCGTGTACCTGTAGGCGGCCGTCGGGTCGTCGGCGATTTCGGTGCAGGGTGCGGCGACGCCGGGGGAGTACGCGAGCGAGAGGTCTCGTTGTGTGTTGGTGGGTTTGGTGGTCGAGATTTCGAGTTTGCCGGGGGGTGTGCGCCGGTGGTACTCCAGCGAGTCTTCCTCAAGTCCCATACCGGACCCGCGGCGTGGAGGCTAATGAGTGGTCGTGTTGCGCCCGAGGGGTGCCGGCCGGGGCGTCCGGCCCCGTCTCCGCCCTCGGCTCTGACCGACGGCGAGCGGTATCGGCTCTCAGTCGGCCTCGGCGTCGGGCAGCAGCGAACGGGGCGGTCGGTTACTCGACGTCGGGGGCCGTCTCGTCCGTCCGTCCCGGGAGTTCGAGTTCGATCTCGAGTTCCGGGTCGCCGACGCCGTCGAAGTCGATCTCGAGTTCGACCGGTTCGCCGAACCTAAAGGGGAGTTCCCACTCCTCCTCGACGATCGTCAACTCCTCGCTGTCCCGGAGCTGCTCGCCGACCTCGATCAGGAACGCCCCGGCTTCGGCCGCGCTGAGGCGGTACTCCCGCTCGAACTCCCGGCCTCGTTTGATCGTCGTTCGGTCCGTCTCGTCCGCGGTGGGCTCGGTGTCTGACATGGGTTTTTCGTCCGTCCGGAGGGCGTTCGTCCCGGGCCACTCGGGCGGGCCGCGACGAGGAGTCGGCGCGCCGCGGGCGCCGTACCGCACGGTAGCCGACCGCGGAGCAAAAACGGTTCGGCCCGCCGAAGGCGCCGCGCAGCCGAACCGAGACGGCTTCTCCTCTCGATCGGCGCGGGGACCCCCGGAGTTCTCCGAAGTCCGTGGATATAATTCCCCGCTGTCCGAACGGACGGTATGTCGATCGAGTTGGTCTGGGGGAGCGCAGAGGGGACCACGGAACTGAGCGCGTTCGACGCCGCACTCGCGGACGCCGGGATACACAACTACAATCTGATCACGCTGTCGTCGGTGATCCCGAAAGGCGAGTCGGTCGAGCCGGTCGGCTCACACCGGGGGCGTTGGGACGTCGGCGACATGGTCGGCGCGGTGCTCGCCGAACGCGCCTCGACGAGCGCCGACGAGACGGTCGCCGCCGGGCTCGGGTGGGCGCGCTCCGACGAGGGGGGCGTGTTCTTCGAGGCGTCAGGCGAAAGCGCCGCCGACGTCGAGACGCGGCTTCGACGCGGGATCAGGGACGCCAAGTCGACCCGGGAGGCCTGGCGCTGGGAGCCGGACGTCGAAACGCGCGTCGTCGAACACACGGTGGAACACGCAAACGCCGGCGCAGCGGTCGTCGCGGCGGTGTACGAGCCGTTGACGACCGCCTCGCGTTGAGCGGAGACCCGTCGCGCCGCCGTCGGCGCCCGCCCGGCGACCGGAGCGTCGCCGCACCGAACACTGATAACGAGCCGCACCGTTGTCGGACCGATGGGAGCGATCGACCTCACCGACGACGTCGCCGTCGTCACGGGCGGCGCGAGCGGCATCGGACGCGAGATCAGCCTCAGACTGGCCGAACACGGCGCCGACGTGGTCGTCGCGGACCTCCGATCGGAGCCCCGCGGCGGCGGCGATCCGACCCACGAACTGATCGAATCCGAGCACGGGCAGGCGGGCCGCTACGTCGAGTGCGACGTCTCCGAGCCCTCGGATACGGCCGCGGCCGTCGAGGGCGCCGAGGCCCTCGGCGGGGTCACGATCATGGTCAACAACGCCGGCATCTCGCGCAGCGACGACTTCTTAGAGATAACCGAGGCCGACTACGACCGGATGATGGACATCAACGCCAAGGGGACCTTCTTCGCCGCCCAGGCCGCCGCCGACCGGATGATCGAGGCCGACCGGGAGGGCGCAATCGTCAACGTCGCCAGCATCTCCGGCGTGACGGGGCGGGCGACCGGCGCGCACTACTGCGCCTCGAAGGGCGCCGTTCGGCTGATGACGTACGCGATGGCGGCCGCGCTCGGCCCCCACGGGATCCGCGCGAACGCGGTCTGTCCGGGGCTCGTCGAGACGCCGCTGACGAGACAGGACCTGGAGATGTTCGGCGACGACAGGGCCGCGACCGACACCTACGAGCGGGCCGCGCCCTTACGCCGGGTCGGACAGCCCGACGACATCGCCGACGCGGTGTTGTATCTGTCGAGTTCGCTGTCGGGGTTCGTCACCGGCGAGTCGGTGATCGTCGACGGCGGCGCAACGAACACCTGGAGCGGCGTCAGCGACGAATGATGCGGATCGAGGAGCTCCTCGAAACCAGGGTGGACAAAACGCCCGAAAAGCCCTTCGTCACCTTCGAGGACGCGGCGTACACCTACGCGGAGACGGCCGCGAACGCGAAACGGTACGCCAACGCGCTCGCGTCGGCCGGGGTCGGGGCCGGCGACCGTGTCGCGCTGTTCCTGCCGAACGGCCCCGAGTTCGTGTTCTCGATGTTCGCAAACGCCTACCTCGACAGCGTCACCGCCCCGTCGAACCCCGAGTACCAGCCGGCCGAACTCGAACACTCCCTCGATCTCTCGGCGCCGGAGGTGCTCGTCACGACGCCGGCCCTCCTCGAGACGGCCCGAGACGCGGCCGCGGGGACGAGCGTCGATCGGATCCTCCTGACCGAGGCGACCGACGGGTACGACTCGCTCCCGGCGCGCGCGGCCGAACAGCCGCCGACGGTCGAACCCCACGACGGCGACGCCGAATCGATCGGCCTGCACATGTACACCTCCGGGACGACGGGGCCGCCGAAGGCCGTCGAGTGCCAGCACGAAAACTGGACGATCAGCGCGATCGATTTCCAAAAGCGGATGGGCTTTACCGCCGCGGACACGCTCTTGACCGCGCTCCCGCTGTTTCACGCCAACGCGCAGATCTACTCGACGCTCGGGGCCGCCGCCGCGGGCGCCGAGGTCGTCATCTACGAGCGGTTCTCGTCCTCGCGGTGGTGGGAGTGGTGTCGCGAGCACGGCGTCACCGAGTTCAACGCCATGGGGAGCATGCTGAAGATGCTCGACAACGTCCCCGAGACCGACGCCGACGCCGATAACCCGGTCGAGTCGGTCTTCTCGGCGGGGACGCCCGCCGAACTCATCGAGCCCTTCGAGGCGCGCTTCGACCTTCGGGTCGTCGAGGGGTACTCCCTCACCGAGGACCCCCTTTTGATGCTGAACCCGACGGACCCCGAGAGGCGACGGATCGGTAGCGTCGGGCTGCCGCCGGCCGAAAAGCGCATCGACGTCGTCGACGACGACGGCGAGCCCGTCGGAACCGGCGAGAAAGGCGAGATCGTCCAGCGGTGCCCGGCGCTCATGGCCGGCTACCACGGCCAGCCCGAAAAGACCGCCGAGGCGATCGAGGACGGCTGGTTCTACACCGGCGATTACGGCACGATCGACGAGGACGGCTTTCTGTACTTCCTCGATCGGAAGAAGGACATCGTCCGCCGCGGCGGCGAGAACATCTCCTCGTACGAGGTTGAGGGCGTGATCAAGTCCCTCGACGCGGTCGAGGAGGTCGCCGTCATCCCGAGCCCCGACGAGTTCTACACCGAGGTGGTCAAGGCGCTCGTCCGGACGACGGAGGGCCGCGAGATCGACCCCGCCGCGATCGTCGAGCACTGCCGGGGACGGCTGGCGTCGTTCAAACTCCCGCGGTACGTCGAGTTCGTCGAGGAGTTCCCCTACACGCCGACCGGGAAGGTACAGAAACAGCGACTGCGCGAGCGCGAACGGGAGGAGCGCCCCGACCACTGGGACCGAGAGGCCAACGACCTCGACGGCTGAGCGGGGCCGATCCAGCGCCGTCGGACCGGTCGTCCACTGCAGCCGTCGGCCCGGCGACGCTCAATCGCCCGGCGTCTCCGGGGCGTCGCGGCCGAACCGCACCCGATCCTCCGAGGCGTCTCCCTCTGGGTCCCCGCCGAACCGGGGCCGGAGCACGCGCCAGACGACGCCCGGCCGCAGCAGGCTGGTCACGGACCGCTCCAGCCGGAACACGCGGAAGAACGCCTCCGTCAGCGCGCCGTCGCGTTGGGCCCGCCGGAGGAGCAACGCGACGTAGCGGTTGAACAGGTCCGTCCCTGTCGGCTTCGGCCCGGCCGTCCGCTCGAAGGTGAAGTCGCTGCCGACCGCGAGGCGCCAGGGCTCGTCGACGATCGGGCTCGCGCGGTCGAAAAATCGCGGTCCGAGCCCCCCGAGTCCGCCGTCGAGTTCGTGGTGCAACGCGAGGGCCTCGAGCGCCGCGACGGACATCCCCTGGCCGTAGATCGGATTGAAACTGGCGACGGCGTCGCCCGTGACGACCAGCCGGTCGGGGAACCGATCGAGGGCCTCGTAGTGACGCCGCGTGCTCGCGGGGAAGGGGTACCGCTGGATCCCCGAGAGCCACTCGCGTTCGCGGAGCTGTCGGGCGATCTCCCCGATCGGGAGCTCCTCGGCCCACGCGAGGAACGTCTCGCGGTCCGCGGGCGCGCGCTCGCCGTGAAGACCCTGGAACACGACCTCCCAGCGGCCGTCCTCGACGGGCATCATCGCGGCTCCCCGCGGGCGCTCGGGCTCGGCGGCGATCAACACGCCGCCCCGGGCGCGTTCCGGCCGCTCGATGCGGACGGTGCTGTACGTCACGTCCACCTCGACGCGGCTCGTCTCCGGACTCGGGTACCCCTTCGACTCGAGCCACCTCGGGGTCCGGCTGGTTCGGCCGGTCGCGTCGACGACGAGCGCCGCGTCGAGGCCCGTCTCCGCGCCGTCCTCGTCGCGGAACCGGACGCCGGTCACGCGGTCTTCGGCGGCGTCGTACCGGTACTCGTAGAACCGACACCGGCCCCGCAACCGGACCGTTTCGCGGCCGCGTATCCGCTCGCGGACGACGTGTTCGAACAGCGGCCGACTGGCGTACAGCGCGGGCAGCGACGCGTCGGTGCCGGCCACGGTCCCGCCTTGGTCGTACCACTCGAAGCTGTCGGTCATGTCCAACTCGAGTCCGCCGGCGGCCGCGACGTCCTCGTCGAACCCCGGAAACAGATCCCCCAAAACCGCCCGTCCGGCCTCGAGCATGGTGTGGGGCTGGCTCGTTTGCGGCGCCCCGTCGCGGACCGTCGGCTCCGTTGGAATCTCGTCGCGTTCGAGGACGACCACCTCCCCGAAGGCGTCGTCGAGTACCCGCGCCGCACAGAGCCCCGCCATGCTCCCGCCGAGGACCACCGCCCGACCGCCGAGCGGGTCCCCCGTTCGCCCGTCGTAGCGCCCGATGTCGGCAAGCGTCATCGTTTTCGGTGCCGTTGTCGTCTTGTACCGCCCGACGATAGTAAAACGTTCGCGTCGGACGCAAGGCCCGGCCGCGCCGCGGGTCCGTCCGCGCCGCCGTCGGGTCAGGCGGTCGCCGCCCGAGCGACCGCGTCGCCCCCCGCTTTCGGGATCACTCCCACTCGCTCGCGGCGCGGGCCTCGAGCATCTCGCGGAACTGCTCCGTCGTCCGATCGAGCAACTCGCCGGTCGTCGGGTCGAGGATGACGCCGTAGCGCCGGACGAGATCGAGGCGGTCGAGTTCGCCGGCCTCGAAGCGCTCGACGACCGCCTCCGGGTCGGCCTCGAGCCACCCCTCGCGGTGCTCGCGGATGTGCTCGCGCGTCGCCTCGGTCGCCTCGCGGTCGATCTCGTACTCACAGCGGTCGGCGTCGATCTCCTCGATCACGACGCCGTAGTCCCGCTCGGCGCGCTCGATCGAGACGTACTCGTCGATGACGTCCTCCCGGACCGCCTCGGGGTCGCGCTCGAGGGGGTCGCCGAACCCGCCGCCGCCCGAGGAGGGCCGAACGAACTCGTCGCCCTCGGCGATCGGCCGGTTCGAAAACACCGTCCCCATCGGCTCGGGGTCGCCGTCCTGCGTGAGCGTCACGCCGTGGGGGATCCCGGGTAGACCGCCGTTGATCCCCCACGTGACGGAGCGCGCCCGATCGGAGCAGTACGACATGACGCTGTTCGAACACGCCAGCACGCGGCCGCCCTTCCGGACGCCGCACCCGCCGCGGTACTCGCCCGGACCGGCCGAGTCCGTCACGATGGAGTGTTCGCTGGTCAGAAGCGGCGCGTCGCGCTCCTGGCCCTCGAGCGACTGGACGGCGAGCCCCGCGCCGAACACCGGCGCGGTGGCGTTCGAGCCGTCCTTGCCGTCGCGGCCGCCCCAGCCGCCGGCCATCCAGTCGTACCAGGCGAACTCCTGGCCGTCCCGGCCGGGGCGTTGGTCCCGCCCGCCGGCGAGGAGGTACTCGAGGTTGAACGAGCACGCCATGGCGCGCTCGGGCAGCACCTCCGACCACAGCTCGAAGATGGCGTTCATCACCTTCTCGTAGGCCCCGGCGACCGACCCCGTGACGGGGACCGGCTCGGGCGCGTCGACGACGGTCCCCTCCGGGAGGTTGGCGCTGACGACGCGGTACAGCCCGGAGTTCAGCGGGACGTCCGGGAAGAACATCTTCGTGCCGGCGACGACGGCCGAAAACGAGGTTCCGAACGTGGCGTTGAGGAAGTTCCCGATGTGGTCGTCGGACCCCGAGAGGTCATAGCGGACCTCCTCGCCGTCGATCGTCATCTCGACGTCGACGGTGACGAACCCCTCCTCGGCGTCGGGGTCGGCGTCGATGTAGTCCTGCGTGTGCCAGGTCCCGTCCGGGAGCTCGCCGATCCGCTCGCGCATGATGCGCTCGACGTAGTCCTTGGACTCGTCGAAGGCGGTCAGCACGGTGTCGACGCCGTACTTCTCGACGAGCTCGAGCAGGCGCCGTTCGGCGGTCTCCGTCGCCTGCGTCTGGGCGCGGAGATCGCCCATCCGGTCCTCCGAGAGCCGCATGTTCGTCGTCAGGAGGTTCGCGACGTCCTCGCGGAACTCCCCCTCGTCCCAGATCTTCACCGGCGGAATGCGGAGCCCCTCGGCGAAGTGGTCGTTGGCCTCGATGTTGAACGAGCCGGGCGCCGGCCCGCCGACGTCCGCCCAGTGGCCGTTCGATTGGGTGACGGCGATGAGCTCCCCGTCGTGAAACACCGGGCGCATGATCCGGACGTCGTTGATGTGCGTCCCGCCGAGATAGGGGTCGTTCACCATGTACACGTCCCCGGGGTTGATGTCGCCCTCGAAGTACTCGAGCGTCGCCTTGCACGTGTAGTGAAGCGTGCCGACGTGGACGGCGATATCCTTCGAGCCCTGCATGACCGTGTTGCCCTCGGCGTCGTTCAGGCAGTTGCTGAAATCCCGGTTGTAGATCACGAACGAGTAACACGTCCGCTCGATCTGTTCGGCCATCCGGTCGACGAGGTTGCTGAACGAACTGCGGAGCACCTCGAAGGTGACCGGATCGAGGTCGATGTCCGCCTGTGGCTGTGTCCCTGTCATTGTGGTACCGTGATGATGATGTTGCCCGTCCCGTCCGTTTCGGCGCTCGCCCGCGGCGGGACGACGACCGTCGAGTCCATCTGCTCGACGATCGCCGGCCCCTCGATCGTCGCGCCGGCCCCCAGAGCCGACCGATCGTACACGTCCGTCCCGACGTAGCCCCCGGCGGACTCGAAGTACGCCTCCCGGGTCCCGACGCGCGCCTCGGCCGCCGTCCCCGGCTCGATCCCGGGGAAGGCGGGCTTCTCGACGACCCCGCGGCCGGTGACGTGGAGCCCGTATATCTCGACCGGCTGGTCGCGATCGGAGTACGCGTACGTCCGCTCGTGTCGCCGGTGGAACCGATCGCGGACCGCCTCCATGCGCTCGATCGGGCGCGAGCAGGCGACCTCCAGCGAGCGCCACTGCCCGGCGTACCGCATCTTCAACTCGTGGTCGATGCGGATCCCGTCGTCGTCGACGCCCTCCTCGTTGAGCCGCTCGCGGATCTCCGTTTCCATCTCCGCGAAGGCCGTCTCGATGTCCCCGACGACCTCCGCCGTCGCGTCGGCGATGAACGTCCGCGAGAGGTCGTGTTCGATGTCGACGAGCAGACAGCCGAGCGCGGAGTTGATCCCGGGGTACGGCGGGACGATCACCGTCGGGATGCTCATCTCGCGGGCGACGTGGGCGGCGTGTAGCGGCCCCGCGCCGCCGAAGGCGACGAGGGCGAAATCGCGGGGGTCGTACCCCTTGCTCGTCGAGACGAGCCGAACCGCGTTGCACATGTTCGCAACGGCGATGCGCTCGATCGCCGAGGCCGCCTCCGTGACACCGAGCCCCAGCGGCTCGGCGACGTCGCGCTCGATGACCTCCCGGGACGGCTCGGCGGTCGCCTCCATGTCGCCGCCGAGGAAGGCCTCCGGGTCGACCCACCCCAACACGACGTTCGCGTCGGTCGTCGTCGGCTCGTCGCCGCCGCGCATATAGCAGGCCGGCCCGGGGTCGGCCCCCTGGCTGCGCGGTCCGACCCGCAGCGAGCCGCCGTCGTCGATCCAGGCGACCGAGCCGCCGCCGGCGCCGATCGTCTCGATGTCCGTCGAGGGGAACATGATCGGGTAGCCGTACTCGACGGCCCACTCCTCTGTCGTCTCGATGTCGCCCTCGTGCGTGAGCGACACGTCGGCGCTCGTTCCGCCCATGTCGAACCCGATCGCGTTCTCGAACCCGCAGCTCTCGGCGATGTGCTGGCTGGCGATCGCGCCCGCCGTCGGCCCCGAGTTGGCGATGCGGGCGGCGTAGTAGGCGATCGCCTCCGTCGTCATCACGCCGCCGCCGGAGTGCATCGCGAGCACGTCGCCGTCGTAGCCCCGCTCGCTCAGCTCCGCCGAGAGGTCCGTCAGGTACTCCCGGACGACGGGGACCAACGCCGCGTTGATGACCGTCGTGCTCGTCCGCTCGTGCTCGAACATCTCCGGGAGGATCTCGTGGGAGGTACAGACGAACGCCTCGGGGTGTTCCTCGGCGACGATCTCGGCGACCCGCGTCTCGTGCTCGCCGTTGACGTAGGCGTTGATCAACGAGACGGCGATCGTGTCGATGCCGCGCGCCTCGAATATCCGGGCGGCCTCGCGGACGTCGGCCTCGTCGAGCGGTTCGACGACGGCCCCGTCGACGTCGATCCGCTCCGTGACCTCGAGCCGATCGCGGCGCTTGACGTAGGGGTCGGCGACGTCCTCGTAGGCGTCCCAGAGGTCGTCCTTCGTCGCGTCGCGGATCTCGTGGACGTCCCGGAACCCCTCGGTCGTGATGAGCCCGGTCCGCGGGAGCTCCCGCTCTATGAGCGCGTTCGTCCCCACCGTCGAACCGTGCGAGAAGAAATCCAGCGCCTCGATCCCCGTTTCGGCCTTTCTGAGCCCGTCGATCACGCCCTCGGCGGGGTTTGCCGGGGTCGAGGGCGTCTTCGCGATCTCGATGTCGCCGGTCTCCTCGTCGAAGACGATGACGTCGGTGAACGTGCCACCGATGTCCACGCCGGCTCGTTTCATGGTATCATCCTGCACGTCTCTCGTGTCGAACGCCGGTATTAAAACTTGCTACGGCCCCGCCTCCGGCGGCGCGTCGGCCCCACCCGGCGGCGACCTCGTCTCGGCGCCGACCGGGGCGATCTCAGTACGGGCTGTCGGCCGGGAGGTCGGTCTTGAACGTGTAGCAGTACCGCTCCATCCCGCGGTCCTCGTAGAACCCGTGGGCCTCCTCGCGCCACAGCCCCGAGGCTAACTCGACGCATGAGCACCCCCGATTTTCGGCCCACGACTCGACCCACGACAGCAGCGCGTCGCCGTGGCCCCTCCCACGATGGGGCTCGTCGACGACGAGGTCGTGAACCCAGGCGTGGGTACCGTGATAGAGGTTGGTCTCGACGACGACGCCGGCGAGCCCGCGGACGTCGCCGTCGACCCGGAGCGCGAACAGCCGGTAGCCGCTTTCGGCCGACATCGTCCCGACGAGTTCGACGAACCGGTCCTCGCCGACCGGCCGGAGCTGGTCCATGATCGGGTAGGCGTCCCGGAGTTGGGCTTCGGTCGTCAGCTCGACGATGTCAGGGCCTGCCATGCCACACCGGGTCGTCGCCGCCACATAACCGTTTGGGTCCGCTCGGCGCGCTCACCCGGCGACGAACTCGACGCCGGTGATCTCGAAGCGCGCGCCGCCGTCGGAGCCGTTGGTCAACCGGATCTCCCAGCCGTGGGCCTCAGACACCCGCTCGGCGATATTCAGGCCGAACCCGGTCCCGTCCGCCGCGGTCGAGTACCCCGCATCGAAGACGTCCCCGCGCTCCGCTTCGGGGACGCCCGGCCCGTCGTCCTCGACGTAGAAGCCGTCCTCGGTGGCGCCGACAGAGACCGTCACGTCCCCGCCGCCGTGCTCGACGGCGTTTCTGGTGAGGTTCTCGACGAGCTGCTGGAGGCGCTCTCTGTCCGCCCGAACCCGGCGCTCTGTGTCGGTCACGAGCGTCGCGTCGGCGGTCGCTACGTTGTGCCAACAGCGCTCGGCGAGCGCCGACAGATCGACCGGCTCGAGGTCCCTGTCGGTCTCGCCGTGACGCGCAAGCGTCAGGAGGTCGTCGATCAGGGCGTCCATGCGTTCGTGCGCCTGCGACACCGACTCGAGGTGTTCGCTACCGCACTCCTCGCGGGCCAACTCCAGTCGCCCCCTCGCCACCGACAGCGGGCCCTGGAGGTCGTGGGACACGACGCTTGCGAACTCCTCTAAGCGCTCGTTTTGCCGTTTGAGCTCCGTGAGCATCCGTTCGCGCTCGAGTTCGTCGCTCACCAGCTGGCTCATGAGCCGGACGAACGTCCGTTCGGCGTCGGTGAACGGCTCCGCGTGCGGCGCGTCCGACGCGAAAAAGACCGTCCCGTACAGCTCCCCGTCGACGGTGATCGGCGTGCCGATGTAACACGCCAGATCGAACGTCTCGTACGCCGGGTCCCCGGCCCACCCCTCGGCGAGCGCGTCCTGTACCTCCAACACGCCGCCGCGTTCGATCGTCCTCCGGCAGTACGAACGCGAGAGCGGACACGACTCCCCCGGCTGCAACAGCGCGTGGTCCCCGCTCGCCTCGACGATCGTCTGTGTCCCGTCCTCGTTCCCGTCACCGTTGTCGTCGCCGCCGTCGGCCCTCTCGATCCGGGTCAGGTGGCCGTAGGGTAATCCGAGCTTCTTCGGGCCGATCTCCAACAGCCTGTTGATCTTCTCCGTCGCGGTCGACCCCTGATCGGTCGCCACGTCGTAGAGGCTCTGGAGGAACTCCACCGTCGCCGCGCGATCCCGTTCGCGCTGCCTGCGCGCGGTGACGTCGCGGCTGATGGCGACGAAGCGCGACCGCCCCTCGAGATCGAGCCGCCTGACGTGCACCTCGACCGGAAACGTCGAGCCGTCGCTGCGCCGGTAACGCCCAGACATGCTGTGTCTGTCGCCGGCGTCCATCCGATCCCAAAGCGAGCGCGCCTCCTCGGGATCGATCGACGCGTCGAGTTCCCAGATCTTCGTCCCGGCGAGTTCGTCCGCGTCGTAGCCCGTCTCTTCACACAGCCGCGGGTTCGGCGTGAGGATGTTCCCCTCGGCGTCGTGGACGTTGATCATGTCCGGGGAGCTCTCGAAGAGCGTCTCCAGCCTGGCGAGGGTCTCCTCGAGGCGTTCCTGTCGCCGTTCGCGTTCGGTGACGTCCCGGAACTGCGAGAAGACCGCCACGACGTCACCGGCGTCGTCGGTCACGACGCGGTTGTGCCACTCGCAGACGATCCGCTCGCCGTCCTCGCGGACGTTCTCGTTGCGGCTGTAGTAGCCGTCATCGTTCTCGAGGAGCTCCTCGACGACCGTCGAGACCGACTCCCGTTCGGCGTCGGGGACGATCCGTTCCCAGGACTCGCCGATCAGCTCCGATTCGGCGTACCCGAGGATCTCCTCGGCGGCGTCGTTCATGCGGACGAGATCGAAATCCGCGTCCCACTCGACGACGCCGAGCGGCGACTGCTCGAAAAACAGGTTGAGACGGCGCTCCCGATCGGCGAGTTCGGCCTGCGTGCGGTGTTTCTCGACGGCGTTTGTGATGCGGTTTGCGAGGACGGCGTACTGG
>NZ_JAQCNO010000029.1 GCF_028274965.1 Natronomonas sp. | reverse complement strand
CAGTCGGTACACGTTCTCCTCGTAGACGGCCCGGACCCGGTCACCCCAGTTGTGCGTGTAGGTGTCGATGACATCGCTCGCGACGTCCCCCCGGAGGTACTTGACGACCCCTCGGTCGCCGGTGCGGTCCCTGAGATGGGTCGTAAAGAAGTGCCTGAAGTAGTGCGGCGTCACGTTCTCCTCGGCGCTTCCGCCCGTCCGGTACCAGCCGCGTTCGCTCGCGCGCGAGGTGACGATGTTACGGACCATCGAGGGGGTCATGCGGCGCCCCCACTCGTCCGTCGAGACGAAAAACGGCTCGGCCGCCGACGTCGCGTCCGGACGGATCGCCAGCCAGCGCTTCAGGACCCGTTTCAGCTCCGCGTCGATCGGGATGATCGTCGATCGCTTCCGCTTGTTCGACGCCGAGCGCGTTTCGCCGTTGTACTCCGCCCCTCTGGCGGGCTCGCTCGGGACGTACACCGAGTCCGGCCGACCGTCCAGTGCGGCCCGGTTCGGCGTCTCGTACGCCGCCCGAACCTCCGGATCGTCGAGGTAGACGTCCCGGAGATCGAGGTTACAGCACTCGCCGACCCGGATCCCCGTCTTGAGAAGCGTACAGACGAGCGCCCGCTGGAGGGGATGTTCCACGTCGCGGACGAACGCCCGCATCGATCCGAGCGGTATCTCCCGCCGCGTGGGATCGGTCTGGATCGACTCGTCCATCTCCTCGGTGACGAGGGCCATCGGGTTCGACTCGAACGCGCCGACCTGGGTCATGTAGGTGTAGAACCGATGGACGTAGGCCGCGTACGACGCAACGGTGCTGTCGGCGTGGTCCTCCCGGAGGGCGTATACCCACATCATGCACGTCCGGCGGTCGGCCCCCGCGAGGGCGACGCCGCGATCCTCGAGAAACGATCTAAACGACCGCAACACGCGCTCGTAGGCGTCCCGGGTTCGTTCGGTCCGCCCGTGAAATGTCATCTCCTCGAGGAAGTACGCGACCGGATCGTCCGAGGCCGCGGTGTCGCTGCCCGCCTCAGTGCTCATCCTCGATCACCGTGTACCCGCCGTGTCGGCCGCTGTATCTGATCCGGTCTTCGGCCTGCAGTTCCTCGAGTGCGCCTTCGAGTCGCTCCTCGATGTCGTCGGTCACGCCCGCCAGGAGCGTATCCCACCCGGCGAACTCCGTCGTCCGAAGAACGTCGAGGACACGGTGTTTCAGTCCGTCGACCCCTGCAGTTTCGTCCTCGAAACCGGGTTCGACGGGGTTTGTCTGTTCGCCGTCCTCGGAGGAGAGCTCGAACCCTCGACGGCCCGCCTGAACCATCGATCGGACGTACTCGGCCTGGCTCATGTCCATCTCTTCGGCCTCGCGACGCCACCGCTCCCGCTGGTCCGCCGGCACGTACGTCTGAACGGAGACGCGTTGGTCACCACTCGCCATATGCGGCGTTCGGACGGCACTCACATTAATCTACGTCAGACATCGCGATAAAAGCCCTTATCGGCTAGTCTACAGCACCGAACGGCGGGTGATAGAATGTTTATCCATATTTCTAATGTATTAAAACAGTCGGTACATTAGAAATACGTATACACTACGGCGCGCCGGCCGGAACGACGAGACCTGACGCGCCAACCGTTTCTCGGCTCGCCGGCGATCTCCGTCTGATCACCAATGAACGCACAGGAGCCGACGCGGGGCCGATCGGGTGAATCAGCAAACGCCTGTAGCAACTCCGGGAGGTAGCCCCAGGCCGCGTCAATCCCGCCCTGTCCGGTCGCCCGAGAGTGCCCGCGAGTACGGTTGGGAAGCGAACCCAGTTGCCAGCACACCGTTGGTCTCCGGATCACGTCTTGAGGAGGCTATCCAAGGGACGGATCTCTACCGCGCAGAGAGAACGTGCCGGTCATATCGCGAGGGATCGTACTGGCCTGACTTTTCACTATCGGTAAATGAACGTGCACTCTCTCGCAGAATATCTACTCCGGAGAAAAAACCCCGCGAGCGGAGCCGCAGGGGACATCAACCGCACGAGCGCGCTGTTAGCTGAGCCATCCGGGCCGTCCGATCTCCGATCGTACTACTGTCGTACCGTATCGCTCGAAGCCGTCCTAACGGACAGTTCGAACGCCCGTTGCAGCAGCCGCCCGGCGCTACGCTCGGACTCTACGAGATTCCAGAGACAGGGGCCGTGGCCGTCACCGGCTGATAGTAACGAGCGCGTCGCGCCTTACGGATCCCCGAACACAGTTCCGACGCCCACAGAGGCTTGACTGTTCGTGCGCCGAGGCGCTTGACCGCCGCATCGAAGGACACCCCACGGTTGAACCGACCGGACGTCCCTGCCAGGCGTTACCGTACTCGGTTCGGGCTCGATCGTTCCCGTTGTGTCTCGATTGCATAAACCGTATGTTACGATATAAAATGCCGGACCAGATCCAGCCACGCGTCCGAGGCGTATGAGACACGCCCGGCCGTTCCGCGAAGCGTCGAACACCCGGAACACGTTCGGGAGAACGCTCACCGGTGGGCTCCAGAAGTATCCTCCGTATGTGTTCACACGAGCGCAGAAGCCTCGGCGGGGAACGCTTCGAGTTGACGGCGGGCGACGTCGCGCGTTTCAGGGGCGACCAAGAGATCGCCCCGGTCGCGTCCGAGGCCAGCGCTGCTTTGATCGTGTTGGCACCGACGGCCACAGAGTAGCGGCGACCGGTGGAAAACAGGCGGTCCTCAGCCGCCGTCGGGCTCTTTCGCCCCGAGTCCGCGCATGATCGAGGCGGGCATGTACCGTTCGAGGGCCCGCGTTTGATCGTTGTAATCGAGCGCCCACTCAAAGAGGACCAGCCCCGTGACGGTCATCGTCGCCGCCGAGGCGAAAAACAGCATCTCCTCGATCGGCAGCCCGAACACCGCGATGCCGGTCGTGTAGCGCTCGGAGATGACCCACGTCCCCATCCCGATGGCGAGGCGGTCGGCCACCCAGAGGTACGCCGACGGCACGAGCGTCGCTTCGATCCAGACCCGCGGCGTCCGGATCAGATACCCCCCGCCGACCGACCACTGGATCGCAACGACCGGGCCGACCCACGCGATGAGGCTCCCGAGGTACAGAAACCGATCGCCCAGGGTCACGAGATAGAGCCCCGCGGCGAGCATCCCGACGCCGACCGCCGCTCCCGCGATTCGGGGGATCCTGCTGAAGTCGCCGTCGCGGTATGTCGGATCGAAGCCCCTGACGTGGAGATACAGCCCGACGAGCACCGTCTTGAAGACGAAAAAGAGGTACTCGCCGAGCGGCACCGAGAGCCTGCGGTACGACACCGCGCCCTCCCCGTACCACCACGCGCCGCGTTGGATCATGTAGCTCCCCCACGGCGTCGTGTAGGCGAAGGCGATCGTGACCAGGATGGTGATCCCAACGGCGCTTCGACGCCGCCGGACCGACCCGTAGTGGGGGGCGATGTACAGCAGCAAAGCGAGAGCCGGAAGCAGAAAGACCGCGTGAAACTGGAGGTAACTCAGTTGCATCGATCCCTACGCGTAAGGCTCAGGCTCGATATATAGGCGTTTCCAATGAGGCGGCCGGCTCCGCCGCGGCCACTCAGGCGCGCTCCGTCGACACCGCTCTTTCGGGGGCGGCAAACGGGTCCTCCGCGGTGACGAACCCGAAGCGTACGCCGCCGTCGTCGCTCTCGGAGACGGTCACGTCCCACCCGTGGGCGTCGGCGATCCGCTTTACGATGGTGAGGCCGAACCCGGTGCCGTCCTCCTCGGACGTGACGCCCGGCTCGAAGACGTCGTCGCGGTCCTCGGGGGCGATTCCGGGGCCGTCGTCGCTCACGTAGAACCCGCCGTCGTCGAGTTCCCCAACGGTCACAGTCACCGGCGAGGCGCCGTGTTCGACGCTGTTGCGCAGCAGGTTCTCGACGAGCCGCCGGAGCCGAGACCGCTCGGCCTCGACGGTGACGTCCTCGTCGAGCGCCAGTCTGATCGCGTCCTCGGCACAACAGAACGGCTCCCAGCAGTCCTCGACGAGGGGCGCGAGCCGCACCGGTTCGGTCTCGGCGACCGTCTCGCCCTCCCTCGCGAGCGTCAGGAGCTCGTCGATCATCTCCTCCATCCGGTCGTGTTCGGCCGCGAGCTGCTCGAAGTGCGCCGCGTCGCCGGTGGACTCGGCGAGCGACGCCGCCGTCTTCGCGTTGTTGATCGGCGCGCGCAGGTCGTGCGAGACGATCGAGACGAACTCCTCGAGTCGCTCGTTCTGTCGGATGAGCTCCTCGCGCGTCTGTTTCTGGGCAGAGATGTCCCGGAGGATACCGACTGAGCCCCGGAACTCCTCGCCGAACGGCAGCGCGGCCATGTGGTCGTGACACGGGACGATCTCGCCGTCTTTCGTCCGTATGTCGACGCGGAACTGCTGGGTGTTCGGTCCTGTCTCCGAGACGATCCCCGCGAGCATCTCGTCTGCCCGCTCGGTGCCCGACTCGGACTTTATGAGCCCCGGGCCGCTGCCGATCACCTCCTCGCGTTCGTACCCGGTCAGCTCCAAAAAGGCGCCGTTGACGTACTCGAACTCGGCGTTCTCGTTGACGACGTAGATCGGGTACCCGAGCGCGCGAAGCACCGTCGAGTACCGCTCGGACTCGATCCGCGCGCGGTGTTCGGTCGCGGCGTGTTCGATGCGGTTCGCGAGCCGGCGGTGCTGGTCGGGGCCGCCCTTCTGGAAGTAGCCGGTGACGCCGGCGTTGATCGCTTCGGCGGCGATCTCCTCGCTGCCCTTGCCGGTGTACAGAATAAACGGGAGGTCGGGGTACTCCTCGCGGACGCGCTTGAGTAACTCGAGGCCGTTGTGTCCCGGCATGTCGTAGTCCGAGACGACGCAGTGGTAGGTGTTCTCCTCGAGCGCCTCCAGTCCGGCCTCCGGCCCGGTCGCCGTGTCGATGTCGGTGGCGGGAACCTCCGACTCGAGGAACGCTTTCGTGAGGTCCAGAAAGCCGGAATTGTCATCGATATGAAGTACCTTCACCGGCGCAGACGATGCTTCTTGTGGATGGTCAATAGACATGTGAATACGTGTGAAAAGGGCTGCAGAAACAAAAATGCTCGGTCGGTTACGCGCCGCGTAATCCGGCCGGCGCTCCGAGCCCCGATATTCATGATGGAAAAAATACATTTCCAGCGGGGCGAAGAGACGGGCGTTTCGCCGCCGATCGGACGGCCACAGACTGACGTGTATCGCCCGACAAAGAGGCGTATGAAGATCGGCATCGTCTCGGACGTCCACGCGAACCTTCCGGCGCTCGAGGCCGTCCTCGAGGATCTGCCACCGGTCGATCGGGTCGTCTGTGCGGGCGACGTCGTTGGCTACAACCCGTGGCCGGCCGCCTGCGTCGAGCGGATCCGGTCGGTCGCGGCGGTGACGGTTCAGGGCAACCACGACCGGACCCTCGACGACACCCGGCAGTACGCGCACAACGAGATGGCACACGCCGGACTCGAACACGCGGTCGCGGAGCTCTCGGAGGAACAACGCGAGTGGCTCCGAACCCGCCCCGAGCGGACGGACATCGCCGGGGGCGCCTACCGGATGGTTCACAGCCACCCGGACCCCGGCCGGCGCGACGCCTACGTGTACCCCGAGTCGTTCCCCGATCTCGAGCCGTATCTTGAGGGGTACGACGGGCTCGTGCTCGGGCACACCCACGTCCAACACGAACAGCGGGTCGACGGCCGGACGGTGCTCAACCCCGGCAGCGTCGGTCAGCCCCGCGACGGCGATCCGCGGGCCGCCTACGCCGTATTAAACACCGAAACGGGCGCGGTGTCGCTCCGTCGGACCGCCTACGACGTTGAGCGAGTGTGCGAGCGGATCGAAGCCGAGGGGCTGCCCTCCGACACCGCCGCGCGGCTCTCTCAGGGGCGGTGACCGGCAAGCGCCGGGGGATAAAAAAACTCACCGCTCGCGTTCGGTCGCGTCCCGCCCCGCCGTTCGTCCGTCCCGCGGGAACCACGCGAGGTCGTGCTCGGCGACGATGGTCGCAAAGACGGGGTCGTCGAGGGACACCTTATCGGCGTGGTTGTGCGTGCAGCCGACGACGTCCCCGGAGTCGGTCTCGACGCGGTACAGCACCGTCGGGCCGAGGTACCGCCGGTGGACGACCTCGCCGTTGGCCGCCTCGCCGCCGGCGGGGCGGGCCTCGACGTCGTCCGGGCGGACCATGAGATCGACCTCGCTCCCGGTGTAGGCGTCGGTGAGACCGTGGATCCGATCGAGGGGCACGCACCCGATGTCGGTCTCGACGCAGTCGTCTCTGACCTCGCCGGCGACGAAGGAGGCGTGGCCCAGGAAGCCGGCGACGAACTTCGATTCCGGCCGCTGAAAGACCTCCTCGGGCGTGTTGATCTGCTCGATGGTGCCGTCGTTCATCACCGCGACGCGGTCGGAGATCGACATCGCCTCCTCCTGGTCGTGGGTCACAGAGACGGCGGTGACGCCGGTCTCTTTCAGTATCTCCCGGACCTCCTCGCGCATCTCCACGCGGAGGTCGACGTCCAGGTTCGAGAACGGCTCGTCGAGCAACAACAGCCGCGGTTCGGGGGCCAGAGACCGCGCCAGGGCGACGCGCTGCTGTTGGCCGCCCGAGAGCTCGTCCGGCGCCTTGTCGCCGTGGTCCGCGAGGCCGACGAGTTCGAGCAGCTCCTCGACCCGTTCTCGGCGCTCGGCGTCGGGCCACTCGTCGATCCCGAAGGCGATGTTCTCGCGCGCCGAGAGGTGCGGAAACAGCGCGAACTCCTGGAAGACGACGCCGACATCGCGCTGTTCTGCGGGCACGAACCCGTCGCCGGTAACGGCCTGCCCACCGAGTCGCACGGTGCCCTCGTCGGGGCGTTCGAGCCCGGCGATGAGACGCAGCGTCGTCGTCTTGCCGCACCCCGAGGGGCCGAGAAGCGTCAGCAGTTCGCCGTCGCGCACGGTCAACGAGAGGCCGCCGATCACGGGCGTTCCGTCGTAGGACTTCCGGATCCCGTCGAGTTCGAGGACCGCCTCCGGGCGCGAGCGCTCGCGATCGGACGCCTCGGGCCGCTCGGCCGCCTCGGAGGTCTCCTCGGCCGATCGCGGCGCTCGGAGCTCACTCGACATCGCGATCGCCTCCGCGGTCGTCGGCGGACGGAGTGTCGTTCATTGCCCGTCCATTGTTTAGGCAAACCAAAAACCCTTCCGTTCGCCGCGGCGGCCGCAAGCGACAGGGCGGAACGTTTAGGCCGGTCGGGTCTGATGTGGCCGCTATGTCAGATGTGGCAGTAATCGGCGCGTCGATGACCCAGTTCGGCGAGCGCGAGGAGTGGATCCTCGGGTTGCTCGCCGAGGCCGGGATGGCCTGTCTCGACGACGCCGGCGTCGAGTCCGACCGGATCGATCACCTCTACGTCTCGAACATGGCCAGCGGCGAGTTCGAGGGTCAGACCGGCGTCCCGAACGCGCTCGCACACGATCTGTCGGCGATGCCGGCGTACACCCAACGCGTCGATCAGACCTCCTCCTCGGGCGGGGCCGGGATCTACGCGGCCTGGCAGTCGGTCGCCAGCGGGGCCTCCGAGATGACCCTCCTCGTCGGCGGCGAGAAGATGACACACCGCACGACCGGCGAGGCGACCGACGTCATCGCCTCGCTGACCCACCCCGTCGAGTACAAACAGGGGGTGACGCTGCCGTCGTTCGCGGGCCTCGCCGCCAGGCTGTACTTAGAGGAGTACGGCGCGCCCCGCGAGAGCCTCGCGAAGGTCGCCGTCAAGAACCACGCCAACGGCGTCGACAACCCCCACGCGCAGTTCCGAAAGGAGATCGACGTCGAGACGGCGATGGAGGCGCCGATGGTCGCCGACCCGCTCCGCCTGTACGACTTCTGCCCGATCACCGACGGCTCGGCGGCGCTGTTGTTCTGCCCCGAGGAGGTCGCCTCGGAGTACACCGACGAGTACGCCGTCGTCTCCGGGGTCGCGGGCGCGACGGACACCCACGTCGTCCACGAGCGGACCGACCCGACCACGATGGGCGGCGTCGTCGAGTCCGGTCGGCAGGCCTACGAGATGGCCGGCATCGGCCCCGAAGACGTCGATGTCGCCGAGCTCCACGACATGTTCACGATCCTCGAGTTCCTCCAGATGGAGGCGCTGGGGTTCGCCCCCGAGGGGGAGGCCTGGAAGGAGATGGATCGGGGCACGACGGCCATCGACGGCGAGCGGCCGATCAACACCTCCGGCGGGCTGAAATCGAAGGGCCACCCGCTCGGGGCGTCGGGGGTCGCACAGGGCTATGAGATCTACAAGCAGGTGACCGGCGACGCCGGGGATCGGCAGGTCGACGCCGACGTCGGGGTGGCGTGTAACGTCGGCGGGTTCGGGAACTGCGTTACGACGGCCATCATGGAGGGTCGCCGATGACGATGGACGCTTACCGCTACGACGACGGATCGATCACGTACCCCGGACACCCGATCGGCCCGGATGGGAGCGAGCCCGTCGGGACGGTCGATCTGAGCGAGTACACGGCCGAGGTGGTGACGTGGACGACGTCGCACGCGACGCCGCCGGGGGTCCGCGAGCCGAACCACCTGGCGATCGTCGAGTTCGACGTCGAGGGGACGGCCGTCCGAGCGCTCTGTCAGCTCACGACCGGCGACGTCGAGACCGGCGACGAGGTCCGCCCGGTCGAGTGCGACGAGCTGCGGGAGCCGGGCGCCGGGATCCGAGAGCCCGAGAGCCAATCGTGGGACGGCTACCGGTTCGAGCCGATCGAGTAGGCGGACGGCTCAGGCGCCGTCGCTTTGATCGCCCTGGCGGTTCGATACGCCTCCGTCTTCGCTTTCGTTTTCGTCGTCCACCCCGGCTTCGCCCGCGTGTCCGTCGTCGACGCGTCGCTTGATCGACGCTAACTCCTCGTCGACGTCGATGCCGACGCGCTCTTCGCTCGTCTCCGGGTCCGTCCCGTCGGGCTCGGTATCGCTTCCTGCCTCGGGGCGGTCGCTACCGGTCTCGGAGGGGGGCTCCGAGACGGCCCGCTCCAGCCGCCGGTCGACCTCCGCCCGGAGGTCGCGAGCCTCGCCGAGCAGTTCCTGGACCTGCGGGTCGG
Source organism: Natronomonas sp. (assembly GCF_028274965.1). Lineage (GTDB taxonomy): Archaea > Halobacteriota > Halobacteria > Halobacteriales > Haloarculaceae > Natronomonas. The sequence continues at coordinate 33,224 of NZ_JAQCNO010000029.1, read as the reverse complement.
CGGGGTCGCCCGCGGCGGCGGACTGCAACTCGGCCAGCGCGTCGTCGAGGCGCGCAAGCGTCTCCCGGCTGGCCTCGGCGATCCGATCGCGGCCCGCCCGCCCGACGGCGTCGAGAGAGCCCCGCGCCGCGTCCTTTCCGGAGCGCCCCGCGACCGCGTCGATCGGCCGGCCGTCGGCGACGCGGAGCGCGGCGGCGAGCAACTCGAGCGCCCGAATGCTCGCCTCCAACAGCGCGATGAGCGTGGGGATGGTGTACTGCTCCGTGAACCGGAGCAGCTCCGAGGGCGTCGGCGGGCGCGGGAGGCCGAGCGGGCCCTCGGGGGGCGCTCGGAGCTCCGCTCTGAGGTCCTCGAGCGTCTCGGTGAGCTCAGCCGTCGCGTCCTCGAGATCACGACGCCGCTCGTGGTCACGGTCGTCCATACGGCGTCTGGGGCGCGGATACGCAAAACAGTACGCCCCGTCGCAGCCGCTCGCCTCCGGATTCGAGCGCTCGGTGCCGTCGGGTGGGCGCGGCATCGTTTAGGCCGACCAAAACCCTTTAGACGGTCGGACGCAGAGAGGAGGGCAATGGGAGTTTCCACCGAACGAGACGAGGCGACGCGGGAGGGAGAGAACGAACCCCCGGTCGGGCTTCGAGCGCACGCGACGTCACCGGAGCGGACGGTGTTCACCGAACCGGGCAACAACGACGGGTGGATCTCGACCGATCTGACCGTCGACGTCCAGCGGTAAAAGACGGTACGCGGCGTCTATCGCCCTCTGACGACGCTTCTAGTTGACGGCCGATTCGACGACCAGCGAGTCGTCCTCGAGGTAGTGCTCGAGGTGGTGTGCGTGCTCTTCGACCGTTTCGAGGTTGTCCCGGAGGATCTCCTCGGTGGCGTAGTCGCCGAGGGTGTCCGCGAGCTCGATGTGGTCGCGCATCGACTCGATGATGACGCCGAACGCCTCGAGGTCGTTCTCGAGGGACGTTCGGATCCCGTATACGTCCTCGCCTTCCGGTTCGATGGGCGCGTGCGCCTCGTAGGTAGCACCGCCGGACAGCGGGACGCCGCCGATTGCCTGGGCGCGCTCCGCCAGTTCGTCGGCGCCCTCCTCGAGGTCTTCGGCGACCTCGCCGAGGTACTCGTGGACTCCGAGGAACTCCGCGCCCTCGACGTTCCAGTGGTGCTTTTTGATCTGGTGGTACAGGACGTACGCCGCGGCGAGGTCGGTGTTCAGCGCGTCGACCAGCTGTTCGGCCTTCTCGGGTTCGATCCCGAGGGCGGTCTCTTCGACGCTTCCGGCCTGACGGCGGACTGTCTCTTGGGTGCTCATGTACACTAACGTAGGGCTCGAACGCTCTTAAAGCTTTCCACTCGAATAAGATTATATCGTATTTTGAAAAATAATGTTTTCACTCATTAGCCCCGGGGCGCACGGACGCGACAGCGTAAGCTACCCCACGGCTAAAGCCGTGGGCTTTCAGCGTGGACTCCCGCTCTGGCCGAATCTTCGGCAGGAGGTTCATACTCTCCATTCGCGTTCACCATCCCGCTGTTTAAGCACACGCCTACGGGTGCGCCTCCACCAGAGCCAGTCTGGTTCCGGCGGAGATACCGCAAACCAATATTCTTCGCGGCGTTGTAGTCAGCGTGGTTCTCGTAGCCACACTTCAAGCACTCGAAGGATTCGCTCTCACGGTTGTCCGGGTGCGTGAACCCGCACTCAGAGCAACGCCGTGACGTGTTCTCAGGGTCTACCTGCTCAACCGTGATACCGTACTCGGCGGCCTTGTATTCGACGTACTCGTACAGGCGGTTGAACGCCCACTTGTGCCCCCACGACGCACCAGTGCGTTCCCGAATATCGGTCAAGTCCTCGAACGCTATCACCGAACACCCGTGGTCAAGAGCTTCAGCCACTAACTCGTTCGAGATACGGTGAAGCGTTATCTTGAACCGGCCTTCCTCTTTCCGACCGACCGATTGGATGTTCTCATGCGCCCACCGCGTACCGTGTTCCTGCAAGTCACCACGCCGGTTTTCGTATTCGCGCCGCCAGTGGTCGAACTCGTCGCCAGTCCAGAACGTACCAGTGCTAGCAACGGCCAGATTGTTCACGCCGAGGTCAACCCCGAGAACCGTTCCGTTCTCGGTGGCATCTTGTTTCGACGTGTCGGACTCCACATCCAGTTTGCAGTGGATGTGAAGCATCCAGTTGCCGTTGCTGTAATGCAGTTCTGCCCCAGTCGTCTCGTATTCATCCGAGAAGAAGTAGTCTGCGTGGGGCGTGTCTCGTTCGCTGTCGGGTAGCACGTAGTCGGTTTCAATGCGCCCGTCAACTGTTGCCAGCGACACGTACTCGTCGTGGAAGGTGGCGGTACGGTGGTCGTAGACGAGATGGGGACTGGTGAAGTGCGGCATCGACGCCTTCTTGCCCTGCTTCCACTTTTCGACCACGCTCTTGCAGGCTTCGGCGGCTTTGTTTCGGGCGGCTTGGACGTGGTTGCTGTGCAATGCCGTCTCGTCGCGCACGTCCTCGTAGGTGCCGTCGTGGAGCGTGGTCTTGCTCGTGGTAACGTATTCGCCCTCAAAGGCGTGGTGTGTGACGTAGTCCGCGGCCCACAGAAACTCGTCTACGGTGTCTTCGAGGAGTGCGGCGTCGTCGCTTTCCACGGCGAGTTTCACTGGGACAGTGCGCCGCTTCTCCATATATCATATGTATACTTGGTAATTCAACAGTACTGGGGAGTCGGCCTTGTCGTGGCTGGTGATTGGATGCACGGAGCTTACGCGCTTCCTCCCACCCGTGAACGGGTGGGTTTCCGCGCTGTATCCGCTATGAGAAGCGATCGCGCACCACGCCCGCGTACCCCCACGACCACCCGTAGTGCCACCGACCCGTCGTTTTCCCCGCCGTTTGGAGCCCGCTTCCGTGTCACGGTCGGGTGGCGCCGGACCGTGCCGCGGCGTGTCACGGCCGACGCAGTTCATAAGCGCTTTTATGCGGTGGTGCAGTACGGTGGGGTACAGCCTACGCGGGGTTGTGATGCTCCTAGCCGGACAGGACCCAGACGCACTCTCGGAGTGCGAGAACCCGGGGCGTTCGAGCGCCCGGATTCGACGGCGGGGGAGCGCGAGCCCGCGCGTGGGAGGAGCCAAGTCAAATGTCAGTATACGTAGATTTCGACGTGCCGGCCGACCTCGAGGACGACGCCATCGAGGCCCTCGAGGTCGCCCGGGACACAGGATCGGTAAAGAAGGGAACGAACGAGACGACCAAAGCCGTCGAGCGCGGCAACGCCGAACTCGTCTTCATCGCCGAAGACGTCAGCCCCGAGGAGGTCGTCATGCACCTCCCGGAGATCGCGGCCGAAAAGGAGACGGCCTACGTCTTCGTCGGCACGCAGGACGACATCGGCCACGCCGCCGGGTTGCAGGTCGGCAGCGCCGCCGCGGCGATCGTCGACCCGGGCGACGCGAGCGATGCGGTCGAGGACATCGCCGAGAAGGTCGAGGAACTCCGGTAGGTGAGAGAGGATGAGCACTGAAAACGACGGGGGCGGCGCGACGCCCGCCGAAGTGATCGAAGTCGTCGGCAAGACCGGCATGCACGGCGAGGCCATGCAGGTCAAGTGCCGGATCAAGGAGGGCGAAAACCAAGGGCGGATCATCGCCCGGAACGTCCTCGGTCCGGTCCGCGTCGGCGACGTGTTACAGCTCCGCGAGACGGCTCGCGAGGCGGACTCCATCGGAGGCCAATAATGGTTCAGAAACGCACCTGCGACTACAGCGGACAGGAGATCGAGCCGGGGACCGGGACGATGTACGTCAAGACCGACGGCACCGTGCTCTGGTTCGCCGACGCGAAGTGCGAGAAGAACTACTTCATGGGTCGGGAGGCGCGAGACCTCGAGTGGATCGGCTACGAGGAGGACGAGGGCAAGACCGAGAGCGTCGAAGACGCCGAGTCCGATCCGGAGGCGACAGACCCCGACGAGGACGGCGACGGGGACGAAGCAGAGAGCGAAACCGAAGGCGAAAACGAGACCCAGGACGAAGGCGAGGACGGCGAGGACGGCGAGGAGGTCGAGGCCTGAATGGCGGACGCCGAGCGCACGTTCGTCATGGTCAAGCCCGACGGCGTCCAGCGCGGGCTCGTCGGCGAGATCGTCTCGCGCTTCGAGGAGCGCGGGCTGAAACTCGTCGCGGGGAAGTTCATGCGGATCGACGACGACCTCGCTCGCGAGCACTACGCCGAACACGTCGACAAGCCCTTCTTCGACGACCTCTCGTCGTTCATCACCTCCGGACCGGTCTTCGCTATGGTCTGGGAGGGCAACGACGCGATCGCACAGGTCCGTCGGATGATGGGCGAAACCGACCCGGCCGAGTCCGCCCCCGGGACGATCCGGGGCGATTTCGGCTTGGATCTCGGCCGGAACGTGATCCACGGCTCCGACACCGAGGAGGGCTCGGCCGAGCGGGAGATCGGCCTCTTTTTCGACGCCGAGGAGCTCCAGGAGTACGACCGGATCGACGAGACCTGGCTGTACGAGTAGCCGAACGCCCCGTCCCGTTTTTTCGCGTCGTCCGGCGACACACAACGTTCCGCGTCGCCGCCGGCCCTACGTCGGGTCGCGGTACCGCTCGAGTTCCTCGCGTGCGACCGCCGCGCCGTACGTCTCGACGATCGGGCCGAACACGTCGCCGAGAGCCCGCATACAGGCCCGCTCTGAGGGAAACCCGAGCGCGTTGGCGGTCTCGTCCCACGCCCGGCCCTGCAGAACTTTCGTCGTCAGGAGCCGTTCCGTCTCGTCGTCTGCCCACCCGTCGAGAAGCGTCGCGAACGCGAGCCGCCGGAAGGCGGCCGGGGCGGTCCCGTACTGCCCCGGTCCGTCGACGGCGCTTGCGACCAGCCGCCACTCGAAATCGGACAGCGAAACGGTCACCGAGCCCGCCGTCGCCCCGATCACGGCGCGGACGACGTCCGGGTCGACCGCCGACAGCGGCCCGCCGAGAGCGCCCGGAAGCCGCCGTCGGAACCACTCGCTGTGCCTGTCGGCGAGGTCGCGGCCGGCCGGCGACAGCGGATCGAGCATGACGACGGAGTGCTCGCCGCTCGCCTCGTTTCGCGTCGCCGAGAGGTGGACGCTCCGGTAGCCGTTTTCCCGCCAGAAGCGACACAGCGGCGGCGTCACACCGTAGCTCGTCGCGAGGTAATCGACCGTTCCGAGCCGCCCCGGCCGTCCGTCCCCGCCGGGGCGGAACTCGTCTCTGATCTCGGCGAGGAGCCTCGATCCGAGCCCCGACGAGCGGGCCGCGCGGTGGGTTGCGATGCGCATCACGCGGAGCCCGGTCGGGGCGGCCGCCTCGGGGTCTCTGAGCTGGCTCGTCAGCAGGTCCGGAACGAGGTTGCCCTCGATGCGGTCGCCCTCGTAGGCGACGCGCCGCGTCCGTTCGTCGAGACCGCCCTCGCGGCCGAGGAGGGCGACCGACGCGACGTGGCCCCCGACTGTGAGCGCCCGGACCGCGACGTTCGGCGCGTCGAGGAGCCTCGCGAGGTCGTTCGGTTCCGTCCGGTAGTGGGCGGCGACGAGCAGCCCGAACGCCTCGGCGAGTTTCGGCTCGTTCGCCGCGAGCTCCTCACGATCGAGCCGCTCGTAGACCGTTTCGGCCGGCGAGACGCCGTCGACGAGCGGCGGCGCCGCGGGCGTCGCCCCGAGCAACAGCGCGTGAAACAGCCACACTTCGATCGGGTCGGCGGGCGCGTGCCGGATCGGCTCCGACAGCGTCACCGTCGTGACCGTCCGGGCGGTCTCGAGGCGGTCCCGGAACCGCACGTCGAAGCCCCGTCCGGTCCCCTCGTACCCCCGGACCGTCGTCATGAAACACGCCGCCGGGGCGACCGAGAGCAGCGCTTCGAGCCGCCGGACCGGCAGCGTCGCCGCCTCGTCGACGAGGAGAATATCGGCCCCGTCCTCGATCGCCCGTTGTGGCGTTTGGAACCGCACCGCCCCGCCGGCGTCCGTCCGCAGGGCGGACCCGCGCGCTTCTTTTCGCGTTTCGGACAGCGCCCCGAGCGTCTCGAGCGTCTCGCTCGCCCGCGAGAACACCTCCGCCGCGTTCCGGAAGGCCGGAGCCGTGACGAGGACATCCGCACCCCCCGCCGCAAGCGCCGCGGCCGCGAGCCCGCCGGCGCTCGATTTCCCGCGACCGCGATCGGACCGCAACACGACGGCGCGCCCGGAGTCTGCGAGCGTCTCGCAGGCCCGGACCGCGTCCCGCTGGTCGGCCGTCCGGCAGGCCGCATACACCGCGGCCGGAAACGCCGCCGTTTCGGGGCGCGTCCAGGTATCGGCGCGTCGCCGGGGAGCGGGGTCCGTCGTGCCGTCGGCTACGATCCGGCCCGCGTCGACGTCGATGATAGCGATCCCGGTGTGAGAGCGAAGCGTCCGCACCAACCGCCGCTTGAACCGGGTCCCGACGGAGTCGGCCGAAAAGGGCGGGGCGGCCAACAGCCGTTCGAGGGGGCCGTCGGCCTCGGGCCACTCCGAAAGCGGCGGCGCGAGCAGCACGCAGAGACCGCCGCCCCCGACCGTCCCGACGGCTCGCCCGAGTGCGTTCGGGATCGGCGCGGCGTGACCGTCGAAGACGACGCACTCGTGAGTCGTTCCGAGCAGCGCCGCGGTCCCGGAGGGATCGATGCGCTCGCCGACGATCCGGTCTTCGGAGACCGAGACGACCGGGCCCGCTGGGTCCACCGCATCGAGTGCCGCCCGCGCGGCGTCGACACCGGCGGCCCGATCGCCGCTGAGGACGACGAGGCGGCGCTCGTCGGTCGCGGTCGCCTCCGCCCGCAGGGCTCGGACCGTCGAGCGGACGGGGTCGGTGCGGCGATCGGCGTCCATGCGCCGGGTTCGGCCCGAAACGGCAAGGCCTCGTCGGTCCGACGAAGCTTTGTTCCGCCGGCGTGGCGCGTGTGCATGGCGACGAACCGTCAGTGGCTGTTGTCGAGCCGACCGACCGGCGAACCGACGGTGGACGACTTCGAGTCGATCGAGGCCGACGTGCCGACGCCCGGTCCGAGGGAGGTCCTCGTCGAGACCGAGTACCTCTCGGTCGACCCCTACATGCGCGGTCGGATGCGCGACGCCGAATCGTACGCCGAACCGTGGGACGTCGGCGACCCGATGCGGGCCGCCGTCGTCGGCTCGGTCGTCGAGTCGAACCATCCGTCGTTCGAGGCGGGCGACAGCGTCGTCGGCGACCTGCTGTGGGCGGAGTACGCCGTCGCCGACGGGGCGGACCTCCGGCGTGTCGACCCCGACCGGGGGCCGGTCTCGACCGCCGTCGGCGTGCTCGGGATGCCCGGCGTGACGGCGTACTTCGGGATGACGGACGTCGTCGAGCCGACGGCCGGCGACACGGTCGTCGTGAGCGGGGCCGCGGGCGCGGTCGGGAGCGTCGCGGGCCAGATCGCGGCCCTTTCGGGCTGTCGGGTCGTCGGGATCGCCGGCACGGACGAGAAGACGGCCTGGCTCGAGTCGATCGGCTTCGACGCCGCCGTCAACTACGAGACCGAGGACGTGCCCTCGGCGCTCGGGGATCACTGTCCCGACGGCGTCGACGCGTACTTCGACAACGTCGGCGGCCCGATAACGGACGCGGTCTGGTCGCTTCTGAACGTCCGGGCGACCGTCGCCGTCTGCGGGCAGATCTCGACGTACAACGCGACGGAGACGCCGACCGGTCCCCGGAAGCTGATGCGGCTCATTCAGAGTCGCGCCCGCGTCGAGGGCTTTCTCGTCAGGGACTACGAGGGCCGGTGGGACGAGGCGCTCGATCGGCTCTCGGCGTGGGTCGACCGCGGCGACGTCGCGTACAGAGAGACCGTCGTCGAGGGCTTCGAACGCGCGCCGGAAGCGTTTCTCGGGCTGTTCGAGGGGGCGAACGTCGGCAAGCAACTCGTCCGCGTCGGGGGCTCTTGAGCCGGCCGCACTCGCCGCCCGGTCCGGATCGCAGGGCGGTTGACAAGCGTTAAATGTCGCGCCGACCCACCGTCTCGTATGAGTAGCCAGTCAGACGAACGCAGGGAGCACACGTGCATCTCCTGTGGGATCAACATCTCCGGGACGTCCGCCGCGAAGTTCGACTGCCCGGAGTGCGGCGCCTTGATCTACCGCTGTTCGAAGTGTCGCAAACAGAGCAACCTCTACGAGTGCCCCGATTGTGGGTTCATGGGTCCATAGATGGGGAAAGTCGCAGCGAAGATGAAGGTCATGCCGCAGAGCCCCGAGATCGATCTGGACGACCTCCAAGAGCGCCTCGAGAACACGCTCCCGGAGGGCGCGAAGATCAGCCGCGTCGACCGCGAGGACGTCGCCTTCGGTCTGATCGCGCTGTATCCGACGGTTCTCATCCCCGACGAGGCGGGCGGCACCGACGCCGTCGAGGACGCCTTCGCCGACGTTGACGGCGTCGAGAGCGTCTCCGTCGACGAGGTCGGCCGGATATAACCGGGCGTTCGCCGTCGGGTCCGGCGCCGCCGGAACGCACGTTTTATGTGTCGGACCCCTATACTCGGTTATAACAATGCCTAGCTCGAACGGACCGCGGGAGGGAACCCGCAACAAGCTGAAAAACGACGCCAGAGACAGCGGCACGTCGCCGCCGAGACGATCCGTCCAGCAGTTCGACGACGGACAGAAGGTCCACCTCAGGATCGACCCCTCTGTCCCGAAGGGCCAGTTCCACCCGCGGTTCAACGGCCGGACCGGCACGGTCGTCGGCAAGCAGGGCCGCGCGTTCAAAGTCGAAATCGAGGACGGAAGCGTCAGCAAGACGCTGATCGCCGCGCCCGCACACCTCCGCCAGCAGGCATGACGATATTCAAGGAGGTGCTCGGCGAGGAGTACGTCACCACGCCGGAGGCGAAGGAGCTCCTCGCCGACATCGAGGCCGAGCGCGCCCTCGACGAGGACCGCGAGATGCGCTACGAGCTGGCCAGAGCCATCGAGCACGCGAACCGCTTTTCGACCCTCGAGGCGGCGGAGTCCCGCGAGCTGGTCGAGAGCCTGCTCGAACTCGAGAAGGTCGACGAACCGACCGCCTACAAGATCGCCGACGTCCTCCCCGAGGACAGAGACGAGCTCCGGACGCTGTTCGCACAGGGCCGCTACACCCTCTCGGGCGACGAGCTCGACGACGTGCTCGACGTCGTCGCGAAGTACGCCTGAGGGCGGCCCGCGGCCCCTACTTTAAGTAGCGTCTGCGCGTACACGCCGGTATGAGCGACGACGGAACCGACGACGCGCCGCGAACGGCGGTTGTGCTCGATTTTCTCCCGCGGGGGAGCCCGAACGACGACCGGCCGCAGTACGAGCGCTCGCCGGTCGCGTTCGCGCTCGGGGAGACGGACTTCCGGCTCGTCGAGGCGGCACTGACCGACGACGCCGGGATCAACATCGGCGACCGGATCGAGATCGAGCCGCCCGGCGAGAGCGTCAAAACGCTCCGTGACGTCCGGTACGAGGACCTCTCGAGTACGGCCGAGTCCGAACTCGAGTACGCGATCGAGGCGATAATCGACGCCGACGAGAGCAGATTCGTCGATTTCTACACCGAGGCCCAGCCGATCACGACGCGGCTGCACGTCCTGAACCTGCTGCCGGGGATCGGAAAGAAGCTCAGGAACAACGTGCTCGACGCCAGAAAGCGCGAGCCCTTCGAGAGCTTCGAGGACATCGAAGCGCGGGTATCGGGGCTCCACAACCCGCGTGAGATCCTCGTCGAGCGGATCACCGAGGAGCTCCGCAAGGAGGACCTCAAGTACCGGATCTTCGCCCGTCGCGACGAGGACTGACCCGCCCCGCTGCCGCCCGTCTCGGCGGAGTACAGTTCGACGCGCCCGAGGTCGCGTCGGGTCTGTCGGCGTGGGACATCCCGAAAAGCCGGCCGAAGCCCGGCCGAAAGCGCGAACGATATACGACGCCGTTCCTACAGTACGCGTATGCGCGACCCCGACGCGCTCCTCGCCCGCGCCGACGCCCGCGGCGACCCCGAGCGCGATCAGCACTTCCTCGTCGACGACCGGGTGCTCGATCGGCTGCCCGGGTACCTCCCCGCCGAAGCCGACGTCGAACACGTCTTGGAGATCGGCGGCGGCACCGGTGCGCTGACGGACCGACTGCTCGAGGCCGCCGAGAGTGTCACGGTCGTCGAGCGGGATCCGGAACTCGCGGCGTTTCTACGGGAGGAGTTCTCGGCGGCCGTCGCGGCGGGCGACCTGACGGTGATCGAGGGCGACGCCCTCGAGGTCGGGCTGCCGGCGTTCGACGCGTCCGTCTCGAACCTGCCGTACGGCGTCTCCTCGCAGATCGCTTTCCGGCTGTTGCCCGCCGGGCGGCCGCTCGTGTTGATGTTTCAGGCGGAGTTCGCAGCCCGGATGGCGGCCGCCCCCAAGAGTGACCAGTACGGCCGCCTCTCGGTGACCGCAGGCCACTACGCCGACGTCGAGATCGTCGAACCGGTGCCGAGAGAGGCGTTTTCGCCCCCGCCGGCCGTCGAGAGCGCGGTCGTGCGCGCGACCCCAAGAGAGCCGGCCTACGAGGTGCCGGACGACGAGCTGTTCATGTCGATCGTCCGGGCGGTGTTCACCCAGCGGCGGAAGACCCTGCGGAACGCGATCCGGAACACGACGCACATCTCGGGCATCGATCGCCCCGGCGCCGTCGTCGAGGCGGCCGGCGAAGAACTGATGAGTGCGCGGGCGGGGAACGTGTCCCCGGACGCGTTCGCGCGTCTCGCCCGCCTCACAGCGGAGGTCGGGACCGAATGAGGCGGCGTCGGCGTCCCGGGTCCGCGTGCGTGTTCGCACGCGTCTCGCCGCCCTCGTCCCCGGCTCCGCCGGGGCCCGGGTGATCGAACGCCATGTTCGCACTCGCGTCCCTGACCCGGGTCCGGTGGTTCGTCCGCTGGGCGCAGTTGACCTTCGATTCCCCGTCCGTCAGGTACGTCGCAACGGCCGGGGCGGCGGTTCTTTTCGCCGCCGTCGTCGCCGCCCTGTACTACGGCGGCCGGCGGATGAAACGGCAGTACGGCGCCGATACCGTCGAGCTCGTCCAGTCGCTCGTGATCACCGCGATGACGGTCGCGATCACCGTCTTTCTGATCGCCGTCTGGCGGGTCTCGGGCGACGTCGTCGACGCCTTCGGGTTCCTCTCGGTAACGCCCGAGGCCGGGATCAAGGCCCTCGTCACCCTCATCGTGATCGCCGCGGGGGTCACCCTGACGCGGCTGACGAAGCGATCGGTGAAGTACGGCTCCGGGCGGATCGCGATCACGCCGCATCAACGCGAGGTCGCACACCACGTGATCCAGATTCTCGTGTTCATCCCGATCGGCGCGTTCACCGTCACGCTGTGGAGCATTCCGGTGCGGAACGTCTTTCTGGGCGCCGGCGTCCTCGGGATCGTCTTCGGGTTCGCCGCCCGCAAGACGCTGTCGGGGATCCTCTCGGGGTTCGTGATCCTGTTCGCGCGCCCCTTCGAGGTGGGCGATTGGATCCGCGTCGCCGACTGGGAGGGCATCGTGACCGACATCACCATCTACAACACGCAGGTGCGGACCTTCGACGAGGAGCACGTCTTGGTGCCGAACGACACCGTGACCGAAAACGAGGTGGTCAACGTCTCGAAGACCGACCGCCTCAGGCTGAACACCGACATCGGCGTCGACTACCGCGAGGACGTCGCTACGGCGGCGCGCGTCGCGGTGCGGGCGATGGAGGAGGTCGAGGCGGTCGCAGAGCAGCCGAAACCCGACGTCATCAGGCGGGAGTTCGCGGACTCGGCGGTGGTACTCAGGCTCCGGTACTGGATCACGACGCCGAGGGTCCAAGAGAAGTGGCGCGCACAGAACGCCGTCATCGAGTCCGTCAAGTCGGCCTTCGAGTCCGAGGACATCAAGATCCCGTTCCCACAGCGCGAACTCAGCGGGCGGGACCGCGTCGAGACCGCGGCCTTCGCCGACGATCTCGAGGCGGCCGAGTCCCGCCGCATCGAGGAGTCCGTCACCGATCCCCCCGCCGACGAGGACGCCTACAGATGAGACTCGCCGACGAGCGCGACGTTCCGACCGTGTACGAACCCGCGGAGGACTCACACCTCCTCGCCGAGGCGGCACTTGACACGATCGACGGCGGACGCGTCCTGGAGGTCGGCGTCGGCTCCGGGTACGTCGCCGGGCGCGTCGCCGCCGAGACGGACGCGACGGTCCTCGGCAGCGACCTCGCGCCGGCGGCCTGCCGGCGGGCGCGATCAGAGGGGATCGACGTCGTGCGCGGCGATCTGACCCGCCCGTTCGCGGCGGGAAGCTTCGATACCGTCCTGTTCAACCCGCCGTATCTGCCGACGCCCCCGGACGTCGAGTGGGACGACTCCCTCGAACACGCGCTCTCGGGCGGCCCCGACGGCCGGCGGGTGATCCGCCCGTTTCTCGCGGACGTCGGCCGCGTCCTCCGGTCGGACGGACGCGGGTACCTCCTCGTCTCGTCGCTGACGGGGCTCGACGCCGTCGCCGATCTCGCTGCTGACGCCGGGATGGCGACCCGCGAGATCGCCTCCGAGTCGTTCCCCTTCGAGCGGCTCGTCGTCCTCGAAATTACCCACGGAAATACCTGAGTAGGAAATATTAAACACCGTCATCTCGTACTGAGACCCAATGACGGAGGTACTCGCGACGACACCCGGACTGTACCCGCTGCCCGACTGGGCGAAAGACGAGCTGTCCGATCTCAAGGGCCACCAGAAGGACGATCTGGTCTCCGGCGGCGAGGGCGAGGCGGTGACCGAGACGTACGGCGACGTCCGCGGCGAACTCCTGGAGTGGCAGATCGAGGCCGGCCTCGACCGCCTCGTCGAGGGCCAATCGCGCTGGGACGACATGCTTGCACACCCCCTGTCGGTCCACGAGAACGTCGAGACGCGGGGCATCGTCCGGTACTACGACAACAACAACTTCTACCGGGAGCCGGTCGTCCACGGTGATCTCTCCGCGACCGGGGACGTCTCGGCCGAACTGCGGGCGGCGGACGCCTCGCAGGCGATCCTCCCCGGCCCGTACTCGCTTTTCTCGCTCGCGACGGACGAACACTACGGCGACGAGGCGGCGTTTCTGGACGCGATCGCCGAGTTCCTTGCCGCCGAGGCGGAGGCGTTCCCGCCCGTCGAGACGCTGTTTCTCCTCGAACCGTCGCTCGTCGTCGATCCGCCCGCCGACGGGGAGGACGAGCGGGCCAGCGAGGCGATCGATACGGTCGCCGCCGCGGTCGACTCCGACGTCGTCGTCCACACCTACTGGGGGTCGATCCCCGAGAAGCCCTACGCCCACCTGATGGACGCCGACGTTGAGGCCATCGGCTTCGATTTCGTCTCCGATCACGACGGGAGCGTCTACAACATCCAGGAGTACGGGACCAAAGACGACATCGCACTCGGGGTCGTGGACGGGCAGAACACGCGCGTCGAGCGCCCCGAGGAGATCGCCGAGCGGATCGAGTGGGTCGACGACCAGGTCCCGGCCCAGACGTTCGAGACGGTGTACGCGACGCCGAACACCGAACTGTTCTACCTGCCGACGAACAGGACGAAGGACAAACTCGGCGCGCTCGCCGCCGGCAGCGAGGAGGTGTCGCTGTGAGCCCCGACGGGTACGTCGACACGCGCTCGCAGTTCCGGCCCGAGGACCACCCGAACGACCACTTCCTCCTGACGACCGTGGTCGGGTCCTACCCCAAGCCGAAGTGGCTCAACCGGGCCAAGGAGCTCGCCGAGGACGACGATCGGGACTTCGACGACGCGAACCTCGAGGAGGCCCTCGACGACGCGGCCCGGCTCATCACCGACGAACACGTCCGCTCGGGGCTCGACGTCGTCGTCGACGGCGAGATGCGCAGAAACGAGATGGTGGAGTACTTCGCCGACCGGATCGACGGCTACGAGTTCAACGGCCCGGTCAAGGTCTGGGGACACAACTACTTCGATAAGCCCTCCGTCGCCGACGAGGTCCGGTACGACGAGCCGTGGCTCGTCGACGAGTTCGAGTTCACGACCGGCGTCACCGACCGGCCGGTGAAGGTGCCGATCACCGGGCCCTACACGCTCGCGTCGTGGTCGTTCAACGAGCACTACGACGACGAGGCCGAACTCGCGTACGAACTAGCTGATCTCGTCAACGAGGAGATCAACGCCCTCGTCGCGGCGGGGGCGCGCTACATCCAGATCGACGAACCGGCGCTGGCGACGACGCCCGACGACCACGCCATCGTCGGGGAGTGTCTCGAACACATCGCCGACGGCGTCCCCGAGGACGTCCGCCTCGGACTCCACGTCTGTTACGGCGATTACTCCCGGATATACCCGGAGATCCTCGACATGCCGGTCCACGAGTACGACCTCGAGTTGGCAAACGGGGAGTACGACCAACTGGACGTGTTCACGCAGCCGTCCTTCGATAAGGACCTGGCGTTGGGCGTCGTCGACGTACACACCGCCGACGTCGAGTCCGTCGAGTCGATCAAACAGAACATCACGAAGGGCCTCGAGATCGTCCCGCCGGAGCGACTCACGGTTTCGCCCGACTGTGGCGTGAAGCTCCTGCCCCGCGAGGCCGCCTACCGGAAGATGGAGAACATGGTCCAGGCGGCCCGCGAGGTCGAGGCGGAACTCGACGCCGGCGAGGTCGACGTCGGGTACGCCGGCGAGTGAGCTAACGTCCGATCGGCCCTCAGATGCGGTTTTCCCGGCCCGGGTCGACGTCGATGGCGTCGACCGGACAGACGTCGACACACAGCATGCAGTCGATACACTGCGACTCGTTCGTCGGGTTCACCTTGCGGTCGCTCTCGGGATGGCCCGGCGTGTCGACCCACTCGAAGACGTCGACCGGACAGTCCTCCAAACACGCCCCGTCGCCGATGCAGATGTCGAAATCGACGGCGACGTGGGTGCCCCGGATGCCGAGCGTCTCGGGGGGGTCGGTCGGACCCCACACGTCCACCTCGCGTTCGGTCCCCTCGCGCTCGCGGGTCTCCTCGAAGTGCGGATCGATCGCCATCAGTACGAAAACGGCGGGGTCGGTCGGCCTTAAGCCTTCGCTGACGCCCGCGCTACGGACGGATCCGGCGGGTTTCGGCGAGACGCCCACGTCTGGAGGATGTCATCGGTGCGTGAAGTACGCGACGGACTCCCCGTCGTCGTCGTGGCTGTCGATCCGGGCGAACCCGATCCGCTCGAACTGGACGATCTCGTCGAGGGCGTACGAGTTGATCCCCGGTTCCGCGCGGCCGGTTTCGACGCCGTCCATGCGCCGCAGGCGCAGCGGAACGCTGTCGGCCTTCGGAACCCAGTGGACGACGTCGACCGAGCCGTTCCGGACGACGTCGATCGGGTCGTCGGTGAACTCGAAGCCGTCCCCGGCGTGTCGGACCGGACCGAAGCCTTTCAGCCACACGCGCTCGCCGACCGGCGGCACGTCCCCCGGTTCGACCAACACGGAGCCGTCGAGGGGGATCCGGCGGGTCCCGCGCTCGTCGTGGTCCGGGTGAAGCGGCGGCGTTCCGGCCTCGGGGCCGCCCGAGACCGGCTTTTCGACCCCGTCGCGGACGAAAAACCGGCGGTCGGCGTCGCCGACGAGCGCCCTGTTTTCGGCGTAGACCGACGACATCGCGAGGTCGACGTTCGAGGTCGACGTGCCCAGTTTCGCCATCGCGTTGACGATCGCCTCGCCGCGGATGCCGCGCCGCCGGAGGCTCGCAAGCGTCGGGGCGCGGGGATCGTCCCACCCGTCGAGTTTCCCCGACGCGATGAGTTCCTTGATCGTCGATGTCGACATCTCCACCTCGTAGTCGTCGATCTGGACGTGCCCCCAGTGGACGACCTCGGGGTACTCCCACCCAAAGTAGTCGTACACGAAGGCCTGCCGCTTGGCCGAGTCCTGAAGGTCGATCCCCCGGACGATGTGGGTGATGTCGAACGCGTGATCGTCGATCCCCGACTGGAAGTCCAACATCGGCCAACACCGGTGCTCGGCCGCTTCGGGGCGGGGATGGGGCGTATCGACCATCCGGAAGGCGACCCAATCGCGCAGCGCGGGGTTTTTGTGCTCGATGTCGGTCCGGACGCGGAGCACCATCTCGCCGGAGCCGTACTCGCCGTCGACCATCGACTCGAACTCCGAGCGGGTCGTCTCGGCGTCTTTGTCCCTGTGGGGGCAGGGCTCGCCGGCGTTTTTCAGCTCCGAGAACGCGTCGGCCGGACAGCTACACGTGTAGGCGCCGCCCGCGTCGATGAGGTCTCTGGCGTACTCGTGGTACGTTTCGACGCGGTCGGAGGCCTTGACGACCTCGTCCGGCTCGAACCCGAGGTACTCGATGGCGTCGAGTATCTCCCCGTAGGCGTCGAGGTCCGGCCGCTTCGTTTCGGGGTCCGTGTCGTCGAAGCGACACAGCATCCAGCCGTCGTAGCGCTCTTTGTACGTCCCGATGACGGCGGGCATCCGCGCGCTGCCGAGGTGCCACGGCCCGTTGGGGTTCGGCGCGAGACGCATCCGCACCGAGTCGTAGGCCTCGACGTTCGGGAGGTCGGGAAGCGCCCGGTCGTCGGTCTCCGATTCGGCGTCGAGTTCCTCAAGTCGCTCCGGGGCGAGCGACTCGAGTCGGTCGCGCTTTTCGGCCGTCGATAGGGCGTTGACCTCCGCGATCAGCGGCTCTATGACCTCGGGGATCCGGTCGCCGTGGGGGCGAAAGTCCGGGTGCTCGCCCATCATCGGCCCCATGATCGCATCCACCTGCGCGTCGCTGTCGTGTTTGAGCGCGTTGAACAGCGCGGCCGTCTCGGCCTCCCGTTCGATCCGCGTCCGGAGGTCTTCGTCCATCGCGTGGGACTACCGGAGGCAGTCTCAAAACTCCACGGGTTCGGCGTCGGACCCGCGGCGATCGACCGCGGGGGGCTCTCAGTACTCCCGCTCGACGAGGTAGTCGGCGATGCCCTCGAGCAGCTCCCGGTGTTCGCCCTCGGGGAGCACCTCGAGCCGTCGCTTGCCGCTGTCGACGAGATCGGCCGCCGTCTCCCTCGCGAACTCGATGCTCCCGGCGTCGGTCAGCCGGTTCACCGCGAGTTCGATCTCGTCGTCCGTCGGGTCCTCGGAGACGAGCGTCTCGGTGTCGATCCCCTGGTTTCTGGCGTGCAGCGTGATGACCGTCCGCTTGCCCTCGACGAGATCGGAGCCGCGCTGCTTGCCGAGTTCGGCGCTCGGGGTCGTCAGATCCAGCAGGTCGTCTTGGATCTGGAACGCCCGACCGATGTCCAGCCCGTAGCCGTGCAGCGCGTCGACGGTCGCCTCGTCGCAGCCGAGCAGGATCGCCGGGATCGCGGCGGCGGCCGCGTACAGCACGGCGGTCTTGAACTCGATCATCTCGAGGTACTCATCTACGGTCACGTCCGTTCGCCCCTCGAAGCCGACGTCGAGGGACTGGCCCTCGCAGATCTCCGTACAGGTCGTGGCGAGTTCCTCTATCGCCCCGACGCACCGGGCCGGCGGCGCGTCGGTGTCGAGCATGTACTCGAAGGCCTTCGAGTAGAGGGTGTCGCCGGCCAGGATCGCGGTCTCGAGGTCGTACTCGCGGTGGACCGCGGGGACGCCGCGTCTGAGGTCGTCGTCGTCCATGATGTCGTCGTGGATGAGGGTGAACGACTGGATGACCTCGACCGACACGGCGGCCGAGAGGACGTCGACCTCCTCGCCGCCGGGCGACGGGAACGCCCGGTAGTCGGCAGACAGCGGCTCGACGTCGGAGACCGCCTCAGCGACCAACAGCAGGATCGTCGGTCGCAGCCGCTTTCCGCCGGCGTCGAGCAGGTACCGCGAGGCCGAGTAGAGCCGCTCGGGCGCGACGATCGGTAGCTGCTCGTCTATCGCGTCGTCGATGACCGCCCGACGGTCGGCGATGGCCGATTCGACGCGGTCTGAGGGGGTCATTCAGTGAGCTGGATCGTGTTCCCGTTTTGGGTGACGTGGAGGTCCTCGCCGAGGCGGTAGCCCTGGCTGCTCGCCAACTCGACGTACGGCGAGTACCCGCCCATGTCCTGGTGGGCCGGGACGACGTGTTCGGGGTCAAGCGTCTCGAGCATCCGGTAGTGGCCCTCGGTGCTGAGGTGCCCGGAGACGTGGATGTCGTCGTAGATGCGGGCGCCCTGCATGCCGAGCAGCTTCTCGGCTTGGTACCGCTGGCCCTCGTTCGTCGGCTCGGGGATGACCCGCGCCGAGAAGATGACCTTGTCGCCCTGGTCGAGTTCGTACGGCGTCTCGCCGCGGGCCATCCGGGTCAACATCGCCCGGGGCTCGCCCTGGTGGCCGGTGACGACCGGCAGGTAGTTCTCCTTGCCCTCGTTCATGATCCGTTTGAACGTCCGATCGACGGACTTGCGGTGGCCGTACATGCCGAGGTCGCTCGGCAGGTCGATGTAGTCGAGTCGCTCGGCCGTCCCGGAGTACTTCTCCATGGACCGGCCGAGGAGGACGGGCTGTCTGCCGATGTCGTCGGCGAACTCGACGAGCGACTTGACGCGGGCGATGTGACTCGAGAACGTCGTCGCCACGATCCCGCCGTCGTAGTCCTCAAGGGAGTAGATCACGTCCTTCAGGTGTGCGCGCGCGACGGACTCCGAGGGCGTTCGGCCCTTCCGGCCGGCGTTTGTGCAGTCCTCGATGTAACAGAGGACGCCGTCACGGCCGATCTCCCCGAAGCGGTCCATGTCGATCGGATCGCCGATGACCGGGTTGTGGTCCATCCGCTTGTCGAGCCCGTAGACGACGGCGCCCTCCGGCGTGTGCAACACCGGGTTGATCGCGTCGATCACCGAGTGCGTCACGTTGACGAACTCGAGTTCGCAGTCGTCGCCGATCGACATCGTTCCGCCGGGGTCCATCTTGATGAGGTCGTTCTGGACGCCGAACTTCTCCTCGCTGTCGATCTCCTGTTTGACGAGTTCGATGGTGAACGGCGTCGCCACGATGGGGGCGTCGTACCGGTGTGCGAGCTTCGAGATCGCCCCGATGTGATCGAGGTGGCCGTGCGTCGGCACGATCGCCTGCACGTCGCCCTCGATGTCCGACATGACGCGGTCGTCGGGGATCGCGCCCATGTCGATCAGGTCCAGACTGTGCATCCGCTCGGTCTCGACGTTGTCGTGAATGAGAACCTTCGAGAGGTTGAGCCCCATGTCGAAGATGACAACGTTCTCCCCGGCACGGACGGCAGTCATCTGCCGTCCGACCTCCTCGTAGCCGCCGATAGTTGCGAGTTCGATTTCCATAGTTTACCTCCGAGAGACCGCCAACCGGACGAGCGGCTGGGCGACCGGCCACGCACACGACCGCTTTGCGACGGCCGCGACACCGACGACGTCGGTGGGTCGGCGAGCGGGTTCGACGAGGCAACCACGGGTTCACACCGAGGCCTGCCCGGTCGGCCGCTGTCCGCCGACGACTGCCGGTCGCCCTCCGAGTCCGGAGCGACCGTAGCTCGGTTGTCTCCGGCTTCGCGCCGCCGACGTAAAAAGTGCGTGGGTTGACCGCCGCGCTCACTCGATCCGCGTTCCGGGCTCCCCGCCGTCGACGAACGCCGGGAGGTCCCCGAGGCCGAACACGCTTGCGGGGGCGTCCAGGGACAAAAGCGCCCGGACCTTCCCGGCCATCCCGCCCGTGACATCCGTCGCGTCGCTGTCGCCGACGGCCTCCGCGACCGCCTCGAAGGAGCCGACGCGGTCGATCACGTTCCCGTCGGCGTCGTATACGCCGGGCGTCGTCGAGCAGACGCCGACCCGATCGGCCGACAGCGCGCCCGCGAGGACGACGACGAGTTCGTCCCCCGAGAGGATCGTCGCGCCCGCGCCCTCATGTGCGACGACGTCGCCGTGGAGGACCGGGACGAGCCCCTCCTCGAGCATCGTCCCGACGTGTGCCGTCGTCGGGTCCAACGCGCCGTCGGCCGATCGGCGTATCCCCGAAAAGGGGTGGACCGGGACCGCCGGGACGCCGACGCCGGCGAGGGCCTCGATCACCGCCGCGTTCAGGCGCGTCATCGCGCCGTGGATCGCTCTGATCGCGCCGTCGTCGCGGGTGCCGGCCGACTCGGAGACGCCGTGGGCGGCCGCGTGGTGGTGGCCGAAGCTGCCGCCCCCGTGCACGACGACGAGTCGATCGTCCGCCGCGGCGAGCGCGTCGGCCGCCCGTTCGAGCGCCGCCTCGTCGACCGTCTCGGCGCGTTCCTTCTCGGTGAGGACGCTCCCGCCGAGTTTGAGGACCGTCGTCATTCGTCGGCGCGCACCCCCTCGGTGTCCAGTTCGGCCCGGAACGCCGTCTCGCATCCCGGGGTGTACTCGAGTGCGGTCCGGGTCCGATCGGTGCTATCCAGCGCGACGACACAGCCGCCGCCGCCGGCGCCGGTCAGTTTCGCCCCGTCGGCGCCGGCCTCCCTGGCCGCCCAGACCATCGCATCGAGCGAGCGCGAGGAAACCCCGAGCGCCGAGAGCAGCCCGTGGTTGAAGTCCATCAGCCGGCCGATCTCCGCGACGTCGCCGTCGTCGAGTGCCGTCCGGCCGCTCCTGACGATGTCGCCGATCGCCCCGACGGTGTCGGCGGCGAAGCCGTACTCCTCGCGGAGCGATCTGACGCCGGCGACGAGTTCGCCGGTGTCCCCGGCGTTGCCATCGTACCCGATCACGAAAGGAAGCGCCGGCGGATCGTCCACCCGCCGACAGTCCTCGCCTTGGACCCGGACGGCGCCGCCCACCGCCGAGCAGAACGTGTCGGCCCGCGAGGCCTGGCCGTCCTGTACCTCGTACTCGACGCGGTAGGCCCGATCGGCGATCGTCCGTGCGTCGAGATCGACCCCGAGTTCCCGCGTCGCCGCGTCGATCGTCGCCACGACGACGGCGGCCGACGACCCCAACCCGGCCCCGAGCGGGATGTCGCTCTCGACGGTGACGTCGAACCCGACGTCGGATCGGCCGGCGGCGTCGAGTGCCTGCTCGATCGCGCCGTCGAGGTAGCTCATCGCGGCCTCGACGAGCGGTTCCGGCGCGTCCACGTCGGGGCGGTCGTCGGGATCGCCGCCCCACCTGACGGTGAACCCATCAAGGGTGAGATCGTCCGCTCGAACCCGTATCCGTCGGTCCTCCCGGCGCTCGACGGTCACGCGTGCGCGTCGCTGGATCGCACACGGCACGGCCGGTTCGCCGTAGACGACTGCGTGTTCGCCGAAGACGTACACCTTCGCCGGCGCGCTCGAGACGGTCATACGCGGTCCTCGGCGGGGCGGACAAAAAGCGTATCCGAACCGCGACCGCCGGCCGGACGCGGCCCGGCGGCCCGCGTAACACCCAAACCGCTGGCGGCCGGAGCGTCCGTGTGCCGATCGAACTGTCGCGTCACGTCAACGGCCTCGTCGCCGACCTCGCGGCTGAGCACGGCGAGATCGACCTCGTCGGGCGTCGCGTCGAGTGCTCGACGGACGCCTACGACGCGGTGTGTGAGGCGTTCGACGCATTCGGCGTCGTCGGCGGGGCGGGAATCGAGGTCACGGAGGGCGGCGAGTCGCTGTTTGTGCGATACGAGAAAGCCGACGGGTGGGTCGACCCCGGCACCGGGCGCCGGCCCGGGGAGTCCTACCGCGAGTGCGCCAAACGCGGTCTCCGGGAGGCGACCGGAATCGAGGCGAACATCGACGGTCTCGCACAGCTTCACGTGCTGTACATGGACGATCCGACCGGCCGCGATCCGGCTCCGAACCCGTATCTCTCCTTTCTCGGAACGCGCGAGTCGGGGACGGTCAGCCCCGGCCCCGGCGTCGAGACCGCGCGATGGGTCGACGAGACGCCGGCCGGACTCGATCTCGTCTACGAGGAACTCGCAGAGCGACCGCTCGACGGCTGACGGCTGCGGGCGACCCCGGGGCGCTCAGGGTCCGGTCTCGAAGTCCTCAAGCGCGTAGGCCGGCTCCGCGCCGCGGCGATCGAGGGTCTCGTTCGCGAGCAGCCAGTAGACCACGCTCAGCGCCTTTCGGCCCTTGTTGTTCGTGGGAACGACGAGGTCGACGTTCGACGTGGTGTTGTTCGAATCGCACATCGCGATGACCGGGATCCCGACGGTGATCGCCTCCTTGACCGCCTGGGAGTCGCCGATCGGGTCGGTGACCACGACGACGTCGGGCTCGATGTAGCCGGCGTAGTCGGGGTTGGTGAGCGTCCCCGGGATGAACCGACCCGTCCGGGCGCGTGCCCCGACCGCGTCGGCGAACTTCTCGGCCGGGAACCGGCCGTACTGCCGCGACGAGGCGACGAGTATCTGCTCGGGGTCGTAGTTCGCCAGGAACGACGCGGCCGTCCGGATCCGCGCGTCCGTCTGGGAGACGTCGAGGACGTACAGCCCGTCGGTCCGGACGCGGTGGATGAACCGGTCCATCGACTTCGTCTCCTGTTGGGTCCCGATGTGGACCCCCGCGGCCAGGTAGTCCTCGACGGGGATGAGGAGGTCGGCCTCGTCGTCCGGCATGACGTCCTCGTCGAGCACCGGCTCGTCGTCGACTGCTTGGGTTTCGTCCTCGTCGGCTGCCGCGTCGGCTGCCTCCTCGGCGGGCGGTTCGTCCGTCGTGGGGTCGGCCTCGTCGGCCCCCGTCTCCGGCTCGTCGAGTTCGTCATCGAGCTCGTCTTCGAGCTCGTCGAGTTCCTCGTCCAGTTCGGAGGCGTCGAGCCCCTCTTCGTTGTCGCTCATGCGTTTGCTTCGATTCTAATGAGTTCGTTCAGCTTTGCGGTTCGCTCGCCGCCGACCGTGCCCGTCTTGATAAAGGGCGCGCCGGTCGCGACGGCGAGGTGTGCGATGGTCGTGTCCTCCGTTTCGCCGCTGCGGTGTGACACCACGGGCTCGTAGCCGTTCCGCGTCGCCATCTCGATGGCGTCGAACGCCTCCGAGAGCGTCCCGATCTGGTTCGGTTTGATGAGCACGCTGTTTGCGGCGCCCGCCTCGATCCCGCGCTCGATGCGGTCGGTGTTCGTCACGAACAGGTCGTCGCCGCAGATCAGCGGCCGGCCGCCGCGTCCGTTCGGGCCGCGGCCGACCCGGTCGACGAGCGCGGCGAACCCCTCGAAGTCGTCCTCGTCGAGGGGGTCCTCGACGTAGACGAGGTCGTACTCCGAGATCAGGTGTGCAACGTACTCCCGCTGTTCGTCTGGCGTCTTCGTCTCCTCGCCGTAGTGGTAGACGCCGTCCTCGTAGAGCTCGGCCCCGGCCATATCGAGCCCGAAGCCGATCTCGAACCCGACGCGCTCCGAGACCCTTCCGACGGCCTCGTCCATGATCTCGAAGGCCTCCTCGTCGTCGATCGAGGGGGCCCAGGCGCCCTCGTCGCCCTTCGCGGCTGCGATCCCGCGCTCGGCGAGGATGTCGCCCGCCTCGCCGTGGACCGCCGCGTTCGCGAAGACGGCGTCGTCGACCGAGGGCGCACCGACGGGCGCGGCGAGAAACTCCTGGATGTGCGTGGCGTCGGCGGCGTGTTCGCCGCCGCCGATGACGTTGCCGAGCGGAACGGGACCCTCGCGCCCCCGGAAGGCGCCGCCGAGGTGCTGGTACAGCGGCGCACCGAGCACGTCGGCGGCGGCCCTCGCGGCGGCCATCGAGATGGCGACCGCGCTGTTGGCGCCGATCTCCGAGAAGTCGCCGGTGCCGTCGGCCCCCCGGAGCGCGCTGTCGACGCCGCGCTGGTCGCCGGCGTACACCTGTCCCTCGATCCGGGGGACGGCGAGTTCGCGGGCGTTCGCGATCGCCTCCTCGGCCGGTATCTCGACGGCCTCGTACTCGCCGGTCGACGCTCCCGAGGGCGCGGCACCGCGGCCGAAGCCGCCGTTTTCGGTCCGAACCTCGGCCTCGACGGTCGGGGATCCGCGGCTATCGAGGATCCGACGGAGCCGGACCTCGGTGATGAGCGTCATTTCCGCCCCCGGCGGACGGTGAATGGCAACGCGTCGGCGTCGTACTCCTCGGCGGCGACGAGGATCGGCTCCGTCTGGTCCGTCTCGATGAGTACCGGGGCGCCGTAGGACACCTGCAGCGCCCTCGCGCCCAGGATGCGCGCCTTCTCGTAGCGGTTCGTCCCCCTCATTGGTACGGTGAGACGATGTCGACGAGGTCCTTGTGCGATACGAGCATCCGCCGACAGCAGGCGCGCTCGACGCCGAGCTCGTCGAGCACCTCCGCGGGGTCCTCCTCGCCCTCGCGGGCGCGCTCTTTGAACTCCTCCCAGTGTTGGCCGACGACGTTACCGCACGTGAAACACCGAACCGGTACCATCATGTTCGGATCACCTCAGCGGTACGATTTCTGGTAGCGCGCCCGTGCTCCCGGGCCGCCCCACTTTTTCGATTCGGACTGCCGTACGTCGTTGACGAGCAGCGAGCGGTCGAAGGACATGAACGCGTCCCTGAGTTCGGCGTCGTTTGTGTGTTCGACGAGGCCGCGCGCGATGGCGGTCCGGACCGCGTCCGCCTGTCCGGCGAACCCGCCCCCGGAGACGGTGACCTCGATGTCGACCGCGTCGCGGAGGTCCTCGTCGGCGATACGGAACGGTTCGAGCATCTTCAGCCGCGCCTGCTCCGGCTCCGTGAGCTCGACCGGCCGGGAGTTGATCCGCACCCGGCCGGTGCCCTCCGAAACCGTCGCTCTGGCGACGGCCGTCTTCTTCTTTCCGGACGTGTTGATTACCATGTGACGTTAGCACCCAGGTTCTCGCTGATCTCGCCGAGCGAGACGAACTTGATCTTCGACAGCCTATCGAGGGACGTCCCCTCGAGGATCTCCGGATCGACGGCGTCGTCGCCCTCGTAGGGGTTGCCCATGTAGATCCGGACGCCCTCGAACGCTTCGCGGCCGCGGGTCGTCTTGTACGGCAACATCCCGCGGACGGCGCGTTTGAACAGCCGATCGGGCCGCTTCGGGTAGTGGGGTCCGCGATCGGAGCCGACCTCGCGTCGGCCGCGGTACACCTCCATGACGTCCTCCTCCCCGCCGGTGATGACCGCCTGTTCGGCGTTGATCACGGCAATTTGCTCGCCGTCGAGGGCGCGTTCGGCGACCTGTGAGGCGACGCGACCGAGGATGCAGTCGCGGGCGTCGATCACGGCGTCGGCGTCGAATTCCGCGTAGCTCATCGAACCACCCGGACGTCGGATCCGTCGGGGTTGTCTTCGAGTGCCTGTTCTAGCTCGATCGCTTTGCCTACCTGATCGATCTTCGTCCGGGCCGTCGACGAGAAGTCGACGGCTGCGACGGTGACCCCCTTGCGGAGGGCACCAGACCCGAGCACCTTGCCGGGCACGACGACGGTCTCGTCCTCCTGGGCGTACCGCTCGATGCGGCCCAGGTTGACTTCCGCGTGCGTGCTCCGGGGCTTTTCGAGGCGCTCGGCCACGTCGCTCCAGACCTCGCTCCCGCCGCTACGGGCGGTCGATTTCAGGTCGGCGATGAGACTGGTGAGCCTCGGGTTGGTCTTGCTACTCATCGTTGTTGCTCCTGAGAAGTGGATGCAGGGAGCAGGATTTGAACCTGCGGACCTCTACAGGACAGCGCCCTGAACGCTGCGCCGTTGGCCTGACTTGGCTATCCCTGCGCGTCGTGATGTGTTCTCGATCCCCACTCAAACTCCTTTCGGTCCGGGTGTCCTCCGGGCCCGAACGCGCGGCGTCGCCGCCGCTCGGGCCGGAGTCGGACGTCGGTCGGGATGCGTGGGGGATCGTTCTCATTCTTACAGTTGGACCGCGTCTTCGAGTTCGTCCGCGCGGGTGCTGAGCGACTCGGCCGCCTTCAACACGAGGTCGTCGATCGGCATCGACCCGTCCGTCTCGACGTCGAAGACGAACGCGTTCGGCACGTCGGTGACCTCGAGTTCCTTGCCGGGGTAGCGGTTCGTGAGGTCGTGCTCGAACGCCTCGGTGTCGACGAGCTCGCCGTCGTCCTCGATGACGCCCCGGAGGATCCGGGGCTCCTCGTCCTCGAACTCGCTTTTCTCGCCGACGACCGCGACGCGCTGGAGGTGTCGGTACCCGACGGCGACGCCGCCTTGGTGTTTGGCGTGGTCCTTGCCGTATCCGAGTTCGGCGTCGGCCTCGAGTTCGAGCCGCTGGCCCTCCTTGAGGTCGATGATCGGCACGTCCGCTTCGGCCGGTTGCACCTGCTCGTCGCTGGAGACGAGATCGCCCGAGTACGCCGTGTCGGGCCCCTCGACGTCGATCGCGAGCGTCACGGTGTCGTCGGGCCGGTAGTCGTCCGGGGTCGTCAGCGGTATCAGCCCGAGCCGCAGGGCGATCTGCTCGTCGAACATGACCGACGAGTTCTCGATGACGCGGACGGTGTCGATCGAGAGCGTCGGCACGTCGGCGAGCATCGCCCGTCGGATCCCGTTTGCGAACGCCGGCGTCACGCCGCGGACGAGGAACCTCGCGCTCGTCTCGTCGCGGTCGATGAACGTCACGTCGTACTCCTCGGACATCTTAGAACCCGGCGTTCTTCGGGGCCCGTGTACCGTCGTGCGGGGTCGGTGTGACGTCCTCGATGCGGCCGATCTCTAGTCCGGCTCTCGCGAGAGCGCGGATCGTCGCCTGCGCGCCCGGTCCGGGGTTGTTCTGTTGGTTCCCGCCGGGACCACGAACGCGGACGTGGACGCCGTCGATGCCGGCGTCCTGTACCTCCTCGGCGACGACCTCGGCCATCTGCATGGCGGCGTACGGCGACGCCTCGTCGCGGTTCTGTTTCACGACCGTCCCGCCGGACGACTTGACGATCGTCTCGGCGCCGGTCAGGTCCGTTACGGTGATTATCGTGTTGTTGAACGAGGCATACACGTGCGCGATGCCCCAGGTGTTTTCGTCTGCCATCGTTACTGTCCCTCCGCGCGTTCGGGGTGGAGATCGTCCGAAAGCGGGCTCGTGTCGTCGAACTCGATCGCGTCCTCGTCGGCGACATCGACCTTCGAGGACGGCGCTCCGACGCGGGCGCCGTCGACCGTCACGTGTCCGTGGACGATGAACTGCCGCGCCTGCTCGGGCGTGTTGCCGATGCCGTTCCGGTAGGCGACCGTCTGGAGGCGGCGCTCGAGGATGTCCGTCTCGTCCAGCGAGAGGACGTCGTCGAGGCTGTCGCCGTCGCCGAGGACGCCGATCCGCTTCAGGCGGGCGAGGAACTCGCTGCCGGCGTCGGCGGCGGCCTCGGTGTCGCCCTGGGCCTCGCCGATGAGCCGGCGGGCCTCGCGGCGGTACCCGCGCAGTTCGGACTGTGCGCGCCACAGCTCCTCTTTGTTCTTCAGGCCGTACCGCGAGAGGAGGTCGGCCTCCTCGGCGATCCGTTCGCCCTGGAAGGGGTGATTCGGCGTCTCGTAGAACTTGGTGTTGGTGCCGAGCGTCATTACTCGTCGTCGGCCTCCTCGGCCTGTTCCTCTTTGATCGCTTCGATGTTGACGCCGATCGTTCCCTCGGTCCGGCCGGTGGATTTGGTCCGCTGTCCGCGGACCTTCTGGCCGCGTTTGTGCCGCACACCGCGGTAGGAGTCGATCATCTTCATCCGGTTGATGTCCTGACGGCGGCTCATCCCGAGGTCGTTGCCGATCTCGTGGGTCGTCTCGCCGGTGAAGAAGTCCTCCTGGTGGTTCGTCATCCACTCGGGGACCTCCTCGGCGTAGCTCTCGACGAGGTCGACGATCCCGTCGATCGTCTCCTCGTCCAGCGCGCCGAGGACCTCCCGCCGGTCGATCCCGGCCCTGTCCGCG
The DNA here is from genome assembly GCF_028274965.1 of Natronomonas sp. Classification (GTDB taxonomy): domain Archaea; phylum Halobacteriota; class Halobacteria; order Halobacteriales; family Haloarculaceae; genus Natronomonas. The sequence goes on along the minus strand of NZ_JAQCNO010000029.1, from coordinate 5,371 downwards.
ATGATGCGAGCGACGCGCCGGCCGACACCGTCCATGTCGGTCAACGCCCGCTCGACGCTTTTCGTCCCGTCGAGGTCGGTCTGGCCGATCCGGACGAAGTACTGGATGTCCTCGCCGTCGTCTTCGGCCTCGTCCGCGTCTGGTTCTTCTGTGCTCATGTGTGGGTTCGATTAGCGTCGTGGCGGGGATTTGAACCCCGGAGGCTTGCGCCACAGAGTTAGCAACCCTGCGCCTTGGGCCATGCTTGGCTACCACGACTCGCACGCGTATCCTCGCCCTTCCGGACTCGGGGCCGGGGCCCCTGCATCTATTGCACCCGACGATACCCGACCACCGTACTTAAACCGCACGGAACGGCGGCCGCGGGCGACGTTCGCCGCGTTCGGGGGCCGGTCACTCCGCCGGCCGCGACCGCGCCGAGACCGACCGCCGCCGAACGATGCCCTGCATGTTCGCCGTCGCGTCGGCGACCGAACGGAAGGCGCCGCCGGTCTCGCTGTCCGCGTCCAAGACGACCGGCTCGCCGGCGTCGCCGCCCTCCCGGACGGCCGGGTCCAGCGGAACGCGGCCGAGAAACGGCATGTCGACCTCCTCGGCGAAGGCCTCGCCGCCGCCGCTGCCGAAGATGTCGTGTTCGCCCCCGCAGTCCGGGCAGACGAACCCGGACATGTTCTCGACGATCCCCAACACGGGCGTCTCGTGCTCGCCGAACATCCGGAGGCCTTTCCGCGCGTCGTCGAGCGCGACGGCCTGCGGCGTCGTCACGATGACGGCCCCCGAGACGGGGACCGACTGCAGAAGCGTCAGCTGCGTGTCGCCCGTCCCCGGCGGCAGGTCGACGACCATGTAATCGAGCGCCCCCCACTCGACGTCCTCCCACAGCTGGGTCAACACCTTGTGCACCATCGGCCCCCGCCAGATGACCGGATCGTCCTCGCCGACCAGAAAGTCCATGCTCATCAGCTTCATCCCGTGTCGCTGCGGCGGGACGATCGTCTCCTCGCGGGTCGCCTTGGGCTGGGCGTCGGCCTCGACCATCCGGGGGACGTTCGGGCCGTAGATGTCGGCGTCGAACAGCCCGACGCGGGCGCCGAGTTCCGAGAGCCCGGCCGCCACGTTCACCGCGACCGTCGATTTGCCGACGCCGCCTTTCCCCGAGGCGACGGCGATGATGTTCTCGACGTTCGGGAGGATCTGCTCGTCGGCCGAGAGGCCGGTGTCGACGCTCGCGGAAAGTTCGATCCCGTAGCCCGTGCCCTCGAGGGCCGCCCGGACGTCCCCGGCGAGGGCCGTCTCGGCCGGCGAGTACGGGGCGCCGAGAGCCAGATCGATCGAGACCGTATCGGGACCGACGTCGACGTCGTTGACGAGCCCGAGCGAGACGATGTCGCCGCCCAGGTCGGGGTCCTCAACCGCCGAGAGCAGATCGAGTACCTCCTGTTCGTCCATGGGGCCAGTAGGTCCGCAAGCGTCGATAAGCGTTGTGACACCGCCCGGAACAATCTCGCCGCGTCGGCCGAGATGTAACCTCTAACGGTTACGTCGGGCGGCGATGCGGCACCGAATTTAAGCACGCGTGTCCGAACTGGGAGATATGCTCGAAGACGATTTCGGTCGGGAGGTCTCCGGGGTCCGGATCTCGCTCACCGACCGGTGTAACTTCGATTGCGTCTACTGTCACAACGAGGGCCTCGGCGACACGCGCGGCCCGATGGAGCCGGCCGACGACGAGATGTCGGCGGACGACGTCGTTCGGTTCTTAGAGGTCGCCGCCGAGTTCGGCGTCGAAAAGGCGAAGTTCACCGGCGGCGAGCCGATGCTTCGGGGCGACCTCGAGGAGATCGTCCGCCGAACGCCCGACTCCATCGGCACGTCGATGACGACGAACGGCACGTTCCTCCCGGAGCGCGCCGGGGCGCTCGCCGACGCCGGCCTCGAACGGGTCAACGTCTCACAGGACGCCCTCTCCCCGGAGGCGTTCGCCGAGGTGACAAAGAGCTCGGCGTACGACGAGGTCATGGCCGGCATCGACGCCGCGCTCGACGCCGGGCTGTCGCCGGTCAAACTCAACGCCGTCGTCTTCGAGAAGACCGCGGGGTACGTCCCCGAGATGGTCGATCACGTCGCCGAACACGAGGGCCTCCAGTTGCAGCTCATCGAGTACATGCCGGAGTTGGCCGGTCGCCCCGAGTGGGCGATCGACATAGAGCGCGTCCACGGGTGGCTCGCCGAACGGGCCGACCGCATCGAGCGCCGCGACATGCACGGCCGGAACCGGTACTTCGTCGGCGAGGACGACCCGGCGCTCCCGGGCGGCATGGTCGAGATCGTCGACCCCGTCGGCAACGCCGACTTCTGTGCGAACTGCCACCGCGTCCGCGTGACCCACGAGGGGTACCTCAAGGGCTGTCTCAACCGGAACGACGACCTCAAGAGCATGGGCGAGATGTCGAAACCGGAGATCCGCGAGGCGTTCCGCGAGACGGTCGCCGAGCGCGTGCCCTACTACGGCGAGTACATGACGAAAAACGACGACGGCGAGTGGACGTTCAACGAGGAGTACATCACCGTCTAGTGGTTCGGCCCGGAATCGCGTTCGTTCCTCGAGGCGTGTCCTCGGTACCGTCGAACTGGCCTTGTCTGCGAGGGCGACCCCCGTTTGCCTCGTCGGCGTTCAGTCGTCCGCGGGCGCCGGCGGTCGCCCGAGGTCCTCGAGGGCCCACGTCACGATCCGCGCCTCGACGAGGTCTCTGGTCTCGACGAGGTCGTCGCCGTCCTCGTACCGTTCGAGGGTTTCCTCGGCCTCCGCGAGCAGTTCGCGCTCTAGGGGCCGTTGGTCCGGCTCCGCCCTGACGTCGTTCAACAGCGCCTCGAAGTCCTCCCGGAGAACGAACGACGCCCGCCCCGCGTTACACCGCGACAGCGGGCTCATCCCGGTCTCGAGGACCAGCTCCCGGACGGTCTCCCAGTCGTCCCGACAGAAGTACAGCGACACCTCGCCCTCGACGTCCTGCCAGGCGATCGGCCCGGCGTGTTTCAACAGCTGGATCGCCCGCGGAGGGATGTCGATCCGGTGGTCCGTCTCGGGGTTCCCGCAGAGACAACACGGTTTCTCCGTGCGTCCGGTGTACATACGCCCGTTAGGAGCGGTGCGGACTTGTGTGTTGTCTTCGCCGCCGGCCACCGACGCGTGCTTATTTATCCGAAGAACCCCTAACAGAGGGTATGTCGAACGCCGAGCAACGACTCGACTCGCCGTGTCCCGTCGTGGAGTCGATGGAGCAGATCGGGTCGAAATGGCGGCTCCTCGTGTTGCACGACCTCCAGGACGGCGAGAAGCGCTTCAACGAGATCAAGCGATCGACGGACGCGAACTCCCGGACGCTGTCGCGCGTCCTCGACGACCTCCAGGCGACGGGCTTCGTCGAGCGCCGCCTCGAGGAGGACGCCCCCGTTGCGACGTACTACTCGCTGACCGAGAAGGGCCGGTCGCTGTGTCCGGTCTTCGACCAGATCGAGTCCTGGGCGGAACGTTGGCTCGAGGGGCTTTGAGGTCCTCCCCGCGCTCAACCGCCGCTCAGTCGTGCGTTTCGGGGTACGCCGACGCGAGCAACTCGGGGGCCTCGAGGAGCCGCTCTCTGACCGGCGCGATGACCTCAGAGATGGCCGCCGCCGCCGCCGGCTTGAGGTCGGCCGGGTGCAGCTCCCCGGAGACGAAATCCGACTCCAGGGTCTCGTAGCCGTCGTACGTGAGGTCGCCGCCGTACTCCTCGGGGCGCTCGACGACGAAGGCCCGGTCGCGCCCTTCGAGCACCGGGAAGACGAGAAAGCGGAGGTACTCCAAGACGCCGTTGTCCGTCGTCTCGCCGGCGGGGCAGTACGCGCCCTCGATCTTCGATTCCACGGCGGCCTCGTCGTCGGTGAGGTTGATCTTCGAGTCGGCCTGGGAGGCGGACATCTTCCCGCCGGAGAGCCCCGACAGGAGCGGCGCGAACACGCAGATCGGCTTCTCGTGGCCGAGGTCCGGCAGCCGCTCGCGGGCGAACATGTAGATGCCGCGCTGGTCGATCCCGCCGTAGGCGATGTCGGCCCCGAGCGCCGCGACGTCTAAGGCCTGCATGAGCGTGTACACCAGCCCCCCGAGCGTCGGGTTCTCGGACTGTCTGACGACCTCGCTGCCCGCCCGCTGTGCGCGCGACAGCGTCGTGTCGGCGAGCGTCCGGTACAGCTCCATCGTGTAGGGCTCCTCGAGTTGGAACTCCGTGCCGCGGACGAACGAGACCGCTTCGGCGTCCGCGCCGGCGGCCTCGATCATCGCCTCGATCGCGGTCTCGTAGTACGCCGAGCGGGCGTCCAACAGCTCGTAGGGGCTCTTCGCGTCGTCGAGGTGGGCGTGGAGGTCAGCCACGAGCACCGTGAGCTCGACGCCGGCGTCGATGAAGTCCGCGAGCTTCCGCATCGTCGTGAAGTGGCCGATGTGCATCTCGCCGGTCGGCGCGTACCCGATGTACGCCCGCGGCGTCCCCTCCGCTTCGAACAGCGCCTCGATCTCGGATCGCTCGATTACCTCCTCGGTGAACCGCGTGAGTAGCTCGGTCCGCTCGGCCGTATCCATGGGCGTGATTCCGCGAGACAGCCGATAAAACGTTCGGGTGGGCTCGTTGCGGTGACGTCGGGGTTACCCGGTTACGCGATTGTCGCCGAAGTGATATATAGGTTCCATCGCGTACCTGATTGTGTGATGTTACTACAGCGACCTGCGGCCGGACCCGAGCGACGATCAACCGACGAAAGCGGGGCACAGTGATGCTCGAGACCGCGGCCGCGGAGGCCGTCTTCCTCGCCGCCCGCGTCGTCTTCGGCGGCGTGCTCGTCTTCATGGGCCTGAACCACTTCATGAACACCGCCGAGATGGCCGGCTACGCCGAGTTCAAGGGGCTTCCGGCACCGAAGCTGTCGGTGCTCGGAAGCGGCGGGCTGTTGGTCTTCGGCGGCCTCTCGGTCGCCGTCGGGGCGTTCGCCGCGGTCGGGGCGGGCGCGCTCGCGCTGTTCTTGCTCGTCTCCGCGGTCACGATGCACGACTTCTGGAGCATGGAGGGCGAGGACGCACAGAACGAGATGACGTCGTTCCTGAAGAACGTCTACGGGGCGGCCGGGGCGCTCGCCTTTCTCGCGGTCGCAAACACCCAGTGGCCCTACGCGCTCAACGTCGGCCTCTAATATGGGTTCGGGCGTTCCGACCGTTCGTCCAGTGCGTCTTCGCGGTCGGGGAAATACGAACACGCCGTCAGCGGGCCGTATCGGGCCGTTTCACGCCGCTTGGCCCCGGATAAACAAAGAAGTAATTATAAGAACGATGAATCCGAACCGA
>NZ_JAQCNO010000020.1 GCF_028274965.1 Natronomonas sp. | reverse complement strand
CCCGTCCGGGTCGCGCCTCCGATCACCGCGGCGCGACCACGCGCGAGCGCCTCAGTCGTAGTAACTCAGCCGCTCGATGACGTCCGCGAAGGCGACGTTCTCCTGGACGTCGCTCACCTCGATCCTGACTCGCTCGCTCCGTTCTGTGTCCGGGACGATGATGACGTAGCCCCGCTCGACGCGGGTGATCCCGTCGCCCTGGCTGCCGATGTCCTCGATCTCGACCGTCCGCGTCTCGCCCTCCTCGACGGGCGGGTCGGGTCGCCCCGGATCGGGGTCGGGATCGGGATCGGTGTCTCTGCCGGTGCCGGACCCGGACTCGTCCCCAGTCGTCGCCGGCTCGCCCGCCGCCTCCGATTTCGGTCCGGTCCCGTCGCTGGCCGGCAGGAGCGCGACGCGGTAGGTCCCGCCCTCGTCGATGCGTCCGAGTTCGAGTTCGCGATCGGGAACATCGAGCACGTACGACCCGTCCCGTTTCTCGACGGTCGCGGAGAACAGACAGTAGAGTTCCTCGGATACCCTCATAGATGTTCGTACTACCAACGCGGCCGCTCGTGACTTGATTCCACCGGTTCGATGGGTGGCCCCGTCGGCGTGTCGCGCGCTCGGCGCGTCTCGCCGGTCGCGTCACAGCGGCGTCTCCGATCCCGCGCCCGCCTCGCGGGCCCGCCGGTACACCGCCGCCCCCGCGGCCGCGTCCATCACCGCCGAGCCGACGCTCTCGACGACTATCGGTCCGGCCGGAGGTGCGTCCGTCCGCCCGTCCGCGAGCGCCGCCCCCAGCGAAACGAAGTCCTCGGCGTCTACGCCCGCGGCGATCGCGTCGCCGATCCCGGCCGCCTCGCTCGGCACGTCGGCGAACACCGCACTCGCCGCCTCGAAGACGGCCGGATCGAGCTCCTGTGTGTCCTCGGTGAACGCCCCCACGGCAACCACGAGGGCGCTTGAGTCCAGCGCGTCGGGCGGAAACACCGGCTCGGTCGCCGTCGTCGCGGTCACGACGACGTCGGCCCCCTCGATAGCCGCCCTCGGCGTTTCGACGGCGCGCGTCGGAAGCCCCTCGTCGGCGAGCTCCGCCGCACACTCCCGCTTCGAGTCGCTCGGTGAGTAGATCCGCACCGACGAGAGGCTCGTTACGGTCGCGATGGCGCGGGCCTGCCACCGCGCCTGTGCGCCCGCCCCGACGATCCCGAGCGTCGCCGCCTCCGGGGCGAACCGCCGGACGGCGAGCGCCCCGAGACACCCGGTCCGCGCGTTCGTGACTGTTGTTCCGCCCATGAACGCCTCCGGAACGCCGGTCTCGGCGTCGGTCAGCGCGATCTGTGCGTGAACCGTCGGCAGTCCGCGCTCGGGGTTTCCGTCGTGGACGCCGACGAGTTTCGTCACGTAGTACGCCTCGCCGTGGACGTAGGCCGGCATTGCGATCGCCGTCCCCTTCGCCCCGGCGCCGTTGGCGTCGGTACCGACCCGAAAGTGCGGCCGCTCGGGGCGCTCGACGGCCCCCGACGCCTGCTTTTTCAGCGCCGAGCCGACGGTATCGACGAGCGACGACAGATCGAGCACCGACTCGATCTCCGCGTCCGAGAGCACGAGCACCATACCGAGCACCGTCGGCGGCTCGCGTCTTAGTCCTTTGTCGGCGCGGCCGTCGTCGAACGCTGGCGGTCCGGCCTCGGCGGCGTCTGAGCGGCCGATTCCACACACTTTTAAAAGAGCGGCCGCGTCACTCGGTATGACGGACAGCGCCGACGGTGCCGACCGGGATCTGCTCGCCCACGCTCTCTTGCCGGTCGCCCACGAGAACGACGCCCGCAGGACGGCGCTCGCGCTCGAACCGTACCGGCCGGAGCGCGTAACGACGCTTCACGTCGTTGAAAAGGGCGACGGCGTCCCTGACAAAACGCCCGTCGAACAGTCCGAGGAGATGGCGGAGGCGGCCTACGCCGCCGTCCGTCGGGTGTTCCCCGACGCCGACGACCACACCGCCTACGCGCGGGACATCCTCGAGGCCGTTTTCGAGGCCGCCGAGGAGGTCGGCGCGAGCGCGATTGTCTACTGTTCCCGGGAGGGCAACCGCATCACGCGGTTCCTCTCGAAGGATCTCTCGATCGGGCTCGTCACGGAGGCCGACCTGCCAGTGATCGCGCTCCCGTCGCCTGGTTCTGACGGATGAGCGACGAGGAACTCGCCAAGGACCTCGGGTTGGTCTCGGCTATGACCATCGGGATCGGGACGATGATCGGGGCCGGCATCTTCGTGTTGCCCGGCGTCGCCGCGAACGCGGCCGGCCCGATCGTCGTCGTCTCCTTCGTCGTCGGCGGCGTGATCGCGATGGTCAACGCGCTGTCGATCTCGGAGCTCGGCACCGCGATGCCGAAAGCCGGCGGCGGCTACTACTACATCAACAGGTCGCTCGGACCGATGTTCGGCTCGATCGCCGGGATGGGCGACTGGATGGGCCTGGCGTTCGCCTCGGCGTTCTACTGCATCGGCTTCGGCCAGTACCTGGCCGTCTTCGTCGGCCTGCCCGCGGTCGGGTTTCTCAACCCCATCCAGATCGGCGCGCTCCTCGCCGGGCTCGTTTTCGTCGGCGTCAACTACATCGGCGCCAAGGAGACCGGCGGCGTCCAGACGGTCATCGTCTTTGTGTTGCTCTCGATTCTCACCGTCTTCGCCGTTGCGGGCTTCTTCTCGTTCGACTACGCGACGCTCGCCGGCGAAGGCGGGCTCACGCCGTTCGGCGCCGGCGCGATCCTCCCGGGAACCGCGCTCGTGTTCGTGTCCTTTCTGGGATACGCGAAGATCGCAACGGTCGCCGAGGAACTGAAGGACCCGGGCCGGAACCTCCCGATCGCGATCATCGGCAGCGTCGCCATCGTGACCGTCGTGTACGCGATCCTCGTCACGACGATGCTCGGCGTCATCCCGTGGCCCGAACTCAGCCAGGACGCGCCGGTCGCACAGGCCGCCGCGGCCGCGTTCCCCTCGTCGATCGGGCCGATCGGCGGCGTCGCTGCGGCCGCCGCCGCGGTGATGACCGTCGGCGCGCTGTTGGCGACGGCCTCCTCGGCGAACGCCTCGATCCTCGCCTCGGCGCGGATCAACTTCGCCATGGGCCGAGACAGGATCGTCACGAACTGGCTCAACGAGATCCACCCGAACTTCGCGACGCCGTACCGGTCGATCCTGGTCACCGGCGGGCTCATCGTCGTGTTCATCGCCTTCCTGGGCCGGGACATAGAGGTGCTCGCGAAGGCGGCCAGCGTGTTACACCTCATCGTGTACGCGCTGATGAACGCGGCGCTGATCGTCTTCCGAGAGGCCGATACCCCGGCGTACGACCCGGATTTCACCGTGCCGCTGTACCCGGTCACGCCGGTACTCGGTGCGGTGTTGTCCCTCGGTCTCGTCGCGTTCATGGACGGCATCGAGATCGCGCTGTCGGCGGCGTTCGTGATCGCCGCGGTGGTGTGGTACTTCGCGTACGCCCGGAACAAGACGGACCAGCAGGGGGTCCTCTCGGAGTACGTTCGGAGCCGCGGCGACACACTCCCCGATCAGGTCGTCGGCGCCGCCGACGCCGTGGCGCCGACCGGCACCGACGGCCCGACGATCATGGTCGCCGTGGCGAACCCGCGGACCGAGAGCGCGCTGATAACGCTCGCGGGCGCGGTCGCCAAACACAAGGGCGGACGCGTGCTCGCGACGCACATCGTCACCGTGCCCGATCAGACGTCGCTTGCGACCGCCGCCGAGCACAAGGCGGAGCTCGACACCTCCTCCGAGAGGCTGCTCTCGGATGCGAAATCCGACGCCGAGGCGTTCGGCGTCCCGATCGAAACGAGAACGATCCTCTCGCACAGAGGCGTCACGGAGGTGTTCGACGCCGCCCGATCGCACGACGCCGACACCGTCGTGATGGGCTACGGCGGCACGCAGTTCGCCGGCGGTCGCGCCGAGGGCACCATCGAGGAGCTCACCCACGAGCTCCCTTGCGATTTCCTCGTGTTGGACGGCGGATCGCTCGATCTCTCGGACGTGCTCGTTCCGACCGCCGGGGGGCCGTCCTCGGATCTCTCCGCGGAGGTCGCCCGGGCGCTGGGAGACACAATCGGGGTGGACGTTTCCCTGCTCCACGTCGTGGCCCCCGGCGGGGAGGACGCCGGGCGGACGTTCCTGCGCGAGTGGGCCGACGGCCACCAACTGGGCGACGCGGAGTTGCGGGTTGAGTCCGGCGACGTGGAGACGGTGATCGGCGAGTTCGGCCCCGAGTACAGCCTGGTGGTCATCGGGGCGACCGAGCGGGGGCTTTTGTCCCGGATCGTCCGCGGGTCGCTCGCGTTCAGCACGATCAACGAACTCGAGACGCCGGTGCTGTTGACCGAACGCCCCTCGTCGCGGTCGCTCCGAGAGCGGATATTCGGGCGGCGCTGAGATGTCGCGGCGATGCGTCTCCGATCGGCTCGGGTCGGGATCGACAAGGCGGGGCGCGTCGCGTGCGCTCTCCGCGTCGGCTACGCCGTCACTGGCGACCGAGCGCCCGGAGACGGCACAGCACAGCCGACGCGAACAGCTGCGCGCCGACGGATCGGGCGCCAACACATATATCAGCCGCCCGCGTGTCCCGCGGTCACATGCAGTTCTGCGACGAGTGCGGTTCGATGATGCACACGGAGGGCGACGCGTGGGTCTGTCGCTCCTGTGAGAACGAGACGCTCCGGGACTCACAGGCCGAAGCGGCGATGACGACTCGGGACGGACAGCGCGACGACGGGGCACCCGCCGTGGCCGACGCGACCGACGATCCTGCCGAGACGACACGAGAGCCCTGTCCGGCAGAGGGCTGCGACAGCGACCGGGCCTCCTCCGAGATGATGCCGAAGCCGGGCGGCTCCTACGAGGTCCGGCTGTCCACCTGCGTCGAGTGCGGCCACACGTGGCGGGGGTCCTGAGGCACCCACCGAACGAACGAAGCGGCGCTCTCAAGAAGCGGATCACATGACGAGCGGGACGGCCGGTCTCTTCGCCGTTGCGGTCCCCGGGTTCGTACTGGGGGTGATGATGCTCGTGAAGACCCACGCGCTGTTGCGGTTCCGATCGCCCGGAACGACCGAGAAGGGGATCATCCCGAACTGGAAGGTCAGGGTGTGGCAGGGGATCGGAGCGACGGTGGCGCTCTTGAGCGTCGGACTCGTGTCGTTTTGAGCGCTCCGATCGCGACGGAAACGGGAGAGACGGGGGCGCTCGTCTCGCCCGCCGCGACCGTGTGTACATCGGGCGTCGCCGCCGTGTTTCGGTGCGACGTACAGGATGCGCCGACCGGGATTTGAACCCGGGCCATGAGCTTGGAAGGCTCAGGTCCTACCGCTAGACCATCGGCGCGCAGTCTCGCGTAACACCACGCCGTATAAGGGTCTTTTCGTTGTCCGCGGCTCACTCCGAGCCGACGACGGCGTAGCAGTTCCCGCTGGAGACGAACGACCGATCGACCGAGAGGCCACTCGCCTCGAGGTCGGCGTCGAACGACCGCGGCGCGTATATGTGGTAGTACCGCGGGACGGTTTCGCCGCCCGGGAGCGTCCAGTCGATCTCAGTGTCGAACCCCTCGCCCGCCTCGTGCTCGTCGGCCTCGAAGCGGTCGTGTGCCGTGCTCCAGGCGCTCACGATGGCGCTCCCGCCGGGTTCGAGCACGCGGGCGAGTTCGTCCAGGCTCCGCCGCCGGAGCTCCCGGCCGGGGACGTGGTGGAGGGTCGCAACGTACACCGCCAGCCCGACGCTGTCGCTTCTCAGCGGAAGCGCGGTCGCGTCGCCTCCCAGAAACGCCGCCGACGGGACCCGCTCTCTCGCGATCGAGAGCAGCTCCCCGCTGACGTCGAGCCCGACAACTCGGTCGGCGCGCTCGGCGAGCAGCTCCGTGTGGCGGCCGTTGCCGCAGCCGACGTCGAGCGCGCACGCCGCCCGACGGTCCGCACAGAACGACTCGACCTCGGGCCAGGGGTACTCCCGGGTCGCCGCGAAGTGCGCCCCGATCCGCTCGTAGGTCTCCCGCACGCCGGCGCGGTCGTCCGTCCCGTCCATACGGGTCGTTCCGACAGCACCGACAAGAAGACGGCGGTCGGTCCGGCCGATCAGACGACCACGACCAACACGACGTACGTGATCGCGAGCATCGCCGTTGTGTGCTTCAGACCGTCCTTGATCGAGCCGTTACCCATGACGCCGCCGACGAGCCCGGAGACGACCGACTGGATGATCGCGGTGTGGAAAAAGACGAGACGGTACGCCGCGCGGTCGGCGCTACCGATGCTGCCGAGGCCGGGCGCTCCCACGCCGCCGACTCCTGTCCCCGTGCCGCCCCCGATCGAACCGGTGTCGGGGAGACTCGGTATCAACACCTGCTCTAAGGCGCCGATGACGATCAGGAAGACGAGAAACGACACGTAAATGACGACGAGATACGTGAACATCTCCTGTTTTCGCTTCCGACGGAGCGCGAGGTCCGAGCGGGCCTGTCTCGCGGCGATCCGGAGCACCGGCCCGATCTCGTTGGAGGCGTCCATCGCGTTCGTGATGAGCGTCACGACCCGGGTGACAGAGGGGGTTCGGACCCGCTTTTCGAACCGCGAGAGGGCCTCTTCGACCGTCGCGCCCCAGTTCATGTCCCGCCAGATCCGATCGACCTCGTCGTCGAGCGATCCGAGGTCGCTCCGCTGGACCCGCTTGAACGACGAGACCATCGCGATGCCGGCCTCGTTGAGGCTGGCGAGCCGCTCGAGGAGGTCCGGAACGGCGGCCTCGAGGCTGCCGAGGCGGCGCTTTTTGTACTCGTAGACGACCGCGAACGTCCCCGTCAGAAAGAGCGTCGCCTGCACGAGGAGGTCATCGAGGACCTCAACGTCGATCCCGCCGCCGGAGAGCGCGCTCGGAAACCGGTAGGCGGTCACAGCTAAGGCGATCGGGACGGTGAGATACAGCACGCGGGCGGGCCGCTCGACGATCGATGCGACCGGCGTCCTGAGCGCCTCCAGAACCGACCGGATCCGCCGGTAGGCGAAGAGTCGCTCGTGGTTTCTCGACGAGCCCGGACGGACGTAGCCGCCGTCGGCCTCGACCGACGGACTCCCGTTCGGCGCGGCCGCTCCGGACTCCGAGCGCTGCCTGTCGGCGCCGGCGCGAAGCGGCTGCGTGATGTCGAGGAGGTACGTCAAAAACAGCAGGTTCGTCGCCGGCAACACGAGGTACGTGATCGCGCGCATCACGAACAGCGTGTCGCCGACCGTCAGCCCGATTATGAGCAGGATCGTGATCAAAAACAGCATTCCGGCGACGACGATGGTGACGTACACCTCGGAGGTCGTTGCGAGCACGTTCAACATCTCGGCCTGCTGCTCTTCGGCCTCGTTGCGGTAGCGTTCGTACTGCTCTTCGAGAAAGTCCGACACGCTGCCGCCGCTTTGGAGCACGCTCGCGAGGTTCTCCGTGAACGTCGAGAGCTGCTCGGAGGGGGTCCGCTCGGAGAGGTCCTCGACGGCCGTCACGACGTCGACGTTGAACAGGTCCATGTTCCGAACCGCCGTCCCGAACTCGGCGGCTCCCTCCCCGAACACCGCCTCGTTCGCATCGAGCGTCCGGAACACGTCCGGGACGGACATACCCCCGCGGCTCAGCGCGTACATGAACGCGACCATCCGCGGGAGCCCCGCGTCGATCTGTCGGCGCCGCGTGTCGGCGCGGGAGGCCGGCAACTGCCACCGCAGCGCGTACGTCCCGACGCCGGCCACGACGCCGAACCCGAGCCCCGAAACGGCAAGCAGGCCGAACTGAAGCGTGTCGAGGGCCGGGGTCGGGCCGAAAAACGACACCGGGTCCTGCCAGAGGCCGTACGCCTCGGCGACGGCGAACGCCCCGAGACCCAAATACACCCCCAAGATCCCGCTCGACACGCCGACCGCGGCCGCGTACAGGTACGTCTTGCTCGCGTACTCCCGGTACGGAACGCCTACGGCGGCCGAGCGCAACAGCCGCTCGCGCGCGGCGCTGTGTTCGATCGCCCGCCCGCCGAAGACCCCGAAGGCGGCGAGCGTGAGTCTCCGATTCAGGCGGGCGCTTGCGAGCGCCGCGAGCAGGAAGACGGCCACCGCGAGCGCGGCCGCCCCCGGAAGAAACCGGAGCATCTACTCGCCCTCGACGCCGACCGCTTCGGCGTCGATGTCGATCCCCTCGGACGCCGATTCGATCCGCTCCATCACGCGGTCCGGCGCGACGTAGTACTGGTTGACCATCGCGGTGAACCGCTCGAAGGCGGTTATCTCGCGCTCCCGGAGGAACTGGAGGAACCGCTGTCGGCGCCGGAGCTCCTCGAGGAGCTCCGCCTTCGACCAGCCCCGCTCGTCTCTGATCTCGCCCATCAGGTTCGCGGTCCGCTCCTCGAAGCTGTCGGCGCCGGAGTCCCACCGGTAGGCTCCGGTGTAGTCGAGATCGCCCGTCCGCTGGTCGATGCCGTCGATCTCGGCGATCGTGTTGGCGCGCCGGACGCGCTTGCCCTCGAAGCGCGCGAGCGTCTGAACGCAGAGGACATCGAGCGATTGGACCATCGACCGGGGGACGTTGATCGGTTCGTTCTCTAAGCGGTTGATGACGGTCTGCACCGAGTCCGCGTGCATCGTCGACAGCGTCGTGTGGCCGGTGTTCATCGCCTGAAACAGCGTGATCGCCTCCTCACCGCGGACCTCGCCGACGAGGATGTACTCGGGGCGGTGCCGCAGCGACGCGCGGAGGAGGTCGTACATCGTCACGTCGGCGGCGGCGTCCAGGCGCTCGCGGGTCACACACGAAAGCCAGTTGTCGTGGTGCAACGACAGCTCGCGCGTGTCCTCGATGGTGATGAGCTTCGAGCGCGGCGGGATGAACATCGAGATGGCGTTCATCGAGGTCGTCTTGCCCGAGGCCGTGCCGCCCGCGAAGACGATGTTCTTGTTGTGCTCGATCGCCATCCAGAGGTACGCCATCTGTTCGAGCGAGTAGGTGCCGTACTCGAGGAGGTCGATCGGCGTCAGCGGCTCGTCGCTGTACTTCCGGATCGTAAAGGCCGACCCGTGCGGGGTCACCTCCTCGCCGAGTGCGAGCTCCGCGCGCGACCCGTCCCGGAGCGTCGTGCCGACGATCGGGCTTCCGACCGAGAGGTGCTGGCCCGCCTGCTGGGCCATCCCGACGACGTAGTCGTCGAGTTCGTCCTCCTCGAAGGAGACGTCCGTTTCGATGTCCTGGTAGGCCTCGTGGTAGGCGTACAGCGGGATCCCGTAGCCGTCACAGGAGATGTCCTCGATGTGGGGGTCGTGCATCAGGGGGTCGATCCGGCCGAAGCCCTGAAACTCCCGGTAGAGGTAGTAGTACAGGCGGTAGAACCCGGCGACGTTTAGCTCGACGCCGTAGCGCTCGAGTCGGCGTCGGAGCTCCGTCCTGAGCGCCTCCTCCGGGGGGCCCTCGTGGGAGCCGTACAGAAGCGGCGTCCTCACGTCGTCGTAGAGCGTCTCGATGAGGTCGCTCTCGAAGCGATCCAACTCCGGCTCGACGGCGTGATACCGGTGTTGGCTCTCGTCGTCGTCGTACGTAACGGCGGCGTAGGCGAACGGCGGGTTCAGCCAGTAGCGCTCGACGATCCGACCGTCGAAGGAGCGGTCTTCGACGATGGCCCCGGTCTCGCCCGGGCGGTAGGGCTCGCCCGGAACGGACGAGCCACGCAGGGCGGCAACGGCGGTTTCCAGCCGCTCTCGGAGCCCCGCCGACGCGCTTTCAGATCGGTTTTTCGACATGATGTCTCCGTTCGATCCGCGTTCGATGGGAGAAGCTTTCGCGCCTGAGGAAATAAATGTCCGCCACGTTCGGGAGCCGGCGACGTCGGAACACCGAGGCGTCTGACGGGGGCGTTACGTTCTTGCGTGGTGGACACGTACGGAAGGACAACAGGGATGCGCCGCGATTACTTCAGCCTCGATGCGGTGGGTGTGCAGACCGACGGGTCCGGCCGACCGACGATGCGGATCACGTACGAGGGCCCGACCGACGAGTTCGAACCGCGCCTCCGGCGCGGCGACACGGTGCTCGACGGCGGCGGCGTAGACGTCGCCTACCGGCTTCAGGACCCCCTCGACGCCGGGTCGCCGACCGGCGTTCTCGCCATCGCCGACCGCGTCACCGGCGAGTACGTCCTCGAACTCAACGCGGGGGCCGACGCGGTGCTCGATGTCGCGGGCGCCGTCGCCGAGGCCGACGAAGCCGACGGTCGCTACCGGATCGTGATCGAGACCGACGGGGGCGACGAGCTCGCGACGTACGACAAGTCGACGCTTCTCGTCTACGACCACAACGGCGACCTCCTCCGCGATCGGAGCCTCATCCCCAGCGGCGTCGAGATCTGACGCCTCGGCTCCGGCTCCGTTTCCGCCCCTGGTTCCGACCTCGCCGCCCTGATCAGCCGCCGAACTCCGATTCGGTCACCCGCACGACGAGGGTCTCCTCGACGTCCCGGAGGTCGTACTCCGGCACCTCGCGGCCGGTTCGCGCCGCGAACATCGGCTCTAGGAGCCGCCCCTCCTCAACGCCGAACACCTTCAGGTACCGCCCCGAGTCCTCGGGCGCGCACTCGCCGTCGCGGATCGCCGCCGCGAGGTCCCGCGAGAGCCACTCCTCGGCGCTGATCGAGGGCTCCGAGACCATCGCCTCGGCGACGAACCGGACGAGATACCAGTTGAGGTCGTTCAGGATCGAGACGGCCCCCCCAAGCGAGACGGTCCCCAGCGCGACGGTGTTCTCGTAGGGGCTCGCGAGGTCGTACGTCGAGAGCGCCTCGCGGGCGGTCTCGCGGCTAAGGAGTTCATACCGGAGTTCGACGTCCTCGTCGCCGACGAGACAGACCCGCGTCATGCGTCGACGTTGTGAGGGGAGAAAAAAGCGGTTTCGCCTCCCGGCCTCCCGGTCCGCCGGTCCGTCGGATCAGAACGTCGTCAACTCGCCGTCGATGACGCGTTGGGTGATGTCGGTCACGTTCGCGAGTTCGGCGTCGATGATCTCGCTGACCTCGCCTTCGATGTCCTCGACGGAGACGCCGTCCTCGGTGACGAGGGCGGCGTCGGCGACATGCGGGCGGTCGATCGGCTGTCCGATCTGCGAGAGCAGGCGGATCCGGATCTCCTCGATCCCGTCGACGTTCGCGACGACCGTCCGGGCGATCTCCGTCGACAGGAGGTTGTAGATCTTTCCGATGTGGTTGACCGGGTTCTTCCCGGAGGTCGCCTCCATCGACATCGACCGGTTCGGGGTGATGAGCCCGTTGGCCCGGTTGCCCCGCCCGACGGAGCCGTCGTCGCCCTGCTCGGCGCTCGTTCCGGTCGTCGTCAGGTACACGGAGCCGTCCTCGTAGTCGTCGGCGGTGTTGACATAGACGGTCACGTCGCGTCGGGTCCGCTCGGCCGCGAGGTCCTCGACGAACCCCCGGACCCCGTCGATCACCGCTTCGTACTCCCCGATGTCGGCGACGTGCTCGTCGACGATCGCGACCGCGACCGTCACGTCGATCTCGTCGCCCTCGCGTTTGCCCATGACCTTGATGTCCTGGCCGACGGCGGGCGTCTCGTCGCTGTACCGGCCGTTGAGCTGTCTCTCGGTCTCCAAGACGATGGTCTCGGTCTCTGTCAGCGGGGCGTGTCCGACGCCGAAAGAGGTGTCGTTCGACATCGGCACCTGCGTGCCGTCCTCGCCGAACACCTCCTGAAGATCGCCCGATCCCTCGCCGAGCCTGATGTCGACGACGATGTCGGTGCCGAAATCGATGAACGGGAACCGCTCGGTGATGTACTCGCGGGCCGCCCGGAGCGCGATCGTCTCGGCCGGGATCTCCGTGCCCTCGTACTCCTTTGTCGCCCGCCCGGTGATGAGCAGGTAGATCGGATCGATGACCTCGCCGCCGCCGAAGGCGGGCGCGGCGCTGCCGGCGACGAGTTGGGTCTCGTCGGTGTTGTAGTGCAGCACCTTGCCGACGCGATCGATGTAGGCGTGTGCGAGCGCCTGCGAGACGTGCTCGGCGATGCCGTCGCACAGCGAGTCCGGATGGCCGAGCCCCTTCCGCTCGACGATCTCGACGTCCTGTGCCTCGACCGCGCGGCCGACGGCCGGCTCGACGCGGATGTTTCGGTCGGTCATTGCCCGCCCGTACTCCGTCGCCGGTTCTATAACTTACGGAAACCAAACAGAACAAATACATTACTCCCACGCATCCGACGCGCCGGGGGCGCGCCCTCACTCCGCGTCGTCCAACAGGAGCCCGAGATACGAGCGACGGATCTGTGTGTCGGGGTCGAGTCCGAGTTGTTCGAGTACGTCCACGGCGCCCTCCCGGGCCGGCTCGATCGTCTCGGCCTCGGTCTCGACCTCGACGAACTCCCCGAGCCCCGAGACGGTGTCGAGCGTCACCGTATAGCCGTCGTAGCGAAACCGCTCGCGGTCCTTCTCGACGGTCGCCGCCGCCTCGAAGCCCAGTTTCCCGAGGATCGACGCGAGCGTCTCGCCGTCCGCGACGCCGGTCTCGAGCTCCGCGCGCGTCTTCGATTCCGCCTCCAGCAGGGGCCCCTTGTACGTCACCCGCGTCCGGTCGCCCGCTTCGTCGTCCTCACTTTCGTCCTCGCTTTCGGCCGTTTCCCTGCGGATCCGCAGCGCCTCGTCGGTGTCCGCGAACGACCGCGTCGGGTGATCGTAGTACGTGTCGACCTGCCGGACGCGACCGGCCGATCCGGCATTGAGCGCCCCGAGGCGCTCGCGGAGCCGGTCGTGGTCCGCCCGGAGTTTCATTTCCACTTCGTACACACCGCTTCACTCTCGCCCGACGCTGAAAAAACGCCGTGCTCGTTCGACGGTGAAACGTGATTGTTAAGAGTGCGACGGCTGTCGTAAGGAGTATGAGCGACGAATCCGACGCGGTCGAGGAGGCCGAAGCGGCCGACGAGGAACCGACTCAGGCCGAGACCGGGGAGCCGGACGCGGACGACGAGGACGAAACCGAGGGACTCCAGAACGGCGATTTCGTCCGGATCGGCTACACCGCCCGGACCGTCGACGAGGGGCAACTCGTCGACACGACCGACGAGGACGTCGCCGAGGAGGAAGGCGTCGCCGATCAAGGCGAGTTCGAGCCCCGCGTCATCGTCCTCGGCGAGGGGCATCTGTTCCCCGAGGTCGAAGACGACATCCGCGGCACGTCGGTCGGCGAGACGGGCAGCGTCGTCGTGACCGCCGAGCAGGCCTTCGGCGAGTACGACGAGGGGGAGCTCCAGACCGTCTCGGCCGACAAGATCGACGAGGACGACCGCTACCCCGGCGCTCGCGTCCAGATCGACGGCGAGCAGGGCGTCCTCGAGACCATCATCGGCGGGCGCGCTCGCGTCGATTTCAACCACCCGCTGGCCGGCGAGGACATCGAGTACGACTACGAGGTCCTCGGCACCGTCGACGACGACCTCGAACAGGCCCGGGGGCTGTTGAACATGTTCCTCGATCTCGACCTCGAGATGTGGGTCCAGACCGACGAGGTCGAGGAGACGAGCGTCGTCGAACCGGACGACGAGGAGACGGAAACCGAAGGCGAGGCGGCTGAGGCCGAACCCGAAACCGTCACCGAAACCGTCGAAAAGCGCACGCTCTACGTCGAGTCGACCCCGCAGCTGTCGATGAACCAACAGTGGATGATGCAGAAACAACAGATCGCACAGCAGCTCATCGATCTGACCGACATCGACCGGATCCTGATCCAGGAGATCCTCGACGGCGGCATGGGGATGGGAATGGGCGGCATGATGGGCGGGATGGGCGGCGGCGGTGGCGTCCCCGACGACGTCGACATCGAGGAGGCCCTCGAGGACGCCGACATCGACGCCGACGAGATCGCCGACGAACTCGAATAGCGCGAGCGGTCCCGCTCCGCCGCCGATCCGCGCTCTCCGTTCGTGTTTTTCGCCCGTCGCTTTTCGTCTCTCAGTTGTCGTTTCTCACTGCTCGGACCTCGGCTTCCGCCGGGCGCGCTGGGTTATCTCCCCTGCGGTTCGAGGTCCCGCTGGAACTCGTCGAACGCCTCGAGCCCCTCGGGGAGCGTGTACTCGAGGCGCCGCCGTTCGCGCGCCGACTCGTGCTCCTCGTCGATCGGCTCCGCGACGTCCTCCCAGCCGGGCTTGATCCGGACGCTTTTTGCCGGTTGGCCGACGGCGACGTGGTGGGCCGGGATGTCAGACTGGACGACGCTTCGCGCGCCGACGATCGCGTTCTCGCCGACCTTACAGCCCGCCCGGATCATCGCGTCGAACGTGAGCCGCGCGTCGTCCTCGATGATCGTGTGGTAGTTGTCGACCTTCGTCTGGTCGACGATGTCGTGGTCGTGGCTGTAGACGTGGACGCCGTCGGAGACCGACGCCCGGTCCCCGATGCTCAACCGCCCGCGGTCGTCGAGGTGGACGTCGTCGTGGACGACGACGTTGTCCCCGACGGCGATGTTGTGCCCGTAGGTGAACGTGATCCCCTTGAAGAACCGACAGCCCTCGCCGCACTCCTCGAAGAGGTGATCGGCGAGCATGCGCCGAAACCGGAGCGCGAACTCGACGTTGTCGGCCATCGGCGTGGTGTCGAACTGTCGCCAGAGCCACTGGAGGTGCTTCGATCGCTCGAAGGCCGCCTCGTCTTTCTCGGCGTAGTACTCGCTTTCGAGCGTCGCGTTACACGGGTCGTACCCCTGGAGCCGCACGCGGGCGGCGGGCGAGACCCTCTCGCCGTCCTGCCACCGCTCGTAGGCGTCCCGATCGCCGTGGAGGTCGACGAGCACGTCTTCGACGACCGCGCAGGTGTCCTCGTCGCTCGAGAGCCGGCTATCGACCGTCTCGAGGAACGCTTCGAGGCCCTCCTGCGCCTCCGCCGGCAGCGAGACGTGACGCTTCGTCATACCCTCCCTCAGGGGCGTGTGGTTGTTATGGGTTGCTGTTGTGTGCGTCCCCCGCGCGTCCCGACGCCCTCGGGGACCTCGGCGCTTGGCCCAGAACGCGGGACGAACCACGGGTGATAAGTGCAACAGCGACCAACGGACGGTATGCACTACCGAACGCTCGGAACGTCCGGCGTCGAGGCCTCGGAGATCGGGTTCGGAGCCTGGGTCGTCGGCAGCGACTGGTGGGGCGACCGGAGCGACGAGGCCGCGATCGAGATGGTCCGACACGCGATCGATCGAGGGATCACGTACTTCGACACCGGCGACGTCTACGGGCACGGCGACTCCGAGCGGCTCGTCGGACGCGCACTCGAGGGCCGCCGCGAGGAGGTCACCATCGCGACGAAGATCGGCTACGACTTCTACGACAACCCCCAGGCCGGCCACGGCGAACTGCCGAAGGAGATGCACCGCGAGTACCTCGAGGACGCCTTCGAGCGGTCGCTCGATCGCCTCGGCGTCGAGCGGATCGATCACCTCCAGTTGCACAACGCCAACGCCGACGAGATCGACGCCGACGTCCTGGAGTTCCTCGACGAGCTCCGCGAGGGCGACCGCGTCGACGCGATCGGGCTGGCGCTCGGCCCCTCGATCGGCTGGCTCGCCGAGGGCGACATGGCGATCGAACGCGAGTTCGACGCCGTCCAGTTGGTCTGGAACCTCCTCGAACAGGACGTCGGGAACCACTTCCTCGAGACCATCGAGCGGACCGGCTCGGAGACGAGCCTCGTTCCCCGGGTGCCGCACTCCTCGGGGCTGTTGAACGAGCAGGTCCGCCCCGACACCGAACTGTCCGAAGGCGACCACCGCGCGTACCGCCCCGACGCGTGGTACGAGACCGGCTGGGAGAAACTCGAGCG
Source organism: Natronomonas sp. (assembly GCF_028274965.1). Classification (GTDB taxonomy): domain Archaea; phylum Halobacteriota; class Halobacteria; order Halobacteriales; family Haloarculaceae; genus Natronomonas. The sequence continues at coordinate 4,878 of NZ_JAQCNO010000020.1, read as the reverse complement.
GCTCCGGTTTCTGGAACGCGACGGCGACCGAACGATGGCGCAGGCGGCCCTGCAGTACCTCCTGTATCACGACGCCGTTGCGACCGTGACGCCGACGTTCCGGACCCGAGACGACATCGACGAGTGGGCCGCCGCGAGCGACGTTCCGCCGCTGTCCGACGAGGAGTACGAGCGGGTCCGGGAGCTGTACGCCGCCGACTTCGGCATCGAGGGCGACGACGGGATGGACGCGCTCCGGTCGTCCGTCGGCGGCGAGGACATCGACGCGGCCGGCCTCGACAAGGAGTCCGCCGGGAGTTGAGACGCCGCGGCGCAGCGGCCCGACGGACGCGACTCGGTGTGATCCAAGCGGTGGGACCGACCTGAGGCGACCCGATCCGACCCACGTCGGCCGGGGGGTTTTTATTACCGTGTCCTGTATCGGGGCTGTACTCAATGCACGGAAACGCGCCATACGCCGGGCCGTCGGACGGGGGGACCGAAGCGACGCCGGAACGCCGACGGACGCTGCGTCGGGACCTCGTCAGCATCGCGGCGTCCACCCGAGAACTGCTCTCCGACGAGTTCGTCGTCGGCGGCGAGATATCGGACGACGACGGCTCGCTCCGGGCGACCGTTGCGGTGCAACCGCCTGCCGGATCCGTCGTCTCCGCCGGGTTCGAAACGGAGAGCCCCGAGCTCGACGACATCGACTCGATCGCGGCCGACCTCGCGGCGGGGGCTGTCGTCGAGGCCAAACACGCGGCCCGCGACACCCACCGCGTCGCGAGGTAGGCGGCCGGCGACGCGCTCCGTTTTTGATTTCGGTTCGGTCCGTTACCGAACGGTTTTATCCGACACGGAGAACTGTACGGCATGTCCGTCGCCGAGGAGCGCATCGAACGGCTGGCTGATCTCGCCGGCGAAGCCGCCCGTTCGGGCGCCGAGGAGCTGGCGCGCCGCTACGTCCGGCGGGCCCGCCGCATCGCCGAACGCAACCGCCTCTCGCTTCCGAAGCGGATCACGCGGTTCAGCTGCGATCGCTGCGACGCGTACCTGCGTCCCGGTCACAACGCGCGGGTCCGAACGAGAAACGGCCACGTCGTCGTCACCTGCGCGTGCGGCGAACACGCCCGGTACCCGTACTGAGCAACGCGGCGAGCGGACCTCGCGTCCGGACGATCGGTCGCCGCCGAGATGTGTCAGATTTTTAGGCGGCCCCCTAATAAACGACGTATGACATCGACGGATCCGAAATCGCGGGTACACGACACGGAGGTCACCGTCTGGGTCGGCAAGTCGGGGATCGACCCCGTCACCGACGAGCTCTCCGAGCAGCTGTCCGACAGGGGCGTCGTGAAGGTGAAATTCCTCCGGGCGGCCCGGGCCGGGACGACGACGGAGGACCTGGCTAGTGACCTCGCCGAGCGAGTCGACGCCGACCTCGTCGACACTCGCGGTCACACCGCGGTCTATCAGCGATGACGCCACTGCAGGGCGGTGTCAGCGGGGCGTTCGCGCGCGTCCTCGAGTCGGTCGGTGTTCCGGCGGAGATCGCCGCCTCGGCCGGCGACGCGATCCTCGGCGGCGCCATCTTCGTGGCCGTGCTCGTCGCGCTCTACGTCATCGGCAAGCGCGCCGTCCTGCCGGTGTTCAACGGCGTGTTGAACGCTCGCGGACTCGACAGACACGCGAAGGTCCCGCTCCGGAAGCTCCTGTGGATCGTCTATCTCTTCGTTGCGATCACGGTCGCGTTCGGCGTCGCCGGGTACAACGGGTTCCTGCGCTCGCTTGCGACCATCGCCGCGGCCGCGACGCTCGCGATCGGCTTTGCGATGCAGGACGTCCTGAAGAACTTCGTCGCCGGCGTGTTCATCTTTACCGAGAAGCCGTTCAAGATCGGCGACTGGATCGAGTGGGACGACAACGCCGGCGTCGTCGAGGACATCAGCCTGCGGATCACGCGCGTTCGGACGTTCGACAACGAGCTTCTGACGGTCCCGAACTCACAGCTCACCGACGACGTCGTCAAAAACCCCGTCGACGCCGACAAGCTCCGGCTCAAGTTCGTCTTCGGGATCGGCTACGACGACGACATCGAAGCGGCGACCGACATCATCCTCGAGGAGGCCCGCGCCCACGACGGGATCATGGACACCCCCGAGCCGTCCGTCCGGCTGACGGAGCTGGGCGACTCCTCGGTCGGGCTCCAGTCGCGGATCTGGATCCGCGAGCCCTCTCGCGGTGACTTCGTGAAAACCCGCGGCGAGTACGTCCAGCGCGTCAAACAGCGCTTCGACGAGGAGGGGATCGACATCCCCTACCCCCACCGGACGCTCACCGGCGGGATCGACGTGGCCGAAGGGCCCGTGGCCGCCGAACAGCCCGACGCCGGGGTCTGACCCGCGCTCGGCTTAGTCTTTGGATCCCGCCCGCTCGTCTCGTCTCCGCGCCGCGTTCGCGTCCTGCTTTGGATCTCGGTCCTCTCGACGCCCGGGAGCGACCGCCGAGCCGAAAGTATCTTAAGTCGTACTCGACTATCGCAAGTCGGACTAGGTCGGGCGGTTAGGCCCCGCTCACAACCCACGGTATGGTCTTCAGTGGGGACCGAATCCGGGGTTCGTCCGGACCAACCAGTACGGGCCCCGCAAGCTAACGTCGAAACCTCGTCCCACGAGGGCAGCGGTCCGCATGCCGACGTCTGCAGGGACGTTCGGGTGCGGTTAACCGCGGGCAATCCGTCAGGCACGGAAGTGAGCAGCGGACCCGCGGACAGCTGTCGCCCGTGGGGTCGCGGGGTGGAGGAGGCGCGCGGGAATACCCGTACTGAGCGGATCGGGCACCCCTCGGGTCCACCATTCATCGGCTCTTATCCATCCGTTCTCTGTGATCGGCCCGCCGGCGGGACCGTCCGAATCGCAAGGCACACAACCGGCCCCGACGAACCCACGATCATGGGACTCGGCAGCGCGACAAAGAAACTCCAGAAGGTCGCGGACATGGGCGAGGAGCTGTACAGCAGACTCAACGAGCTTCGCCAGCAGATCCACGAGGTTCGCCGCACCGTCGGCGAGACGAACGAGCGCGTCGCAACGCTCGAAAACAAGGTCGACGGCCAACAGGCGATCCTTGAGGCGCTCGCCGAGGCCGAGGGGATAGACGTCGACGAGATCCTGACCGAGGTCGCGATCGAGGACGCCGACGACAACACCGACGCCGGGGGCGAGGACGAGGCTGCCCCGGCCTCCGACTCGACCGGCCGCCAACGGACGGTTCCGGACGCGGAGACCGACGACCGCACGGAACGGCCCGACGACTCCGAGGGCGCGACCGACGGAGCCTGAGGCGATCGAAGAGCGCGTCCGTCGTCGCCCCTGCCCGATCAACCGTTCTGCCCGATCAGCCGCTGGTACTCGACTTTGAGACAGCGGTCCTCGACGTAGCGTTTGCCCGCCGATTCGAGCCGCGCGCCGGCCTCTCGATCCCGGATCCCGAGTTGCGTCCAGACGGCGCCGACGTCCGCCCGTGCTATCGCCTCCTCAACGATGCCCGAGACCTCCTCGCTCGGTCGGAACACGTCGACGAGATCGATCTCCGCGTCGACCTCCGAGAGCGAATCGTACGGTTCGACGCCGAAGATCTCGTCGGCGTAGGGGTTGACCGGAACGATCTCGTACCCGCGGTTGCGCATGAACTTCGGGACCGCGTGCGCCTGTTTGTGCGGCGTCGCCGAGCAGCCGACGACGGCGATCGTCTCCGATCCGAGTACGTCCCGTAGCTGTTCGTCCGTTTCGACAGGCATACCGACTCTAAACCGCCGCGGGACAAAAACCCACGCGTGCGTCTGCGAGCACCGGTACGCGCCCACCGCCGCACGAATAAAAAGCGGTCGGATCAGAGGACGATCGTCGCCCGGCCGACGACGAAGGCGACGGCCGCGAGGAACATCGACGCCTTGAGCCACGCTTGCCCCGTGGCCGGATCGCCGAACGAGCGGTACGTCCCGGTGAGCAGCCCGATAACGGTCGGTGCGAGGACGAGCAGGTACGTCGCGCCGAACGTCCCCCGGACGTACGGCACCGGACTCACGACGACGGCACCCCCGATACACAGCGCCGCGATCCCGAGTGCGGGGCGCTCGCCGAGCACGATCGGAAGCGTCCGGAGGCGTTCGGCCCTGTCGCCCTCGATGTCCTCGACGTCCTTGACGATCTCCCTGGCCATCGTCGCGCCGGCCGCGAGCGCGAACAGCACCGAGACCGTCCCGAGATCGCCCCCGACCGCGGCGCCGCCGTAGAGGAACGTACTCCCCGTCAGATACGCGACCAGCGCGTTTCCGACCCCCGGCAGGCCCTTGAACAGCTCCGTGTACGCGACCAGCGCAGCGAGGTTGACGACCGCGATGACGACCGCAAGCGGGGGCAACAGAAGCGTCAGCCCGACGGCGATCACGAAGAGCGTACTACTGAAGACGAGCGCGGCTCTCGGCGAGACCGCACCCCGCGGGATCGGCCGCTCCGGGCGGTTGATCGCGTCGATCTCTCTGTCGAAGTAGTCGTTTATCGCGTTCCCGCCCCCGGTCGCAACGCCGGTCGCGAGCGCGGCCGCGACCGTCGCGACCGGCTCCGTCAGCCCTGCCGCAACGAACGCGCCGATGAACGTCAACCCGGCGGCGGCGATCGCGTTTCCCGGCCGCATCAGCTCGATCGCCCCGCGGACCCGACTCATACGGGACCCGTCCGCTGGCATCGGCATAAGAGACGCGAAACGGCGACGGAAACCACGGGACTTAAGCGCCGGTAGCGGATAACGCCGGTTGAGGGCGCTTAGCTCAGTTTGGACAGAGTACTTGGCTTCGGACCAAGCTGTCGCGGGTTCAAATCCTGCAGCGCCCATTCG
>NZ_JAQCNO010000018.1 GCF_028274965.1 Natronomonas sp. | reverse complement strand
AGTTGATGATGACGGCGCCGGCGCCGTCCGTGGCGTTGATCTTCGAGAGGTTGCCGTCAGGATCGCCGGCGAGGTTCAGCCCGGCCCCGGTGCCCGAGTCGGTGAGGTTGTACTCGCCGTCGCCGACCACGACGGTGTCGTTGGCCGCGGTCAGGTTGCCGATCGCAAACGAGAGCACGTCGGCCGTGTTGTCGGAGTCGGTGCTGCCGACGACCGTCCCGTTCCGGGTGATGTTGGCGTCGGCGGTGACGGTGAAGTTCTCCGCGACGCCGCCGGTGCCGTTCAGCACCCAGACCGTCGAGGCGTCGGGTTCGGTCGTTCCGGGGTCGTACTGATCGCCCTGTGCCGCCGAGACGGTGCCCATCGCCCCGGCGAAGGCGACGGCGAGACACAGCGCGAAAAAAAGCACGACGAACGACCGACGGAGTGAGTCGTCGTGTTCCGTCGGCGTCGGTGATCTATCCGGAGACATTGTATATGTTGCTCGGGCGCCTGTCAAAAGCCTACTGGGAGGTTCGATCGATGAGGATCGGGCGCCGACCGCCGGCTCCGAGCGGGGCAACTCCGGGTGACTTGATAACCCACGTTTTCGTGCGAACAGAGCCAATCCGGTTCCGGTCCTTCCTTCAGGTGGAATGGGACAGTTACCCGTCCGGCTGCTGAATCTCATTTCGATCCCATTCCACGTCCGAGTCCGACCCTCGGCGCGATCGCTGTTTCGACCCGTCGTCAGACGGCCCGGACCCGGCGGCACTTCTGGCTGACCGGACTCGGGCCGTCCGCTCATCGGCAGCCACGTCGGGAGGGCGACGACCGCAAGACGCTACTGTCCCGACCCGTAATCCCGGCATGGACCGACCCGAGAGGCCAACAACCGCCCGCGACCGACGCGGAGTGCCGTGACCGACGGGATGCCGGCCGACGTGCGAGCGACGCTCGCACAGCTGTTCGAGGAGGCGCGGGTGGCGGCGAAAAGCGGGGAAACGGCCCTCGCCGCGTCGGTGCTCGAAAGCGCCGAGACGGTCGTCGAGACGAAGCTCCCGGCCGGTCAGCGCCGCGAACGGCTTCGGTTCGGGTGTCGGCAGGCCCGCGAGGCGCTGCCGGCCGGCGAGCTCGCAGCGGCGTACGTCAGCGCGATGGAGCGGCGGCTCCCGTGCGGGTAACAACACACCGGAGAGCCGAGTGTCACGCGGCGACGAGCGTCAGCGCGACGACGAGCGGAACCAGGACAGCGAGGTACGCCGCGGCGGCGATCGCCCAGTCGCGGCCGATCGCGCGGCGTCTCGCGTCGGTGACGCCGGGGGCACGCGGCAGGGGAACAAAGAGGAAGAAGGCGACCATCAGCGCGTACAGCGCGAGCGCTCCGAGGGCGACCGAGACGACCGACGCGCCGCCGAGAAGCGTCTCGGTGAGCAACGCGAGATAGACGAACAGCAGGCCGGTCCCCAGCCCGGCGAGGTAGTGAGCGACCGCGGCCACGCGCCCCGGCGCGTCGTCGATCGCCGTGTCGGTGAGGACGCCGGCGGCAACGGCGGGCGGGGACGTCCCCTCCGGAAGCGACGCCATCACCCGATCCATGACGAGAAGCGCCGGGACCGCCGCGAGGAGTGCGATCGGGAACCTGAGAACGACCGGGACCGACGCGAACCCGCTGAGAGCCATACCCGGCGTTCGGACGGGCGGGGTATGGAGGTATCGAAGCGAGGCGAACGGACATCTTGAGGGCGAGACGGCCGCGTCGTCACGGCCGACCGCGGAGGCGGCGTCAGATGGTGATGTGCTCTTCGATCACCGATTCGTCGTCGGCGTCGTCCGGCGAGACCCGGTCGACGATCCGGCCTTTCTCCATCACGTAGCAGCTGTTCGAGGCGTTCATCGTGAACTGGATGTTCTGCTCGACGAACAGGACGGTCGTGCCGATCTCCTCGTTGATCTCCTGGACGCGTTCGCTGATCTCCGTCACGATGGAGGGTTGGACGCCCTCGGAGGGCTCGTCCAAAAGCAGTAGATCAGGGTTCCCGACGAGCGCCCGTCCGATGGCGAGCATCTGCTGTTCGCCGCCGCTCATGGTGCCCGCGTTCTGGTCTCTCCGCTCGTCGAGTCTCGGGAAGTACTCGTAGACCTCGTCGTACAGCTTCTCGCGGCCGCCGCCGCCGACCTCGGCCCCGATCTGGAGGTTCTCCTCGACGGTCATCCGGGGGAACACGTCCCGTCCCTGCGGGACGTACCCTATCCCGGCTCTGGCGCGCTCGTCGGCGCCCATCGACGTCACGTCCGCTCCGTCGAACATCACGTCGCCCTCCTCGGGCGAGAGGAGTCCGATCGCGATCTTCATGAGCGTCGTCTTCCCGACGCCGTTGCGCCCGATCAGCGAGACGACGTCTCCCTCCTCGACGGCGAGCGACACGTCCCGGAGGATGGGCGTCGAGCCGTATCCCGCGGTCACGTTGTTGAGTTCGAATAGGTTCATGCTGTGGCGTGCTGTCGCGTGGGGTGCTGTCGTGTGCCGTCCCAGCGGTGCTCCGGGCTCATCAGTCGCCCCCGTACTCCTCGCCGAGGTAGATGCGCTTGACCTCCGGGTCCTCGGCGACGTCCTCGATCGTCCCCTGTCGGAACACCTCCCCGTTGTGCAGGACGGTCACCTGCTCGGCGATCTGTCGCACGAAGTCGATGTCGTGTTCGACGACGAGGGCGGTCATGTCCCGGGTCTCGACGAGCGTCTGGATCAGCTCTCCCGTCCGCTCGGTCTCCTCGACGGTCATCCCGGCGGTCGGCTCGTCCAACAGCAGCAACTCGGGGTCGACCGCGATCGACATCCCGATCTCGAGCCACTGCTGTTCGCCGTACGAGAGGGTGTCGACCGGCTGGTCGAGCTTGCCGGTCAGATCGACCAGATCGGCCACCTCCTCGATCAGCGTCCGTGTGTCCTCGTCGCGCCGCTGGCAGGGAACCCGGAGGTTCTCGCTGACGCGCAGCTCCTCGTAGATGTTCAGCGTCTGGAACTTGAGCGAGATGCCGCGGCGGACCCGCTCGTGTGGCATCAGGCCGGTGATGTCCTCGCCGTTGTACCGGATCGTCCCCCCGGTCGGCCGCAGTTTCCCGGTCAGGAGCCCGAAGAACGTGCTCTTTCCGGCCCCGTTGGGGCCGATGAGACACTGGATGTCCCCCCTCGGGAGCCGGTAGTCGACCCGATCGACGGCGGTCAGCCCGCCGAAGGTCTTCTGTAGCCCGTCCGTTTCGAGTATCGGGGTTCCGTCCCCGCGCGTTCCCGAGCTCATGCGTCGGACTCCTCCAGTACGACCGATTCGTCGGGCGAGGACCCGATCCGGTCTTCGATCCGCGAGGCGATCGCCGGCACGACCCCGTCGGAGAAGTACAGGATGACGCCGAGGAGGATCACCCCGAGGGCGACGACGCTGAACTCGCTGCCGGCGGCGGCGAGTTCGCTGTCTAAGAACTGAAGCCCCAGGGCGCCGAAGATGGCGCCCAGGATCGTCTGTCGTCCGCCGACGGTGACCCAGATCACGGGCAGCGCCGCGGTGACGATGCCCATGACCGGCGGGCTGATGAAGTTGTTCCAGGAGGCGAACAGCGCGCCGCTCAGTCCGGCCATCGCGCCGCCGATCGCAAAGGCCTGTAGCTTGATCTTCCGGATGTCGTACCCGAACATCTCCGTGCGGGCCTCGTTTTCGCGCACGGCGATGAGCACGTAGCCGTAGTTCGAGTTGACGACGTACCGCAGCGCCAGGTACCCCGCGATGAGCAGTCCGACCACGAAGTAGTACATCGGCACGGGGTCGAGTTCCACGAGCACCGGCTCGATCCCGAAGGCCAACGATGGGATGTTCGTCATCCCGTTGAACCCCCCAAGTTCGGCAGCGCCGATCGTGTACTGCGGCCCGGCGGTCCGCCCGAACAGCAACTCGAGGATGAGCGTGACCGCGAGGGTGATGATCGCCACGTAGACGCCGGAGACGCGGCCGTAGAACATAAAGTAGCCGACGACGACCGCGAACACCGCCGGCAGCACAACCGCCGCCAGCAGCGCGAGGTTCGTCGCACCGGTCACCTGGACGAGATTTTTTGCGACGACGCCGAAGGTGTACCCGCCCAGCCCGAAGAACGCCGTCTGACCGAAGCTGAAGATCCCGGTGTACCCCCAGATGAGCGTCAGGCTCAACGCGAGGAATATCCAGACGACGTACCCGGTCGTGTTGAGGACGCGAAACGGCGTCGTCACGGCCGGGTAGGCCAGCGCGACAAGCGCCACGAGGAGGAAGGCGATCCAGAAGATCGGCGAGTTGCCGATCGTGTTCGGCCCGTTGAACGGAGCGAACACCCGATCGAGGCCGTCGACGACGATGCTCGGCAGGAACTCGTTTCCGGGCAGTGTTGGTTTCTTTTCGGACATGGTCGTGTTACTCCCCTCCCTCCATCCAGTATCCGGAGATGCCTTCCGGAAGGAGCCTGATGATCACGATCGCGGCGACGAGCAGCGCGACCCGTCCGGCGAACGATCCGGCCCACTGCGAGACGGGCGCGTTGACCACGGACAGCGAGAAGCCACTCAGGATCGTTCCGAGGATCACGCTCGGTCCGGCGACGATGACGGTGACGAACGCCTCGATGATGTAGGACTGCCCGAGCGTCGGGACGATCGAGACGATCGGCGAGAGCAGTCCGCCCGCGATGCCCGCCATCACCGAGCCGATGAAGAACGTGATCATGTAGATGCGGTCCGTGTTGACGCCGAGGCTGCGGGCCGTCTCCTCGTCCTGCATCGTCGCGCGTGCGTGTCGGCCGTAGGTCGTGTACGTGTAGATCCCGTACAGCGCGATCAGGAGGCCGATTGCCGACGCGGCGAGCACGACCCGGTACAGCGACATCGAAAAGTCGCCGTAGCTGATGGGGCCGAGCGGCGTCGGCACGTCGCTGAAACTCGGGCCCGCGATGATCAACATGCCCTGTGCGAAGATCAGGCTGATCCCCCACGTGGCGACCATCGAATCGACGAGGCGGTCGTACAGGTGTCGGATGATGAGCCGTTCGAGAACGAGGCCGACGATCCCCGTGACGAGCCCGCCGATCGGTATCGCGAGCGCGAGCGGCACGCCGGCGCTGAAGCTGAAGGCGGTCGCGTACGCGCCGATCATGATGAACTCGCCGTGCGCGAGGTTGATGATCCGCATCATCCCGAAGATGATCGCCAACCCGACCGCGGCGAGCACCAGCGTGCCGAATGAGGACAACATCAGCCCCGTTATATCGAGTACGTTTGTGAGTGCCATCGTGTCTTGAGATTGGGCTTAGGCTTTGGGTAGAGGCGTTATCGACGGCTCACACGTCGGTGAAGAACTCCGAGGTCGGATCGTCCCAGGTGCTCTCGGTGTCGAGGCTGCAGCGCTCGCGGAGCCACTCGGGTTCGACGTTTTCGGTCGTATCGAGGAAGTTGATGCTGTGGTCCTCGCCGACCTCCGCGAGGTAGATGTTGTGGCTGAGGTGATGCGTCGCCGGGTCCAACGAGAGCTCGCCGGCGGCCGTCGAGATCGACAGCCCGCTTTCGAGCACGTCGTTGACCTCCGGCATCTCGACCGTCCCGGCCTCCTCGACGGCCATCTCGTAGAGCTTGTACGAGACGTAGTGGCTGAACCCGTGTTGGTTGAGGTACTCCGTCTCGGGGAACCGCTCGCGGTACCGCGAGACGAAGTCCTCGTTCGCGTCGGTCGGGATCTCCTCCATGTAGTTCCACGCCGTGTACATGCTCTCGAGGGCGGGCGGATCGACCGTGATGTGCTCGTAGGCCGAGCCGATGCTGACCGTCGAGGCCATCGGCTTGTTGAGCCCCGAGGACTCGGCTTGGCTGTAGAACGGGACGTGGTTCGAGCCGACGATGAGCGACATGATCCAGTCGGGGTCGGCGTCCTGGATGTTGTTTATCGTCGAGCCGTGATCGGAGACGTCGAGCGGAATGAACTCCTCGCCGATGATCTCGCCGCCCTCGTTGCCGACGTACCGCTCCGCCCACCGGGCTGAGATCTGCCCGAAGTTGTAGTCGGCGGCGATCGTGTACACCTCCGTGCCGAACTCCTCGACCATGTACTGGACGAGCGGCAGCATCTGCTGGCTCGGCGTCGGCCCCGTCAGGTGGATGTACTCGTCGCAGACGCCGCCCTCGTACAGCGCGGGGTAGAAGTACAGCTGTTGGTTCTCGCTGATCGTGGGCCGCATCGCCTCCCGGGATGCGCTCGTCACCCCGCCCATCAGCACGTCGACCTGATCCTCGAGGATCAGCCGCCGGGCCTGTTCCTGGTACACGCCGGTGTCCGACTGCGGGTCGGGGTCTACCAGTTCGACCTCCCGGCCGAGCAGGCCGCCGTTCTCGTTCATCTCCTCGACGGCCAGTTGTGCGGAGTTGTGCATCGGCGTCCCGTACAGGGCGTTGGGCCCCGACCGCGGCGAGAGATCGCCGATGGTGATCGTCTCCGAGTCGCCACCGTTGCCGCCGCCGTTACCGCCGTTTCCGTTTCCGTTCCCGGAACACCCGGCGAGCATGGCGGAGAGCCCGACCGATCCGCCGGCCGCGGTCTTGAGGAACCGACGACGGGAGTTGGTCAGTGTCGCGTCCGAGGCGTTTCGCCATGAGTTATCGCGTCCCATATGAGGCCATTCAGCACTTTACTATATGTATTTTTCTCAACGAAGTGGGTACGAACAGTATACTTCTGACGGTGTATTACGTTGTATGTTTGTGTTAATACCTGAATAACGCGTCGATCGGTCCGTTTTCTCGGCCGAACCCCGCGAAACCGGCACCGAGCGTGCGAAAACGGTGGGTTTCACCGAAACCGACCTCCGTCGTTCCGGCGCGCCCGGTGTCGTCGGTTCGCGTCTACGCCCGCGCCCTCGCCTTCGGGTGTCTGGCGGCGCGATCGGTCACGCCAAGGTCCGCTCGACCGCGCGTCCGGCGTTCAATACGGTGGCGTCGTCGAACTGTCGCCCGGTGAGCAACAGCCCGACCGGAAGCCCATCGGACGCCGAGGGTCCGACGGGAACGCTCAGAGAGGGGTGGCCGGTCATGTTGAACGCGCACGTGTTCGCGAGACAGCCCCAGGCGTCGGCGATGAACTCGAAGCGGTCCTGATCCGGGACGTACTCGTTTGCCGTCGTGGCCGTGGTCGGCATGGCGATCAGGTCGTACTCCGACAGCAGCGCGTCGTAGCGGTCGGTGAGTTCGGCCCGCAGGTTCATCGCCTCGGCGTAGTACTTCGAGTGGTACTGGTCGCCGGTGTACGCGCCCGCGAGAAGGGTTAACTTGACGCTCGGCGGGAAGTCGCCGCCCTGTGCGCGGCGCGCTTTCCCGAAGGAGTCGACCCACGAGACGTCGTAGTGACCCTTCCAGTTGTGGCCGACGCCCTCGCCGGCCACCGCCGCGGCGAACCCCTCGGCGAGCGCGACCGTGAACACGTCGGCCGCGTCGGCGTGTATCGGCAGCGACTCCGCCGTCGTCGTCGCGCCCTCGTCGGCCAAGGCGTCGATCGCGGCGCGGACGCTCTCGTTGACCTCCGGGTCCGCGTCGGGCTGTTCGAACCCCTCGGTGAGCACCGCGATCGAGAGGTCCTCGACGGGGTCCTCGAGCGACGCCTCGTAGCGTTCGGTCGGCACCGACTGGGGCTGTCGGGGGTCGTCGGGGTCGCGCCCGGCCAGCACCGACAGCGTCCGCGCCGCCGTCTCGACGTCGGGCGCCAGCGGCCCGGCATGATCGATCGTGTTCTCGATCCCGATACACCCCGTGTAGGGGACGAGACCGTGGGTCGGCTTGTGGCCGACGACGCCGCTCCAGGCGGCCGGGACTCTGACGCTTCCGCCCTGGTCGGACCCGATCGCGACGTCGACGTCGCCGGTCGCGACCGCGATCGCGCTCCCGCCGCTCGACCCGCCGCTGAGGTGGTCGTCGTCGTGGGGGTTCAGCGTCGGGCCGAACGCGCTCGAGTGGCCGTTGCCGGTGAATGCCATATCGTCCATGTTGGTCTTCCCGACGATCCGCGCGCCCGATTCGAGGAGCCGCGACACGATCGTCGCGTCCGCGTCCGGAACGTACCCCTCGAGCACCTGCGAGCCGCAGGTCATCTCGACGCCGGCGACGGAGACGTTGTCCTTGATCGCGACGTCGAACCCCGCGAGCGGCCCCTCACTCGCGCCGGGGACCTCACAGCGGGTGATCCACGCGTTGTACGGATCGTTCTCTCGGGCGCGGTGGCCGGGGTCCCGCGGTCGCGGCTCCGCCCGCTCGATCGGGGGGTGTCCCCGGTCGCGTACGGTTTGGTACGACGCGAGGAGGTCCGTCACCAACTCGCGGTAGTCCCGGACCTCCTCGTCGGTCAGATCGAGGTACAGCCGGCTGCCCAGCTCCCGTATCTCCGATTCCGTCGGGGGACGAAGCGACATGACTCCGTAGACGTCCAACGCCGACTTGGTTCTTTTGTCGCCGCGGGCGACGGGACGGGGGAGGGGTCGGCCGTCGGTTCGGCGCCGGCGTCAGTCGGAATCGAGCGGGGGCGCCGTCTCCGGGGGCACTCTCGTTTCGGTCGCCTGGTCGTAGGCGTAGGCCATCTCGACGAGGGCCGGTTCGCTGTAGGGCACCCCGAGGAGTTCGACGCCGACGGGGACGCCGCCGTCGGTGAGTCCGCCGGGGACGGAGACCGCCGGGCACTGCGTTTGGGCCCCGATCGGCGTGTTCGTCGGGTAGTTCGCCGTCGTGTACCGGTCGCCGAGTTCGGAGATCTTCGGCGGCGTCACCTGCACGTCCGGGAACACCATCGCGTCGAGGTCGTTGGCCGCGAACGCGTCCAACACGTCCCGCCGGAGCGACTCCTGGCCGAGGGTCTGTCGCCAGTAGTCGAGTTCCTCGGTGGGTTCGCTCGTCGTCTCGGCGATCGCCTCGATGAGATCGAGGTCCTCGTGGTACGCGCCGGCCTCGTAGATCTCCCCCACGGAGTCGTACGGGATGTCATCGCGTTCCTCGAGGAACCCGTTGAGGTGGATCGTCGCGTGGTACCCGTACACCGTCGTGTCCTCGATCTGCTCGTCGAGGTCCGGGATCGAGACCGGATCCACCAGTTCGGCGCCCGCGTCGGTCATGACATCAAGCGCCGACTCGACGACGTCGTTGACCGGCGCGCCCCGGGGATCGTCCCCGTCGCCGAAGGCGTCGCGCAGCACGCCGATCCGCTTGCCCTCGAACCCGTCGGCGTTCAGGTAGTCCGTATAGGAGTCGACGTCCGTCTGGGCCGTTGCGCCCGACCAGTCGTCGTCCTCGTCGTACCCGACCATCACGTCGAGAAAGCGGGTCATGTCCGTCGCCGTCCGGGCGACCGGCCCCGGCGTGTCCTGTCGCGGGACCAGCGGCGAGTGCCCGACCCTGCTTACGAGCCCCGTCGTGACGCGGATGCCGAAGAGGTTGCAGTTCGCCGCCGGGACGCGGACCGAGCCGCCGGTGTCCTCAGCGGTTCCGATGGTGGCGAGGTTTGCGGCCACGCCGGCCCCGCTGCCGGAACTCGATCCGCCCGGATCGCGCTCGAGGTCGTAGGGGTTCTTCGTCTGGCCGTTCTCCGAGGAGTAGCCGAAGTACGCCGACGCCCAGTCCGGGAGGTTCGTCTTCGCGAGTACGACCCCGCCGGCGTCCTTGATCCGCGTGACGATGGCGGCGTCGCCGTCGGGGACGTAGTCCGAACACGCCTCCGAGCCGAACGTCGTCGTGAGCCCCTCCGTTTCGGCCTGGTCCTTGACTAAAACGGGGATGCCGTGGAGCGGCCCGACGAGGCCCTCGGACTCGAGCGTCCGGTCGAGTTCGATCGCCCGGTCGACGGCGCCGTCGTTGACGGTGATGACGCTGTTGATCTCCGGGCCGTTGCGGTCGTACGCGTCTATCCTGTCGAGATAGGCGTTGACCAGTTCCTCGCTGGAGACGTCGCCGGCCTCCATCGCGTCGTGTATCTCGTCGATCGTCGCCTCGACGATGTCGAATCCGTCTGTCATCGTGTACGGTAGCAGATAACATAACGGCCCCATATATAATTTCGCACCCGGCGCGCCGGAGATTACCCGCACAGGAGCGTTACCGCGGACCGTGCGATCGCGGTCCCGTCGCGGACGGCCTCGCCGGTCGGTGGCGGAGTTTTTATTGTACTGTCGTGTAGTGGGCCGTGCGATGATCGTACTATACGCGTCAATCCCGATCGACCCGGAGAAACGCGAGGAGGCGCTCGCGCTCGCCGAGACCCTCGTCGAGGAGTCCAACCGCGAAGAGGGGATGATCGAGTACCGGGCGATGACGGACGTCGAGGACGAGACCGTGCTGCGGTTCGTCGAGCAGTACGAGGACGAGGCGGCGGTCGAGTCCCACACACAGACCGACCACTACCGGGAGTTCGCGGCGGCGCTGCCGGACCTCCTGGCCGGCGAACCGGAGGTCGTCCAGTTCGACGTCGACGGCGTCTCCGAGTTGGAGTTGTGACCGGACGGCGGTTTCTCTAGGGTCGCCCCGCTGTCACGGGCCGCCGCCGAGCGCCAGACCGACGCTGAGAGCGAGCGTCGGAGTCGCCAACAGGGCGACGTACCACGACGCGCCGCCGACGAGAAGCGCCCACGTCCGCGGGCCGTACCCGGTGTCGTCCCAGTCGATCCCGGCGCGAGGGAGCCCAAATCCGGCGACGAGCGGGAGTCCGACGAGGTACAGAGCCGACAGGCCGACGACCACGTCGAGCAGCGCGTTCGCCATCGCGAGTTCCTCGGGCGAGCCCCGGACTATCGCGCCGCCTGCGGCCACGACCCAGGGGAGAGACAGCCCGACCATCGCGAGCGGGTAGCTCACGGCCGGCGATCCCCCCGGCCACAGCCGTTCGAACAGCGATCTGAGCCGGTCGGATCCAAGGAACGGACTCCACAGGAGGCCGGCGACGAGGCCGGGACCGACCACGAGTACGAACAGCGTGGCCCACTCCGTGAGGAGCCGCGCGATCGTCTGCGGAGCCATCGGATCAACGGACTGATCTTCACCGTCGGTGTTAAGCGTTGGTCCCGGGGCGTCGGTCGTCCGGGTGTGCGTCGGGGTATCGAGGCGGATCCGCGCGGGAGACGCGGACAGCTCGCCGCACGGGCTGCGTACCCGCGCGGATCGGTTCAGTGAACTATTTCGGATGCTGATCCGACGTGTCGGGTATGGCCGGGGAAACGCTGTGCGAACGTCTCGGTGGGCACGACGGTATCCAGGCCGTGGTCGACGACCTCTACGACAGGCTTCTCGCCGACGACGAACTGGGGCCGTTCTTCGCGGGCGCGGACATGGAGAAGCCGCGGCGAACGCAGACCGACCTCCTGTGCGAGGCGGCGGGCGGCCCGGAGACCTACGACGCCGAGCCGGTCCGTGAGGCCCACCTCCACGTCCCGTTCGAGCCCGAGCACATCCGAACGGCGGTCGAACTGCTGTACGAGAGTCTGGCCGCGTTCGACGTCCCCGAGGAAGACGCGGCGGCCGTCGTGGGGGCCGTCGCCGAGTACGAACAGGAGCTGTTGGCGAGCCCGAACGACGACGATCGGTGACTGGTGAGAGGCGAGGGGCCGCCTCGGTCGGGGATCGAACCCTCTACCCGGCGCGGTAACGCCATCGGGCCGCCGTTCGGCACGATCCGGCGGGCGTTACCGCGTCCGTCCGCCGGCGGGCCGCAAGTAATATCTTTTACAGCCTCAAAACGAGGTACTGCGATGCCCTCCCGACGAACCGTCCTCGCGGGGCTCGGTTCGCTGTCGGCGGCTGCCGGCGGGTGCGTATCGGGCGGCCCGGAGCGCGCCCCTCCGGCGGTCGATCCGGTCCAGCGGCTCGGAACGGGAACGCGTCTGTCGTTCGTCGCGGACCCGATCAGGGAGTACACGTACGTGCCCGAAGAGAAACAGGCCCGCTACGAACGGGAGGTCGACGGCGTGACCCGGACCGGGCGGATGCCGTTCGAGGAGTGGGGGACGCGCCGGGCGGCCGCCCGCGCCAGAGCCCGGCTCTGGGCGCGGTTCAGCGATCGGTACCGCGAGTACGAGTTCGTGACGTCGTCGGTCGGCTCGGTCGGATCGGCCGAGCTCGACGCGGGCGGAGCGGGCGAAGCGCCGGCGGAGACCGCGTTCGAACGCGCCGTCGACGTCGCGCCGAGGCTGCGGTACAACGTGTGGTACGACGACCGGACCGGCGAGGTGGTCCGGAGGCCCCCGGTGTCGTGGGAGGCGCTTGTCGCCGCCGTTCCCCGGACGATCGAGGTGACGATGGCGTTTCCGGAACGGGCGTACCGCGCCGTTCTCCCGGGGGTGTGCCAGCGCGTCGTGAGCGCCCGCCCGGAGGACGGACCCTGACAGAGGGCGGCGGTCGGGTACCCCCAACGCCCCCAACGACGGGGCGTCGGATCCGGGGCCGCCGCTGTGCGGCGGGATCGATGACAAAGAGCTAATTGCCTCGACGCCAATCCCCGCGTGTGCAGCGCACACCACCCTCCCGGTTTCTGTTGTTGTCGGCGGTCGTCCCCATCCTCGCGTGCGCCGCGGCGGTTTTTGTCCCGCCCGTCGCCGGGGCCTCGAGGGCGTTCACCGGAAGCGTTGTCTCCAGCGGGCTCTTGGGAACCGTCTTCGCGGTCCGGAACGTCCAGTTGCTCCGGGCGTCGGGCGAACCGAGCCTCCCGCCGGCCGTCCTTACCACCGTCTTCGGCGGGTGGTTCATGCTCGCGCCGCTTTTGTACCCCGACGTCGGCGTACTTCCGACGGCCAGCGTTCAGTTGTCCGGAACGGCGATCTCCACGTTCGGGCTCTACGTGGTCGTCGCCGGCCTCACCGGCCATCGGGGATGAACCGATCGCAGCGCGCGTCCCGGCGGGAACCGAGAGCGCGCCCCGTCCGAGGCGGGGCCTCGACGAATGCGGCGCGGTAGCGTCTCCTGGTTGCGCCCGAACGCCGGCCTGCTGGCTGTTCTTACCGCCAATGGCGCGCCCGCGGTTGGTCTCCTCGCGTTCGGCACGTCGGGGGTGGGCCTGGTGGTGTTCTACTGGCTCGAGTTCACCGCGCTGTCGGTGTGGGCCCTCGTCCGGGCGCTCTTCGCCGGACAGCCCCCGGAGACCGGCGGGGAG
This sequence comes from Natronomonas sp., assembly GCF_028274965.1. GTDB lineage: Archaea > Halobacteriota > Halobacteria > Halobacteriales > Haloarculaceae > Natronomonas. Next base: position 78,020 of record NZ_JAQCNO010000018.1, on the reverse strand, counting down.
GGGCTCGGCGCCACCTGGGGGGACGCGGGGATACCGATCCCGGGGACCGATCTCACGGTCCTCTATCGGACGCTTCAGGGACTCGTGCTCTTCGTCCCGCTGTTGGCCGTCGTGTGGGTCGGGGTCGGCGGATTGGTCGCCGGGCCGGTCATCGCGGCCACCCCCGACGCCGAGATGCCGCCGTGGGTCGTCGTCGGAGCCGCCGCCGTCTTTTTCACCGAGGGCGGACGGACGGTCGTCGAGTACTTCCATCGCGGGGGCTACCGGGAGACGACGGTCGGCGCGGCGCTCAAGGGGGTGTTCCTCAGGGGCGTCGTGCTGGCCGGTGTCGGCCTCCTCGTCGTCATGATCGCCGACGAGTTCGCGGAGGGACGGGCGGTCAGCGTCGAGGCCGCGGCCAGCGGACCGCTCGTGTTCGCCGCCGTCGGGGTCAAGTTCGGCATCGATCTCGCGGCGCACTACGCGACGGAGCGCGACGCGTCGCTCGGCGGTCTGATCTGATCCGGAGGTCGTACGGCGGGACGCGGGGTGAGGGTCTCGATCTCTTAGGGCTCGGTCAGGGCCGCGCGGAGCCGACGGAATCCACCGGAAGCGCCGCGCTCCCGGAGGCCGTAGGTGGCATCGTCGAGAGCGCTCCGGAGCGCCTCGTACTCCGCGTCCGGGCGGTGGACGCCGACGAAGACTTTCAGACCGCCGACCGGGGACACCCGATAGTGTGCGACCGCGTGGGCATCGAGCACCGCCACGGCGTCCACGAGCGCCGCCTCGTCGATCCGGTTGCGACACGACAACGGGACCGCAACGCCGGCGACCGGCTCCGTCTCGACGTGCGGGGGGTAGCCCCCTGTCGGTCCCTGACCGCCGGTCATCGTCTCGGCTCCCCGTACGGGTGCCCGACGGTTCAGTGTTACCACGACCGACGCGTCCGCCCGGCCTCGCTCGGCGCTCCGATCAGGCCCGCCGGATGAGGTGCGCCCGGACCGTCCGCTGGCAGTCCGCACAGGCGTCGTCGAGCGCGGCGACCGTCGCGAGAACCGGATGATCGACCGGGAACCCACCGTAGAGGTACGGGACGAGACTCCGGTGGCGGACGCCGACGTCGGCCCCGTCGTTCGTCGCCCGCCGGAGGAGTTCCTGACGGCGACGGACCAGTTCCGTGCAGCGATCCCGGAGGTCCGCGAGCGTCTCGTGACGCCGCGCGAGCGCGTCGAAGCCGAGATCGGTCAGGGGCGTCTCGTCGACGTCGACGACACCGGCGACGACGTCGTCGACGGCCGCGGCCGCGTCCTCGAGGTGGCCGGCCTCGCGGTCGAGGGCCTTCCGGAGCGCGGTCGCCTCCGAGCGCCGCGACCGCGTCTCGGCGACGATCAGTCGCTTCAGATCGCGGCTGAAGGGGCTCTCGGTCGTGGGCGCGAGCGCCACCGCGATGGCGTCGGTGAACTCCTCTCGGATCGTCTCGAGGAGCGGTTCGGAGCCGTCGAGGTCGGCGACGCTGTGGGGGCGGATCGTCTCGGCGAAGGCCGCCCGGACGGTTCCGCACCGGTCGTCGCTCGGGGCGTCGGCGGCGAGTCGCGCGCCGCCCGCCGTCGTCAGTCCGGTCGCGGGTGCGGACGCCGACACCGGCTCGGGCTGTAGGTCACTCACCCGGCGGACGAACGCGTCGTAGGCGTCGCGTTTCCCGTCGACGGCGTCCCGTTCGGCCCGCACGCGGGTCCGGGCTCGGTCGATGTACGTCTCGACTGTCATGTCGTCCCTCCGGTTCGGCGGTCGTCCTCGGTTGGCCGTCCGGTGCGGTTGGTGCTTGACTGCATGTCGTGTCTCCTCCGTGGTCTCTTGGGGCTCACTCGGCGCGAGGTGTCGCGTACGGGTCGCCGAGTAGCGCGTACCGGGTCCGTCGCACGGTTTTAGGTTTGCCTAAAAATACAAGTACGTTTCGATTGTTTGGCCGGAATAAAAGCCACCGATCGTAGCTATCTATGCCCACGTCGTCGCCGTGTTTCGAGAACGCGGGCGACGCGTTACTGATACGAACACGAACGTCGACACCGAGCGGTCACTCCTCGGGGCGATCCGGGCGCGCGGCGGGCGCCGCCGTGACCACCCAAACCTAAACCGCCGGCCGCCGCGTGTGGGTGGTATGCGCGCTGTCAGATACCACGAGTTCGGCGACCCGGACGTCCTCCAACTCGAGGAGATCCCCCGGCTGGACCCGAACCCGGACGAGGTGCTGTTGGCGGTCGAGGCGATCGGTGTCAACCCCTGCGACGCGCTCCGGCGAGAGGGCCTGTGGGGCGACGACCTCCCGTTGATCACCGGCTCCGACGTCGCCGGGACCGTCGAGGCCGCCGGCGATCGGGTATCGGCGTTCGCGGCCGGCGACCGCGTCTTCGGGACGATCCCCCGGCTGAACTCGACCGGGGGCCGCGGCGACCGTCAGGGCGCCTGCGCGGAGTACGTCGTTGTCCGCGAGGACCGCCTCGCTCCGCTGCCGGACGGCGTTTCGGCGACCGTGGGGGCCGGGATCGGGATCGTCGGGATTACCGCCTGGCGGGCGCTGCGGCGGTTCGGGTCCCTCGAGGCCGGCGACGCCTGTCTCGTACACGGCGGAAGCGGGGGTGTTGGCCACGTCGCCGTCCAGTTGGCCTCGGCGCTCGGCGCGACGGTGATCGCAACGGCGTCCGACGAGCGGGCCGACGCGGTCCGGTCGTTCGGCGCCGATGCGGTGATCGACTACGACCGCCCGAACGGGGAGCTCGAAGCGGCGATCGCGGAGGTCACGGACGGCGTCGACGTCGTCCTCGACCACCGCATCGAGGAGTACGTGCAACTGGACATCGATGTCTCCGGGTACGGGGGGACCGTCGTCGTGATCGGGAACAACCGCGATTCGCCGACCATCGAGGACCTCACCGAAGCGATCGGCAAGGACCTCACCATCCAGCCGATGGACGCGTTCAGCGAGCCGCACATCGACAGCGTGCTCCGGCGGCTCGGGGCGCTTCTGCGGCGGGACCGCCTCACCGTCGCCGTCGCGGAGACGTACGACCTCGAGGAGACGGCCGCGGCACAGCGGGCCGTCATGAACGACAGTTTCACCGGGAAGCTCGTCATCGAGCCCTGAGCGTCCGGACGAACCGCGCGGCGGGCGGATGGAAAGTTTAAGTACCGAACCGACGGAACGTTCGGTATTCCGCTCCATGCACGACGACGGATACGACCACGCCGCGGTCGAACGACGCTGGCAGGAGGCGTGGGACGACGCCTCCGTGTACCGGACGCCCGACGACGTCGAGGACCCGAGTTACGTCCTCGGGATGTACCCCTACCCGTCGGGGCAGCTCCACATGGGTCACGTCCGCAACTACACGATCACGGACGCCTACGCCCGGTACCGCCGGATGCGCGGCGACGACGTGCTGCACCCGATGGGGTGGGACGCCTTCGGGCTGCCCGCCGAGAACGCCGCCAAGGAGCGCGATACGAACCCCCGCGATTGGACGTTCGAGTGCATCGACACGATGAGAGGCCAGATGGAGTCGATGGGCTTCGGCTACGACTGGGAGCGCGAGATAACGACGTGTACGCCGGAGTACTACCGCTGGAACCAGTGGCTCTTCGGGCGGTTCCTCGAGGAGGGCCTCGCCGAGCGCCGCGACGCCGACGTGAACTGGTGTCCCGACTGCGAGACGGTGTTGGCCGACGAGCAGGTCGAGACCGACGACGAGCTGTGTTGGCGCTGTGACACGCCCGTCGAGACGAGGGAGCTCGAACAGTGGTTCCTCTCGATCACCGACTACGCCGACGAGCTCGTCGAGTACATCGACGAGTTGGAGGGGTGGCCCGACTCGGTCAGGCAGATGCAGCGCAACTGGATCGGCCGCCAGCACGGGACGACGCTGTCCTTCGACGTCTCGGGATCTGACGTCGAGCACGGCGCGATCGAGGCGTTCACCACGCGCGTCGACACCGTCTTCGGGGCGACGTTTTTCGCCTTGGCGCCGGATCACCCGATCGCCGAGTCGCTCGTCGAGACCGACGAGGCCGTCCGCGAGTTCGTCCGCCACGAGGCCGACCCGGAGGGCGACGAGCCGAACGGCGTCCGGACGGACCTGACGGCGACGAACCCCGTCACCGGCGCGGAACTGCCGGTCTTCGTGGCCGATTTCGTCCTCTCGGACGTCGGGACGGGCGCGCTGATGGGGGTGCCGGCCCACGACCACCGCGATCACGCCTTCGCCACGAAGATGGGCGTCGACATCGAGCCGGTGATCGCCCCTGAAGAGGGGGACGTACCGGACGTCAGCGAGGGCGCCTTCACCGAGGACGGCGTCCTCGTCAACTCGGGGGCGTACTCGGGGCTCGAAAGCGCCGCGGCCCGCGATCGACTCACCGAGGACATCGGTAGCGCCGCCCCGGACGCGCAGTACCGCCTGCGCGATTGGGGCATCTCCAGACAGCGCTACTGGGGCACGCCGATCCCGATCGTGCACTGCCCGGAGTGCGGCCCGGTTCTCGTTCCGGACTCGGAGCTGCCCGTCGAGCTGCCGGCGTTCATCAACACGACGGGCAACCCGCTTGACGCCGCCACCGAGTGGAAGGAGACGACGTGTCCGGACTGCGGCGCCGACGCCGAGCGCGAGACGGACACGATGGACACCTTCGTCGACTCCTCGTGGTACTTCCTGCGGTACGTCTCGCCGGGCGTCGAAACCGCGCCCTTCGAACTCGATCGGGCCAACGACTGGATGCCCGTCGACCAGTACGTCGGCGGCATCGAACACGCCGTGATGCACCTGCTGTACTCGCGGTTCGTCACGAAGACCCTCGCCGACCACGAGGGCCTCAAGCACCGCGAGCCCTTCGAGAACCTCCTCGCGCAGGGGATGGTCCAACTCGACGGCGAGAAGATGTCGAAATCGAAGGGCAACGTCGTCTCGCCGCAGGCCATCGTCGAGGAGTACGGCGCCGACACCGCCCGCCTCTTTATGATGCAGGCCGCCCAGCCGGAGCGGGACTTCGATTGGACGGAGGAGGGCGTCCGCTCGGCCTACCGGTTTCTGACGCGGCTGAAACGGATCGTCGAGGCGTACGCCGCCGGGGAGGTCGAGACGACCGACGAGCGCGGCCCGACAGCCGAGTACGTCGCCCGCGAGACCGAGGCCGCCGCCGTCATCGCGGCCGAGGCGTACGACGAGTTGGTGTTCAACACGGCCGCCCGGGAGGCCAAGTCGCTCGTCGGCACGCTCAGGCGCTACCGCGAGGGCGGCCCCGTCCACGCGGAGACGTTCGAGGCGGGGCTCTCGGTCGCGCTCCGATCGCTCGCGCCCGTCGCCCCTCACGTCTGCGAGGAGCTCTGGGAGGCGCTCGGCAACGAAGGCTTCGTCGCCGAAGCGTCCTGGCCCGCGGCGACGGCCGACCGGAACGCGATCGAGACGCGCCGGCGGCTCGTCGAGAACACCCGCGAGGACGTCAGACAGATCGTCGACGTCGCCGGGATCGACGACCCCGAGCGGATCGACGTCGTCGTCACGCCCGCCTGGAAACACGAGGCGCTGAACGTCGCCATCGACAGCGACGCACAGAACGTCATCGGGGAGCTGATGGAACGGGAGTCGATCAAGCGCCACGGGGACGCCGCGGCCGCCTACGGCCAACAGCTCCAGGAGAACCGCCAGGCGCTCACCCGGACGCTCGACCCCGACGCCGAGCACGAGGCGCTGACCGCCGCCGCCTGGCTGATCGAGCGGGAGTTCGACGCCGAGGTCCGCGTGTTGACCGCGAGCGAGGCCGACGGGGAACTCGCCGACGAGGCCGAGCCCGCCCGCCCCGCCATCGAGATCACCGAGTGAGCCGGAGGGCGGCTCCGGAGCCGCCCGCGCCGGATCGCCGTTGTGCTGTGGGCAAAAGGTGCAAGTAACCGCGAGTCCAATCGGGGTCAACGGGGCCGATATGGCAACACAACGCACCGAACCGGCGCGCTACGACCGGTTCGAACGGACACTCGAGGAGTACGGCGTCGGCGTCAGGCGGGTCCGGCCGGCGGCGGTCCGGGAAACGATCGAGTCGCTTCGCGTCGGATCGGCCGTGGGAACGCCCCTCGACATCGAGGGGGCGGCGCTGCCCGAGTCCGTGACGACGGGGCCGACCACCGCCGAACTCGAGGCCGCCGAGACGGGCGTCACGTCCGCGTCGCTCGCGATCGCGGAGTACGGAAGCGTCGTGCTCCGGGCGACGGCCGAGGGCAGCGAGCCGATCAGCCTGTTTAACGATCGCCACGTCGTCGTCCTCCGGGAGGGCGACATCGTCCCCGACATGGCGAGCGCCTTCGAGTGGTTCGGCGAGGAACTGCGCGAGACCCGCGACTCGGCGATCATCGCGACCGGCCCCTCGGCGACGGCCGACATGGGGGCGCTCGTCCAGGGCGCACACGGCCCCAAGGAGGTGGAGGTGATCGTTGTCTCATGAGCGGGAAGTCGCGGGGCTCGCAGGCCGAGCGGATCAGAGACGTCATGGACGCCGAGGGCGATGCGGTCGCGACGAACACCCGCGGGTTCAACGCGGGCCGCTACGAGTCGGTCGGAAAGCTCGACGACTACGAGGCGCTGAAAGACCGGGCGCGCGAGATCAAGGAGGACGCCATCGAGCGGCTCCCCGAGCTGATCGACGACGTGGCCGAGGCCGTCGAGGAGAACGGCGGAACGGTGTACATCGCCGACGACGCGGCGGACGCCAACCGCTACATAGCGAGCGTCTGCGAGAGCGAGGACGCCGACCGCCTCGTCAAGAGCAAATCGATGACGAGCGAGGAGATCGAGATCAACGAACACCTCGAACGCGAGGGCGTCGACGTCGTCGAGACCGACCTCGGCGAGTGGGTGCTTCAGCTCGCCGAGGAGGCCCCGAGCCACATCGTCGCGCCGGCGATCCACAAGTCGCGCGCGGAGATCGCGAAGCTGTTCGAGGAGCGGTTCGACCCCGACGAGGAGCTGGAGTCGGCCGAGGAGCTGACGATGTTCGCCCGCGAGCGGCTCGGCGAGCTCGTCCGCGACGCCGACGTCGGGATGACGGGCGCGAACTTCGTCACCGCCGACTCGGGGACGATCGCCCTCGTCACGAGCGAGGGCAACGCCCGGAAGTCGGTGACGGTACCGGACACGCAGATCGCGGTCGCGGGCGTCGAGAAGATCGTACCGCAAATCGAGGATCTGCACCCCTTCGTCGAACTGATCGGCCGCTCGGGGACCGGCCAGGACATCACCAGCTACGTGTCGCTTTTCACGCCGCCGATCAACTCGCCGAGCGTCGACTTCGAGGACACCGACGCCGTCATCGAGGGGACCGGCGAGGACCGGGAGTTCCACCTCGTGTTGATCGACAACGGCCGGATGGCGATGCGGGAGGACGAGGACCTCCGGGAGACGCTGTACTGCATCCGCTGTTCGGCCTGTTCGAACACCTGCGCGAACTTCCAGTCGGTCGGCGGACACGTCTTCGGCGGGGAGACGTACTCCGGCGGGATCGCGACCGGGTGGGAGGCCGGTATCAGCGGCCTCGATACGGCCGCGGAGTTCAACGACCAGTGTACGGGCTGTTCGCGCTGCGTGGAGGCCTGCCCGGTCGGGATCGACATCCCCTGGATCAACACCGTCGTCAGAGACCGGATCAACGACAGGACGGACGTCGACGCGGAGTTTCTCGTTGAGGGGCTCACCCCCGACACCGAGCGGAGCGGTCCGGGGATTCAAAAACGGCTGTTCGGGAACTTCGAGACGCTCGCCAAACTCGGCAGCGCCGTCGCGCCGGTTTCGAACTGGGTGGCGAACACGCCGCCGGCCGCCCGGGCGCTCGAGGCGGTCGCGGGCGTCGATCGCCGGCGGCCGCTGCCCTCCTTCAGCCGGCGGACCTTCGTCGAGTGGTTCGAGAGCCGCGACGCGGTCCCCCCGGCCGACCCGGACCGGAAGGTCGTCGTCTACCCCGACATCTACACGAACTACATGGATGTCGAGCGCGGCAAGGCCGCCGTCCGGGCGCTGGAGGCGCTCGGCGTCGAGGTCCTCGTGCCGCCGGCCTCGGGGTCGGGGCGGGCGCCGCTGTCGCAGGGCATGATCGACACCGCCCGGCACAAGGCGGAGACGGTGAGCGAGGAGCTGGAGCCGTACCTCGAGGCCGGCTACGACCTCGTCGTGATCGAGCCGAGCGACGTCGCGATGTTCACCGGCGAGTACGAGCGGCTCCTCCCCGAGGCGGCCTTCGAGTCCGTCGCGGAGAACACCTACGAGATCCTGGAGTACGTGTACGGGCTCGTCTCGAACGGCGCGGACGTCGATCGGCTCCGACACGCCGACGGCGAGACGACCGTCGCCTACCACAGCCACTGCCAACAGCGGACGATGGATCTGGCGGCCTACAGCCGGACGATGCTCGAGCGCTGCGGGTACGACGTCGAGACGAACGACGTCGAGTGCTGCGGGATGGCCGGCTCGTTCGGCTACAAGAGCCAGTTCTACGAGCAGTCGATGGACGTCGGGGAGAACCTCGCCGGGCAGATCCGCGAGGCCGACGCCGACGTGATCGCGGCCAGCGGGACGTCCTGTCTCGATCAGATCGACGACCTCCTCGAGGAGAAGCCGAAACACGTGATCGAACTGCTCGCGCCGGCGGAGTGAGCGCCCGCAGGGGAGAACCCTTATTTCCGGACCGTCCCGCTTGGTTGTATGATCGATCTGCGGAGCGACACGGTTACGAAACCCTCCCCGGAGATGCGGTCGGCCGCGGCCGAGGCCGACGTCGGCGACGACGTGTACGCCGAGGACCCGACGGTGAACGAACTCGAAGCGCGGGTCGCCGGCCTGTTGGGCATGGACGCCGCGCTGTTCGTCCCCTCGGGGACGATGGGCAACCAGATCGCCGCCCGGGTCCACACCGAGCGCGGCCAGGAGGTCATCGTCGAACGCGAGAGCCACGTCTACAAGTGGGAGTTGGGCGGGCTCGCACAGCACGCGAGCCTGCAGGCCCGGACGGTCGACGGCGGCGAGCGGGGCGTCGTGACGCCGGAGGCGATCCGGTCGGCGGTCGTCGAGGCCGACGATCACCGCCCCGGGACGGGGCTCGTCTGTCTGGAGAACACCCACAACAGCAAGGGAGGACGGGCCATCGCCGCCGACGCGATCGACGCCGCCGCGCGGGCGGCCGACGAGGAGGGCTGTGCGACCCACCTCGACGGCGCGCGGCTGTTCAACGCCGCGACGGCGCTGGACACCGAGCCGGCGCGGCTGACCGAGGGCGTCGACTCGGTCACGTGCTGTCTCTCGAAGGGCCTCGGCGCGCCCGTCGGATCGGTGCTCGCCGGCGACGAGGCGTTCATCGAGGCCGCCCGCCGGGTCCGCAAGCTGTTCGGCGGCGGTATGCGGCAGGCGGGGCTCGTCGCCGCACCGGGGCTCGTTGCGCTCGAGAACCGCGAGCGGCTGGCGACCGATCACGACAACGCCGCGCGGCTGGCCGAGGGCCTGGCCGAACTCGAGGGGCTCGCCGTCGAACCGCCGGAGACCAACATCGTCCTCTGTGAGCCCGACCGATCGGCCGAGGCGTTCCTCGAACGCTGTGAGGCCGCCGGCGTCCTCGGCGTTCCGTTCGGCGAGGGGCGGGTGCGGTTCTGTACGCACCTCGGGGTCGATCGCGACGACGTCGAAGCCGCGATCGACCGGATCGGCTCTCACGGCGGGGCGGGCGGGTGAAAGCGGGCGTCCTCGACGGAACGGACTGCCCGCGAGCCCGCTACCGGTCGCCGCGCTTGCCGTCGCGGACCCCCTCGGAGAAGCTCAAAAGCGTCTTTCTGAGGAACAAAAACAGCGCGAAGACGACGATCAGGATCAGCGTGATGATGCCGACGAGAACCGGGTCGACGCCGAAGCCCATCGACAGCGACGAGCGGAGAGCCGCCGGGGCCGTCGTCGGGGTCATACCTGGCTCTAACGGTGCCACGACAAAGGCGTTTCGGCCGACGGCGGCGGGGCGTGTGAGCTGACACCGCCGGACGGCGACGCGACCCGGACCGTCCGCTGACGCGGGCGGCTGACCCCACGATCGCGGGACTCAACAACCCTTATTAGGCTGAGTTCCGAATCTATCGTTGTTACAGACCGCATGAGTGATCCATGGATCGCCGTCGGGGCGCTGGCGTTCGTCGGGCTCGCGATCCCGGTCTCGATGATCGCCGTTTCGAGCCTCCTCCGGCCCAGCGTGCCCGAGCAGGGGAAACGCGCCGTCTACGAGTCCGGCGAGGTCCCGACCGGCGACACGCGCATCCGGTTCAACATCCAGTACTACATGGTGGCGTTGCTGTTCGTCGTCTTCGACATCGAAACGGTGCTCGTCTTCCCGTGGGCGCTGATCTACAGCGACGCCGTCGCCGAGTTCGGTCTCGTCCGCGTGTTGGGGCCGATGCTCGTCTTCCTCGTCGTGCTCGTCATCGGCCTCGGGTGGGCGTGGCGCAACGGCGCCGTCCGGTGGATCAAGAGCGATCGTGCGGAGATCAAAAGCCAACTATGAGCAGCGAAAGCGAGAAACTCCACGACACAGTCTCGACGCAGGACGCCCGGATGGGCGACGGCGTCGACAGCCGGTTCAACTCGAAGCTCCGCGAGGCGTTCGGCTCGACGCCGTTCATCCTCACGAAGTTCGACAAGTTCATGAACTGGGTTCGCGGGAACTCGATGTTCATGCTGCAGTTCGGGATCGCCTGCTGCAGCATCGAGATGATCCACACGTACGCGATCAAACACGACCTCGATCGCTTCGGTGCGGGCGTTCCGCGGGCGTCGCCCAGACAGGCCGACGTGATCATCGTGCCGGGCACGATCGTCTCGAAGTTCGCCCCCAGGATGAAGCGCGTCTACGACCAGATGCCCGAGCCGAAGTTCGTCGTCGGGATGGGCTCGTGTACCATCTCCGGGGGGCCGTTCCAGGAGGGGTACAACGTCATCAAGGGTGCCGAGGAGGTCATCCCGGTCGACATCCACGTGCCGGGGTGTCCGCCCCGGCCCGAGGCGCTCATCTACGGGATCGCCAAGCTCCAAGAGCGGATCAGAAACGGCGAGACATCGCCGGTGACCGTCAAGCCGTACGAACTCGAGGAGTTCGGCGACCTCGAACGCGACGAGTTGGTCCGGCACCTCGCCGATCGGATCGACGAGGACGACCTCGTCATGCGGTACAACTGGGCTGATTCGCCATGAGCTTAGAGGAGCCCGACCCGCGATCGAGAGACGTCGGCGAGACCCCCGAGGGGACCGTCGATTACGACGCCCTCGAGGCGCTGCTCGGCGAGACCGCCCTCGATCGGGAGGAACACGTCAACGCGACGGCCTTCGTCGTCAGGCCCGACGAGGTCCAAGAGGCGCTGAACGCGCTCAGAGACGAGGCCGGCTTCGATTACCTCTCGAACGTCACCGCCCAAGAGTACGCCGACCGCTACGAGTCGATCTATCACCTCAAGAAGTACGACGACCCGACCCAGGAGGTCGGCGTCGTCGTGCCGACGGTGACCGACGCGCCGGTGAGCCAGACCGCGGAGCCGGTGTACCGGACCGCCGACTGGCACGAGCGGGAGGCCTACGACCTCGTCGGCATCGAGTACGACGGCCACCCGGACATGCGCCGGATCCTGCTGCCGGAGACCTGGCAGGGACATCCCCTCGGGAGCGATTACAACCCCGAAAAGCCGCAGGTCGTCCCGTTCCGGGAGCACGCGAACCCGCTGCAGCCGGATTCGCGCGGCGAGGGCGCCGAGTCCGACACGATGTTTCTCAACATCGGCCCCCACCACCCGGCGACCCACGGCGTTCTCCACGTCAAGACCGTCCTCGACGGCGAGCAGATCGCGGACGTCGAACCCGACATCGGGTACCTCCACCGCTGTGAGGAGCAGATGTGCCAACAGTCGACGTACCGCCACCAGATCATGCCCTACCCCGATCGGTGGGACTACGTCTCCGCCGGCATCCTCAACGAGTGGGCCTACGCGCGGGCCGCCGAGGACCTCGCCGACATCGACGTGCCCGAGTACGCCCAGGTCATCCGGACGATGTCCGCGGAGCTGTGTCGCATCTGCTCGCACATGCTCGCACTCGGGACGTTCGCGCTGGACGTCTTCGGCGACTTCACCGCCGTGTTTCAGTACGCCTTCCGTGACCGCGAGGTCGTCCAGAACATCCTCGAGGAGCTGACCGGCCAGCGGCTGATGTTCAACTACCTCCGGCTCGGCGGCGTCGCCTGGGACATCCCCGAGCCCCGCGAGGACTTCTTCGAGATGGTGCGGGACTTCCTCGATGGGCTCCCGGAGAAGACCACGGAGTACCACAACCTCATCACCTCCAACGAGATCTTCCAGGTCCGGTGTGTCGACACCGGCGAGTTGCCGCCGGAGACCGCAAAACAGTACGGGGCGACCGGCCCCGTCGCCCGCGGCTCCGGCGTCGACATCGACCTGCGGCGAGACGACCCGTACGGCTACTACGAGGAGCTCGATTGGGACGTCGTCACCGAGGACGGCTGCGACAACTACAGCCGCGTCCTCGTTCGGATGCGCGAGGTCGAGGAGTCGGCGAAGATCATCGAGCAGTGCGTCGACCTGCTCGCCGAGTGGCCCGAGGACGAACGCGAGATCCAATCGAACGTCCCCCGGACGCTGAAACCGGACGCCGACGCCGAGGTGTACCGCGGCGTCGAGGCAGCCAAGGGCGAACTCGGGATCTACATGCGCTCGGACGGCACCGACACGCCCGCGCGGTTCAAGATCCGGAGCCCGTGTTTCTGTAACCTCCACACGCTGCGGGAGATGACCGAAGGCGAGTACGTGCCGGACCTGATCGCCTCGCTCGGCAGCCTCGACATCGTCCTCGGGGAGGTCGACCGCTGATGGGCCTCGCCATCCAGGGCGCACCGCTGCCCGAGCGGATCGTTGAACTCCTGCCGTTCGGCTCGGGCCCGCTCGGGACGGCGATCGCCGCGCTCGTCGGGGCCGCGATCGTCGGCACGCTGATGATGACGATGACGGCCGTCGCCGGCCCGTGGGCCAAACGGAAGGTGACCGCCGCCTTCACCGACCGCTACGCGGTCAACCGCCTCGGTCCGTTCGGCCTGTTCATCATCGTCGCCGACGCCGTCCGGCTGCTCTCGAAGGAGCTGATCGTTCCCGACGGCGTCGACCGTCCGGCCTGGGACCTCGCCCCGGTCGTGTTGGCCGCCTCGGCGCTGTTGGGCTTTGCCGTCATCCCGATGGGCAGCGGGATCCATCTGGCGGACCCCGAGGTCGGGCTCGTCTACGTCTTCGCGATCGCCTCGATCGCCTCGGTCGGGCTCGTGATGGCCGGCTACGCCTCGAACAACAAGTTCTCGCTTCTGGGCGGGCTGCGGGCGGTCGCACAGAACCTCGCCTACGAGATCCCGCTCGTGTTGATCGCCGTCTCCGTGGTGCTTTTCACCGGATCGCTACAGATGAGCGAGATCGTCGCCGCGCAGGCCGAGCCGCTCGTGACGCTCGGCGCGGTGTCGATCCCCGCGTGGTACGCCTTCGTCAACCCCTTCGCGTTCGTGCTGTTCTTGATCGCGAACCTGATGGAGGTCGGCCGGAACCCCTTCGACATCCCCGAGGCGCCGACGGAGATCGTCGCCGGCTACCAGACCGAGTACTCGAGCGTGTACTTCGTGTTGATCTACCTCGGGGAGTTCCTGCACATCTTCCTCGGCGGGGCGGTCATCGCGACGCTGTTTCTCGGCGGACCGGCCGGCCCCGGCCCCGAGAGCATCGGGCTCGTCTGGTTCCTCGTGAAGATCTGGGCCGTCTACCTGTTCACCCAGTGGGCCCGCTCGGCGCTGCCGCGGCTGCGGATCGACCAGCTCATCGAGGTGGGCTGGAAGGGCATGCTCGTGCTCGCGCTCGCGAACCTCGTACTCACGGCCGTTATCGTTGGAGTGATCGCCTAATGATCGGAATGCTCAAATCGATGGCAACGACGATGAAACACGCCCTGGACGGCGAGAAGTTCACCGTCCAGTACCCCGAGGAGACCCCCGAGGTCTCCCCGCGGTTCCGGGGCGTCCACAAGTTCTCACAGGAGCGCTGCATCTGGTGTCGCCAGTGCGAGAACGTCTGTCCGAACGACACGATCCAGATCGTGATGGACGACAAGCGCAACGGCGAGCAGTACAACCTCCACGTCGGACAGTGCATCTACTGTCGGCTCTGCGAGGAGGTCTGTCCGGTCGACGCCATCCTCCTGACCCAGAACTTCGAGTTCACCGGGGACACGAAGGACGACCTGGCGTACAACAAAGAGCAGCTGAAGAACGTCCCCTGGTACAACGACATCGACCCTCTCGCGGCCAGAGAGCCGGACCGGAGCGGCTGGGTCGGCGAGGGCGAGGGCGAACTCGACTACCAGTAGCGCAGGCGTCCCGCGGTTAGGGACTCGGGGGCGGTATGCAATCAGATCAGCCGGAATCAGCGCTCGAAACAGTCCGTACCGCCAGGTGTCTTGCCCCGGTAGGGTAGTGCAGAAACGGCCCCCTCGCGGGTCGGCCCCGGAGCGCCGGCGTCGGCTCCCGAGCGCGGCCGTACCGAACACACATGTCATCGGAACGGAACCCACGGCCGGACGCGGACCTGTCGACCGCGACCGCAGCGTCAGGTTCGGGTTCGGGTTCGGAGCCACAATCAGCCTCAGCTTCAGCACCGGTCTCGACCCGGACCACGTCGGCGTCGGCGCCCTCAGAGGCGGCCCCAGCGGAGCCGGACCCCTCGCCGGGCGCTCGCTCGTCGTGGGGCGCTCTCGTCCCGGTGTGTCTGAGTCTCCTGTCGGTCGCAACGGGGATCGCCCTGTTCGGCGCCGGCGATCCGCCGACGGGCGCGCCGGTTCCGCCGGTGGCCGTCGTCTTCGTCGCCGCCGGCGTTCTGTTCTGGGTCGTCGCGTCGATGGAGTACGTCGAGACGGACCCCTCGCGGCTCTGAGAGCCCGCGGCTCCAAGGGGCGGTTCAGGTCGGCACCGGTCAGTACTCCTCGTAGGCCAGGTTCATGACCCACTGCGAGAAGGCGTCGCTCTGTGGGTCGATCTCCTCGTCGCCGACGAACGGCGAGAGCATATCACCGGCCATCAGCAGCGAGAAATCGAGGTCGCGGGGGTCGAGAACGGGCGTCACGAGGTAGGTGTTGTGGCCCTCGTAGACGGTCTCGGAGCGCTCGATCAGCTCCAACTCCTCGAGTTTGTCGATGATGCGGCTGCCCTTCCGGGAGTCGATCTCGAGTCGCTTCCAGAACTCGCTTTGGTGGATGCCACCGGTCGTGCGTATCAGTTCCAACGCTTCGCGTTCGATCTCCGAGAGGTCGGCGTCGGCGGCAGTGCTCATCGTGTGATACTCGGCTAGCGAGCCTTTTAATTCCTGCGAGGCCGCCGTGACACCGCGCGTCGGGGGCCGGGCTCGACCGAGCGCGGTCAGCCGGTCCCGGTCCCGGTTCCGGTTCCGGTCGCCGTCGCGTTCGGCGGCGGGGCCTGTTCGATGACGTACCGCTGGCCGACCATGGGATCGAGCAGGCTGTCGACCGGCGCGCGGTCGTCCCGGAGGATCGGCACGTCGTCGGTCGGCTCGTCGCGCCGGTAGTTCTCGATCTCGCGTTCGAGATCGATCCCGATCTCCCGGTCGCGGTTCCGCGCCTGCAGTTGCGATTCCGTGACGGTCTCGGGGTTCTTTGTTGCGACGATTTCGATGTTCTGTACGACGCCCGGACCGGCCGTCGGGAAGCTGTACACCCGCGGGTAGACCTGCTCCATCGTCCGGTACTCGGCGCGATAGAACTCCGAGGCGGGGCCGTTCGGCGCGGCGATGAGGTTCGCAAAGAGGATCCCGTCCTCAGAGAGTCGCTCGCTCGTCAGTTCCATGAACTCGACCGTCGTCAACTCGAATGGGACCTTGTCCTTCTTGTAGGCGTCTAGGACGATCAGATCGTAGGTGCGGTCGGTCTCATCGAGGAAGCGACGGCCGTCGTCGTTGTAGATGTTGAGTCGCTCGGACTCCTCGACGCGGAAGTACTCCGTTGCGACGTCGATGACCTCGGGGTCGATCTCGACGACGTCGACGGTCGCGTTGTACTCCGAGACGAACCGCTTCGGCCCCGAGAAGCCGCCGCCGCCGACGAACAGCACGCGGTCGATCTCCTCGGGGTCCTCCGCGAAGAGATACGGCATGTGGAAGTACCGCGTGTACCCGAAGACGTGCCGGTCGGGGTCCTCGAGGTTCATCGCGCTGTGGCGCTGGCCGTCCAGGTACAGCGTCCGCGTGTCCCCGAGGTCCGTGACCTCGAGTTCCTGGTACGGGGTTTGGGTCTGGTAGACGACCTGCCCGCCCGAGGAGACGCCGACGGCGCCGCTGCCGATCGCGGCGATCAACAAGAGTCCGACGCCGATCGTCGCGAAGAAGGGCTCCCGATCGATCGACGGCAGCGAGATCGACAGCGCGGTCACGACGAGCACGGCGCCGAACAGAAAGCCGATCGCGTCGATGCCGAGGGCGGGGATGAGGAGAAACGTCGTCCCGAACGCCCCGAGGATGCTGCCGACCGTGCCGACGGCGTACACGCGGCCCGAGGCCTCGCCGACGGCCTCCGTCCCCGAGAGCTCGGCGGCGTAGGGGCTGATAAACCCGAGGAGGTACGTCGGCGGACCGAAAAGCAGCGTGACGGCGGGCAGCGAGGCGAACCGACCGGGCAGCGGGAACGCCGACCCGGCGCCCAACAGGATGTCGCCGGCGAAGATCACGAGCGCGACGTAGGCGGCGGTGCCGAGCAACAGCCACGAGAGGCGCTCGACGCTCGCCCGCTCGGCGGCGCGCTTGCCGCCGTAGTGGTACCCCAAGCTCAGCGCCGCCAGGAACACGCCGATGATGCTTCCCCACGTGTAGATGCTGCTGCCGAACTCGGGGGCGATCATGCGGCCCGCGAGGATCTCGAGCCCCATGCTCGCCACGCCGGAGACGAAGACGGCCAGCTCCGGCGCGGTGATCCGGCGGAGGGACCGAACCTGGGCGTAACTCATTCGCTGTCGCCTACGGGTAGCCGCCGATAAAAGCTGTCGACACGACGGTGCCGGCCCACTCCCGGTCGGGGCCGGCGAGGCCGGGGATGCTGGTCGACGTACAGTGCCTCCCGGACGGTCTGTCGTGACATCTCGTTCAGGATACGGGTTGGATACGACGATTGTGTTGGGCGGGGGCCTCCTACTTCCCGGTGTCGTCGGTCGGGGACCGGTCGCGTCTCACCCACATCCGAACGACGCCGACACACACCAACGCCCCGACGGCCGGCAGCACGACCAGGTGGGACAGTTCCCGGAACCGACGGACGAGAAGCGCAGAGGGCCCGACCGCCACGATCCGTGCGAGCGCGACCGGGAGGACGGCGACCGCGACCCCGGCCGCCGTTGCGAGCGACCACCCGACTCGCCGGGCACCGAACAGGGCGACCGCCGGGACTGTCGCGAGCGACCCGGCAACCACCGCAAGCGTGAGAGCGCCCCCGAGCGAGGCGAAGGTGTTCGGGCTGGAGACGACCACCGTCCGGTGGGTGTCGCCGTCGGCGACCACGAACAGGTCGGCGTCGGAGACGACCAACGCGAGCAGGCTGTCGGGTGTCGCGTCGAGTCCGTCCTCGAACGCCGAGGGGCGGTCGGTGTAGAACGCGGCCGCGCCGTCGGTCTCCGCCACGTCGAGCACCGTGCGTCCGTGCGGCGACAGGTCACCCCGCCGTATCTTGGCGGCGTCGGTCCTGTCCGCGATGTCGACCGCGACCGTCCCGCCGTCGGGACCCCCGACGAACCCCGCCGAAAAGACGTACACGGTGCCGTTGCGTTCGATCACCGTCCGGCTGGGTTCAGTCTGGTCGACGTCGAACTGCGGCAGGTCGTCGGGGTACGAGCCGAAATCCGTCGTGTTGTTCCCGTAGCTCCCGGACGCACCGAAGGTGACATTGACCGGTCCCGAGGCCGCGAGCGCGGTCCGGACGACCGCCTTCGCCTCCGGGGGGAGGTGCTCCCACTCGGTTGGACCGGTAGCGTCCACGACCACCCGGTACTCCGGGGGGACCGACCCGGAGAGCGCGGCGCCCGACACGAGCGCCAGGAGGCCTCCGGCGACCGCCGCGGCGAGGACGATACTGCGTCTGTCCATCCGTACGGGCCGGTGTGAGGCGTTCGATCGGAAAGCCCTTTTCGCCGCGGCGATCCCGTGGCCGGTGAGACTGGTGTTTTATCCGAACGCCGCCCGGTTGTCCCGGGTATGCAGACACACATCGTCCCGGTCGGGTTCGACTACGACCGACTGATCGCGCCGCTCGTCCGGGATCAACTCGACGTCGACCGCGTGGTCCTTCTGGAGGGCGCGGTCGGCAGCGAGGCCAACGTCGAGTACTCGCGGAACCTCGCCGCGAAGCTTCAGAAGGACTTCACGAACCTCCTCGGCGCCGAGACCGAGGAGTACGTCGTCGAGGACGTGTACGACTACGACGCCGCCTTCGAGCAGGCCTACGACCTGATCAACGGCGAACTCGACACCGGCAGCGAGGTCTGGGTCAACGTCTCGGCGATGCCCCGGACCGTCTCCTTTGCCTTCGCGACGGCGGCACACTCGATCATGGTCGAACGCGAGGGCGACCGCGATAGGATCCACACCTACTACACGGTCCCCGAGAAGTACCTCGAGACCGAACTCGCCGAGGAGCTGCGCGCCCAGTGTGAGCTCCTCGGGGAACTCCTCGAGGGCGACGTCTCCGAGGAGCGCATCGCGGATCGGCTCTCGAGCGGTCGGTCGCTGCTCGACGAGTTCGACGAGCGCGGCACCACGATCGGGGCCAAGCGGTTCGGCGACGGCCACATCATCGAGCTGCCGGTCGCGTCCTTCTCGAACGTCAAGCCGTTCGAGGAGCTCATCCTCTTTACGCTCGGCGAGCACGACGAGTTCGAGTCCGTCTCCGAGTTGGCACAGACGCTGGCCCGCGAGCTCGGCGAGGAGTACACCGACTCCTTCCGGTCGAAGGTCATCTACAACGTCGACCGCCTCGGCCCGGGCGGGAAGGGCTACATCGAACAGGACGAGCGCGGCAAGTCCTACCGGACGCGGCTGTCGCGGATCGGCGAACTGTGGGTCCGATCCCACACCGACGGGTCGGACGCCTGAGCCCCCCGGGATCGCACCGCGGTTCTACCCTGGACTACGGGCGGCGTTCCTCGTGGAACACGGTGACCCGGCCCTCCCGTGGGATGCGGATGTAGACGCTCATCTCGATCCGATCGGCCTCCGCGAAGACATCCCGACCGGGCAGTGACGCCCAGTCCAACCGGAGGCTCTCGTCGAGTTTCGCCACGACGCCCGATCTGGTATCGAACGCCTGACGCGGCCGGTACCGGTCGATGTACGCGTCCTCGCCGAACCACGCCGTGATGTAGAACTCGGAGTACGCGAGTTCGACCGTGCCGGGAAGCGCCGGACCGCGTGCGAGGCTGTAGGTCGATCCCAGGCTCGTCTCCGTGATCTCGAAGGCCCGGACCGCCTCGGCGTCGTCGCTCGCCCACCCCGGTTCGGACAGCCCCTCGAGGCCGTCGTAGGTGAACTCGACGTGGCCCTCCGTCGTGACCTCGAGTGTCTCGCGGCCCTCGTAAGTCAGCCGCGTCGCCGGCCCGGCGAGTTCGTACTCGACGGCGTGGATCGCGCCCGCCTCCGAGAGCAGCAGCGAAACGGTGCCCTCGGGGGTCGACTCGAAGCGGTACTCGGCGCGGGCCGTCGGCCACTGCCGGAGGTCGATCGGGTCGGAGCCGACGAGTTCGCCGACGTAGCGGGCGTAGGGCCGTTCGCCCTCGCCCTCGGTGACGATCCCGTCGAACGCGACCGAAGCGCCCTCGATCAGCGCCGGCACGGTGGTCTCGTCGAAGGGGTACCCCTCGGATCCGCCGGGGGAGTCGCCGGTCGCGCTGCGCCAGCGGCCGCCGCGGTCGGACTCGGCGTCAGAGGAGCGCGAGACGATCCGGTCGGGCGTTCGCCACCGCTCGATCTCGACGCTGTCGCGGGACAGCCGCTCGTGGGCGGTCCCCGCGTCGACGTCGTACCCGAAGGATAGCTCCGAGATCGGTTCGCCCTCGGGGTCGAACTCGTGTCGCTGCTCAACCCGGTATCTGTCCGTCGCCTCGAGTGTCTGTCGGGCCCCCGCGACGACCGTCTCCGTCACGAGCCCGTTCTCGTCGGCTCCGGGCGGGAAGTCGAACGACGGCGCGCCGTCGTCGGTGTCTGGGTCGGCGTCGGTGTCTGGGTCGGCGTCGGTGTCGGTGTCGCCGCCGTCCGATCCCCCGTCGCCGCCGCCGTTGGATGCGGTGTCTGCGGTCCCGTCGGGGCTCTCGCCGCCGCCGAGACAGCCGGCCGCGCCGAGGGCGGCGATGCCACCGGCGAGCGCGAGAAACCGACGGCGATCGGATGATCCTGTCATGACGCTTTCCGAGGGCGTTTCGCGGGCGGCCTCAAGTAGCCTCGTTCGGTATCGCCGGGTGAGTCGGGGACGACGCCCCGCGTCGGGCGACCGGAGGGTGGGCCGAAGACGGAGGCTGACGGCCGGAGGACCGAGGCGACGGGTCGGCCGGAAGCGTTTTGCGACGCGCCGGCGTCCGTTCGGTGGCATGTCCTCCCCAACGGACGCCGAGAGCCGCCCGTACGTCGAGAGCGCCGCCGCCGGCGTCGGGGCGTGGGTCCTTGGGTACCTCGTCACCTACCTCCTCGTCGCGACCGAGATCGAATCGTCCCCGCTCAACGACCTCATCGAGTTCTTCGGGGGCGACTCGGCGACGTACGAGCTCGTCGGGTGGGTGTTCTACAACGCCCACCTCGTCGACGTCACCTACACAGGGATCGACCTGTTCTCGCCGCCGCCGAGTTTCGTCGGCGGCGAGGACGGGTTCACGGCGCTTCTGTACGTCGTGCCGCCGGCGCTGTTGCTCGTCGGCGGCCTCGCGGTCGGACGGTACCGAGGGGTCACCGGAGCGAACGAGGGCGCTGTGGCCGGCGCGCTGCTGGCGGCGGGGTACGTCCTGCCCTCGGCCGCCGGCGCGTTCGTCTTCACCGTTTCCGTCGGCGGCGCTGCGGGGTCGCCGGATCCCCTCACGGCGGTCGTCGTTGCCGGGCTGTTCTACCCGCTCGTCTTCGGTGCGCTCGGCGGTATCGCCGCGTCGGTGACGGACTGAGCCGGGCGGGGGCGTCCGATCGCGGCCGAGCGCCGGATCACCGCGAGCGCCGGATCACCGCGAGCGCCGGATCACCGCGAGCGCCGCGGCGTCTGCAGCCGCTTTGCGAGAAGCGTACCGAGCGCGGTGACGACGAGATACAGCTGCCAGCCGCGGACGGCGATCGGGAACCGCCTGTCGACCGGTCCCGGGTCGGGCTCGTCGGACGGCTGTGCCGGGTTGTCGACGTGGGTTTCAGCCCGGGTGCCGCCCTGGCCGGCGTCGACGACCGTCGTCCCCGTGTCGGGATCCGCGGTGATCTCGACGAACGTCTGGACGAGCCCTTCGCTCGTCGAGAGGAACAGCTCCCCCTCAAGGGTGAAAAACCGATCGTAGAGCGGCCACAGGAGGTTGATGCCCTCCAGGTGGCCCCAATCGAGCGCGAGGTGTGCGAACGTGTGGACGAACAGCCCGACCCACGCGATCCGCACGCCGCGGGCCCCCCACCGCCCGCGAATAAGCGACTCCTCGCGGCCCGTCTCCCAGTAGAGCACGCCCGCGAGGACGGTGCCGTACACCATGTTGTGCAGCACGGTCCGGTGTGCGCCGTCGAACGCCAGCCCGAAGACGGTGTCGACCTCGGGGGCGACGACGACGGCCAAGAGCACGACGAGCGCGCGGCGGTCGTAGAACCGACCGAGCAGGCCGACACCGAGGACCAACGCGAGCGCCGCGTGGACGACCGAGGAGGGCATCACCGATCACCCCGCACGCGGTCGCCGCGCTCGATCAGCGCCTTCGCCGGGACCGCAGCGGCGGCCGTGAGGACGACGATCGCCTGCCAACCGGACTCGAGGAGCCGGAGCCGCCGCTCGCCGTCGCCGGAGTTGGAATCGGAAGCGGTGGGGGCGATCCAGGTGTCGACGCGGTGCGTGTCGACCGTCCCCGGCGTGGCGAGTTCGATCCAGCCCCCGCCGACGGCGGCGTACGTCTGGACGAGCCCGTCCTGCGTCGAGTACAACAGCCCGCCGGTGATCGCGTAATACCGGCCCGAAAGCGGGTACAACAGCGCGGCGCTCTCGGCGCTGAACGCGTCGGGGCCGATGCCGGCGATGGCGTAGGCGGCGACGGCGACCCAGGCGACGCGGGCCCCGTACCAGCCGTAGCGCGTCCAGAGCCACGAGCGCTCGCGGAGCGCGGTGTCGTAGTAGAGCAACGATCCGGCCGCGAGCGGGACGAGGACGGTGTGCAGCGTGGCGTTCGCGGCGCCGATACCCAGCGGCCCCAACAGGGCGTCTACGTCCGGCGCGGCGGCGGCGACGACGACGACAGCGAGCGAGCGCCGGTCGAACGCCGCCCCGAGCAGGGCGACGCCGACGAGCGCGCCGACGGCGACACTGAGGAGGGTCGGGGGCATACCCGAGGCGTCGTGCTCGACCGGCATAGCGTTGTCCCGGAAGGGCGAGTTGCACCGCCCGCCCCTGTACGCTTATGCCGGCGGCCGACGCACTCCGGGACATGCGCGAGCCACGGGCGGAACTCGCCGAGCGGATCGCCGGCGAGGTGACGCTCTCGGACGACCCGGGGGCAACGCTCCGGAAGTGGCGCGAGGAGTTCGACGTCACCCAGACGGCGCTTGCCGAGGAGCTCACGGTGTCGGCCTCCGTCGTTTCGGACTACGAGAGCGGCCGGCGCGAGAACCCCGGGATCGGCGTCGTCCGCCGGGTCGTCGAGGGGCTGTTGGCGATCGACGAGCGTCGCGGTGGCGACCGGGTCCGCCAGCACGCCCGGGTCGTCTCCTCGGGGTTCGATCAGGCGGTCGTACACGACCTCCGGGAGTACCAGGCGACGGTGCCGCTGTCGCGGTTCTACGCCTCGATCGACGCCTCCCAGGTGGTCGCGGGCGACGCCGAGACGATCGCGGGCCACACCGTCATCAACAGCGTCGAGGCGATAAAGCGGCTCTCGAGCGAGGAGTTCTACCGCCTGTACGGCCAATCGACGAACCGGGCGCTCGTGTTCACCGACGTGACGCGGGGGGAGTCCCCGCTCGTTGCGCTGCGCGTCGTCACCCCCACGCCGTCGGCGGTGGTCCTCCACGGGATCGAGGGCGACGCGCTCTGGGAGCACGCGCCGGCGCTTGCGAGCGCCGACGGGGTGTCGCTCGCGACGACGACGACGCCCCTGAAGGCGCTTCTGGACGCGCTCCGCGAGTTTCCCTGATAAAATAACGTTATCCGGCTCGACGCCGTATCAGGCGTATGCACGTGACAACCGTTCGCGGCGTCGACATCCCGACGGTCGGACTCGGGACGTGGCGTCTCACCGGCGAACAGTGCCGCGAGACGGTCCGGACGGCGCTGGAACTCGGCTACAGACACATCGACACCGCCCAGCAGTACGGCAACGAGCGACAGATCGGCGGCGCGCTCCGCGACAGCGGCGTCGACCGCGAGGACGTCTTCGTGACGACGAAACTCGGCCGCGGGAACCGGGGGTACGACGACGTCCGCCGCTCGACCGAGGAGAGTCTCGCGAAACTCGGCACCGAGTACGTCGATCTGCTCTTGATCCACTGGCCGGACCTGACGACGCCGCTCGGGGAGACCCTCGCCGCAATGAACGACCTCGTCGCCGACGGCAAGGTCGGACACGTCGGCGTGTCGAACTTCGGGCTCGACCGCCTCGATCGCGCCCGGGGGCTCTCCGAGAACGAGATCCTGACCGACCAGGTCCAGTACAACCCCTACTGGACGCAGACCGATCTGCTCGACTACTGCCGGATCCACGACGTGGCGCTGACGGCGTACTCGCCGCTCGGTCACGGCGGGGCGCTCTCGGACCCGGTCCTCGAGGAGATCGGCGACCGCTACGGGAAGACGGCCGCACAGGTCGCGATCCGGTGGCTCGTCCAGCAGCCGAACGTCGTCACTGTCCCGAAGGCGACGAGCCGCGAGCACCTGGCCGAGAACGTCGACGTCTTCGACTTCGAGTTGAGCGACGCCGAGTGCGAACGCATCCGACAGCCCTCGAAGTCGCGGGCGCTGTCGAGTTTCCTCACGGGCCGGCTCCGCCGCGCCGCGCCGTAGCGGATCGGACGCGTGCGCCCGAAGGCGTGCGCACAGAGCGTCCGGTCCGGGCCGAATCGCTTCGGGGGAGCGTACCGCACAACGCTTTTTTACCGAATAGGCGACCATCCGATACGGATGGTCCCCGATACCTCTCCCTCCGGCGCGATCGACAGGCTGGAAGACGGCACGTCCGGCACGCTTCTCAACGCGCTCGTCGGCGGTGCCGTCGGCATCGTGCTCTCCTTTGTGCCGCTCTCGACGCTTCTCGGCGGCGCGGTCGCCGGCTACTTGGAGCGCGGCGGGAGCGACGGGATCGAGGCCGGCGCGATCGCCGGCGCGATCATGCTCGTCCCCTTCGCGGCCGCGGGGCTTGTCGTGTTGCTCGTCGTGTTCTCCGGTGGCGCGCCGCTCGGGTTCACCGTGATCGCGGTGTTGGTACTGCTTTTCGGGGCGCTGTACACGGTCGGTCTCGGCGCGCTCGGCGGGTATCTCGGGGCGTACGCCTACGAGAACTACTGAACGGGGCCTCGGGGCAGAGCGGGGCGGGGCGGCCGCCGGAACGGTGGGACTTATCAGAGTCCCCGGGTTTGTCATAGCCATGAGCGATATCGTCGTCACGCTGCCCGACGGCTCGGAGCTCTCCGTCGAGTCGGGGTCGTCGGTCGAGGACGTGGCACACGAGATCGGACCGGGGCTCGGCGAGGACACGGTCGCCGGGGTCGTCGACGGCGAACTCACCGACAAGGCCGACCCCCTCGAGGAGGACTGCGAACTCGTCGTCGTCACCGAGGACAGCGACGAGTACCGGCGGGTGCTGCGGCACTCGGCGGCGCACGTCTTCGCGCAGGCGCTCCAGCGGCTCCACCCCGAGGCGAAGTTGGCGATCGGCCCGCCGACCGACGAGGGATTTTATTACGACGTGACGGGCGTCGACCTTTCGGAGGACGACTTCGGACCGATCGAGGCGGAGATGGAGTCGATCATCGAGGCCGATCACACCATCGAGCGCGTCGAGCGCGACCGCGAGACGGCCCTCGATACCTACGCCGACAACGAGTACAAACGCGAGATCCTCGAGACCGAGGCGGCGGGCGAGGGGACGGTCTCGTTTTACGTCCAGGACGGCTGGGAGGACCTCTGTCGGGGCCCCCACGTCGAGTCGACGGGCGAGATCGGCGCGGTGAAGCTGCTCTCGATCGCGGCGGCGTACTGGCGCGGCGACGAGGACAACGACACGCTCACCCGGGTCTACGGGACGGCCTTCGAGAGCGACGCCGAGTTGGAGGCGTTCCTCGAGCGGCGCCGGAAGGCCGAGGAGCGCGACCACCGGAAGTTGGGCAACGAGCTCGATCTGTTCTCGATCCCCGACGTGACCGGCCCGGGGCTCCCGCTGTATCACCCCAACGGCAAGACCGTCCTCCGGGAGCTGGAGGCCTTCGTCGACGGGTTGAACGACGCCCAGGACTACGAGTTCGTCGAGACCCCCCACCTGTTCCGGACGGAGCTATGGAAGCAGTCGGGGCACTACGACAACTACGTCGACGACATGTTCCTGTTGGACGTCAACGACGAGGAGTACGGGCTCAAGCCGATGAACTGCCCCGGGCACGCGACGATCTTCAACGAGGGCAACTGGTCCTACCGGGATCTCCCGGTCCGCTACGCCGAGAACGGGAAGGTCTACCGCAAGGAACAGCGGGGCGAGCTCTCGGGGCTCTCGCGCGTTTGGGCGTTCACGATCGACGACGGCCACCTCTTCGTGAAGCCCGAGTCGATCGAGCGGGAGGTCAACACGATCATGGAGCAGATCAACGAGGTGCTCGAGACGTTCGGCCTCGAGTACGAGGTCGCGCTGGCGACCCGCCCCGAGAAGTCCGTCGGCTCCGACGAGATCTGGGAGCAGGCCGAATCGCAGCTCCGGGACGTCCTCGACGCGAGCGGGATGGCCTACGACGTCGAGTCGGGCGACGGCGCGTTCTACGGGCCGAAGATCGACTTCGCCTTCGAGGACGCCCTCGGCCGGAACTGGGACGGCCCGACGGTCCAGTTGGACTTCAACATGCCCGAGCGGTTCGATCTCTCCTACACCGGCGCGGACAACGAGACGCACCGGCCGGTGATGATCCACCGCGCGCTGTACGGCAGCTACGAGCGCTTTTTCATGGTGCTCATCGAGCACTTCGACGGGAACTTCCCGACGTGGCTCGCGCCCGAACAGGTCCGGATCCTCCCGGTGTCGGACGACAACATCGGGTACGCCAAACAGCTCAAAAACCGGTATCTCGACGCCTTTCGCGTCGGGATCGAGGACCGCTCGTGGACGGTCGGCAAGAAGATACAGGCGGCGCACGACGACCGCGTGCCGTACATGATCGTGGTCGGCGACGACGAGGAGGCGGCCGGAACCGTCTCCGTCCGGGACCGCTTCGAGGACGAGCGAAACGACGTCGACGTGGCGACGTTCGTCGAACACCTCGAAGGCGAGGTCGAGGCGAAACGGATCGAGCCGGACTTCGTCGGCGACCCGTAGGGTACTCGCCGCGCGCCGTCCGTCGCCCGTTGGCGCTACTCGTCGTCGTCCTTGAGGTCGTCGAGTTCGGCTTCGATCTCGGGGTCGCTCGCCCCGCGTTCGGCGTCGGGTTCGGCTCCGTCTTCGAGTTCGATGTCGACGTCTGTCTCGCCGTCGGCGTCGGTTTCGGCTTCTGTCCCGTCGGCGCCCGCCTCGGATTTCAGCGTCTCCAGTTCGGCGTCGACCTCGCCGGTCTGGCGGATCTCCTCGAGTTCGCGGTCGAGGTCGCTCTCCGTCGAGAGCGCGCTCTCGAAGGCCCCGCTCTCCTCGAGTTCGTCCATCGCGGCCGCCCGCGCTTCCATGTCTTCGGTGTCCTCGCGGGCCCGCTCGATCGACCGGGAGATGTTCTCCATCTCGTCGCCGGCGCCCGTCATCGCCTCGCTGACGCGGGCGCTGGCCTCGGCGGCCTCGTAGCGCGCTTTCATCGTCTCCTTTTCGGTCCGGAACTCCTGGATCCGGTTTTGGAGCTCGTTTTTCTTGTCGACGAGGTTGTCCTGGGTGCCCTGGAGGTCCGCGATCTGCGTCTCGAGGTCCTCGATCTGGTTCATCTTCTGTTTTTTCTTCTCCAGCGCGCGCCGGGCCAGATCGTCCCGGTCCTGCTCGACGGCCTGTCTGGCCTGTTCGTTGTGCTTTTCGACGTTCTCCTCGAGGCGGCGCTTTTGGATCTCGAGGCGCTTCTTTTGGGTCGTCAGGTCGGCGATGCCCTTCTTTACATCCTGCAGTTCGTCTCTGAGCTGTTCGTAGGAGTAATCGAGCGTCTCCTGCGGATCCTCGGATCGGTTCAGGACGGCGTTGACTTTCGACCGGATGACGTACGATGCCCGCGAGAGGATGCCCATATATCCCGGTCTTGTGCCCGCAACGATTAAAAGCCTACTCCGGCGCGGACGAACCCCCGGTCCGAAAGGAGAGATCCAGCGCCGGCGCGCTGTGGGTCAGCGCGCCCAGGGAGACGACGTCAACGCCGGTTGCGGCGTAGGCGGCGACGTCGTCGAGGCCGATCCCGCCGCTGGCCTCCGTCAACACCCCATCGGGCAGCGCGGCGACGGCCGCGTCCGTCTCGGCGGGGCCCATGTTGTCGAGGAGAACGGCGTCCGCGCCGGCCGCCGCGGCGGTCCGGGCCGTCTCGACGCTCTCGGCTTCGACCTCGATCAGCGTCGCGAAGGAGGCGCGCTCGGCGAACCGCTCGACGGCGGCTTCGACGCCGAGTTCCGCGATGTGGTTGTCCTTGATCATCGCCATGTGCGAGAGGTCGAGCCGGTGGGTGTCGCCCCCGCCGGCCGCGACGGCGCGCTTTTCGAGCCCCCGGAGGCCGGGCGTCGTCTTTCTGGTCCCGGCGACCGCGACCGAGTCCGACACCTCGCGGGCGGCCGACACCGCCGTTCGGGTCCGCGTTGCGATCCCCGAGGCGTGGCCGGCGACGTTCGTCGCGACCCGCTCGCCGCGGAGGAGCGCCGCCGTCGGACCGGACACCGAGAGCACGACGTCGCCGGGGGCGATCGCCTCGCCAGGGGGCGTCCGGGTCTCGACGGTCGCGCCGAGAGAGTCGAAGACGGCCGCGGCGGCGTCGGTGCCCGCCGCGACGCCCTCCTGTTTGGCGACGAGCCGGCCGGTCGAATCGCCCGGGACGTCGTTCGTCACGTCGTGGTGACCGAGGTCCTCGCGGAGCCACCGGTCGATCCGGGCGCGTTCAATCGGCATCGGCATCGGCACCGGCGTCGACATCGTGATCGACGTCAGCGTCGGTTCCGGCACCGACGGGCGGCTCTTCGGTGCGGTAGTGACAGCCGCGGGACTCCTCGTTGGCCGCCGCGGCGCGGGCGACGAGCAGCGCGGTGACGCAGGCGCTTCTGAGTTCGTACAGCGAGCGGCTCGTCCGGGTGCGGGCGTAGGCGTCGAGTTCGCCTTTGAGCCGCCGCAGCGCCGACACCGCGCGGTCGAGCCCGGCGGCCATCCGCTCGATCCCGACGCGCTCGTCCATCACGCGCCGCAGCCGGCGGAGCTTCTCGTCGGCGAAGCTGTCCGCCAACGCGGGGTCGCTGTCGCGGAACCCCGGCGCGTCGACATCCGGGACGCCCTGGCACGCGGCGGCGGCGTTTCCGGCGCGTCGCCCCCACACGAGCGCCTCGAGCAGGCTCGTCGAGGCGAGTCGGTTCGCGCCGTGGACCCCGGTGCGGGCGCACTCGCCGACGGCGAAGAGCCGATCGAGAGAGCTCCGGCCCCGGGTGTCGACGTCGATGCCGCCACAGAGGAAGTGCTCGGCGGGCGCGACCGGGATCCCCGCGTCGCCCGTCTCGGGGTCGACGCCGCGCTCGACGCAGGCGGCGTGTAGCTCCGGGAACGACTCGGCGAACGACAGCGGCGAGACGTCGAGCGTGACCCTGCCGGTCCGGGCGCGCTCCCGGCCGACGGCGCGGGCGACGACGTCCCGCGGCGCGAGTTCGGCGTCCTCGTGGTACGACGGCATGAAGCGCTCGCCGTCGCCGTTCCGCAACAGCGCCCCCTCGCCGCGGACCGCCTCGCTGAGGAGGAAGGTGCCGGTCCCGGCGCCGTCGCCGGCGAAGGCGGTCGGGTGGAACTGCACGTACTCCATGTCGGCCAACTCGGCCCCGGAGAGCGCCGCCATGGCGATCCCGTCGCCGGTCGCGGTCGCCGGGTTCGTCGTCCGCTCGTAGCACGCGCCGATGCCGCCGGTCGCGAGGACGGTCGCCGCCGCCCGGTACGGTTCGGGATCGCCGCCGCGGGCGAGCACCGCGCCGCCGACGCGACCCTCGGCGCAGAGCAACTCCAGCGCCGCCGTGTCCTCGAGGATCTCGACGCGGTCGTGGCCGCTCAGGCGCTCGAGGAACGGGACGAGGACGTGTCTGCCGGTCGCGGCGTCGACGTGGAGGATGCGGGGCTCGCTGTGGGCGGCCTCGCGGGCGTACTCGGGGTCGGCACCGCCGTCGAACGAGACGCCGAGTTCGTCGATCAGGACCTCACGAACGGCGGTGTCGGCCTCCCCGACGAGGACGTCGACCGCCTCGGGATCGGCGAGGCCGTCACTGGCCTCGATAACGTCGTCTTTGAACGCCGCCGGATCGCCGCGCGAGACCGCGATTCCCCCCTGCGCCCAGTAGGAACTCGACTGTTCGGGCCGCTCGGCCTTCGTCGCGAGGGTCACGTCAGCGCCGGCCTCGGCGGCCGAACGCGCCGCCGCACAGCCGGCAAGACCGCTTCCGACGACGAGGACGTCGGTCGTGTGCGCCATCGTCAGACCTCCAGCATCCGCTCTAGGGCGACCCCGGCCAGTTCCTTCTCGCGCGGCGGGACCTCGATGACGTTTCGCTCCCGGCCTGCGGCGAGTTCCTCGAGAACCCACGTCAGGTAGTTGGGATCGATCTGTCGCATCGCGTTGCAGTCCATGCAGGCGTCGCCGCACAGCGGCACGACGTTCACCTCGGGGTGCCAGCGCCGGAGGTGGTTCGTGAGGTGGATCTCGGTGCCGATCGCCCACGTCTCGCCGGGGGCGGCCTCGGCGACCGTCTCGCGGATCGTCGACGTGGAGCCGACCCGATCGGCCGCCTCGACGACCTCGCGGCGGCACTCGGGGTGGACGACGACCCTCGCGTCGTCGTAGGCGTCCCTGATCGCCCGGACGTGGCCCTCCTCAAACCGCTCGTGGACCTGACAGTAGCCGTCCCACAGCACGATGTCGGCCTCGGCGACCGCCGCAGCGTCCTCGGCCTCGGGGTCCCAGGGGTCCCACTCGGCGACCGAATCGCCCATGCCGAGGCGGTGGGCGGTGTTCTCGCCGAGGTGCTTGTCCGGCAGAAACAGCACCGTATCGCCGCGGTCGAGGGCGTACTCGAAGGCCCGGTGGGCGTTCGACGAGGTACAGACCAATCCGCCCTGTTCGGCGCAGAACGCCTTCAGGTCGGCGTAGCTGTTCATGTACGTCACCGGGACGATGTCGTCGCCGTCGGCGGCGGCGGTGAGTTCGTCCCACGCGGCGTCGACCTGCAGCGCCTCGGCCATGCCGGCCATCGGGCAGGACGCCTCCATCGAGGGGAGGACCACCGTCTGGTCGTCGTCGGTGATGATGTCGGCGGACTCGGCCATGAACGTCACGCCGGCGAACACGACGTACTCGGCGTCGGCGTCGGCCGCCTCCCGGCTGAGCTGGTAGGAGTCGCCGACGAAATCGGCGTGTTCGACGATCTCGCGGCGCTGGTAGTTGTGACCGAGGACGACGACGTCGTCGCCGAGTGCCTCCGTCGCCTCGGTGATGCGTTCGTTCCGCTCGCTCTCGTTCAGATCCCGGTACCGTTCGGGAAGCTGTTCGAGGTCGTCGTATTTGAAGAGACTGAGCTCTGATTCGAGGTTCGTGGTCTCCATTTCAGGCATCTTCGGGCACCGTTCGGTGATACGACAAACAGAACGCCGTTGTGATAAATTTTTGTCTTCAACAGTCCGCCTGCTTGAATTTGATTGTATGTGTACGGCCACATGCGTGATAGAACTGATCCATACCGCCGAACCGAACGGACGGTGTCGTGTGATCGCAGCGCCGGCCGTCGAGTCCCGGTGTCACTCCGGGCGGATCGACCGAGCGCCCGCCGGTTCCGGGCGGCGAGCGCGGCGTCTCGGCCGGGACGGAAGCCATTAGTTGCGGCCACCCGACGCCCCGCCATGGATACCGACGCGCTCCTCGAGGCCGTCCGCGAGGGCGACATCCGGCTGCACGAACTCGAAGCACACGCCGACGCCGACACCGCAACCGCGGTCCGGCGTCGCCTGCTGGCCGCCGAGACGGGGGCCGATCTCGAGACGATCGGCGCGTACGCCTTCGACGCCGCCGCCGCCGAACCGAACATCGAAAACGCCCTCGGCGCGGCGCAGGTGCCGATGGGCGTCGTCGGCCCAATCGACGTCGACGGCGGGGCGGTCGAGGGCGAACCGCGGCTGCCGCTCGCAACGACGGAGGGCGCCCTCGTCGCGTCCGTCAACCGCGGCTGTGCGGCCATCCGGGCCGGCGGCGGCGCCACCGCCCGCGTCCTGAAAAACGAGATGACGCGGGCCCCGGTGTTCCGCGTCGACGACGTCGCCGAGGCCGGCGAGACGGCCGCCTGGATCCGCGAGAACGTCGCGCTGTTGGCCGAGGCCGCCGAGTCGACGACGAGCCACGGCGAGTTGCGCGAGGTGACGCCGTACGTCGTCGGCGACAACGTCTTCGCGCGGTTCGGCTACGACACGAAGGACGCAATGGGCATGAACATGGCGACGATCGCGACCGAGGCCGCCTGCGAGCGCGTCGTCGAGGCGACGCCGGCCGAACTCGTCGCGCTGTCGGGGAACCTCTGTAGCGACAAGAAGCCGGCCGCGATCAACAGCGTCGAGGGGCGGGGGCGGACCGTCGCCGCCGACGTCGTCCTCCCCGAAGAGACCGTCGAGGGGTACTTCGGGACGACCCCGGCGGCGATCGCGGAGGCAAACACCCGAAAGAACCTCGTCGGGTCCGCGAAGGCCGGTTCGCTCGGCTTCAACGCCCACGCGGCCAACACCGTCGCGGCGGCGTTCCTGGCGACCGGTCAGGACATGGCCCAGGTCGTCGAGGGGGCGAACGCGATCACGACCGCCGACGTCCGGAGCGGGGGCGATCTCTACGCGAGTCTGACCATCGCCTCCCTCGAGGTCGGAACCGTCGGCGGCGGGACGAACCTGCCGACGCAGTCAGAGGCCTTGGACGTCGTCGGCGTCGGCGGCGGCGGCGACCCACCCGGATCGAACGCCGACGCCCTCGCGGAGGTCATCGCGACCGCCGCCCTGGCCGGGGAGCTGTCGCTTTTGGGCGCGCTCGCCTCGAACCATCTGGCGAGCGCCCACGAGGAGCTCGGGCGCTGATCACGCGTCGGCGCCGTCGGCGTCGTACACGCCCTCACGGACGAAAAGCACCGGACACGAGGAGTTCATCATGATCCGGTGGGACGTGCTGCCGAAGACGGCCTTGCCGGTCGGCGAGCGCCGGCGGCCGCTGAGGTACAACACGTCGCCGTCGACGGCGTCCGTCTCGGCGAGGATGGTCTCGCCTTCGGCGCCGATCGCGCCGCGGATCTCGAAGGGGACCGACGCCTCGGTGAGCGCCGCCGCGAGCGAGTCGACCCCCTCGAGTCTGGCGGCGAGTTCGGTCGGGGAGGGCCGCTCGTCGTCGAAGCCGGCCTCCTCGAGGCCGCTTTCGTACGCCGCTTCGGTGAACGCGTGCAGGAGGACCACGCGGGCGTCCGACGGCACCGCGAGATCGAGGATCGCCTCGGTCAGTTCGTCGGTCCGGGCGTCGTCGTTCGGCCCGACGGCGACGACGAGTGTCTCGAGCGTCATACCGGCTACCGAACGTCGCCGCGTAAAATACCGACCGGTTCCGGGGCGAAACGGGTGGTGTTTTTTATCAGGGCGTCGAAACGGGGCACGACCGGATGGCCGACGAGCACGAACAACCGACGGACGAATCGGTCCGAGAGGCGGTCGAGCGGTCCCGGAGCGGCGCGCCGGCGGTCGGCGCGGTCGTCCGCGACCGCTTCGAGACCGACGAGGTGTTTCAGCGCATCATCGCGGCGGCCGACGAGGAGATCGACACCGGCACCCGGGAGCTGTTTTTCAGCGCGCTGGCCGGCGGGTTTGCGATCACGCTGACGTTTCTGATCTACGCGTCGATGAGCGCCAAATCCGACAGCGCGGTCGTCGCCTCGCTGCTGTACCCGATCGGGTTCATCTACATCATCCTCGGCGGATACCAACTGTACACGGAGAACACGCTGCCGCCGGTCGCGCTCGTCCTCGAGCGGTTGGCGAGCATCCCGGCGCTGTTGCGCACGTGGGTCGTCGTCGCCGTGGGGAACTTCACCGGCGGACTGCTCGGTGCCGCCGTGCTCGCGTACACCGGCGTGTTCCCGCCGAGCACGGCCGCCGTCGCGGTCGAGATCTCCCGCCACGGGGTCGAAGCCGGGTTCTGGGACCTCTTTTTCAAGGCCGGCTTCGCCGGGCTGATCGTCGCCGGCGTCGTCTGGCTCGATTTCGCCGCCCGCGACACGACCTCGCGGTTCTTTCTCGTGTACGTCGCCTTTCTCATGATCCCGCTCGCCGACCTGTTTCACGTCGTCGTCTCCTTCACCGAGTTGATGTACCTCGTCTTCCTCGGCGAGGCCGCGCTGCTGCCCGGGATGGTCGGGTTCGTCCTGCCGGTCTTTCTCGGCAACACGATCGGCGGGATACTCCTCGTGACCGTCGTCAACTACTTCCAGACGACCGAACGGCGGTTAGAGGCGGCCCGCGAGGACGGCGTCGAACGGCAGTTGTCGGTCCGGGAGCTGATCGGCGGGAGCCGAGTCGGGCGGACGTACGTCCCGGCCGACAAGCCCCCAGCGGGGCGCGAGGAGGGGCCGCGGCGACGGGACGGCGGGGGCTGATGCGGCGACCGGTGACCGGCGACCGGCGATCGTCGGACAGCCGCGCCGCCTGCCCCGAGTTCTTGGGACCCGCGAAAGCGGAGCCCTCAGGAGACCGACCGCACCGTCAGCGCGACAAGCGCCACCGCCCCGACGACGAGCAGCGCAGCCCCGGCCGCAAACAGGCCCTCAACGGGGACGACCGCGCCCACCGCGAGCAGCGCCCACCCGAGCGCGGCGACGGCGTGGACGGTGCCGAGGAGCCGCTTGCCCCGTCGCACGTAGATGCCGCCGCCGCTCAACAGGCCGATCGCGAACACGAACGCCGAGAGGGTCCGGAGTCGGAGCTCCGTCCCGAGGACGTCGACCGGTTCGACGAAGGCGTTCATGACGAACAGGCCGATCCCGGCCGCGAGGGAGCCGACGATGACGAGCGGCGCGGGGTTGGTCTCGGGGGCGCGCTCGGCCATCTCCCCGTTCTCGTCGAAGTCCTCGGGGTCGAACCGGTACTCGTCGCCGTCGGTCACGCGCGATCACGCCCGCTGTCGGCGGGAGGGGTTCCGGCGTCGGCGGTCGCGGTATCGGCGGCGGTCCGTCCGCCGGCGGATCGTCCGGTCACAGCTTCCGGTAGCCCTCCTCGGTCCGCGTGATCTCGCCCGTCTCCCGGAGTTTCCCGATGGCGCGTTCGACGTACTCCTCGGGGACGCCCGCCGCGGTCGCGTACGCCGTGAGCTCCGCCGCGGTCGGCTCCTCGAGTTCGGACAGCCCGTCGAGGACGACCCGCTTTCGGCTCCGGGAGCGGGCCGATTCGCCGTCGGCGCGCGCTTCGGCGGCCGCGACCGCCTCGGCGTCGACGCCCGAGGCGGTCAGAAACGCCACCTCGTCCATCCCCACGTCGTCGATGTCGATCTCTCGGGGGTCGACGAACTCGCCGTCGTCGGCGCGCTCGGCGAGCATCGCGCTCCGGACGCGGGCGGCCGCCTCGGTGGTTTCGGTCTCGGCGAAGCCGCGGAGCTTCTCGAAGCGGTACCGCGAGCGACAGCGCGGACACCGGGTCGTCTCCGGCCGCCCCTCGACGGTCCAAAGCGACCGACAGTTCCGACAGCCGACGACCGTGTACATACCGGGAGTTCGACCGCGGTAAGTTGAATCTGCCGGGTTCGGCGGGGGTCCCCGGGAGGATCAATTACATTATATGTCCTTGGATGGGGTTAAGCTGGCATTATACTTTGAGGGGAAGCCTCTTGAGACGCAGTCACTTACAACTCGGCATGACCGAGCGAACCACTCACACCGCGAGCACCGATGGGCTCGCGGATCCGACCGACTACCGCGCGAACTGCGGTGTCGGCGTCGTCATGGACCTCGACGGCGGGCGGTCCCACGGGATCGTCTCGGACGGTATCGAACTCCTCGAGAACCTCGAACACCGCGGCACGACGGGGGCCGACGAGAACACCGGGGACGGGGCCGGGATCCTGGTGCAGACGCCGCACGACTTTTTCGACGACGAGATCGACGGCCTCCCCGGGGCCGGCGAGTACGCCGTCGGCTCGTTTTTCATGCCGCAAAACGAGCACTCGACGGCGCACCTCCAGGACATCACCGAGAACGTGCTCGAAGGCCACGGGCTCGACGTCTTCGCCTGGCGGGCGGTGCCGACCGACAACGGGACGCTCGGGCGGACCGCCGTCGAGTCGGAGCCGAACGTCGTCCAGTGTTTCGTCCGCTCGGAGCTCGAGGGCGAGGCGTTCGATCGCGCCCTCTATCTGGCGCGGCGCGACCTCGAAAACACCGTCGAGGCGCGCAAGCCGGACGACCACGCCCGGTTTTACATCTGCTCGCTCGACCGGGACACCGTCGTGTACAAGGGGCTGTTGACGGCTGAGCAGCTGTCGTCGTACTACCCCGAGTTGCGCGACGAGCGGGTCCGATCGACCTTCGCGATGGTCCACGCCCGCTTTTCGACGAACACCCTCGGCGCGTGGCACCTGGCACACCCCTACCGGAACATCATCCACAACGGCGAGTTCAACACGATACAGGGCAACATCAACTGGATGCGGGCCAGGGAGAACGACCTCGAGCACCCCGCCTTCGGCGAGGACATCGGGACGCTCTTTCCGGTCATCAACGACCCCGAGCAGTCCGACACCGCCTCCGTCGACAACGCCCTCGAGTTGCTCATGCACGGCGACCGGGAGATGCCGCACGCGCTCCGAATGCTGATCCCCGAGGCCTGGCGCGGCGAGGCCAACCGCGTCTCCGAGGAGCGACGCGAGTGGTACGACTACCACGCCTCGCTCGTCGAGCCCTGGGACGGGCCGGCCCTCGTCGCCGCGACCGACGGCGACCGCGTCGGCGCCGTCCTCGACAGAAACGGGCTCCGGCCGTGTCGGTACGACGTGACGGCCGACAACGAACTCGTGATGGCGAGCGAGGCCGGGGCGTTGGAGCACGACTTCGGCGAGATCGAGCGCCGCGACCGCCTGCAGCCGGGGCAGCTGTTCGTCGCCGACCCCGCGGAGGGTCGCATCGTCCCTGACGAGGAGATATTCGACGACCTCGTCGACGAGAAGTACGGCGAGTGGGTCGAGACCCACCAGACGACGATGGCGGATCTCGGCGGTCCGGACGACCCGAGCCCGCGGGGCGACGTCGGCTCGCTGCGCTCGCGGCAGGCGCTGTACGGCTACACGCACGACGAGTTGGACCACCTCATCGAGCCGATGGCCAAGGAGGGCAAGGACCCGGTCGGGTCGATGGGCGACGACACGCCGCTGAGCGTCCTCTCGCAGTTCAACCGGCCGCTTTTCACCTACTTCAAGCAGCTGTTCGCGCAGGTGACGAACCCGCCGCTCGATTACATCCGCGAGGAGCTCGTCACCTCGCTCGAGTCGCGGCTCGGCCACCAGCGGAACCTGCTCGGGGAGACGCCGGCGCACGCGAACCAACTCGTCGTCGGTTCGCCGGTCCTCACGGACGCGGAGACGGCGGAGATACGGGACCTCGACGGCGAGATCTCGACGGCGGTCGTCGACATCACCTTCGACCCCGACACCGACCTCGAGACCGCGATCAGGGACGTCCGCCGCGAGGCGACCATCGCGGCCCAAGAGCACGACATCCTCGTGTTGTCCGATCGGGGCGCGGGCGCGGAGGCGATCCCGATCCCGGGGCTGCTCGCGACCGGCGGCGTCCATCACCACCTCGTCAGAAACGGGCTCAGAAACCGCGTAGGGCTCGTTCTCGAGTCGGGCGACCCCCGGGCGGTCCATCACGTGGCGACGTGTATCGGCTACGGGGCGGGCGCGGTGAACCCGTATCTCGCCTACCGGTCGATCTCGGACATCGTCGCCGGGCCCGACGGGGCCGACGAGGAGGCGGCCGTCGAGGCGTACATCGATGCCGTCGAGGACGGCCTCCTGAAGACGATGGCCAAGATGGGGATCTCGACGGTCGAGTCCTACCAGGGGGCGCAGATCTTCGAGGCGGTCGGGCTGGACTCCGATTTCGTCGCCGAGTACTTCGAGGGGACGACCGCCCGGACCGAGGGCGCCGACATCGACGACATCGAGTCGGACCTCCGGAAGCGCTACGCGGTCGCCTTCGGCGACGACCCCGACCTCGAGCGGCAGGGCGAGTACGAACACCGCTCGTCGGGGATGTTCCACGAGTGGAACCCCGAGTCCGTCGGGACGCTCCAGAAGGCGGTCCGACAGGGCGACTACGAGCAGTACCGGGACTTCGCCGAACAGATGAACGACCAGACGGAGACGCTCCAGACGCTCCGGGGGCTCTTGGAGTTCGACGCCGAGGAAAGGGAGTCGATCGACGTCGAGTCGGTCGAGCCGGTCGAGTCGATCGTCGAGCGGTTCTCGACGGCGTCGATGAGCCTCGGGTCGCTGTCGCCGGAGGCCCACGAGAACAACGCGATCGCGATGAACCGCCTCGGCGGGAGTTCCGGGACCGGCGAGGGCGGGGAACCGCCCGAGCGGTTCGGGACCGAAAAGGAGTGCAACATCAAACAGGTCGCCTCCGGGCGCTTCGGCGTCACGTCGACGTACCTGGCGAACGCCGAGGAGATACAGATCAAGATGGCACAGGGCTCGAAGCCCGGCGAGGGCGGTCACCTACCCGGCAAGAAGGTCAACGAGATGATCGCCCACGTCCGGTACTCGACGCCCGGCGTCGGGCTCATCTCGCCGCCGCCGCTGCACGACATCTACTCGATCGAGGACCTCAAACAGCTCATCCACGATCTGAAGGCCGCGAACCCCGACGCGGACATAAACGTCAAGCTCGTCTCGGAAGCGGGGATCGGCACCATCGCCGCCGGCGTCGCCAAGGCCAACGCCGACGTCGTGCACATCTCCGGACACTCCGGGGGGACCGGGGCGTCGCCGAAGACGTCGATCAAGAACGCCGGGCTACCGTGGGAGCTCGGGCTGGCGGAGGCGAACCAGATGCTCCGCTCGACGGACCTCCGCTCGCGGATCAGGGTCTCCGTCGACGGCGGCATGAAAACCGGGTACGACGTCGCCGTCGGCGCGCTGTTGGGCGCAGAGGAGTACGTCTTCGGGACCGCTTCGCTCGTTACCTCGGGCTGCGTGATGGCCAGACAGTGCCACGAGAACACCTGCCCGGTCGGCGTCGCCACGCAGGACGAGGAGCTCCGGAGTCGGTTCCCCGGCGAGCCCCAGCACGTCATCAACTACATGACGTTCATGGCCCAGGAGCTCCGGGAGATCATGGCCGAACTCGGCTTCGAGACCGTCGAGGAGATGATCGGCCGCGTCGACGTCCTCGAACAGCGCAGCGACGTCGAACAGGAGAAGGCCAAGAAGCTCGACCTCTCGGCGGTGCTCGCACAGCCGGCCGGCGAGGACCGCTACAAGACCGAAGCGCAGACCCACGAGCTCGACGGAGCCCTCGATTGGGACCTCATCGAGGCCGCCTCCGACGCGATCAAGACCGGCGAACCGGTCCACATCGACCGCGAGATCTCGAACGTCAACCGCGCGGTCGGCGCGACGCTGTCGAACCGGATCTCCGAGCGACACGGGACCGACGGGCTCCCCGAGGACACGGTGCGGATCGACTTCGGCGGCACCGCCGGCCAGAGCTTCGGCGCGTTCCTCCAGGACGGCGTGACGATGCAGCTCACCGGCACGGCCAACGACTACGTCGGGAAGGGCCTCTCGGGCGGGAAGCTGATCCTCAACACGCCCAACGACGCCCCATACGAGCCCGAGGAGAACATCCTCATCGGCAACGTTGCCCTCTACGGTGCGACCCAGGGCGAGGCGTACATCAACGGGATGGCGGGCGAGCGCTTCGCCGTCCGGAACTCGGGGGTCAAGGCCGTCGTCGAGTCGGTCGGCGACCACGGCTGTGAGTACATGACCGGCGGCGTCGTCGCCTGCCTCGGGTCGACGGGCAAGAACTTCGCCGCGGGGATGTCCGGCGGCGTCGCCTACGTCCTTGACCGGGACGGCGACTTCGAGGAGAAGGTCAACTACGGGATGGTCTCGACGACCGACGACCTCGACGCCAGAGACCGGAAGATGCTCCGCCGGCTGATCGAAAACCACGTCGCCGCCACCGACTCCGACCGCGGCGCGTTCGTCCTCGAGAACTGGGAGACCGAACTCGGGAAGTTCGTCAAGGTGATGCCCGACGCCTACGCGGACGTCATCGCCGACCGCGAGGAGGCCGACGTCCGGACGGACCTGCCGAGCGCCGTCGGGCCCGCCGCCGGCGGCGACCACACCGGACAGGCCGCCTCGGACGACTGAGCCCGGGGGCGGGGGCGGGGGCGCGTTCGCCCGAGGGACCCGGAACGCTTAGTTGTCGGGCGGCCCCAACTCCGGTATGGGACTGCTCGGGTCGTTTCTGAAACCCAACCTCTTCCGTTCGAGCGCCGTCATCGGGATCGCCGACGACGCGATCCGACTCGCGCTCGGGGCCTCCGAGGACGCCCACCCCAACGAGTACATGGGGCAACTCCGCGGGCAGGACGCGCGGACGCTCGGGCTCGACCGCGACGGCACCGTCATCACCGACGTGTTGCTCGCGCCGGGGACGAAGACGAGCCCGACGAGCGCGGAGTTCAAGCCGACGTACATGCCGAACGATCTCAGCGGCGTCGGGTCGGTCCACTCCCATCCGAACGGCGTACTCCGGCCGAGCGACGCCGATCTGGCGACGTTCGGCCGGGGGCAGGTCCACATCATCGTCGGTGCGCCCTACGGCCGCGCCGACTGGCAGGCGTTCGACCGGGAGGGACGCCCGATCGATCTCGACGTCTTGGACGTCGAGGTGCCCGACGAGCAGTTCTTCGATTTCACGCAGGCCGACATCGACGGCGAGCTACGATGAAACGGGTCGTCGCACAGGGGACCTTCGACCTCCTCCACCCCGGGCACCTGGCGTACCTGCTGGAGGCGAAGGCGATGGGCGATCGGCTCTTCGTCATCGTCGCGCGCAGCGAGAACGTCACGCACAAGGCGCCCCCGGTGGTCCCCGACCGCCAGCGGCGGGAGATGGTCGCCGCGCTCGATCCGGTCGATGTCGCGCGCCTCGGGGACACCGAGGACTTCTTCGTGCCGATCAGGGAGATCGACCCCGACGTGATCGTCCTCGGACACGACCAACACCACGACGAGGCGCGGGTCGCCGAGCGGCTGGCAGCCGAGGGCATCGACTGCGAGGTCGCCCGCGCCGACGCCCGCGAACCGGGCGAGGGGGAGGAGGTCCTCTCGACGGGTCGCATCGTCGATCGGATCTGCGAGCGGCGCTGTTGAGCCCGGGTCAGGCGGTCGCGTCGGCGCGGACGGCGTCGTAGGCCGAACACAGCTCCTCGCGCACCCGATCGAGGTCGTGGCGGCCGGCCGTCGCCACCGCGTTCTCGCCGAGGCGTCGCCGGAGGCCCGGCGCCCCGGCGAGGCGCTCGAGCGCCGACTCGAACTCCTCGATCGTCTCGCATTTCAGGCAGTCCTCGCCGTCGGTGTAGAACTCCTCGAAGACGGGGATGTCCCGGAGGACGACCGCCGCGCCGCAGGCCATCGCCTCCAGCACCGCGATCCCCTGGTTTTCGACGTTCGTCGGGAACAGACAGACGTCGCCCGCGCCGTAGGCGCCCCGGATGTCCTCGATCCAGCCGGTGAACGTGACGTTCTCCGGGGGCGACCGGACGAGGCGTCGGACCGTCGGGTCGGCGTGGGGGCCGGTGTCGTAGGGGCCGAACCAGGCGAACTCGTAGTCGGTCCGCTCGGCGAGCGCACAGAACGTCCGGACGCCCTTGCGCGCGAACACGTTCCCGACCGCGAAGACGACGAACCCCTCGAGGTCGAACCGCCGGCGGTAGGGCTCGCGGAGCGCCCGGTGCCCGGAGAGGGCGGCGGCGTCGACGCCGTTTGTCACGGGACGGATCGGCGGGGTGACCGGGTAGGCGGCGAGGACCGACGCGGTGTAGGAACTCGGACACAACACGAGGTCTGCCCGCGAGTAGAGCCACCGCAGGTACCGCTCGACGGCGGGGCCGATCGCCGTCGATCCCCGGAAACTGCCGGCGAAGTCCTCCCGCGTGACGTGGGCGTGTACCACGAGCGGGATCCCCCGCCGTTCGGCGTGTTCGGCGACGGCGACCGTTCCCGGCCCGGCGAGGTTGCAGTGGGCGAGGTCGTAGGACTCGACGGCGTCGTCGCCGAGCGCCCACCTCGCCGCGGCCGCCGTCGGCGACCCGCCGGCCCACGGCGACGTCACGAGGCGGTGTTCGCTGTCGGCGAGGGCCTTCCGCTGGTTCTCGACGGCCGTGTGGATCCCGCTCCGACGGAGCCGGTCGGCGACCTCGAGGTAGTTGAGGACGCGCACGCAGCGTCCGTTCCGCCCCATCGGACATAAACGGCCGCATCGCGACGACCGGGAGGGCGGCGGGTCGGACCGGGGCGAACCCGGAACCGAGCGCGAGGGCGGAAACGAAGGCAAAAAAAGACGAAGGCGGAGCAAAACGAAACAGAGCAGAGCGGGACCGGAGACGGGACAAAGCCGAAGACGGAAACGGACGTGGAGGCGAGGAGGAACCGTCAATCCGTGCGGGAAAACGAAGCCGTCTTTGGGTGCCGATGTCTACGAAGGCTATGTCCACTGTACGCGGGGGGATCGCCCGCGAGCACCCCCGGGCGCTCGCGGCTCTCCTCACGGTCGTCGGGTACGTCGTCGTCGTGGGGACGCTGTACGCCGACACCGGGATCTACCCGGAGATCTCGGAGGGGACCGTCGACCTGCTGTCGGACGCGATCGCGGTCGTCAACACGGCGACGATCGGAACGCTGCTTGCGGGCATCTACTTCATCCGGACCGATCAGATCGAGAAACACCGGGCGGCGATGATCTCGGCGTTTCTGTTGATCCTCGTCTTTCTCGTGATGTACCTGCTGAAGACCGGCGGCGGCGGCCGAAAGGAGATCGTCGCGGGCGCGCCGCTCCGGAGCCTCTATCTGGGGATGCTCGGGGTCCACATCCTCCTGTCGGTGCTCGCGGTGCCGTTCGTGTTGTACGCGATCACGCTCGGGGTGACCCGGACGCCGAGCGAGCTGAAACGGACGGCTCACGCGACGGTCGGCCGGATCGCCGTCTCGGCGTGGCTCGTCAGCCTCGTGTTGGGCGTCGTCGCGTACCTCATGTTGACGTTCTACTACGGCCCCGAGCAGATCGAGTTCGTCCGGGGGATGGCGTAGGGCGATGTCACAAAAGGAGGCGATCCGGACGCGGGTCTGGGACCGCCTCGAGGAGGCCGGGCTCGCGCGGTTCCCGTTCCCGCCGCAGGGCCGGATCACCAACTTCGAGGGCGCGGCGGCGGCCGCCGAGCGGGCTATGTCGCTGCCGGCGCTGGCGGAGGCAGAGGCGGTCAAAGCGAACCCGGACGCCCCGCAGCTCCCGCTTAGACGCCGGCTGTTGGATCGGGGAACGACGGTGTACATGGCCGTCCCGCGGCTCACGCAGCGGGCCTGTTTTCTCGAACTCGACCCGGCGGGGATCGACGACACCGACGCCGCTGCGACGGTCTCGAAGGTGTCGGAGTTCGGGGTGCCGAGAGGGCCCGAGGCGGTCCCCGAGATCGACGCGATCGTTGCCGGGAGCGTCGCGGTGACCGAGGCCGGCGTCCGGATCGGGAAGGGCGAGGGGTACAGCGACCTCGAGTACGGGGTTCTCAGGGAGTTCGATCGGGTGGGCGCGGAGACGCCGGTCGTGACGACCGTCCACGACGAGCAGGTGATCTCCGAGGAGGTGCGGCCGGCCCGACACGACGTGCCGATCGACGCGATCTGTACGCCGACCCGGACGATCCGGACGGACGGACCGTTCGCGAAGCCCGACGGCGTGTACCGCGAGGACCTGACCGAGACGCAGCGCGCGGAGATCCCGGTCTTAGAGGCGCTCGAGTGAGCGAGGCGGGGGTCAGTCGGTCCGCGGGAGCGCGTACGCGCCGGCGACGAAGAAGCCGACCGAGAGGGCCGCGAGGACGACGAGGTTTGCGATCGGGTCCGCGCCGACGAGGCCCGCCCGCGCGGTGCTCGCGGCCGGCGTCGACGGGTCGTACGTCGCCGCCCGGAGCCCGCGGGCGAAGTACGTGAGCGGCGACAGTTCGATCAGCGGGACGAACCACGCCGGGAGCATGTCCGGCGGGACGAACGTCTCCGAGAGGAACAAAAGCGGGAGCGCAACGCCGTTCGACGCGGCGATGACGCCGTCCTGTGAGTCCGCGAGGCGACCCAACAGCGCGCCGAACCCACAGAACAGCGCGACGCCGAGGGCGACGTACGCGACGGCGAGCGGCGAGGCGACGAAGGCCGCGCCGGTCGAGAGGACGACCGAAACCAGGATCAGAAACGACGCCAGCCCGATGACAACGACGTTGACGAGCGTCTGTGCGAAGAGCCACTCGGCCCGCGTCAGCGGCGTCGTTGCGAGCTTCTCGAAGCGGTTGCCGGCGCGGTGGCGGGCGACCTCGCTGCCGACGCGGGACAGCGGCGTGAACAGGACGACGACGGCGAGATAGCCCGCCACGTAGTACCCCGGCGGCTCGGCGAAAAGCCCGCCACCGGCCGGGTCGGTCCGGACCAACACGCCGA
Source organism: Natronomonas sp. (assembly GCF_028274965.1). GTDB lineage: Archaea > Halobacteriota > Halobacteria > Halobacteriales > Haloarculaceae > Natronomonas. The sequence continues at coordinate 33,577 of NZ_JAQCNO010000018.1, read as the reverse complement.
AGATGAAGACGATGATGACGGGGAAAAAGAAGGTGAAAAACACCGCCGTCCGACGGCGGACGAAGGCGTGCCAGGCGGCGGTGGCCTCGGCCCCGATCCGGCGGGGACGGCTCACGCCTCGCCCCCCGTCGAGACGTCGGTGCCGGTCAGCGCGACGTAGACGTCCTCGAGGGTGGGCTGTCGCCAGGCGAGCCCGTCGTAGGCGACGTCGGCGTCGGTCAAGGCGTCGACGACCGCCGGGATCTCCCTCGGACCGGCCGCCACGGCGACGTATCGCGCGTCCGGGAGCCGCTCGTAGCCGGCAGCTTCGAGCGCCGCCTCCGCCCGCGTCTCGTCGTCGGCCTCGATCACGAGGCGGCTGTCGCCGCCGTGGCGGGCGATCAACGCGGCCGGCGAGTCGATCGCGACGAGTTCGCCGGCCGCGAGCAGCCCGACGCGGTCGGCGAGCGTCTCGGCTTCCGCCATGTAGTGCGTCGTCAGCAGGACCGTCGTGCCGCCGTCGGCGAGCGCCTCGATGAGCCGCCAGAGGTCCCGGCGGCCCGCGGGGTCGATCCCGGTCGTCGGCTCGTCGAGGACCAGCAGTTCGGGGTCGTTGACGAGGGCCGTCCCGACGCAGGCGCGGCGCTTTTGCCCCCCTGAGAGGTCCTCGTAGTGCGTCGTTGCGCTGTCGGTGAGACCGACGTCCTCGAGCACCGAGTCGGGGTCGCGGGCGTCGTCGTACAGCCCCGCGTAGTACGCGATCAGCTCGCGCGCGGTCAGCCGCTCTGCGGGCGCGAACTCCTGGGGGAGCAGCCCGATCCGGTGGCGGGCGACGTCGGTCGGCGGCCGACCGAACAGCGACACCTCGCCCTCGGCGTCGGTGGTCCCGGTCAGCGCGCGGATCAGCGTCGTCTTCCCCGCCCCGTTCGGGCCGATGAGTGCGAATATTTCGCCCGCCGAGATCGACAGCGAAACGCCCGAGAGCGCGACGGCCTCCCCGTACTGCCGACGAACGTTCTCGGCGTTGACGACCATACCCGATTCGAGAGGGGATGCGTCTAAAGGCTGCCGTTCGCGGGTGGCCGAAGAGGTGTGGTCGCTCAGGAGCGCAGCCGCCGGAGCCGCCGGAGCCGCTCGAGCCCCGGCCGGTAGAGCAACAGGAGAACTGTCACAACGAAGACGGCCGTCCCGAGGCCGTAGGTCTGCGTCTGTACCGCCGTCGTCACGGCCGCTCCGCCGACGACGCTGCCGAAGGCCGACGCGATGACCGGAACGGTACAGGAGACGCACGAAAAGAGCCCGAGCAGTCCGCCGGCGACGGCGCCTCTGGCCTCGATCGCGGTCGCGTAGACGAGGTACGCGAGGACGAAGTAGCCGAACGTCGAGTAGGGGACGACGGCGAACTGGACGAGCGAGCCGTCGTACAGCACCGCGGGGTTCCACCCCGGCGGGAGCTCGGTGAACTGCACCGTCAGCCCGACCGCCGGGCCGGACGCCGGGGTGACGATCCCCCCGACGGCGGCCAACACGAGGAAGTACCCGGCCCCGATCGCGGCGGCGGCGTACGTCGTCCGGCTGTCGGCGGGGTCCGGGGTGGTCCGGACGAGCGCCCAGACGCCGACGGTGATCCAGACGATCGGAAAAAACCAGTACGCCGTCGGCGTCCGGCCGCTGACGTAGCTGTACAGGAGGACCGCCAACACGAGCGTATTGGCGGTGACGGCGGTGTAGACAGCGGTGCGACGGGTGGAGTCCTCGAGCGTTCCGACCGCGTTTCGGACGGGCATCATACCGCGAGCCCGTCGACGACGACCGCGACGAGGACGAGACCGAGATACGCGTTCGAGGCGTGGAACGCCCGGAATGCGGCGCCCTCGGACTGTTCGTAGTGGAGCCTGACGACCATCCACAGGAACACGGTGCCGACGAGCACCGTCGTTGCCCCGAAGAGCCACCCGAGGTCCGAGACGGTCGCGAGGACGCCCGCACCCAGAAGCGTCGCCCCGAGGTACAGGAGGATCTGCTTTCTCGTTTCGGTCTCACCGCGGACGACGGGCATCATCGGGAAGCCGCCGCGTTCGTAGTCGTCGCGGTACGCCAACGCGAGGTTATAGAAGTGCGCGGGCGTCCACACGAAGATGAGCCCGGCCAGGACGAGGCCGACCAGACCGATCCGGTCCGCGACGGCGACGTACCCGATCAGCGCCGGGAGCGCCCCCGCAGCGCCGCCGAGGACGGTGTTTTGGACCGTGTTCGGTTTCAGTATGAGCGTGTAGACGACGCTGTAGAAGACGATCGCCGCGAGCCCGAGCGCGGCCGTGAGGAGGTTCACCGAGAGGAACGCCCAAAGCGACGCGACGGTCAGGACGCCGCCGAAGGCGAGCGCGTTCCGGACCGGCACGTCGTGGGTGGCGAGGGGGCGGTCGGCGGTCCGCTCCATCCGGCGGTCGATGTCCCGCTCGAGGACGTGGTTGAACGTTCCCGACGCGCCGATCGCCAACACGCCCCCGCCGAGCGTGAACGCCACGGTGCCGACCGAGGGGCGACCGGCCAGAACCATGCCGGCGGCGGCGACGAGACAGAGCAGCCACATCAGCCGCGGTTTCATCAGCCGGACGTACGCGCCGACGGTCGTTTTGAGCCGCTTGAGGGGCGAAAGCGCCGCGACCGCCGGCCGCTCGGCGTCCCCGTCGGTCCCGATCGCAGGGACCGTCGGCGCCTCGGGGGTCGTCTCGGGGGCGTCGTCGCGTCCGGTCTCCGCCTCCAGGTGCCACGCGAGCGCCGCGACGAGGGCCACAAAGATCGCCATCGCGACGAGGACGTGGAGCCGTTCGACCCCCGAACCGGTCGCCAACACGCCGCCGATGGCGGCCTGGATCGGGTACAGCGCCACGGCGAGCGCGAGGGCGGCCCTGACCCGGCGCGAGCCGTCCGACCAGCCGAGAAGCGCCGCGGCGACGACGACGACGCCGACGGTCGCGGCCGCGAGGCGATGAAGCAGCGCGACGAGGACGGCCGGGTCCGAGAGGTCGCCCGAACACAGCGGCCACCCGCCGCAGGCGGCCGCGGCGTCGGCGAGCGCCGCGGTCGCGCCGACGATCACGAGGACGTACACGCCGACGACGGCGGCCGAGAGGACCGGAACGAACTCGGGCGTACGCATTGTCCTACTGTTCGGTCCGCGAGCACTTACACCTCCCGCTTTCGACACCGCGGGGGGAAGGCGGCAGTTATTTGACCGAGTGTTTCCAAGACCCGATAATGAACGTGCGCCGTATCCTGCCGGTCGCGGTCGTGGGGGTTCTCGCGCTCGTAGCGGTCGAGCCGGCGGCGGCACAGAGCAGCATCAACGACGAGCTCATCACCGATCTCAACACGACGCTTCTGTACGCGGCGATACCGATCGCGATCATCGTCGAGGCGATCCTCATCTACGCGGTCGTCAAGTTCAAGAACAACGACGACCCGAAGCCAACCAGAGAGAACCGCCGCCTGGAGATCACGTGGACGATCACGACGGCGGTCGTGTTGCTCTTCGTCGGACTCGCCTCCTATCAGGTGTTGGCCGTCGAGGAGGTCGGGACGCCGATCGACAGCGAGGACCGGATCGAACCGGCCGTCAGCGAGGACCTCGAGGGGGCCGTCGGCCCCTACGAGGACGAGACGAACGCCGTCGAGGTCGAGGTCGAGGCGTACACCTACGCCTGGGAGTCACACTACGACGAGGGTGCGGTGACGGCGAGAAACGAGATACGCATACCGGCCAACAGGCCCGTCTACCTGCACATCTACTCGTCCTTCTGGCTGCACATGCTGCACGTCCCCGAGTTGGGGCTGAAGCAGTCGGCCTTCGTCGGCGAGTACAACACGATCAAGACGGAGGCCTACGAGACGGGGAGCTACCAGTTCTACTGCACGCAGTACTGCGGCGCGGGACACTCCCAGATGAACGGCGAGTTCATCGTCATGGAACCCGAGGCGTACGACGAGTGGCTCAGCGAGCAGCGAGCCCAGGAGTGAGAGCCGACGGGAGCGGCCGGCGGCATCAGATGGGTTTTTATCGTTCCGGCCGTACCACGCGACTATGAGCATCGAAACCGACGACGGCCGGGGCCACGGCCACGATAGTGAGCACCACCTCCCGGCGGTCGAGGACTGGCCCAAGGGCTTCGGAGAGGCCTCGTGGTGGCCGTTTATCAGCGCTCTCGGCGGCTCGGGGTTCTACATCGGCGCGGCGCTGTACGTCCTGGGGCAGGGACAGAGTCCGATCGTCAGCCCGGTCGCGGGCGGCGCCGTCTTCGTTCTGAGCACGTTCGTGTTCCTCACCGGCCTGTACGGCTGGCTGTACCACGCCTTCATCGTCGATTTCTGGGAGGGCGAGGCCGCCGATTTCGGCTTCCCGCTGAAGCTGACGATGCTTCTGTTCCTCGCGACGGAGGTCGCGACCTTCGGGGCCGGGTTCATCTACTACTTCTTCATCCGCGCGGGGTCGTGGAGTGACCTCCCGCCGATCGTCGCCGACGGCGAGGTGTTGAGCACGCTGGTGATCGCGAACACGCTCGTGTTGATCGCGAGTTCGGTGACGATCCACTACGCGCACCACGCGCTGTTGAACGGCGACCGGACGCGGTTCGTCCGGCTCCTCGGGGCGACGCTCGGGCTCGGGCTCGTCTTCCTCGCGGGGCAGGTCTACGAGTACTACGAGTTCATCGTCCACCTCGGGTTCAGCCTCACCGACGGCGCCTACGGGACGGCCTTCTACGGGCTGACGGGGCTGCACGGCCTCCACGTCAGCCTCGGGGCGGTGCTGCTCTCGATCCTGTTCATCCGGGCGCTGTACGGGCATTACTCCGCCGAAAAGCACGTCTCCGTCAGCACGGTCTCGATGTACTGGCACTTCGTCGACATCGTGTGGGTGTTTCTCGTCGTCGTGTTATACGTCGGCGCGATCGTCTGATCGATCTCGGGCCGACGGTCGGCAACCGACGCGTCTTTTTACCGCCGCGCCGATGGGTGCGTATGAGCACGGAGTCCGAACCGGCGTCCGACCGGTACGACAAGACGAGCCCGTGGCCGATCGTCGTGGTCCTCGGGCTCGTGTTCAGCGAGATCGGGATCGTCTTCGGGTTCTACCCGCTCGCGATCGGCGGGCTCGCGATGTTCGTCGGCAGCGTCTCCGGGATCGTCCACGAGGCGGGCTACGTCGCCTCGCCGTGGCGGCTGCTCTCGGGGCTCGGCGTGGCGCTCTGTGCGGTCGGCGTGCTCATCCTCGCGACGCAGGCGGACGTCACGGCCCCGAGCAGTTTCCTCGGCGCCGTCTCTGGCAACGCGGTCGAACAGCGGGGGATCACGGTGACCGGAACGGGCGTGGTGCTCGCCGCGCTCGGCGTCGCCGCGCCGAGAGTACTGCGGCGCTGAACGCCCGGCTCCGGGGCGTACCCCGACGCCCGCGCTCAAGCCCTGGCACCGACCGTGTAACCTATTACCCATCGCACCTCTAGAGGGCGTAATGAGTGACCGCATCTTCGACCGCGAAACGATGCTGGACCTGTCGGTCAACTTCATACCGCTCGGTATCCTCCTGTTTTTCGTGCTGCTCTTTCTCGTGTTGGCGCCGTTTCCCGGCGATCCGCTCATCGTCCTCGTCCAGATGAGCCTCGTCATCATCCCCGGGATCGCCCTGTTAATGTTGACGTACTACTCGGGGAACGCGATCGAGGGGAGCAGGGACGACGAGCAGGCGGAGCCGGGGTACTCCGAGGCCGACGCCGAGGTCGCCCGATCGGCCGGCGAGGAGTAGCCCCGAGCCGACGCCCCGGTCGGCCCGTGTCGGTGTTTTAACCCTTCGAGCGGCGCGGTGACCGCTGCGCCGCCGGAGTGTCCCCGGAGGCGCCGTCTGTCGCCGGGTCTGAGAGCGCAACCTTTCTGTACCCGCGGACCGACGTACGGAGTAGACAACCATGGTTGCAGAACAGCTCGCGATGGCAGCCCTCGTGGGGGCGGTCTTCCTCGCCGCGCTCGGGTTCGTCGCCCGGGTGAACGGCTGGTGGGGACGCCTCCCGTTCGTCGATCGCACCCGGGTCGCCACCGATGGCGGGCACGCACATGAACCAGGAAGCGGACTCGCACACAAACCCTCCGGGATCACCCGGTGGCTGACGACCGTCGACCACAAGGACATCGGCATCCTCTATGGGATGTACGGCGTCATCGCCTTCCTCTGGGGCGGCGTGTCGGTTATGATAATGCGGTTCGAACTGTTCACGGCCGCGGAGACGTACATCAGCCCCGAGATGTACAACGCGCTCCTGACGAGCCACGGCATCACGATGCTGTTTCTCTTCGGGACGCCGATCATCGCGGCCTTCTCGAACTACTTCGTCCCGCTTTTGATCGACGCCGACGACATGGCGTTCCCGCGGATCAACGCCATCGCGTTTTGGCTGTTGCCCCCGGCGGCCCTGCTCATCTGGGCCGGGTTTTTCACCATCCCGCTCGACATCGCGATCAGCCCCGCACAGACCTCCTGGACGATGTACACGCCGCTTTCGGTCGAGCAGAGCAACCCCGGCGTCGACCTCATGCTGTTGGGTCTGCACCTGACGGGCGTCTCCGCCACGATGGGCGCGATCAACTTCATCGCCACCATATTCACCGAGCGCGGGGACGACGTCACCTGGGCGAACCTCGACATCTTCAGTTGGACGATCCTCACCCAGTCGGGGCTCATCCTCTTTGCGTTCCCGCTTCTCGGGAGCGCGCTCATCATGCTGCTGTTGGATAGGAACTTCGCGACGACCTTCTTCGCGGTGGAGGGCGGCGGCCCGATACTCTGGCAGCACCTGTTTTGGTTCTTCGGGCACCCCGAGGTCTACATCCTTGTGCTTCCGATGATGGGGCTGGTCTCGTGGATCCTTCCGAAGTTCGCGGGCCGGAAGCTGTTCGGGTTCAAGTTCGTCGTCTACTCGACGCTCGCGATCGGCGTCCTCTCGTTCGGCGTGTGGGCACACCACATGTTCGGCAGCGGGATGGACCCCCGCATCCGCGCGTCGTTCATGGCGACGTCGCTCGCGATTGCGATCCCGTCGGCGGTCAAGACGTTCAACTGGATCACGACCCTGTGGAACGGCAAGGTCAGGCTGACCGCGCCGATGCTGTTCTGTATCGGGTTCGTCGCGAACTTCGTCATCGGCGGGATCACGGGCGTCTTCCTCGCGTCGGTGCCGGTGAACCTCATCCTCCACGAGACGTACTACGTCGTGGGGCACTTCCACTACATCGTGATGGGGATGATCGCCTTCGCCGGGTTCGGGGCGATCTACTACTGGTTCCCGATCGTCACCGGCCGGATGTACAACCGGAAGCTCGCGAAGGGGCACTTCTGGCTGTCGATGATCGGCGTCAACATCACCTTCTTCGCGATGCTTCTGGCGGGGTACTTCGGGATGCCGCGGCGCTACGCCACGTACAGCGACTTCAACCCCGAACTCGCCCCGCTCACGGAGATCACGTTCCTCCATCAGGTGATGACCGCCGGGGCCGTCATCATCGCCGTGGGGACGATCCTGTGGCTGCTCAACGTCGTCTGGTCCTGGAAGAAGGGCGGCAAAGTCACCGATCCCGACCCCTGGAACACGAAGGAGTACGGGCTTCACGGCCGCGAGTTCGCGTGGTTCGAACAGCAACTCGCCGCCACCGACGGCGGCGAGACGGAGTCCGAGAGCGCGGTCGCCACCGACGGCGGCGCGGACGGGGAGTCGGTCGCGACGGACGGCGGTTCCGAGCAGGCCTGAAGCGGGCCCGACTCGGAACGGGCGGAATCGGCGTTTCGTTCTGTCCTCTCAGACCGACGTTACGACAAGGACGATCGCGGTGAGCGACATGAGCAACGCGACACCGACGAGGACGAACAGGAGGTACTCCTTCTCGCTGAACTGCCGACGCGGTTCTGTCATACGGTCGGTTGGACACACCGGATGAAAAGCGTTTCAGAACGGACGGAGCGAAGAGAAAGCCTCATCGGCGTGGCATCCGGAGTCGTAGCTGTGAGCGAAGTGAACGGCGGGATCGGCGGACGGCGCGTGATCGTGACGCTCTATGTCGTCGTGATCGGGATCGCGGGCGGGATGGGTGCGGCGATCGGGAGCATCGGTCTGCGGGATCTCGAGGCTGTGACGTTTCTCGGGCTCGTGACGTTTCAGCCCACGCCGGTCGGGCTGGCCGCGTTCGGGATGTTGACGATCGGCACGCTTCTGACGGTTATTTTGGGGCTGGTCGTGGTCGTCTCCCGGCGGTATCCGGAGGCCTGAACGCGCGGCGATCACTCTCGGTTCTGGTTCGGGTCCGGATCCTGTAGCCGCTCCGTGGTCTCGACGAGGGGGTGGTGTGCGTAGTCGACCTCCTCGATGTCGTCGATCGACTCGAGGTCGCTTTTTTTTGCGGTCTCGGCCATGCCGAGATCGACGCGGGTGTCGAGGCGGATCAGGTAGGCGTCCATCTCCTCGATGCCGAGCCTGTCGGCGGCCTTGACGCGGTGGTGGCCGTCGGCGAGGAGGAGAGACCCCGCGTTGTCGATCACGACGAGCGGCTCGGCGAGACCGTTCTGGAGCTCGTATATCCGGCCCTCTAACTCGTCGGTGTACACCTTCGTCTGCGTCGGCGTCAGCGCCGAGAGATCGACCGTACGGCGCTGTTCGTCGGCCTCGACGCCGTGGATGTTTTCGAGCGTCTGTTTCAGTTTCCCGACCTTCTCGGGGGTGGCGCGCTCGATCTGCGAGCGGATGACGTCGGCGTTCGAGATGATCCCGACGAGGTTGCCGGCGTCGTCGACGACGGGGAGCCGCTGGATGCCCGAACGCAGGATGACGCGCGCGGCGTCCGTGATCCCCATGTCGGGGTGCGCGACGATGATGTCGTCCGTCATGATCTTGAATATCGGCTCCCGATCGTCGGCAAGCAGCAGATCTCGCGCGCTGATGAACCCGTTGACGCGGCGGCCGTCACAGACCGGAAAGCCGCTGTGCTCCTCGCTACCGGCGATGCGCTCTGCGACCTCGGCGACGGTTTCGTCCGGCGAGACCGTCACCACGTCGCGCGTCATGTAATCGTTCACCTTCGGCTTGGCGCCGCCTGGGTCCGCGTCGTCGGCCATTGCCACACCGACGGTCCCGCTGAATAAAAAGGCCACCGCCCGCGAGGGTACTCACGGCCCCTCGCCGGCGTCGATGAACTCGGAGTACACGAGGGCGGCGGCGTAGTCGGGCGCGATCCCGAGGGCGTCGAAGAACCGTTCCGTGACGACATCGGTGATGATCTCGCCACGTTCGCCCTCTGGCGAGCCCTCAGTGAGGATGCCGGCGGGGATCTGTGCGCCGGCCATGTCGGCGTGCCCGCCCGCGTTGCCGATCTGGCCGAACGCCTCCCGGAGCACCTCGCCGAGGTCCGTGTCGGTCCCGCGCGAGCGCGAGGAGACGAAGACGGTGTCGTCGGTGTACCCGAACACGAGCACGGTCGTCACGCCCTCCATGCCGAGCAACCGGTCGGCGGCCTGCGCCAGCGTGTCCCGATCCGAGAGCCGACCGACACAGGAGACGAGCACGCCGGACTCGACGGAGCGGTTCGCGATCGCGCGTCCGAGCGTCTCGATCGTCTCGGAGGTGACACTCGGGGACTCGACCTGCCGGAGGCGGTCGCCGTCGGCCGCGTCGATCAGCCCCGCGGCGGCCTCGAAGTCGGCGCCGGAGACGCCGCGGCTGAGATCCTGGGTATCGGTCCGGATGCCGTACAGGAGGCCGCTCGCGAGGGCCTCGCCGGGATCGATCCCGAGCCCCGTGAGGTGTTCTTCGATGAGCGTGCAGGTCGCCCCGACGCTGCTGCGCAGGTCGACGAACTCGGCCTCGACCGGTCCCCGCGGCGGGTGGTGGTCGATGACGATGTCGATCTCCGTGTCCTCGGGGAGGTCGTCGTTGACGCCGGGCTGGGAGTGATCGACGAGCGCGAAGGCGTCGTACGCGGAGAGGTCGGCGTCGGGCGGGACGCACCGCAGGTCGTACTCGAAGAGGTTAACCAAGGCGCGGTTCTCCTGGTGGTTGATCTCGCCGGAGTAACACGCGACCGCCTCGACGCCGGCGGCGGCGGCGATCCGGCGGAGCCCGATCGCGGCGGCGATCGCGTCGGGGTCCGGATCGCTGTGGGCGAAGACGCCGAGCGTCCCGTCGATGTCCTCGAGAGCGTGGCGGAGTCGCCGCGTCCGGATCCCGTCGCCGCCGACCCGTTCGGCGATGGTCCGGCCCGCCGCCCCAGGGATCTCGACGATCCGATCGGCGGCCGCCCGGACGGCGGTTCGGTCGTCGACGCCCGTGTCGCCGTCGACGCAGGCCATGAGGAACGCGTCGGGGTACGCCGCGCGGGCAGCGGCGACGACGGCGCGGAGGCGGGCCGGTCCGGGTTCGGCGACGACGACCGAGTCGGCGTCGCCGGCGACGGTGCGGACATCGGCGGCGACGGTGGTATCGACACAGCGGGCGTCGAAGCCGACGTCCCGGAGGGAGTCGGCCGCGTCCGCGTCCTCCGTGAGGACGAGAAGCGACGCCGACCGCTCCCGGAGTCGGGTCAAAAAGCGACGACCGATCGCCCCACAGCCGAGCACCAGACGATCCATACCGGACGGAGAACAGCGACGGCCTAAAGAGTGCTGAACGGTCCTCGTCAGAACAGCGCCGCCGCCGCGTCGAAGGCCGTCCCGTCGACGACCAAGATTCCGGGCAGCAGGACGACAGTCACGACCGCGGCCGTGAGCAGGGCCGCGTACAGCGCGGTCGGGTACCGCTCGATCGCGAACGGTTCTGCCGGCGATTCGATCCACATCGCCTTGACGACGCGGCTGTAGTAAAACAGGCTGAGGGCGCTGTTTATCGCCCCGATCAAGGCGAGCCACCAGACCCCCGCCCCGACGGCCCCCGCAAAGAGGTAGTACTTCGAGACGAAGCCGCCGCCGACGGGCAGGCCCGCAAGCGAGAACAGAAACACCGTCATCGCGACGCAGGCGATCGGGGCCTCAGCCCCGAGGCCGTTGTAGTCCTCGAAGGTCCGGCCGATCTCCCAGTGTTCGGCCAGCGCGACAAAGAGGAAGGCGCCGGTGTTCATGAAGCCGTAGACGAGCAGGTGTAACACGCTCGCGCCGAGGACGGTCGACTCGGCCCCGACGCCGCCGACGTTCGTCAGCGCGGCCAGGCCGATGAGGGCGTATCCGGCGTGGCCGATCGAGGAGTACGCGAGCATCCGCTTTACGTTCTCCTGTGTGGCCGCGGCGAAGTTCCCGACGGTCATCGTGACGACCGCGAGGATCTGGAAGACCAACACCCAATCGAGCGTGCCGGCGATGGTTTCGATCGGGAACCCGACGACGAGGACCCGGAAGGCGACGACGAAGCCGGCCGCCTTCGAGGCCGAGGACAGAAACGCCGCCACCGGCGCGGGCGCGCCCTCGTAGACGTCGGGCGCCCAGAAGTGAAACGGCACCGAGGCCGTCTTGAAGGCGAGTCCGCCGATGATCAACAGGATGCCGACGCCGAACACGCCCGGATAGGTCGCCGACGCCTCGCCGCTCGCGGCGGCGACGTCGGCCAACAGCAGGCTCCCCGTCGAGGCGTACACGAGCGAGATCCCGTACAGCATGATCCCAGAGGAGAGCGCCCCGACGAAGAAGTACTTCAACGCCCCCTCGACGGAGCCGCGGTTGTTCTTCAGGTAGGCGACGAGAGCGTACGAGGGCAGGCTCGTGAGTTCGAGCGCGACGAAGACGACGGCGAGGCTGTTTGCGGACGCCAGAAGCGACATCCCGGTCGCCGCGAGCAGGATCAGGAGGTAGTACTCGGTCTTGTAGGGCCGCCCGCGGGTGTAATCGAGCGACGCGACCGAGACGAGCGCCGTGACGCTGCCGAAGACGAAGGTGAAAAGCAGGCTCATCCCGTCGACGACGAGCTGCCCGCCGAACAGCGCGACGCCGCCGGCGGCGGCCCCGGAGGCCAACAGCAGCCCGGAGATCGAAAGCGCCGCGATCGAGCCCGCGGTCGAGACCACGGCGAGGACGAGCCCGCTCGTCTCCTCGGCGCCGAACGCGTCGATCACGAACATCGCAAGCGCCGCGAGGACGAACGCGGCCGCCGGGGCGAGAAGCGCCGTTGCGGCCGTCACCGAACTCGCGCTCACGGGCTCTCACCCCCGAAGTCGAAGGCGACGACGTCGAGCGTCGCGTCCCGGATCATCTCGAAGAAGATGTCGGGTGCGACCCCCAGCGCGATAACGAGAGCGAGAAGCGTCACGATCGGAACGATGTCGTGGGCGGGGGCCCGGGCGAGTTCGTAGTCGGTCTCGAGTCGGAACGGGCCGAAGAGCGACCGCTGCATCGCCCACAGGAGATACCCCGCGACGATGACGATCCCGAACATCGCCGCCGCGGTGAAAACCGGTGCGGCCGGCAGCACCGTTGAGCCGAACGCGCCGAGGAACACGAACAGTTCGGCCATGAAGCCGGCCATGAGCGGCAGGCCCATGTACGCGAACGCGCCGGCGACGAAGACGGTCGCCGTCACGGGCATCCGGCCGGCCAGCCCCGACATGTCGCCGATCATCCGGGTGTGGGTCGCGTTGTAGAAGACGCCGACGGTCATGAACAGGAGCCCGGAGATGAGCCCGTGGGCGATCATCTGGAAGGTCGCGCCGCCGACGCCGTAGACGGTGTAGGCGATCAGCCCGAGGATGACGTACCCCATCGACGAGACCGACGAGTAGGCGACGACGCGCTTGAGGTCCTGCTGGGCCAGGGCGAGCATCGCCCCGTAGATGATCGAGACCACCGCGATCGCCGCGATCGGAACGGCCAGGATCGCGGCCTGTTCGGGCAGCATCGTGAAGTTGAACCGCAACAGCGCGTACGTCCCCATCTTCAGGAGCACGCCGGCCAGAAGCACCGAGACCGGCGTCGGCGCCTCGACGTGGGCGTCGGGCAGCCACGTGTGGAACGGAACGATGGGGACCTTCACCGCGAAGCCGACGAACATTGCGAGGAAGGCGCCCATCGCGAGGGCGTCCGCCGGGATCGCCGCGGCGGAGGTCCCGAGCGAGCCGAGTTGCCCCGCCCGGAGCGCCTGTGCGACCTCCGGCATCCCCGTCGAGGAGATCGCGTCACCGAGGCCGAACACCAGCCCGAAGTAGCCGATGAACATCACGAGCGAGGCGATGTTGGTGTACACGAAGAACTTGATCGCGGCGTACTTCCGGCGCGGGCCGCCCCACACGCCGATGAGCAGGTACATGGGGATCAACACGGCCTCCCAGAAGACGAACCACAGGACGAAATCGAGCGCGGCGAAGACGCCGACGAGACTCCCCTCAAGGAACAACACGAGGCCGTAGAACTCGCTTTGTCGCTCGTCGATCGGCGTCCACGCGCTCAACAGCGCGAGCGTCGTCAGCACCGTCGAGAGGACGACGAGCGGCAGGGAGATGCCGTCGAGCCCGACGTGGTAGTTGACCGCGTACGGGCCGAAGCGAAGCCACTCGGTGAACGTCTCGTAGGCGATCTCGCCGCCGAGTAAGGCGTTGCCGCTGCCCTCGAAGGCGGCGTACGCGTACAGCGACAGCGCGAGCGGCGGGACCGACAGCCCGAGGGCGAGTTTGTGGGCGTACCGGTCCGGCGAGACGAAGACGACCGCGGCCGAGAGGAGACAGGCCGCGATGATGGCCTCGATCAGCATTCAGAGCCACCCCCCGAGGAGCGCGAACACGACGAGCAACACGAGCAGACACAGCGTGACGAGCGCCAGGTAGTTCGTCACAGTTCCGGTCTGGACGCGCCGGATCCGATCGCCCGAAAGGAGGCTCACGCTCGAGACGGCGTTGACGCCGCCGTCGATGACGCCCTGATCGAACGTGTCAGCCGCCGCCGACAGCCGGACGGTGAGTCCCTCCGCGAGCCACACCTGGTACTCGTCCTGGTAGTAGTTGTTCGCGAGAAGCGTCCGGATGCCGCCGAGTTTCGCCGTGTGGCGGGTCGGTGACGCGCCCCGGTAGAGCCCGTAGGCCGACCCGGCGCCGAGAAGCGCCAAGCCGAGCCCGAGCCCGGCGCCGAGAACCACCGTCGTCTGTTCGCCGGCGACGTACGCGCTCTGGTAGCCGGCGTAGTCGCTCAACAGCGCGCTGTACCGGCCGGCATGCGTCGACAGCCCGAGATCGCGGCCGAGGTACTCCGAGAGAAACGAGACCCGCAGGCCGGAGAGCTTCTCGACCGGAACGAGGTTGATCGCCCCGGCGACGACGGCCAGCACGCCGAGCACCACAAGCGGGAACCTGACGCTCGCGCCGACGCCGTGTGGGTCCGCGGCGGTGTCGCTTCTCGGCTCGCCGTGGAACGTCAAAAGCACCATCCGGATCGTGTAAAAGCCGGTGAGAAACACCGCCGACAGCGCCATCGCGTACGCGCCGAAAAGCAGCGGGCTCCCGCCGAGGGCGTGGACGAGCGTCTCGAAGAGGACCTCGTCTTTCGACCAAAAGCCCGAGAAAGGGAAGATGCCCGCAAGCGCGAGCGATCCGGCGAGGAAGGTGAGGTAGGTGACCGGCATGCGCTCTTTGAGCCCGCCCATCTCCCACATGTCCTCGTCGTGATGCATCGCGATGATGACCGATCCGGCCCCGAGGAACAACAGCGCCTTGAACATCGCGTGCGTCGTCAGATGGAAGAACGCGGCGACGTAGCTGCCGGCCCCGAGGGCGACCATCATGTACCCGTACTGGCTGATCGTCGAGTACGCGAGCACCTGCTTGATCTCGTCTTTGACGACCGCCATCGTCGCGGCGAACAGAGCGGTGAACCCGCCGACGAGCGCGATGATCCCGAGCACGGTCGGCAACAGCGCGTAGAAGCCGTACATCCGGGCGACCAGATAAACGCCGGCGGCGACCATCGTCGCGGCGTGGATCAGCGCCGACACCGGCGTCGGACCCTCCATCGCGTCGGGCAGCCAGGTGTGAAACGGGAACTGCGCGGACTTGCCCAACGCCCCGCCCAAGACGAGTAGCCCGAGCACGGAGAACCACGCCTCGGCGGAGAGCCCGAACGTCTCGACGGTCGTCTCGCCGGCGAGGACGCTCTCGGCGATCGCCGGGAAGCCCTCGCCGCCGGCGAAGCCGGCCGTGTTGAACGTGACGAGCACGCCGACGACCCCGACGAGAAAGAAGTAGTCGCCGAAGCGGGTGACGAGAAACGCCTTCTTCGCCGCCGACGGCGGCGCGTCCCGGCCGAACCAGTGGCCGATCAGCAGGTACGAACAGAGCCCGACGAGCTCGAAGAAGACGAACGCCATGAGCAGGTTGTCGGCGATCACGAACGCGAGCATACTGGCGGTGAACAGGCCGAGGCCGGCGTAGTACCGCGGCAGCCCCGGTTCGCCCTCGGCGTTCATGTAGCCGAGCGAGAAGACGTGCACGAGAAAAGCGACGAGCGAGACGATGACGAGCATCGCCGCCGAGAGCTGATCGATCAGGATGCCGAAGCTGAGGTCGAACGTCGCCTCGGCGTCGACGAGCGTGTACCACGTCTGGTCGTACGGTTCGCCGCTCACCAACAGCCACCCGAGCGTGAGTATGGAGAGCCCGAGCGTTCCGGCGGTCGCGAGTATCCCGGCGACAGCGCCGCGTTTCGGCATCCAGCGGCCGAAACACAGCGCGAGCGCGAACGATGCGAGCGGCAGGAGAACGATCGCCGGGGCGAGTTCGTATACTAGAGACATGTATTACCACCTGAGCGTTGTCGCTTCGGTCACGTCGACGTCGTCGAAGTTCCGGTACAACACGAGGATGATGCCGATCCCGACGGCGACCTCCGCGGCGGCGAGCGCCATCGTGAACAGGACGAACGTCTGTCCGGTCACCTCCCCCCAGTAGAACGCGAAGGCGACGAGGTTGATGTTGGCGGCGTTCAACAGTAGTTCGACGCTCATCAGAAACAGCATCGCGTTCCGGCGGGTGAGGACGCCGAACAGGCCGATACAGAACACGGCCGCCGACAACAGCAGGTAGTACTCGGCCGGGACGGTTTCGAGCACCATCAGTCCGGTCCCTCGTCCTCATCCGTTTTCGCGAGCATGATCGCCCCGTCGAGGGCGGCGTCGAGCACGATCGCGATCAGCACGAACGAGACGAGAAAGCCCTCGCTCGGGATCTCGCCGCCGGGGAGATCGAACATCGCGTACCCGATCGAGGCGGTCACCGAGCCCTCCGGGAACGCCCCCGCGGTCCCGAACCCGGAGGTGAGAAACACCGCCGCGAGGAAGCCGAACAGCGCGATCGCGAGCACCCCGACGGTCTTTTCGCCCCGGTAGAGACGCGGACGCGTCGTCATCCCATCCCCTCCGTGTCGGCGTCGACGTCGGCGTCGGGGGTGCGGTCGGGGGTCGGATCTGTGTCAGGGTCGGGATCGCGTCGAACGAGCATGACGGCGAACGTGATCAACACGAGCACGCCGCCGACGTAGACGAGGACCTGCATGACCGCGAGGAACTCGGCCCGCAGCATCACGTAGTGGATCGCGACCGACAGGAGCGCGGCGCCCAAAAGCAGCGCCGAGTGCCACACGTCGCGGGCCAACACGACGCCCAGGCTCGCCCCGATGGTGAGGAGGGCGAACAGCAGAAACGCCAGCATCTCGAACGGTACTACAGCCATTGTATATCCGTCGATCCGGACGCCTTTTGAAGATTTCCGTTTGGGTCCTCTCCGCGATGCGCGCGGCGTTTTGCGGCGGCGATCCGCCCGGGTCGGGACTCCCGGTCGGGGGTCAGTACCACGTCGCCCCGGAGTCGACGTTGAGATCCTGTGCGGTGATGTGTCTGCCGGCGTCGCTCGCGAGGTACGCGATCAGCTCGGCGACGTCGCCCGGGGTGACGAACTCGGCGATCGCGAGGTCGGCGTAGAAGTCCTCCTCGCGGACCTCCTCGGAGGGCCGGCCCTGTTCGTCGGCCTGGGCCTGGATCACGCGCTCGATCCGGTCGCCCTCCACCGGTCCGGGGCAGATCGAGTTGACCGTGACGCCGTCCTCGCCGAGTTCGTGGGCCCACGTCCGGCTCATTCCGATCATCGCCATGTTCGAGGCCGCGTACGGCGAGCGGTTCGGGTACGGGCGCTTGCCGCCGATCGACGAGACGTTGACGACCGTCCCCCGGTCGCTCTCCCGGAGGTGTTCGGCGGCGTGTTTCATACAGACGAACGGGCCGAACACCTTCACGTCGGTCATCGCGCGCCAGGCGTCGGCGTCGATCTCCTCGACGGGGGCGGTCGGACCCATCGCGCCGGCGTTGTTGACGAGGACGTCGAGGCCGCCGAACTCTGCGACGGTCGACTCGATCGACTCCGCGACGCTCTGTTCGTCCGTCACGTCGGTCTCGAGTGCCAGCGCGGCGTCGGTGCCGATCCGGTCTGCGGTGTCGTAGATCCCGTCGGACCGGGCCGCGATGGCGACGTTCGCGCCGTACTCCGAGAGCGTCACGGCGATCTCCTCTCCGATGCCTCCGCTCGCGCCGGTCACGAAGGCGCTGACCCCGCTCAGATTCGGCATACCGGTCGTTGCGACGGCGCGGTAATAACGTATTGCCCGCCGCGACGGAGCGATCGGACCGCCGAGGGCGGCTCAAAACGGCGCGTCGACCCGTCTGAACGGCGTCTCACACGGCGGGCCGTCGGCGTATCTGAAACGCCCCTCGGCGCCCAGCCGGATCAGCGACGACGAGCGGGTCCCGAACCCCTCGTCGTGAACGCAGACGCCGTACTCGTGGTCGCCGAGCGTCTCGCCCGCCCGCGTCGTCCACTCGGCGGCCGTTTCGTCGGGGCGGACGCCGAGTTCCGCCCGGAGACGGTCGGCGCGGTCGGCCTGTTCGCGGCCGGCGTCGGGCCGCCCCTCGGGGACGAACCACTCGCCGTCGAAGCCGACGTTGACGACGACGTGGACGCCGGGCGAGAGCCCGTGCGTGGAGAACCGATCGCCGTCGTGGACGAGGAGCGAACACGCGGTCTCGTCGGCGACGAGGAGGTGACACGGCGCGTACGAGCGCCGGCGGAGTTCGGCCTCGAGGGCGGAGACGGCCGCCGGCGCCGTCCGTTCGGCCAGGCCGTCGTCGACCAACAGCCCCCGGGACCGCTCGCCGTCGCCCGGGACCCACCGGTTCGTCACCGCGACGAGAACGCCGTCGTCGTTGTAGCCGAGCCAGGTCCCCCCGGCGCGTTCGTCCCGCGGCGCGAGGACCGCGGGGTCGCCGTCGCGGACGGCGGGCGGACTCGACGGGCGGTCGGTCGTTTCGTCGCGGTTGGCGGCGACACAGACGGGCGCGTCATCGAAGGCTCGCCAGGCGACGATGAGGGTGCACACGGAAACGGGTAGTGCGAACGGGGACTTAAGCGGATCGCGTCGGCTACGACGCCTCGAGCAGCCGGGAGACAACGGCCTCGCGGTCGACGGTCCCGGAGGGGGTCCGGGGGAGATCGGCCGCGAAGTCGACCGTCCGCGGGCGTTTGTACCCGGCGAGACGCCCGCGGCAGTGCTCCTCGATCGCCTCGGTCGTCGGGGTCGCCCCCGCGGCCGGGACGACGAGCGCGCCGACGCGTTCGCCCCACTCCTCGTCCGGGAGGCCGACGACGGCGCAGGCGTCGACGCCCGGATGGGTCCGGAGGACGTCCGCGACCTCGCCGGGATCGACGTTCTCGCCGCCGGTGATGATCGTGTCGTCGATCCGGCCCCGCACGTAGAGCCGCCCCGCCTCGTCGCGGTACCCGCGGTCGCCGGTCCGGAGCCCCAGAGAGCAGAACCGCTCCTCGGTCGCCGCCGCCTCGAGGTATCCCGGGGAGACCATCGGCCCCGAAACGACGATCTCGCCCGTCTCGCCCGGTTCGACGGGGCGGCCGCCGTCGGCGACGATCGAGACGTCGGCGAACATCAGCGGGTTGCCGACCGATCGGGGGGCCGCGCGGGCGGCCTCGGGGCGGGCCGTTGCGATCTGGGAGGCGGCCTCCGTCATGCCGTAGGTCGGCGCGATGGGGACGGAGCGGTCCTGTGCGCGCCGCATCAACTCGGGCGGGCAGGGCGCGCCGCCGAGCAGGACGAACCGCAGCGAGGGGAGTTCGCCGGCCTCGAGCAGCCGATCGAGCATCGTCGGAACGAGCGAGACGGCGCTCGCGTCGGCGGCCTCGAGCGCCGAGAGGGTCGCCTCGGGGTCGAACTCGCGTTGGAGCGACACCGCGGTGCCGTACAGCACCGACCGGTAGACGGGGGCGAGTCCGCCGGTGTGGTACATCGGGAGCGGGACGTGCCAGCGGTCGTCGGGCCGGAGGCCGAGCCGGAACGCCGAGGCGGTCGCGCTCGCGAGGACGTTCTGCAGCGTCAACACGACGCCCTTCGGCTCGCCGGTCGTCCCGGAGGTGAAAAGCACCGCGAGGGGGTCCGTTGCCGCCCACTCGGGGAGGTCGAACGGCTCCGGCGTCATCGCCGAGATCGCACTCGCGCCGTCGGTCGGCTCGTCGAGCGTCAGCGCCGCGTCGGCGGCCGAGGACACCGCCGGCTCCGTGTCGCGCTCGCAGACCACGATGCTGGGGTCGATCCGCTCGATGCGCGCGCGGATCTCCGGTTCGGTCAGCCGCGTGCTGATCGGGACGAGCACGGCGCCGAGACGCTGTGCGGCGTGGACCGTCGCGACGAACTCGGGGCGGGTTCCGGCACAGATCGCAAGCGAGTCCTCGACGCCGACGCCGGCCGCGGCCAACCGCCCCGCGAGCGTCTCGGCGCGGTCGTCGAGTTCGGCGTACGAGACGGGCTCATCGACGGGACCCGCCGGGGCCGTCGGGGCTATCGCCGTCGCTTCCGGCGTCGCGTTCGCCCGGACGGCGAGCCAGTCCCGCATCGTTCGGTCCGCCCGTTCACCCCGGTGGGATATTGCCTTTTCCCTGCGGGACGAGCGCGGCGCCCTCCTCGATCGGGGCGATCCCAGCCCGGAGATCGGCGGCGAGAAGCCCCCCGGTCGCCAGGCCGCAGGCGCGGACGTCGGGCAGCGACGCGGCCAGATGCACCGCCGCGGCGCGGGCGATGGCGCCGTCTATCGTCGTCGTGATCACGACGTCGGTGCCGCGGGACAGGGCGGCCTCGGCGACGCGGCGGGCGCGGTCGACGCCGCCGAGCGCCATCGGCTTACAGACGAGCACGTCGGCGGCGTCGGCCGAGCGGATCGCCGCCGGGCCGCACTCGACGACGCTCTCGTCGAGGGCGATGTCGACGCTGCGGCCCCGGAGGCGGGCGTGCGCCGAGAGCGCCGTGGCCGGGAGCGGCTGTTCGAGCACGGCGACGTCGAGCGCCTCGAGTCTCGGAAGCGCCGACGCCGCGGTGTCGGCGTCCCAGGCGCCGTTCGCGTCGAGTCTGAGTTCGACGTCCGGACAGCGCTCGCGGGCCGCCTCGATCCGTGCGAGGTCGGCCTCGATCGATCGGGCGCCGATCTTCAGTTTGACCGCCGGGTAGCCGGCGTCCACGGCGTCGGCGCACGACGCCGCGGTCTCCGCCGGGGAGCCGTCGCCGACCGTCGCGTTGACCGGCACGCGCGTCGCGCGCTCGGGACCGCCGAGGTGTCGGTACAGCGGCCGGTCGGCCGCCCGTGCCGCCGCGTCGAGGACAGCCAACGAGAGGCCGTGTCTGGCGGCCGGCGCGGCCGACAGCGCCTCGGCGTCGAGGGTCGATCCCGGATCGGCGTCGGCGTCGGGGTCGACGTTGGGGTCGACGTTGGGGTCGGCGTCGACCGAGGCGAGCGCGCGCTCGCACGCCTCGAAGGGCTCCGTCCAGCCAGCCAGCGGCGTCGCCTCGCCGGTCCCCGCCGCGTCGGTCGCCGTCGTCCGGACGACGAAGCCTCGCCGGGTCTCGATGGGGCCGGCGGCGGTTTCGAGCGGGCGCGAGAGCGGCAGCGAGAACGGTTCGACGCGCATGGTCGATCAGACGAACGCGGGGGCCGCGAGCCCGGCGGCGAAAAGCACCGAGTGGGCGAAAAGCAGTCGGCCGGTCCGTTCGAGCGCCGGGTTCAGCGCGGCCCCGTCGGTTCGGGTCCAGACGGTGTGTCCGATCCGGACCGCAAGCGGCGCGGTGAGAAGCGGCGCGAGCGCGGCGGCGTGGTACCCCCCGAGCCCGAAGACGACGGGCACGGCGTATGCGGTCCCGACGGCCGCGCTCCACTCGATCCGGCTGGCGCGGTACCCGAGGATGACGGCGAGCGTTCGCTTGCCGGAGGCGGCGTCCGTCTCGCGGTCCCGGACGTTGTTGACGACGAGGATGGCCGTCGAGAGACCGGCCGCGGGCAGGCCGGCGACGACGGCGGCGGGGGGGACGGTTCCCGCCGGGATCCAAAGCGGGAACGGACCGGCGACGCCGCCGACGGCCTGCACGTAGTAGGTGCC
This sequence comes from Natronomonas sp., assembly GCF_028274965.1. GTDB lineage: Archaea > Halobacteriota > Halobacteria > Halobacteriales > Haloarculaceae > Natronomonas. The sequence goes on along the minus strand of NZ_JAQCNO010000018.1, from coordinate 12,124 downwards.
GCTGACGGCGACGAGCCCGAAGAAGACGAACACGAACAGGTCGCCGAGGCCGCGGTAGCCGTAGGGCAGCGGGCCCCCGGTGTAGGTGATCCCGGCGACGACGCTCGCCACTCCGACGACGAGGATCGGAACCCCGCCGACATAGACCAGGTACGTCCCGACCAGGACCGACAGCCCGAACGTCGCGTACATCGCGCGCTTGACCGAGCCGGGCTCGATGAGGCCGCCGGCGGTCACCCGCCGGAACCCCTCGCGGTCGTCCGTGTCGGCCCCCTTGACGGCGTCGTAGTAGTCGTTGGCGAAGTTCGTTCCGATCTGCAACAGGAGCGCGCCGACGAGCGCGAAGGCGGCCGGAAGCGGGTCGAAGACGCCGGCGCCGATCGCGAGTCCCGTCCCGACGAGCACCGGAGCCGCCCCCGCCGGCAGCGTCTGTGGGCGGGCCGCCATCAGCCAGGCCTTCCGGCGCGAGACCGCCGCGGTCATTGTCGGACGTGGGGGCGGCGATCGGATAAGTGCGCGGTGTCCGGACGGCGGGTGCGCCCCGTGTTGGCGGCGGGCCCCGATCGCGTCAGTAGTGCCACTCGAACCGCCGGAAGTCCGGCTCGCGGCCCTCGTTGAACGCGTCCCGGCCCTCCTTTGCCTCCGCTGTCATGTAGCCGAGGCGGGTCGCCTCGCCGGCGAACACCTGCTGGCCGACGAGGCCGTCGGAATCCATGTTGAACGCGTACTTCAGCATCCGGATCGCCATCGGCGACTTCGAGCAGATCGTGTCGGCCCACTCGTGGGCGACCGCCTCGAGGTCCTCGTGGGGGACGGCTTCGTTCGCCATCCCCATCTCGACGGCCTCCTCGGCGGAGTAGGTTTTCCCGAGGAAGAACACCTCGCGGGCCTTCTTCTGTCCGACCTGTCTGGCGAGGTAGGCCGATCCGAAGCCGGCGTCGAAGGAGGCGACATCGGGGTCGGTCTGGAGGAACTTCGCGTGCTCCTCGCTTGCGAGCGTCATGTCGCAGACGACGTGCAGCGAGTGGCCGCCGCCGACGGCCCACCCGGGCACGACGGCGACGACCGGCTTGGGGACGTGTCTGATCAGCCGCTGGACCTCGAGGATGTGGAGCCGCGGCGCGCCCGTCGGTTCGGCCTCAGAGCCGTCGGCGTCGCTTGCGTTTTCGGTTCGATCCTCGCCTTCGTCTTCGTCCCCATTGCCGTCCCCGTTTTCGTACTCGTAGCCCGCATCGCCGCGGATCCGCTGGTCCCCGCCCGAGCAGAAGGCCCACCCGCCGTCCTTCGGCGAGGGGCCGTTACCGGTCAACAGGATACAGCCGACGTCCGTCTGGCGTTTCGCGTGATCGAGGGCCGTGTAGAGCTCGTCGACGGTTTCGGGGCGGAACGCGTTGCGGACCTCGGGGCGGTCGAAGGCGATCCGCACCGCGCCGGTGTCGGTCGAGCGGTGGTACGTGAGGTCCTCGAACTCGTCGGTGATCGGGGTCCAGCGGTCCGTATCGAGCAGTTCCGAAGCCATGGCGTACGCTGGGGGCGCGGCGATGAAAAAGGTACACCGCGGGCGGGCGCGGGCAGTTTATACGATCGGCGGACCTTACCCGAGGTATGCGAGCACTGGTCGTCGGCGGGACGGGGTTTATCGGCACGCACCTCTGTCGGGAGCTAAACGAGCGCGGACACGACGTCACGGCGCTGTCGCGGTCGCCGGGCGACGCGGCGGCGCTCCCCGAGGACGTCGGGACGGCGATGGGCGACGTGACCGCCTACGACTCGATCGAGGGGTCGTTCGCGGGGGCCGAGGTCGTCGTCAACCTCGTTGCGCTGTCGCCGCTGTTCCGGCCGAAGGGCGGCAACGAGGCGCACTACCGGGTTCACAGGGACGGCACCGAGAACGTCGTTCGCGCGGCCGAGACGCACGGCGTCCGTCGGCTCGTCCAGTTGAGCGCGCTCGGGGCCGACCCCGACGGCGACACGGCGTACGTCCGATCGAAGGGCCAAGCGGAGGCTCACGTTCGGGAGTCCGAGCTCGAGTGGGTGATCGTTCGGCCCTCTGTCGTCTTCGGCGACGGCGGCGAGTTCGTCCGCTACACGAAGCGGCTCGCAACGCCGTACGTGACGCCGCTTCCCGGCGGCGGGACGACGCGGTTCCAGCCGATCTGGGTCGGGGACCTCGCGCCGATGATCGCCGACGCGACGGAGGGCTCGGACGGGGACCACGACGGGGAGACCTACGAGATCGGCGGTCCGGAGGTGCTGACGCTCGCCGACGTTGCGAGACTCGCCCACGCGGCGGACGGGCGGCCGGTCAGCGTCGTTTCGGTGCCGATGGGGCTCGCCGAGATCGGGCTCAGATCGCTCGATCGCGTCCCAGGGTCGGTGCTCGACGCCGTGCCGGGCGTGCCGCGGATGGGGTCGGACCAGTACCGGTCGCTGCAGTTCGACAACACCGTCGCGGACAACGACGCGGCGGCGTTCGGCGTCGAGGAGAGTGGCCTCCGTCGGCTGTCGGCGTATTTGGGCGTCTGAGTCGCGCCGACGGCGCGGTACAACGACCGGCGTCATTCTATCGTCTGACGTCGGCCGAAAGCTTATCAACGCGTTGGGTCCCTACCCTTCATAAGGACCAATGAAACTTGCAATGATCGGCTTCGGGCAAGCCGGCGGGAAGATCCTCGACCGGTTTCTCGAGTACGATTCGACGCGGGGGACCGGCATCGTTGGACACGCTGTTGCGGTCAACACCGCCAAAGCCGATCTGATGGGGCTCGACTACGTCCCGAACGGGAACCGCGTGCTCATCGGGCAATCGATCGTGAAGGGCCACGGGGCGGGGACGGAACCGGAGTTGGGCGAGAAGTGCGCACGCGAGGACATCGAGGAGATCCAGAGTTCGATCGACCAGATGGCCTCGAGCGAGATCGACGCCTTCCTCATCATCGCCGGGCTCGGCGGCGGGACCGGAAGCGGCGGCGCGCCGGTGTTGGCCGAGCACCTCCAGCGGCTCTACGTCGAGCCGGTGTACGGGCTCGGTATCCTGCCCAGCCGCGACGAGGGCGGGATCTACAACCGGAACGCGGCGCGGTCGTTTCAGGCGTTCGCCGAGTCGGTCGACAACCTCCTCACGTTCGACAACGACTCGTTTAAGACCGGCGGCGAGAGCCTCGGCGAGGGCTACGACGAGATCAACGACGAGATCATCACCCGCTTCGGCGCGCTCTTTTCAGCCGGCGAGGTCGAGGCCCTCGGCGACAACGTCGCCGAAAGCGTCGTCGACGCATCCGAGATCATCAACACGCTCGGCAACCACGGGGTCACGAGCGTCGGCTACGCCTCCGAGGCGATCGAGCTGAACGACGACGACAAGGGCCTGCTCGGACGGCTCCGCGGCGGCAACGACGAAAACGGCTTTTCGAGTGCGGGCGACGCGACGAACCGGATCACGGCGCTCGTACGGAAGGCGACGCTCGGAAAGCTCACGCTGCAGTGCGAGGTCGACAGCACGGAGCGGGCGCTGCTTTTGGTTTCGGGGCCGCCGGACGCGCTCAACCGCAAGGGGATCGACAAGGCCCGAAAATGGCTCGAGAGCCAAACGGAGTGCATGGAGGTCCGGGCGGGCGACTACCCGCTGCCGAACGAGCGGAAGGTCGCCGCGATCGTCGTCCTCGCGGGCGTGACGGACATCCCCCGGGTCAAGGAGATGCAGCGGATGGCGATCGAGGCCGAGGAGCGAAGCGAGGAGCTCAAATCCCAAAGCAAAGACGGTTTAGAGGAGCTCATCGAATACGGCGACGATGAACCGTAGCAGACTCGCCGCCGCGGCCGTCGCCGTGCTGCTGTTCGGCGCGCTGTTTTCCGGGCCAGCGGCGGCGGTAGGGAGCCAGCCACAGGACATCCCCGAGGAGTCGGAGGTGGGGACGGAACTCGAGGCGACCTTCGAGGTGACGGAGCTGTTCGACGAGTTCAACGAGTGGACCCTCGTCGCGGGGACCGAACTCGAAAACGCGACGTGGACGGTGCGGCAGTACAACCAGGCCGGCGATCAGATCTCCCGGGAGGACACCGACGGGCCGGAGGCGACGCAGTCGGTCGACATCGACGACGGGACGGCCACGATCGAGGTCCGCGTCACGGGGACGACGCCGGAGATCGAGAGCTACAGCTACGATCCGGAGGACCGCTTCGTCGTCGCGAACTTCACCCAACAGCGCAGCGGCGGGACGGACGCCGCCGTCGGGTCCCACGAGACCCACCACTTCACCGCCGAGAGCAGGGAGGCCCGCGAGGCCGTCGATAGCGCCCGCGAGGCCGTCGAGGGGTCGGGCTCCGCGGAGGCAGAACGGCTGCTCGGCAACGCGGTGTCCGCCTACGAGCGGGGGAACTTCGAGAACGCGATCGATCTGGCCGAACAGGCCGAGGGCGAGGCCTCACAGAGCCAACTCGTCAGAACCGGACTGCTCGTCGGCGGGGCCGTCGTCGTCGTCGTGGTGCTCGCCGCCGGCGGGTACCGCCTGTACAGGTCCAGACAGCAGGGGCCCGGCCGGCTGAAGTGATGTCGCTCGACGTCCTCGTCCCCTTCGCCGCGACGGAGCCGAAAACGCGTCTCGAAGGCGTGTTCGGCCCCGAGGAACGCGCCGAGTTCGCCCGGGCGATGCTCCGGGACGTCTGTGCGGCGATAGCGGCCGCCGGCGGGTCGCCGACGGTGCTCTCGACGGCCGAGGTCGAGAGCCGGTGGCCGGTCGTCGTCGACGAGCGCCCGCTGACGGCGGCGGTCAACGCGCGCTTGGAGCCGCCGATGGCGGTCGTGATGTCGGATCTCGCCCTCGCGACGCCGGAGGCGCTCTCGCGGCTGTTCGACGCCGACGGGGCTGTCGTCGTCGCGCCCGGCCTCGGCGGGGGCACGAACGCCCTCGTCGTCCGTCACCCGGAGTTTTACACCGACTACCACGGCGCGTCGATCGAGGACCACCGGCGCATCGCCGAGGAGATCGGCGCCGACCCCACGGTGGTCGACTCCTTTCGGCTCGCGGTCGACGTCGACGAGCCGGACGACCTCGTCGAGCTCACGCTCCACGGCGAGGGGGCCGCCGCGGCGTGGCTCGAAGGCGCCGCGGTCGGCGTCGACCCGGATCGGGGCGAAAAACGCGTCGGGCTGGACCGCGATCGCTCCTGACCGACAGCGATTCGTTTATTTTCCCGACCCACGCAGGGAGGGACGTGTTCGGCACAGAGGAGTACGGCGTCGAGGTGACCGTCGAGGCCGAAGAGACCGAGCGGCTGCTCTCGGTGACCCCGTCGGAGGTGTCGGCCGCCGACCGGCTGACGTTCGCTCGGAACGTCTTCGTGCCGTTGACCACCGCCTGCCGGTACACCTGCACCTACTGCACGTACTACGACCGACCGGGCGAGGCGTCGCTCCTGTCGCCGGCGGAGATCGAGGAGATCTGCGAGCGCGGGGCCGACGCCGGCTGCACGGAGGCGCTGTTTACCTTCGGCGACGAGCCCGACGAGCGCTACACCGCGATACACGACCAACTCTCGGAGCTGGGCCACAACTCGATCCACTCGTACCTCCGGGAGGCCTGCGGGATCGCCCTCGAGTGTGGCCTCCTGCCGCACTCGAACCCGGGCGATCAGACGCGCGAGCAGATGGAGCTGGTCGCCGATCGGAACGCCTCGATGGGCGTCATGCTCGAAACGACGGCGACGGTGCGGGCCCACGGCGGCCCCCGCTCGAAGGAGCCGGGCCAGCGGCTCGCAACAATCGCGACCGCCGGGGAGCTCGGGGTGCCTTTCACGACCGGGATCCTCGTCGGCATCGGCGAGACCGAGCGGGATCGCGCCGAGAGCCTGCTCGCGATCGCGGCGCTGCACGAGCGGTACGGCCACATACAGGAGATAATCGTCCAGCCGGTCGTCCCCAACGAGCGCTGGACGGGCGAGGCGCCGGCCCTCGGGACGATGCGGAAGGCGACGGCGATGGCGCGGGCGGCGCTGCCGGAGGACGTCAGCATCCAATCGCCGCCCAACCTCGCGCCCGTCGAGGAGCTGCTCGACTGCGGGATCGACGATCTGGGCGGCGTCTCGCCCGTGACGGACGACCACATCAACCCCGACTACGAGTGGCCGGCGCTGCGGGAGCTGCGGCGCATCGCCGAAACCGCCGCCGTGCCGCTTGAGGAGCGGCTCCCGGTGTACGATCGGTACGTCTCCCCGGAGTGGCTCTCCGATCGCATCGCGGCGGCGATCGACGCCGACGGGCCGGCCGGCCGGCGCTACCGGTCGCTTCTCGGCTGATCTTCAGCTCTCGCTAAAGGAGTCGAACTCGTCGGCGGCGACGATCGCCTGGACGGACTCGAGTGCGAGCGCCTCGAGGATCGCGTCCCCACCGCCCGTGCCGCGGACGACGCCCGATTCGGGGGTCGAGTCGGTGATCTCGAAGGCCGCCTCGGAGGCGTACGACTCGATGTCGCCGACGGCGTCGGACAGGAGCTCCTGTTGGGTCTGTCTGGCCTCGGCCTGGGCCTCCTCGGCGATCCGTCGGGCCTCGGCCTGATCGATCTCGCCCGCCTCGAGGCGCTGTCGGGCGTCCTGTTGGGCCGCCCGGGCGTCCTCTCTGGCCGCCTGGAGCGCCTCCTCGTCGATGGCGGCGACGAGCGTCACGTCGTGTTCGTCGGCCGATCCGTCGGTGCCGAGGGAACTACACCCGGCGACGGAGAGCGCGGCGGCCGCGGTTCCCGCTCCGAGCAGTCGGCGTCGCGAGACTGAGGGGTCCATCGGACGCTTGTTCGGTCGAGCGGCACCTAAGGCTGTTCATAGAAGCGGCGTGCCGTCCGCGTTCGGGCCGAGTTTCGGGCCGATCGGGCCGTCCCCGGCGTCGATGACCCGGCGTTTCTCGTAGTCCGTCGAGCGCTCGACGGGGATCCGCCCGATCGACTCGATCATGTCGACGTACTCCCGGAACGAGCGGAACTCCCCGTAGTCGCCGCCGGCCCGTTTCGTGATCTCCTCCGAGAGGATCGTTCCCATGAAGTCGTCGGCCCCGCAGGTGAGCATCTTCAGCCCCTGGGTGTCGCCGTACTTGACCCACGACGACTGGATGTGATCGACGTTATCGAGGTACAGCCGCGAGACGGCGATCATCAGTTCGTCCTCGTGGACCGACGCGCCGGTCTCGACCAGTCCGCGCTCTTTGAGCGGCGTCTCCGGGTGGACGAACGACAGCGGAACGAACTCCGTTATCGCGCCCGTCCGGTCCTGTAGCTCGCGGATCCGATCGAGATGCAGCGCGCGGTGGGCCTCGTTTTCGACGTGGCCGTACATGATCGTCGCCGTGGTGTCGAGGCCGACGGCGGCGGCGGCGTCCATCGCCTCGAGCCACTCGTCGGTCCCGATCTTGCCGGGGCAGATGATCTCCCGGACCTCCTCGACGAGGATCTCGGCGGCCGTTCCCGGCACCGAATCGAGGCCGGCGGCCTTGAGCCGCCGGAAGACGTCCTCGTAGTTCCAGTCCGTCCCCCGCCGGGCGTGGTAGGCCTCCTCGGGGGTCATCGAGTGGACGTGCGCACCGGCGGCGCTCATCGCCTCGATCTGTGCGGCGTAGCTCCCCGGATCGACCGCGTACGCCGAGGCGGGCTTGTAGTTGTGATCGCCCACACCCCCGCCGTCGCCCTCGCTCTCGGCGGCCTCGAGTATCTCGCGGTGCTCGTCGTCGAGGACGAGCGCCGGGTGGAGCCCGGACACCGAACAGACCTCGTAGGCGCCGCGTTCGATCGCGTCGCGGGCGATCTCGCGGGACTGCTCGGGCGTCTTCGTGAAGCCGTCCGTGTCGCCGTCGTGGTCGGTTTCGAAGCGCTGTGCGGCGTCCTTGAAGTTACAGAACAGACAGCCGACGTTGCAGGCGGTCGTGACGTTGTTGTTGAGGTTCGCAACGAAGGTCACCTCCTCGCCGACCACCGCAGCCCGGCGCCTGTCGGCCGCCTCGAGCACGCGCCCTTTGCGTTCGATGTCGATCCCGGGGGAGTCCGTCCCGGTGGTCAGCAGTTCGATCGCGTCCGGAACGTCGAGACGGACACCGGCGTCTGCTCGTTCGAGCGCGGACTCGAAGTTCCGGTCGGTCTCCGGTCGGTGGGCGAAGTCGAACCCCTCCCGGGGGACGTTCGCCGACGCCTCGAACGCGTCCATACCCACCTACTCGCTGCTCGAGGGTAAAAACCCCTCCGGGACCCGAGCCGTGGTGCCGTTTCAGAACTCGTCGAGACCGGATTGCTCGGCCGCCGACCGGATCGAGGCGCACGTCGACCAGGAGGTTCGCGTCGGCGGCGGGAACGTCCCGCGCTCCGCGTAGTACCGCCGGAGAAACGAGCGCGTCGTCGGGTCGCTCGGATACCCGCTGCCGAGGTCGCCGAAGCGCTCGCGGAGGGCCTCGACGTGTCTCTCCCGCCGGCTCTTGGCGACGACACTCGCCGCGCCGACGTGGTCGTCGCTCGCGTCCGCGCCGTGGGCGGCGCGGACCGAAACGCCCGCCGGGAGTCGCTTCTCGACCCGCGTCCCGAAGCGCGCCGCGTCGGTGTCGGCGGCGTCACAGAGCCCCCGGTCGCCGCCCTCGACGACGGCGGCGATGGCCTCGGCGTGCGCCGCGACGGTGAGGTCGTTCATGTTGCCGGCGTCGATCCGCTCGGGGGTGATTTCCGCGAGGCCGATCTCGATCCGATCCTCGGCCCGGAGGCGATCGGCGAGGGACTCCCGCTCGGGTGCCGAGAGCCGCTTCGAGTCGTCGATCCCGTCCGGCAGATCCGAGCCGCGAGCCCGGACCGCCGCGGCGAACATCGACCCGATGACGGGGCCCTTGCCGGCCTCGTCGGCGCCGAAACGCATACCCGACCTACCTCCGGCGGGGATAAAACCGTTCGCGTCCGGACGGCCGGCGGCGTGAACCGGGGACGGTCGGCTGAGACTACCAGTCGTTCGGCCGCCGCGGGATCAGGAAGCGCCCGACGGCCGCGACGAAGACGAGAATCGCACACAACGAGGCCGCGAGGACGATCGGGTGGGTGTCACCGAACCGCCCGGATCCGCCGGAGTCGTCGGAGTCAGCGGACCCGCCGGAATCGGCGCTCGGATCGGTCGCGTCCTCCGGCGTCGGGACAGTCGCCGCGTTACCGCCGGGACGGTCGTCCAACGGCGGCTGTCGGCCCGCGACGACGAACTGAGAGAACCCGGGCGTTCGGGCCGCAACGAGGTACCCGGCGTCGACGTCGGACACCTCGGTCGGTAGCGGCTCCCACCGGTCGCCGCCGTCGGGCAGTCGGTAGACGGTCAGGTGCGCCGGGTCGATGTCGCGCTCCTCGAGGTACGCCTCGGAGACGACCGCGCGGATCGTCGCGTTGTCGGTCCGGTAGGGCTTCGGGACCGTGATCTCGGAGACGGAGACGACCGAGGCGTTCCCCGGAAGCGGCGGGGCGCCGTCTGTCGGATCGGCGAGTTCCTCGATCGAGACCTCGCCGGAGGGACCGCTCGGAAGGGCGATTTCGCGGACGGTCGTCTCCTCGAAGGCGACGGTCGGTCCGGAGGCGTTCCGTGAGCCGCTCTCGATGCGGCGGGTCTCGACGAGAAGCGGCTCGTCGTCCGTGGCTCCGCCGTCCGTCGGCGACGTGCCGGCGTCGTCGGAGCCCGACGATCCGGTCACGTCGCCGGAACCGGCGCCGGCGGTACCGCCGCCGGAGCCGCCGCCACCAGACCCCACCGATCCGCCGCCAGCTCCGGTACCCGACGTCGATCCGCCGCCGTCGTCGCCGTCGGTGGAATTCCCCGTGGCGTCGCCGGAGCCGTCGGTCGTGACCGTTCCGTTCGGAAACGTCAGAGCGACCTCCGAGACGCCCGGCTCAAGCGGCACGGTCTCGTTTGCGGTCGCGTTGGCGGCCGGGATCCGAAAGGAGACTGTCCCGCCGGCGTCGCTGTCGACACGCAGTTTGTCGTCGAACGCGCCCGGGCCGCCGTACTCGCCCGCCGGGTCGATCCGGATCTCGGCCGCGGCGTCGCCGTCGACGACCGCGACGAGTCGCGTCCCGGCCGGGATGTCGGCCCCGTCGGCCTGCACCGCGGAGCCGTGAAACGAGGCCGGTTCGCCGGGCGCCTCGGCGGCGGCCGAGAGCCCGATACCGCCGCAGAGCACGGTGAGAGCCACTATCAGCCCCGTCGCGACCGACAGGAACAGGAATCCGCGCGGTGGCGTCGGCGTCTCACGAGCCATCGTCGCCCCCGGACTCGGTGAACGCCGGCGCGACGACGTCGCGGACGAGCGGCGCTCCCCCGCGGTCGACGCGGATCCAGTACGCCTGTTCGGTCCCGACTGCCGCCGTTCCGTCGGCGGTCCCGTTCGTCCGGTTGTACAGCCACCCGCCGGCGTCGGTTCTGACGACGAAGGCGTCCTCGCCCGCGCCGTAGCCGTACTCCGTCCAGGCGAGGTCGGCCGAGATCTCCCGGGAGGCGTTCGCGGAGGTGTCGTAGTTCGAGCTCCCGAGGTGCCAGCCGTCGTCGAGTTCGACGGTCGCCGAGTCGTTCGGGAGGTCGGCGGAGGCCTCCTCGTCGGTCACGAACTCGAAGCCGAGACGCGCCCCCTCGTCGGCCGAACGGAAGTACAGTCCGCTGTGGAGGTGTTTGGCTTCGGTGTGTCGGTGATGGAAGGTGTCGCCCTCGGCCGCGTCGGCCACACTCTCGTAGCGGTCGGTCGTCGCGTTCCACCTCGCGAGGTCGCGCGCGCCGTCGGCGTCGACGCGGACGGTGGCCGGTTGCGGGATCGATTCGGTCGTCCACGCCGACCCGCCGGGCTCTCGGACGCGGTGGACGAGCGTGATTCCGGTCGCGTCCGTCCGAGTGTGCCCCTCGAACCCGACGGCGACGGTTGCGTTCGTCCCGGTCTCGACGGCCGCCGCGTCGATCGCGGTCGGATCGAACTCGACGGACGCGTTCGGACCGACCGCCCCCGGATCGACCTCGCGCGTGACGCCGCCGGGGCCGGCCGCGACGGTCTCGTTTCCGAACCCGACGGTGACCGTCTCCGCCGTGTCGGTGACTGCGTTGCCGTTCGCGTCGCGGAACGCCCCGAACTCGACGGTGACGTTCCCGCCGGGGTCTGTCTCCGTGCCGACGAACTCGTGGTCAGTCCGGACGGAGATCCCCGCGACGCTCGTGATCGGCCCGGTGGCAACGATCTCGGCGTCGTCGCGTGTCGACCCGCCGTGGTCGTCCCGCGTCGAACTCCGGACGGCCGCCGCGTCGGGGACAAGTTCGCCCTCGTAGGGCATCGCCTCGACCGAGATCCGGTACCGGTCGGGCGCGTCGGCTTCGAGGGCGTACGTCCGGACGCCGTCGTCGAAGTCCTCGGCCGTGAGGTTCCGTTCGAGCGCCCAGACGTTGTCCGATCCGAGCGCCCCGTCGCCGCCGTAGTCGGTCCCCTCCCACGGCGCCGTCGGCGTCGGCGCGCCGCCCTCGTGGTCGAACGTGACCGTCCCCGATCCCGCCGTGCGCCGGAGTTCGAGATCAAGCCGATCGACGACCGCGCCGCCGGCGCCCAGGTCGACGGCGAGCGCCGCGGTACCGCCGTCGGCGTCGAAGTCCCTCGATTGGCCGACGGCGGAGACGGTCACGTTGTCGGGGTAGACGGTCACGTTCTCGATCGTCTCCGTGACGGCCCCCGGTGCGTGGGTGTTTGGCCCCTCGATGTCGGTTATCTCGAGGGTCACGTCGAACACGCCGAGCGGCGGTTCGACGTCGCCGTTCCGACCGAGTCGGATCCCGTCGCGGTCGGCGGTGTCGATCGTGACGCCCTCGGTGGTGTAGGTGCCCTCCGCACCCGCAAGCGTCGCGTCGAGAACCGGCTTGCGCACCTCGTTGCCGAACTCGTCGCTGGCCGTCTCGACGTCGATCGAGCGGTTCTCTGAGAGCCCGAGTTCCGACCCGTTGTCGACGTTCCCGAGTGCGAACTCCTCGACCTCGCCCGGATGGATGTCGAACAGAACCGGCGCGTCGGTTCTGACGTCGGCGTCATCCGTCAGTTCGGCGTTGTTCTCGCCCTCGACGTCGACCTCGAACAGGTCGGTCCGGTGGTAGCGAGCGGCGGCCGAGC
>NZ_JAQCNO010000017.1 GCF_028274965.1 Natronomonas sp. | reverse complement strand
GGCGACGACCGTCGCCCCCTCGTGGTCGATGGTGATCTCGACCTCCATGAACCGGCCGGTGAGTTCGGTGTACGCGGCGGACTGCTCGGCGAGTTCGGCCCGGAGCGCGTCCTCGAGGATCTCGACGCTCACCGACGAGCAGAACGGCTGGTTTTCGATCGCCTCCTCCATCGCCCGCGAGAGCGAGGCGCTGCTGTCCGGCGAGACCGGCGTGCCCGCGAACTGGTGATAGAGGCTTCCGAACTTGATTCCGGCCTCGAAGCAGGCCGCCTGTGGGGTCGTCGGCTCCATGCGGACCCCTCGGGCGGCGGGGACAAAACCGGTTCGACCCGAAGCCCCCGCCGGTCTCGGAACGCATATACGGCGCTCGTCCCTACGATTGAGCATGGAATACGGAGACAGCCTCGACCGGGCGTTGGACTCGGTTCCCGACATCGGATCGGCCGGCGATCGGCTCTCGGTCCCCGACGCCGTCGCACAGACCGACGGAGCCTTCACGCGGTTTACGAACCTCGACGGGGTCGCGGACGCGCTGAACCGCGAGACGGAGCACCTCCATCGGTTCGTCCAACAGACGCTTGCGACCTCGGGGAAACTCGACGACGGCGTCGGTCGGTACAACGGCGACTTCGACGACCGGGACTTCGAGGGCGTCATCGACGACTACACAGAGGAGTACGTCCGCTGTAGCGAGTGCGGGCTGCCGGACACCCGCCTCGTCCAGGAGGACCGGACGCTGATGCTCCGGTGTGACGCCTGCGGCGCGTTCCGTCCCGTCACGAAAAACAGCCGATCCAAGGAGACCCAATCGACCCAGGAGGACGTCGAGACCGGCGAGACCTACACGGTCAAGGTGACCGACACCGGCCGGAAGGGCGACGGCGTCGCCCACCGCGGCGACTACACCATCTTCGTCCCCGGGGCCGAGGAGGGCGACGTGGTCGACATCTACATCAAAAACACCAGCGGGAACCTCGCGTTCGCCCGCATCGACTGAGCGCGCCGATCGGTTTTACACGATCACCCGGTTCTGTGCGGCAAATGGGCATAGAAAACAATACTCGTTTGGTACGACGGCGCTCAAACTGCCGTACGTGTGTCAGAACACGCCGGATTTATATCCGTGGACAGTCGACGTAGGGACGATATGGGACAGACACTCACCGAACAAATCCTCGAGGACCACCTCGTCGAAGGGGAACTACAGACGGGCGAAGAGATCGGCATCGAGATCGATCAGGTGCTCACGCAGGACACGACCGGCACGCTCGTGTGGCTGCAGTTCGAGGCGCTCGGCCTCGACGAGGTACAGACGGAACTCGCCGCGCAGTACTGCGATCACCAGACGTACCAGTTCGACTTCAAAAACACCGACGATCACCGCTTTCTTCGCAGCGCCGCGGGGACGTTCGGGGCCTACTACAGCCGCCCCGGCAACGGGATCTGTCACAACGTCCACAAGGAGAACTTCGCCGCGCCCGGGAAGACGCTGCTCGGGTCGGACAGCCACACGCCGACGCCGGGCGGTCTCGGACAGCTCGCGATCGGATCCGGCGGCCTCGACGTCTCCGTCGCGATGGGCGGGGGCGCGTACTACATCGAGATGCCGGAGGTCGTCAACGTCCACCTCGAGGGCGAACTCCCCGAGTGGGCGACCGCCAAGGACGTCGCGCTGCACCTGCTCGGCGAGTTGACCGTCAAGGGCGGCGTCGGCAAGATCTTCGAGTACACCGGGCCGGGCGTCGAGTCGCTGAGTGTCCCCGAACGGACGACGATCACGAACCTCGGCACCGAGTTGGGCGCGACCTCCTCGATCTTCCCGACCGACGAGCGGACGAAAAACTGGCTCTCCCGGATCGGCCGCGAGGACGACTACGTCGAGCTCTCGCCGGACGCGGACGCCGAGTACGCCGACAGGATCGAGGTCGATCTCTCGGAGATCGAGCCGCTCATCGCCTGTCCGTCGATGCCCGACAAGGTCGTTCCGGTCGAGGAGGTCGCCGGCACGGACGTCGAGCAGGTCATCATCGGCTCCTGTACGAACGGCGCCTACGAGGACATCCTCCCCGGCGCGAAGATGCTCGAGGGGCGGACGGTCGAGATGAAGACCGAGATGATCGTCGCGCCCGCCTCGAAGCAGGCCTCCGAGATGCTCGCCCGCGAGGGCTGGACCGCGGAGATGATGGCCGCCGGCGTCAACTTCTCCGAGGCGACCTGCGGCGCCTGTATCGGCATCGGCCACGTCCCCGGATCGGATTCGGTCTCGCTGCGGACGTTCAACCGCAACTTCGAGGGCCGCTCGGGGATCGAGGACGACAACGTCTATCTCTGCTCGCCCGAGGTCGCCACCGCGGCGGCGATCAAAGGCGAGATCGTCGATCCGCGCGATCTCGCCGCGGAGCTCGGTGACCTCGAGGCGCCCGAGTTCGAGATGGGCTCGAAGTACAGCGAGGGCATGGGCAAAGAGGACCCCGACATCATCGCGCCCGAGGAGGCCGTCGACGACGAGCTCATCAAGGGGCCGAACATCGGCGACGTGCCCCTGAAGGACGAACTCGACGCCGACATCTCGGGGCCGAACCTCCTGAAGATGGGCGACAACATCACGACCGACCACATCATCCCGGCGACGCAGGACATCCTGATGTACCGCTCGAACATCCCGAAGCTCTCGGAGTTCACCCTCTCGCGCGTCGACGAGGAGTTCGCACAGCGCGCACTCGACAGCGACGGCGGGTTCCTCGTCGCCGGCGAGAACTACGGGCAGGGCTCCTCGCGGGAGCACGCGGCGCTGTGTCCGATGTACCTCGGTATCGAGGGCGTCCTCGCACAGAGCTTCGCGCGCATCCACAAGGCGAACCTGTTCAACTTCGGGCTCGTCCCCCTCGAGATCGACGCCGAGGACTACGAGCGGATCGAGCAGGGCGACGACATCGAGATCGTCGACAACGTCGCCGAGGCCGTCCGCTCCGGCCAAGAGGAGTTCACCGTCCGCGTCAACGACGAGTGGGAACTCACCGCCGCGCTCGACGCGTCGGAGCGCGAACGGCGGATCCTCGCCGACGGCGGAAAGCTCTCGCACACGAAAAAGCAGGCCGAAGAGGGCAGCGGCGCGGCCCCCGCCGACGACTGATCGAGCGCCGCCTCGGCGGTCGTGTTTTTGTTTTTATCGGTGTTCGAGACCCGAGACCGCCGCGCGTCCGCGGTCGAAACGGCGTTCCGGTGGCTATCGGGGCGTGAAAACGGGGTGGGGGGTGGGGATGCACCCAATCGGGTGCATCCGACTGTAATGCGCGCGCGATAATCAATCTTCTGGCCGAGGCCGGCCCCGAGGGACGGGAACGACGAAGCCCCGAACCGAGCTGCCGCGAACGGAAGGGGGCCGTCGACAACGCTATGTGCGTCTCGCCGCAACGTTGGGGCGTGACAGCAGCCGGACAGCGCAGCGACGTCGACGTTCGGCCGGTGGTTCGGGCCGACCTGTTGGACGTCTTCCGCATCGAAAGGCGATCGTTCGACCAGCCGTGGCCCTACGCGGCGTTCGAGCGGTTCCTCGATGCGCCGGGGTTTTTACTCGCCGACGACGGGTCGCCGGTCGGGTTCGTCGTCGCCGACGTCCTCAGCGAGGACGGCGCGCGGATCGGACACATAAAGGACCTCGCCGTCGCGCCGAGTCACAGACGCGACGGGCTCGGTCGGACGCTTCTCGCAGAGGGGCTGACGGTGCTGGCAACGAGGGGCGTCGGTCGCGTCAGACTCGAGGTGCGCCCGAGCAACGACGCGGCGCGGGCGCTGTACGAGGCGTTCGGCTTCGAGACCGACCGCGTCCGCCGCGGGTACTACGCGGACGGGGAGGACGCCCACGTGATGAAAAAGCCGATGTCCTGAGGGCCCGACGGCGGCGGCCGCCCGAGCGGAGGCGTTTTGCACCTGGGTCGGGAACGTCCGGTATGGGATACGCCTGCCCCGTCTGTTCGGACCCACAGGCCGATGCGGGACACCTCGCGAACCACCTCGCGTTCACCGCGTTGCTCGGGGACGACGACCACGAAGCGTGGCTCGAGGAGCACGCCGCCGGCTGGGGCGGGATGAGCGAGGACGACCTCGCCGAGGTCGTTTCCGAACGCGTCGAGGAGACCGAGTTCCAGCAGGTGTTCGAGGACACCGTCGGCGGCCTCGACGCCGGCGAGGGAGGGCCGCGCTCGGAGCGATCGGGGGCGCTGTTCGACGACGAGGGGGCCGGGGGTCACGATCACAGCCACGATCACGGCCGCGGCCACGATCACGACCTCGCGCCCGACGGGCCGGGCGACGCCGCGATCGACGACGCGACCGCGGAGGTGCTCGAGGAGGCGAGACGGATGACAGAGGAGATGCTCGAGGACGAGGAGGGCGGTTCGGAGTGACCGCGACGGATCGACCCCGGGAGGCGGAGGGCCGGTTCGTCCCCGAGACGTGGGCGGAGGCCGAAGCGCGGTACGAGCGCCTCGGACCGACCGCACAGACCGTCGTCCGGGAGACGGCCAAGGCGATGTCGTTCGGCCGCGAGGAGTACGACCGACGCGTGACGAGCGAGGTGGTGGCGACGGCACGGCGGGCGCTTTTCGCCGACGCGCTCGCCGTCCGGACCGCCGATCGGTCGGCGTTCGACGGGTGGCGCGAGGAGTACGCACACGAGGTCCACGTTGCCGGGAGCGACGCGGTCGGACGCGTCGCGTGGCACGCCTCGCCGCCCGCAGAGGCCGCCGTCGCGGCGACCTTCGAGAACGAACCCGAGGCCGCGGCCGATACGGTCCGCCGGATGGCGTTCAACCGCCTCTACCGCGAGCGTCTGGCGGGGGATCGGGTGTGAGCGGGACCGATCCGAGCCCGGCCGAGCACGACTGGGCCGTCCTCGAGTCCGTCACCGAGTACGAGACCGGCTGGTACTCGGGAGGCTACGACCTCGTCGAACTCCCCGACGGCGGGACCAAGCGCTACTACTGGGCCGAGCTACCGGCCGCCGTCGTCGTCGTCGCGGTCGTCGAGGACCCCGCGGCGCTCGGGGTCGGCGAGCCCGGACCGGACGGGGCCCGCCCGACGGAGCGCTCGGTCGTCATGGTCGAGCAGTTCAGGCCGGCGATCCGCGAGCTGTGTTACGAGCTGCCGGCCGGCATCGTCGAGAGCAAGGAGAGCTACGCGGAAGCGGGCGCGCGCGAACTCGAAGAGGAGGTCGGGCTCGTCCCCGAGGCCGTCGAACTCGTCGAGGACTTTTGGTGTTCGACCGGCGTGTTGCGGCACCGGCGGGGGATCGTCCGCGCGAGCGGGTTCAGCCGCGGCGAGCGGAAACTCGACGGCAGCGAGTTCATCGACGTCGTGACCGTCCCCGTCGACGAGGCGCTCGAAACCGCCCGCGAGGAGCCCGCGAACGACGCCACGATCGAGGGGCTGCTGTTGGCCGCGGAGGCGGGGACGCTGTAGGCCGCCCCGAGGCGGGTCCGGCCGTCCGACGATCCGGCGGCCGGCGGTCCGAGGGGCGATCCGTTCATTTAAGTCCGCGCTTCCGTATCGGGGCGTATGGACGGCGAGATCTCCGCGGAGGGGCTGTGGGAGCGGATCCGGGGCGACGACGCGGTTCGGATCGTCGACATCCGATCGCCCGAGCGGTTCGGCCGCGGGCACATCCCCGGCAGCGAGAACGTGCCGTTTGCGGAGCTGACCGGGCGGGTCGAGCGCTTTGCGGGCGAGGAGCACGTCGTCACCGTCTGTCCGCACGGCAAGGCGAGCCGCCAGGCCGCGCGGCTCATCGGCTCCTTCGAGGGGTTCGACGGGCGGGTCGAGTCGCTCGCGTCCGGGATCGAGGGCTGGTCGTACGAGCTCAAAGCGGACGAAGGCGGCTCGGAGGGTCCGGACGCGCCGTTTTGAGCGCGCCGTCGCGTCCGAGAGCGTTCGGCGGCGCGTCTACAGAACCGAGAACGGAGGCGAGGCCGCGAACCGACCCGATCGGGGCCGGGGCGTCGGCGGTCAGGCGACGTTGAATCCCTTCTCCTGGAGGAAGTCCTCGATCCGACCGAGGTGGTTCCCCTGGAGTTCGATGGCGCCGTCCTCGACGGTGCCACCGCAGGCGAATTTCGATTTCAGGTCCGAGGAAAGCGAATCGAGGTCGACGTCCCGCGGATCGAACCCTTCGACGACCGTTACCTCCTTACCGTATCGGCGCTCGTCGATGTGGATGTTGATCTCCTGGGACTCTTTGGCGACGTCCTCGCAGACGCAGAGTTCCTCGGGGAGTCCACACGTCGAGCAGACTTCCGACATTACAACTCGGCCTACACGACGGCCATATTAAACACTATCGGGACCCTCTGTTACGGTTTCGGGCCGACTGCGGCCTCGAGGCCGCCGCGTCGGGCTCGCGGCCGGCCTACCGGATCCTAAAGGCCGGATCGGAGACGGCCTCGCTCTTGCACGCCGGGCAGCGCGACGGGCGGTTGGTCAGGTCGTCGAACCCCGTGAACCCGCAGTCGCGACACTCCGGCGGCGAGACGAGCAGCCGCTCGTCGGCCTCCCGCAGCGACTCGGCGATGTGATCGACGTGCGACAGCGCCGTCGCCGTCGTCACGTCGAACTCGGCCGCGATCCGGCTCGCCTCGGCCGGCGTCTCGCGGAGGAACGCGGCGATGCGCTGTCTGGTGGTCCGTTCCGGGCCGTCCATACGCGACGTCGGACCGACGGACGCAAAACCGTACCGATCAGACCGGGGCCCGGGCGCGTTCGGCGCTACGAGGCGGCTCGGGCGGCTACTCGGTCCCGTTTGTCAGCCGGGTGTGAGCGCCGATCAGCGCGCCCGCGAGGTTGACGTTCTTGATCCTGGTCTCCTCGTCGATGATCGTGTCGTGGATCTCACAGCCGTCGACGACGGCGTCTCTGAACACGACGGAGCGATCGATCGTCGCGTCGGTGATCTCGGCGCCGGGCATGACGTGGACGTTCTCGCCGATCGTGGACCGTTCGACGGTCGCGGACTCGGCGATCACGCTGTCGCCGTCGAGGTGCCACTCGATGGCTTCGAGGTAGGACTCGGGGGTGCCGATGTCGAACCACGCCTCGTCGAAGACGAACGCGTTGACCGGTTCGCGGCTCTGGAGCCACTGGATGAACCACCCCGGTTCGTCGGGGTTGTTCCCCTCGGTGAGGTACTCCTCGAAGCGGAGCGACTCCCGCGGGAAGGCGTAACAGGCGATCGAGACGAGGGTGCTGTTCGGTTCCTCGGGTTTCTCCTGGAAGTCGACGACGCGGTCGCCGTCGAGTTCGACGAGCCCGTAGGAGCTGGCCTTCTCCCTGTCGCCGACGTCGTACGCGGCCAGCGCGGTCGTCCGTTTCGCTTCGAAGTAGTCGAGAAACGCCGAGAGATCGAACCCGATGAGGTTGTCGCCGGCGACGACGAGCAGGTCGTCGTCGATCCCCTCGCGCTCGACGAGCTGTCCGAGCGCGCCGACGACGCCGAACTTCTCGGACTCCGCTTCGGTGTCCTCCACCGAGAGCGTCGGTTTCTCGAAGTCGCTCGCCTCGAGGTGGGCCTCGAACTCCGGGGCGAAGCGTTCGTTCGTCGAAACGTAGACGGTGTCGACCCGCTCGTCGGCCTCCAGCGCCCGGAAGATCCGATCGATGACCGTCGTCTCGCCGATCGGCAACAGCATCTTCGGGCGGTGTTTCGTGACGGGCCACAGACGCGTCGCGTACCCCCCGGCGAGGACGACAACCTTCATTGTACGTACCGACCGCCGGGCGGATTAAGTGTCTTCTTATCTACGACCGCGGGGGCAACACCGAGGCGGGGCGTAGCGGCCGAGCACGGCGGGAGCCGGCTCGTCGTTCGCTCGGACGGCGCGTCTCAGCGCGTCCCCAACCACGCGTCGGTGACGCGGAACGTTCCCCGGACGCCGTCGAACTCCGGGGAGCCTTCGAGTCCGATCGGCCGGTCCATGTGTGGGCCGTCGGTGACGATCGTTTCGAACTCGCCGCCCTCGCCGAGGATGTGGACCCCGTGGTCGTCGTTGAGCGCTTCGAGCTCCCGGACGGCCGCCGCGTCCAGCGTCCGGCCCAGCCACGACTCGTCGAGGCCGCGGGCGGCGACCCGGACGACGGTGATCTCGAAGCCCGCATCGAGCATCGCGTCGATCAGCCCGCGGGGATCGGCCTGCCAAAGCGGCGCGAACAGCTCGGCCCCGATCCGATCGCACATCCCGCGGATGCGGTCGGTCTGGTAGCTGCTCTCGACGGCTCCGGCGGTGAGACCGTCGATCGGACCCGTCTCGTCGGCGAGGTCGACGAGGGCGTCCTCGAGGGGCTCGAGTTCCCGGTCGCCGCGTTCGCCCGTCGTCTCGTCGTCTCCGGCCGCCGGTCCGAACTCCCCCGGTCGGACGTCGACGAGAGGGATCCCGATGCTCTCGGCGGCCAACTCGGCCAGCTCGGTCGCCGGCACGTGGTACATGAACGACTCGCCACTCGGGTGGACGGTCACCAGTCGCTCAACGGGCGCGCCCCGTTCGAGCGCGCGGTACAGCGCCCACGAGGAGTCCTTGCCGCCCGAAAAGAGGCTTACCCAACTCATACCACTCGTACCGCCGGCGCGGGCATATGAACGTCGGTTCCGCCGGCCACGCGTTCTATCACTCGGGGAACTCCTCGATGGCCCGGTCGGACCCGACCACGCGCGAGGTGACGACGACGCCGACGAGGCTGACGACGACGCCGCCGATCACGTACAGCGCGAGCCGGCCCCAAATCGAGAGGGCGAAGCCCTCGACAGTGGCCGGGCCGAAGGAGACGGACGGGACGGTGATCGGCCCGAACGCCCCGGCGCGCTGGAGGAAGTACCCCGAGAAGCCGCGGACGACGAGGCCGATCGCGACGACGCCGAACGGCAGGTTCATGAGCGCCCCGGAGATGTCCTTCTCGGCGAGCAGTTCGTCCGTCAGCCGACCCGTCGCGGCGGCCAGTGCGGCCGCCGCGAACCACGGGACGCTGTCGAAGAGAAACCGGAGCACGGGCAGTAACTCCCCGCCGCCGTCGGTTCCGACGGCGCCGATCCCGCCGGCGAACGCGCCGATGAGAGCCAGTCCGGCGCCGACGACGTAGGTGACAAGCGACACCTGGCCGGAGTAAAACGCGGTGCGGATCCGGGTCGGGAGCGCCGAGACCAGATCGTCGATCCCGAGGCCCTTGTACAAGAGGAACAGACCGATGACGCCGGCGATGGCCGAGAGGGCGACGGCGACGTTGTCGGCGAGCAACAGGAGCATCGGAAACGCCAACAGCGCCGCGCCGATCGGGACGAGGACGGTCCCCCGGAGTTCCTCGTCGCCGAGGAACTGTTTCAGCAGGTAGTACGTCGATTGGATGTCGTGGGACTGCCGGACGACGACCCGGTCGACGGCGTCGACCGCGACCCGGCTCTCGATGATCGGAACGAGGCGCTCGTCGCCGGCCGAGTCGGTCACGACGATGGCGGCGTCGAGGTCGTACTCGGCGACCAGGCGGTCCATCTGGCCGGCGACGGCGCGGTCGCTGTTGACGCCGTCGCCACCGCCGGAGACGACCGCAACGACCGACTCCTCGCCGTCGTCCCGCAGGTCCCGGGCGACGTGTAGCGCCTCCAAGAGGCAGTTGACGCGGCTGTCCTCGGGGTCCTCGAGTCCGATGTCGGTGACGAGCGCCTGTACGGCTTCCCACCCGACGACGGGGTCGTCGTGGCCGATCACGCCGGCCCGATCCACGTACACGACCAGCGTACTCACGGCTGTCGTTTCGTTCGGGGAGTAAAAAAGCTTCAGGCGCGCCGAACAGCGCGGTCTTTATGTGTGTCGTGCCGTACAACCGGGCATGGAAACCGCAGACTCGACAGACAAGGCGATCGGCTTCCCCGTGCTGTTCGTCGTGATCGCCGTGCTCGGCGCCGTCGGACTCACGGTGTTCGGGTTCACCGGCGATCAGACGGCCGCCGGGTGGTCCTTCGCCGTGGCGATGATCGCCGGTGGACTCTCGATCGCCGCGTACCACCAGTACGGCTGAAGGGACGGTCTTAACTCCCTCGCGGCCCCACAGAGGGTATGGACGAACTGAGCGACGAGGACGAGCGAATCCTCACGTACCTCCGGGAACGAGCCAAGGGGGGTGAGCGGTACTTCCGTTCGAAACACATCGCCGAGGCGATCGACCTGACGGCGAAACAGGTCGGCGCGCGGCTCCCGCAGTTGGCCGAGCGATCCGAGGACGTCGACATAGAGAAGTGGTCGCGGGCCCGCTCGACGACCTGGCGGGTCACGCCCGAGTAGCCCCCGTTTCGAGCGATCGTTCTTTTAGGTGCGCTCCCGAACGGTGTCGTATGACCGTCAGCGTCGAACGCGTGTTCGAGATCGCCGCGCCGCCGGACGCGGTGTGGGCCGTCATCGCCGATCCCGAAAAGCGCGCGCGCCCGATAAGCGTCGTCGAGGGCTTCGAGACGACCGGTGACCGGACCGCCGTCTGGCACGTTTCGCTGCCGATCCCGCGTCTCAACAGGACCGTGCGCGTCGAGACCGAGGACATCGAGATCGACGAACCGGAGTACGTGCGGTTCGTCGGGCGCTCGAAGGCGATGGACGTCCGCGGCGAGCACACCCTCGAGGCGTCGGGGTCCGGAACGCGGGTGACGAACCGCTTCACCGTCGACGGGCGGTTTCCGGGGGTCGAACGGTACTTCAAACGGAAGCTCGACGGCGAGTTGGCGAACCTCGAGGCGTCGATCAACGAGGAGCTCGAGTTATGAGGCTCGCGCTCGCGCAGATCTCGATCGAGGGGTCGGCGGTCGACGAGAACGTCGACAGGGCGATCGAGGCCATCGAAACGGCGGCCGGCCGCGGCGTCGACTGCGTCGCGTTACCGGAGATATTCGACGTCGGCTACTTCGCGTTCGAGTCGTACTCGCGGCACGCACAGCCGCTCGGCGGCGAGACCCATCGTCGGCTCCGGGCGGCGGCGATCGAACACGGCGTCGCGGTGCTCGCCGGAACGGTCGTCGAGGACCTCAAGGCATCAGCCGAGGCCGGCGAGGCGGTCCCGAGCGAGGACGGCCTCGCGAACACGGCCGTGCTCTTCGACGCCGACGGCGAGAGGCGGCTCGTCTACCGGAAACACCACCTCTTCGGGTACGAATCGGCCGAAAGCGAGCTGCTCGTGCCCGGCGAGAGGCTCCCGACCGCCGAGTTGTGCGGGCACACGGTCGGCGTCACGACCTGTTATGACATCCGGTTTCCGGAGACGTACCGCCGGCTGCTCGACGCCGGAGCGACGATGGTGCTGGTGCCGAGCGCGTGGCCCTACCCCCGGGTCGAACACTGGAAGCTCCTGCCGCGGGCCAGGGCCGTCGAGGACCTCATGTACGTCGGGGCGGTCAACGGCTCCGGAACGATCGACGACTCGAGGTTCGTCGGCCGTTCGACGGTGTACGACCCCTGGGGCACGCCGGTCGCGGCCTCGGACGAGGAGCCGACCGTCGTCGAGGCCGAGTGTCCGGTCGAGCGCGTCGAGCGCGTCCGATCGGAGTTCCCGGCGCTGAGAGACCGGCGCTGAGGGGGCGGACCGTCCGCCGCTAACCGACGCCGCGACGGAAGGGTTTATATTTCGAGAGGGACGATAGCTACATGCCCGAACGACGCTTTTCTCGTCGTGACGGCGCAAGACCCGAACGCCCGCCGCGCTCGCCCACGCCGGGTCCGCCCGGAACCCGGCGCTTCATCCCGTCCTGTCCTATCCCATCTCGTCCCGTTTCGTTTCCCGATGAGGCCGCGACCCCACAGTCGAATCGCTTACGGTACCGTACCTCCGATGGGTCGACGTGAAGGAGTTCGGTTTCGAACTGCGGGTCTGTGCGTGGGCCGAGCGGAACTGGCCCCCGGAGGGCGACCGGGAGGCCGTCGTCGTCGGGCGGCAACTCGGCACCGAACGCCGGCGGTGGGACACGGTCGTCGTCGAGACGACGGAGCGCGCCCTCGCGGAGCGCGCTCCCTTCGGCGCTCAGCGGCTCGGTTCGGACCTGTTGCACGTCGCCCGGAACGCGCCGGCGTCGTGGGCGTACTACCGCGACGCCCTCCCCGACCCCGGGTACCCCTGGCGGTACGTCCGCGAGGCCGTCCACCGGGCCGCCGAGCGCGGCTTCGTCGAGACGAGACGGCGGTCCAACCGGATCGAACTCAGGCGTCGCTACCGGTACCCCGCCTGGGTCGATCGGATCGTCGCCATCGAGAACAAGCCGGACCTCGACGCCGCCGCGGCCCGCGTCCTCGCCGAGCAACTGGAACATGACGTCGCCGTCGGGTTGGCCGACGAGGTGTGGCTGGCAACGAGGGCGTCCGGCGGCGGGATCGAACCGGCCTTGCTCGAGGCGATGCCGGTCGAGGCGGGGGTGTTGTCCGTCTCGGAGGACGGCGAGAGGACGACCGTCGAGCCGGTCTGGTACCCCCGTTCGCTCGCCGTCGAGAACGCCGGAACGCGCATCCTCGAGCGGCCCTCGGGCGGTTCGGAGGACCGCTCGGCCGCCCGCTTCGAGTACGCCGATCCGGGGTGGAAAGGGGAGAAGCGCACCGAGATCGCAGAGCGGGCCTACGAGCGCGGGTGGCGGTCGTACGCCGACACGATGCGGCCCGACTGCCGACACTTCGAGCTCCGCGATCCCGCCGGACCGTTCCCGTGGTGCGTCTCGAAGGGCCGCGAGCAGACGGCCGCGGAGTGCTCGGCGGACTGTCCCGCCTTCGAGCCCGAGCCGCCCGCGTGGCGGGCCCGCGGGTGGCCGATCGAGGGCGGGCCGGGGAAGGCCTCGAAGCGGCTCCTCGAGGCGAAACGGGAGCGGCGTCGCTAGTCCGTTCGGGCCGGGTCCTCGAGAACCTCGATCCCGATCGCGTCGCGGTCGACGGCGAGTCGGAACGTCGGGACGGTCTTTCGGACGACGGAGACGATCCCCTTGTCCTTCAGGCTCCGGAGTCCCGACCTGACCGCCTCGACGTCGGTCGCCTCGCCGGCGTCCTCGAGGGCGTGCAGGACGGCGACGACGCTTTGGGGTTCCTCGTCGGGGCCGGCGAGGACGCCGACGATCCGCGCCTGCAGCGGCGGGACGCGGACGGTGTCGTCGTCCGTCTCGACGCCGACGAGTTCCGCGGCCTCGGGGGTCGCCCGGATCAGGCTGTCCTCGTCGCGGTAGTAGTACTCCTGGAGTTCGGACTCGAGGTACTGATGAACCTCGCTCCCGCTGTCGAGTCCCCACCGCCGCTGTAGCTCGCCGTTCTTCGTCGGCTGCAGCGAGACGAGATCGGCGAGCCGTTCGGTCGCTTCCTCGGAGAGCGTCATTGCCGGAGGTGTACGCGCGGTTCGGTACAAAAAAGGTCGTCTCCGCGGCGCGGTCGGGTCGCGGACGGTACGCGGGCAGTGCGCGGACGGGTCGCTCCGGAGTCGGGCCTACATCATGCCGCCCATGCCGCCGCCCATACCGCCCATGCCGCCGCCCATACCGCCGGGACCGCCGGCGCCGCCTTCGGGCTCCTCGCCCTCCGTCGAGAGGTCGCCGGCCGCGATGATGTCGTCGATCTTGAGCACGAGGTTCGCGGCCTCGGTGGCCGAGGAGATGCCCTGTCGCTTGGCGTGTGCGGGCTCGACGACGCCGGCTTCGAAGGTGTCGACCACCTCGCCGGTGAAGACGTTGAGCCCGGCCGTCTCGTCGCCGTCGTCGTGCGCCGAGCGGAGATCGACGAGGGTGTCGATCGAGTCGAGGCCGGCGTTGCCCGCGAGGACGCGCGGAACGAGTTCGAGGGCGTCGGCGAAGGCCTCGACAGCCAGCTGTTCGCGCCCGGAGACGCTGTCGGCGTAATCGCGGACGCGTCGGGCGACTTCGACCTCGACCGCGCCGCCGCCGGCCAGCACGCGGCCGTCGGAGACGGTCTGTGCGACGACCTCGAGGGCGTCACCGATGCCCCGCTCGAGTTCGTCGACGACGTGGTCCGTCGACCCGCGGAGCAGAAGCGTCACGCCGTGGCTGTCCTCGCCGGTGCCCTCGACGTAGAACAGCTCCTCGCTTTCGTCGTACTCGACGTCCGCCGAGCCGAGGGACTCGGCTCCGAGCGCGTCGATGTCGGAGACGATGTCGCCCTCGGTGACCTCGCGCAGGAACGAGAGGTCGCTCTTTTTAACGCGGGAGGCGGCGACGATGCCCTCCTTCGCGAGGAAGTGCTCGGCGAGGTCGTCGATGCCCTTCTGACAGAAGACGACGTCCGCGCCGGCCTCGGCGATGGCGTCGACCTTCTGGCGGAGCTGCTCTTCTTCTTTGTCCAGAAAGTCCTGGAGCTGGTCGGGGCTGTCGAGTTGGAGGCTCGCGTCG
Source organism: Natronomonas sp. (assembly GCF_028274965.1). Taxonomy (GTDB): domain Archaea; phylum Halobacteriota; class Halobacteria; order Halobacteriales; family Haloarculaceae; genus Natronomonas. The sequence goes on along the minus strand of NZ_JAQCNO010000017.1, from coordinate 33,807 downwards.
GCGTCGGTGTCGTCGATCTCGATCGCGGTGTCGAGAAGCAGGACGTCGGCGTCGTCGGCGCTCGTCGGCATGTCGGCGTGCGCGAGGCTCTTGTCGACGACGGCGCCGTTGAGGAGTTCGGACTCGCCGGCCGAGCGGCCCGTCTGGGTCTCCGTGTTGACGTACTCGAGGTCGACGACCGTCTCGCCGTCGTCGGCCTCGACGGTCACCGCCTGGACGGCGCTGACGACGAGTTCGGCGAGGGCCTCCTTTTCGAGTTCGGCGCCCTTGCCGGTCATCGACGTCTCCGCGACCTGTTTGAGGAGTTCGGTGTCCTCGGGGTCGACGTCGTGGGCGACGTTGTCGATCTCCTCGCGGGCGCGCTCGCTTGCGAGTTGGAAGCCCTTGATTATCGCCGTGGCGTGGATGTCCTGTTCGATGAGGTCCTCCGCGTTCGCCAGCAGTTCGCCGGCGACGGAGACGGCCGTCGTCGTGCCGTCGCCCGCCTCGTCCTCCTGGGTCTCGGCGACCTCGACGATCATCGACGCCGTCGGGTTGTCGATGTCCATCTCCTGGAGGATCGTGACGCCGTCGTTCGTGACGGTGATGCTGCCCGTCGAGGAGACGAGCATCTTGTCCATCCCCTTGGGCCCGAGCGTCGAGCGTACCGACTCGGCGACGGCCTTCGCCGCCGAGATGTTGTGCGACTGCGCGTCGCGGTCTTTCATGCGCTGGGAGTCCTCGCCGAGGACGATCATCGGCTGGCCACCCATCTGTTGCTGTTGGCTCATAGTCGTCCGGATGATTGTCCGCGGTTCTATATAAATGTAACTGTAACGCGCGACGAGCGGCCGCGGTCGTCGCCGCGATCGGGTCCGATAAAACCGACCGAAAGCGGCGCTTTGAGAACCGTTGTCCCGGAGCCGGCCGCGCCGCGGCGGGTCTCTGCTGCCGGGGCCTTTTTGTAGGGGTACCGCGCGGGCCGCGGGCCGCATCGTCACCCCGAACGGTCCGGGCGCGCTCGTCCGACGCGGTTTTCCGGGCCGACGGCGTCCGTCCGTGTATGAACGCGAATTCGCCGGCGTTTCCCCCGCGGGACGCCTCGAGGGGTTCGGTGAGAGACGCATGACGAACCGCGACGAGTATTATAATCGGGCCAAACAGGAGGGCTACCGGAGCCGGGCCGCGTACAAGCTCGAACAGCTCGACGCCGAGGCGGAGTTGATCGGCGAGGGCGACACCGTCGTCGACCTCGGCGCCGCCCCCGGCGGGTGGCTACAGGTCGCAACGGAGCTCGCGGGTGAGGGCGGGACCGTCGTCGGCGTCGACCGACAGCGGATCGATCCGATCGACGGCGTCGAGACCGTCCGCGGCGACATGACTGAGACCGAAACGCGCGAGGAGGTCGTCGACCTGGTCGGGGAGGCCGAGGCGGTCGTCTCCGATATGGCCCCGAACATGACCGGCGAGTACTCGCTCGATCACGCGCGGTCGGCGCATCTCGCCCGGATCGCCTTCGAGACGGCGCTGGAGTTGCTCGCGCCGGGCGGCGATTTCGTCGCCAAGATCTTCGAGGGGCCCGACACGGACGGCCTCCGGGCGGACATCGGCGAGGAGTTCGAGTACGTCCGGACGATCCACCCGGACGCCTCGCGGGACGCCTCCTCGGAGCTGTACATGGTCGCGAAGGGGCGGCTGACCGCGCCGGTGCGGCCCGGCGACCGCCTCGAGGTCGAAATCGAGGACACCGGCGGCGAGGGCGACGGGGTCGCGAAGGTCGAGGGCTACACGCTTTTCGTCTCCGGGACCGAGCCCGGCGACAGCGTCGAGATCGAGGTCACCGACATCAAACCGCGGTTCGGGTTCGCCGACCGCGTCGGGTGACGGCGAGTCGGGCTTTTTTCAACGGGTCGATCGCTCCCCAGGTGTCCACCCGGCGTCGAGATCGCGGTGGGTAAACGGGAGCGCGTCCGGCCCCGAGTAGCTCGCAACGAGGTGTCCGTCGCCCTCGAGGTAGTACTTGTACGTCGTCAGGCCCTCGAGACCGACGGGGCCGCGGGCGTGCGTCTTGCCGGTCGAGATGCCGACCTCGGCGCCGAGCCCGTAGCGGTAGCCGTCCGCAAAGCGCGTCGACGCGTTGTGAAAGACGCTCGCCGCGTCGATCCCCGTCATGAACGTCTCGGCCGCCTCGGCGCTCTCCGTGACGATCGACTCGGTGTGTTTCGAGCCGTGGGCGTTGACGTGTTCGACCGCCTCGAAGACGTCGCCGACCAGTCTGATCGACAACTCGAGGTCGCCGTACTCCGTCTCCCAGTCGGCGTCGGTGGCCGCGCCGACGTCGACGATCTCGCGGGTCGCGGCGTCGCCGCGCAGTTCGACGCCCGCCTCGGCGTACCGATCGACGAGCCGCGGCAGGAGGTCGGCGGCGACGGCTTCGTGCACCAACAGCGTCTCGACGGCGTTACACACGGCCGGGTACTGGACTTTCGCGTCGACGGCGATGTCCTCGGCCATCGAGAGGTCGGCCTCGTCGTCGACGTAGACGTGACAGACGCCCTCGGTGTGGCCCAACACGGGGATCTGGGTGTTGTTCTGGATGTACGAGACGAACTCCGAGGAGCCGCGGGGCATCACGAGATCGACCGCGTCGTCCAACTCCAGGAGGCGATCGACCTCCTCGTGGGCCTCGATCAGCCCGGCCCACCCGTCCGGGAGGTCCGCCGTCGCCTCCCGGATGATCTCGTAGAGAGCCCGGTTGGACTCGCGGGCCTCGCTGCCACCCTTGAGGATCACGGCGTTGCCGGACTTCAGCGCGAGGGCGGCGATCTGGACCAAGGCGTCGGGCCGGGACTCGAAGACCGTCGCGACGACGCCGATCGGAACGGAGACGCGGTAGAGTTCGAGGTCCGCGTCGAGTTCGCGCGCCTCGAGGGTCTCCCCGAGGGGGTCGTCCTGTGCGGCGACGGACTCGACCATCCCGGCGATGTCGTCGATCTTCCCCGAATCCAGTTTCAGCCGGTCGACGAGCGCTTGGGTGTACTCGCCGCGCTCGAGCATCGCCTCGGCCTCCTCGACGTCGGCGGCGTTGGCCGAGAGGATCTCCGCCTCGCGCTCGCGGAGCGCGTCGGCGATCGATTCGAGCGCCGCGTTCCGCGTCGCCTCGTCGACGTTGGCGAGCCGCAACGCGGCGCGCTGTGCCTCGGCGACCAGTCTATCGGTGTCTGCGTCGGCGTCAGTGTCGGTGTCGTGTTCACTCATTGGCGTCCTCCGATGTGGGTACGAACAGGGTTCCGGTCGGTTCGCCCGCGGCGATCCGCTCGAGCACGTCTGGCTCGGCCGAGCCGGCGATGACGGCCGGCACGCCGTGTTCGCTGACGTCGTGTGCGCCCTCGACTTTCGTCCGGATGCCGCCGAAGCTCGCGGTCGTGCTGTCGTCGACGAGCCCCCGGACGGCGTCGTAGTTTGCGCCGACGGCCTCGATGCGCTCGGCGTTGGGATCCCGCTTGGGGTTGCCGGTGTAGACGCCGTCGACGTCCGTCAGCGTCACCAACAGGTCGACGCCGATCCCCAGCGCGACCGACGCCGAGAGCATGTCGTTGTCGCCGATCCGGAGCTCGTCGGTCGCAACGGCGTCGTTCTCGTTGATGATCGGAACGACGCCCCACTCGAGCAGCGTCTCGATCGTGTTCCGGAAGTTGTTGAGCCGCTCGGGGGCGTCCAAGTCGTTGCCGCTCAGGAGGATCTGCGCGACGGTCTGGTCGTACCGGTCGAAGCTCTGCGTGTAGTGCCGCATCAGGTGGCTCTGGCCGACCGTCGAGAGCGCCTGGCTCTCGGCGAGAGCGCCGGTCTCCTGGTCGAGCCGGCCCATCCCCGCGCCGACGGCCCCCGAGGAGACCAACACGACCTCCTTGTCGCGGTCGCGGAGGTCCATGATGTCGGCGACCAGCTTGTCGAGCTTCACCCGGTCGAGCCGGGAGTCCGCGTCGGTCAGCGAGTTCGTGCCGACCTTGACGAGGACGCGATCGGCCTCGGCGGCGAGCGCCCGGGCCCGATCGGTGATCTCGGGGTCGACCGCTTCGACGCGCGCCGTCTCACTCATTCTCGAAGGCCTCGGCGATCTCCCCGGAGCGCCGTTCGGCCGCGGCGACGGCGTCGATCACCGCCTCGTCGGCGTCGCTGTCCCACAGAACCTCCATCCCCTCGATCGTCGTCCCGTTCGGCGAACAGACGGCGTCGATGAGCTCGTCGACGCTCCGTTCGTCCCGGAGGACCGTCTCGGCAGCGCCCTTGAACGTCTGGGCGGCGAGCGTCTCGGCCTGATCGGGGTCAAGGCCGCCCTCGACGCCGGCCCGTTTCATCGCGTCGATGAGATAAAAGCCGAACGCCGGGCCGCTCCCGTTGAGCGCCGTCGAGACGTCCATCAGCCCCTCGTCGATCTCGACGAACTCCCCGAGGGCGTCGAGGATCCCCCGCACCTCGTCGGTGAGCCCCTCGGCGGTCGCGGCCGCGGCCATGTTCCCCGTCTCGGCGGCGAGGTTGGGCATGATCCGGACGACCGACGCGTCGGTGCGCGCGGCGACGAACCCCCGCGAGACGCCGGCTGCGAGCGTCACGAGCGTCTGGTGGGCGGTGAGATCGAGACCTTCGAGCACCGCCTCGGCGATGTCCGGCTTCACGGCGAGGACGACGACGTCGGCGTCCCGGGCCGCCGCGACGTCGTCTGTCGTCTCCGAGGCGTGCTCCTCGATCGCCGCGAGCGCCTCGGGATCGAGGTCGATCGCGGTCAGGTGGTACGATCCGTCCCGGGCAAGACCCTTCAGGAAGGCACCGCCCATGTTCCCGCAGCCGATAACGCTCACTCGTGTCATCGTGGCTGTACCGAGTGCGTGCGAAAACATACCAACTGCGGTTTCCGTCGCCGGGGGTGACCGCCCGCGAAGCACAACGGTTTCGGTCCGACGGTCCCAAGGTCGGGCCGAATGGACCCCGCGATCGGCTCGCTGCTCGTCGGGGAGGTGCTCCCGCGAGTGCTGACGATCGCGGTCGCGATCGCCGCCGGCGTCGCGTTCGCGAACGTCCTCGTCGCCTTCGGGGCGATACGGTACGTCGCGGCGCTGTCGAAGCCGCTGACCGAGCCGGCGAACCTGCCGAGCGAGGTCGGCGGTGCGATCCTGACGACGGCCGCCTCCACGACCGCGGGGTACGGGATGCTCGCCGAGTACCGCGATTCGGGGCTGCTCGATGATCGGGCGACGCTCGTCGCCGTGACGATCAACACGTTCTTCGGGTTCGTCCAGCACATCTTCACCTTCTACGCGCCGGTGTTGATCCCGATACTCGGGCTCCGGGTCGGGCTGTTGTACGTCGGGACGCGGGCCGGGATCTCGCTTGCGATCACCGCAACCGGCGTCGTCGCCGGCGCGCTGTTGCTCTCGGAGCGGAACGTGACGCCGGGTGCGGGGGCCGACGTCGAAGGCGAAACGAGAGCCGACGGCGGCGACGACAGGGCGGTCCGGGAGAAGCTGATCGAGTCCGGCCGCGGCGGCCTCGAGAAGACCCGGGAGATCCTCCCGCGGCTCGCCGTCGTGTACACGCTCGTCGTCGTCGGGACGACGTACTACGACCTCGAGTCGCTGACGGGCGGGGCGGCCGATCCCCTCGCGGCGCTGACCGGGCTGCCGAGCGCGGCCGTGCCCGTCATCGTCGTGTACGCCTTCGACACCACGAGCGGCGCGTTGACGATCGCCCCGCTCGTCGAGGACGGGACGTTCGGCGCCCGGGCGGCCGTCGTGACGATGCTCATCGGCGGCATCGTCTCCTTTACCGTCTCGACGTTCAAGCGGTCGATCCCGTTTCAGTACGGGATCTGGGGGGCGGAGTTCGGGACGAAGGTGATCATCGTGAACACGGCGCTGAAGGTGGTCTGGATCGCGATCGCGATCGCCGGGCTGTTGCTGCTGTGATCCGGCGGGCGCGGCCACCCCAACCGCCGGCCGGCGGGCGACGGTTCGACCCGAAGCGACGGGCTCAGCCGTCGGCCGGATCGGACCGTTCGGCGACGTAGATCAGCCGGAGGTCGTTGACGTTCGTTCCGGGGCGGGCGAGGACGTCGTCGCCGAGGTCGGCGAGCGCCCCCGTCGCGTCGTGCGCCCGGAGGGCGGCGTCGACGTCGACCCCCGAGTCGGCCGCCCGCCGTAACGTGTGGCCGTCGACGATCCCGCCGGCTCGGTCGGTCGGCCCGTCGGTCCCGTCGGTGTCGACGGCGAGGACGGTGCTGTCGGTGCCCGCGATCCGGGCGGCACAGCCCAAGGCGAACTCCTGGTTCGGCCCGCCCGTCCCGGGGTCGGACTCGGAGCCGACGGTGACGGTCGTTTCGCCGCCGGAGACCAACACACAGGGCGGTTCGAACGGGCGGCCGGTCTCGGCGATCTCGGCGGCGACGCTCGAAAGCGTCGCGGCGACGGTCCGGCTTTCGCCCTCGATCGACGTCGAGAGCACCGCCGCGTCGATCCCGCGCGAACGGGCGCTCTCGGCGGCCGCGCGGCAGGCGTCCGGCCCGTCGGCGAGAACGACCGTGTGCGGCGGGTCCGCGAAGGAACTCGGCGTGCCCTCGCCCGCCCGGCGGAGGTGCTCTCTGATCGCCTCCGGCGCGTCCGCCCAACAGCCGTGGCGCCGCAGCGCCGAAACCGCGTCGGCGGCCGTCGTCGCGTCGGGGACCGTCGGGCCCCAGGGGACGCCCGCGGCCTCGTCGATCACGACGAGATCGGTGACCGTCGCCGGGCGGAGCCGTTCGGTCAGCCGACCGCCCTTGATCCGGCTCAGGTGCTTCCGGACGGCGTTGAGGTCCTCGATCGGCGCGCCGGCGCGCAACAGCGCGTCGGTGATCGCCGCCTGCTCGGCGACGGTCACGCCCTCGGGCGGGGCCGAAAGCAGCGCCGACGCGCCGCCCGTAACGACGGCGATCACCAGGTCCTCCGGGCCGGCCCGGTCGGCGAGAGAGAGCGCGGCGTCGCCGGCGCGTTCGCTCGCCGCCGTCGGGATCGGGTGGTCGGCTTCGCGGGTCTCGATGCCGTCGATCTCGACCGTGACGCGCTCGTCGACGACGAGGCCGCCGGTCAGCCGATCGCCGAGGAGTTCCTCGGCGGCGGCGGCGAAGGACGCTGACCCCTTCCCGACGGCGAGCAGGTACCGCTCCTCGAATCCGGCGAGGTCGTACGCGACGCCGTCGACGGTCAGCCGATCGTCCTCAAGCGAGAGGACATCCCCGAGCAGCGTTTCGGGGGCCAACGCGGCGAGGGCGTCCTCCAAGACGTCGAGGACGACGCGACGACCCGCGCGATCACCGCCTTCGAGCAACTGCGCCCGGTTCCGGACGAACCCGTCGGCTCCGTGTTCGGCGCTCATCGGGGCCACTCCGCGTACTCGCCGCTGGAGCCGTCGGCGATCTCCAGCAGACGGTTGTACTGTTCGGTCCGCTCGCTGCGCGTGGTTCCGGTCTTGATCTGGTCGGCCCCGAGTCCGACGGCGACGTCGGCGAGCCAGGTGTCGGCCGTCTGTCCGGAGCGCTCGGAGACCTGGAGGGCGTACCCGCCGCGGCGGGCCGTCTCGACCGCCGCGATAGTCTCGGTCACCGTGCCGACCTGATTGACCTTACACAGCAGCGCGTCGCCGGCACCGGCGTCGATCCCGCGTTCGATCCGGCCGGCGTTCGTCGCGAAGAGGTCGTCGCCCACGATCTGCGCGTCGAGGCGCTCCGAGAGCGCCGCAAAGCCCTCGAAGTCGTCCTCAACGAGGGGGTCCTCGATCGAGACCAGCGGGTACGCCGAGGCGAGATCGGCGTAGTACTCGATCAGTTCGCCGCGGGTGTACGTCCCGTCGGCCAGCCGGTAGCGCTCCGCGTCCGGATCGTACAACTGCGTGGCGGCGGCGTCGATCGACAGCCCGAACACGCCCCCGTAGCCGCAGGCCTCGATCGCCTCGAGGAGCCGATCGAGCGCCTCGCGGGGGTCGGTCAGTCCCGAGGGGGTGTACCCGCCCTCGTCGCCGACGCTTCGGGCGCCCGGACCGTAGCGCTCGGCGAGTACGTCGCCCAGTTCGTAGTAGACCTCGGCGCACAGCCGGATGGCCTCCGCGAAGTCCTCGGCCCCCCTCGGGACGATCTGGTGCTCCTGGAACGGGAGCCCGCTCGCACCGAGTTCGCCGCCCTCGATGAGATCGACCACCGGAACCGGGATGGCCGTCGCCGCCGGGCCGCCGAGGTACCGGTACAGCGGGAGATCGTGCGCGTTCGCCCCCGCCTTCAGGACCGCAAGCGAGACGCCAGTCATCGCGTTGCCGCCGAGGTCGGAGCGGTCGGCGGTGCCGTCGAGCGTCCCCATCGACGCGTCGATCCCGGCCTGGTCGGTGACGTCGCGGCCCCGCAGTTCCGGGGCGATCCGGGTTTTGACCGTCTCGACGGCGTCTCGGACGCCCAACCCCCGGTAGCGGTCCCCGCCGTCGCGTTTGTCCGTCGCCTCGTGGCCGCCCCGCGAACGGCCGCGGGGAACGTCGGCCCGGCCGGTCGTGCCGCCCGCGGTCCGCACCGTCACGCGGAGCGTCGGCTCCAGTCGGTTATCGAGTATCTCGCGCGCGCTGAGGGCTTCGATCTCGGTGTCGCTCACGCGGGTCGCCCCCGGACGGTCGGTCGGTGCATACGCATCCACCGGCGCGCCGGGAAATAAAACGTCGCCTACCCCGCGTCGCGCCGGCGGCTCGGCGGTCGGGGTCGGGCGTCGAAAAACGGGCTTAAACGGCCGTTTCAGCCGCCTTACGCTTCGATCTCGATCTCGGTGCCGGTGACCGTCGCCCCCGAGACGATCGGGAGCCGCACCTCGAGGATGCCGTTCGTGTACTCGGCGGAGATCGCGTCGTCGTCGACGTCCTTCGGGAACCGGAAGCGCCGGTGGTACGTCTGTCGCCTACCGCGCGCCTCGTCGTCGTGCTCGGCGGCGACGTTGAGGACGCCGTCCTGCCAGGTCACCGAGATCTCGTCGGGGTCGAACCCCGGCAACTCGACGCTCAACACGAAGTCGTCGCCGTCCTCGTACAGTTCGTAGTCGCTGCGTTCGGTCCCGAACAGCCGACTCGGGAAATCGAGGCTCTGCATCCATGAGTTCGTCGGGCTCGTGGGCAGTGCCATTGCTGTTCACCTCGGTTGCAGTAGATAATTGTCGGCGGTTCTAAATAAATCTTTCGAAACAGGCTCGGCCGGTCACGCTGTCGAGGCGCTTTTTGCCGACCGCCGACTACCGGAGGCGTGCGACTGCTGGCGACGACCAACGGCGGACTCGAGTCGATCGCGGCCGCGGAGGTCGAGGAACTCCTCGGGAGCGACGCGTCGGTCCACCACAGGGGGGTCATCGAGTTCCGCGGTGAGGTCGAGGACGTGTACGAACTCCACTACCGGGCGCGGAGCCTCCATCGGGTGATGGCCGTCCTGGTCGACGACCGCGTCGGGACGCTCGCGGACGTGTACCGCTCGACGCGGACCGCCGAGGTCGCCGCGGAACTGCCGGAGGCGACGTTCGGCGTCGTCGGAACCCGCCACGGGTCCCACGAGTTCACGAGCGTCGACGTCGCCGAGCGGGTCGGTCAGGCGGTGATAGACGCCTACCGGGACGCGACCGGAACCCGGCTTCCGGTCGACCTCGACGACCCGACCGTTCGGCTGGAGGCGTACCTCCACGACGACCGCTTCACGCTCGGGATCGATCTGACCGGCGACTCGCTGCACAAGCGCCCCTACCGGGTCTGTGAGCACGACGCGCCGATCCGGGGGACGCTCGCGTACGCGATGCTGCGGATCGCCGGGTACGACGCCGACGACCGGCTGATCGACCCGATGGCCGGGTCGGCAACGATCCCGATCGAGGCCGCGCTGACGGCCGAAAACCGGGTGCCCCGGCCGGAGTTCGAGCCGGCCTTCGGGGCGCTTCCGGGCTACGATGTCGATCGGTTCCGGCGGCTCCGCGAGACGCCTCCGGAGGGCTCGGCGGCGCACGACATCGAGGCGAGAGACCGCAGGCGACGGTGGCGGCGCTGCGGGCGTGTCAACCGCGACGCCGCCGGGCTATCGGGCGCGATCGACATCGTCGACGCCGACGCGCGGTCGGCCGCGATCGACGCCGACTGCGTCGTGACGAACCTCCCGTTCGGCATCCGGACGACCGAGGACGTCCGGGCGCTGTACGCCGACGTCTCGGATCGGCTCGCCGAGGGCGACGTCGGCCGGTTCGTCGGTCTCACGACCGCCCCGGAGCTGTTGGACGTCGAGCCGACGGAGCGCTACGAGATCCCCTACGGCCGCCTCGAGGCGACGATCGTCGTCCGGGAGTACTGAGAGGTCCCGCGCCGCGCTTCGGTACCTTTATGAACAATTATGTAGTATAGCGGCACGTATGCGAGACACCGCCTGCGGCCGTGGGTCGTCGCTCGCACTCAGCGTACGCACAGCGTGAGCCCCGTTGATCGTACGACCGACAACCGCCGAATCCCAACACAACATGAGCACGAACCCACAGACGACGCCCGAACCGAACACGACCACCCGGACGACGGAGATCGCGGCCCGCGGGGGAGCCGACCCGTGGGCGGCGCCGGACGAGCGCGCCGAAGCGCCCACGGCCCGGGTCCAACGGCAGTTCGAGCCGACCCACCGCCAGCGGCTCCGGAACCTCACGGACGGCGAAAACGCCTACTGCGACGGGTGAGACGCCGGGGAACAGGGCGGGAACGAGGGTAGGAACGGAAACGAAGACCGACTCTGATTCTCACTCGATCGGCCGGCCGTCCTCGGTCGGCGGCGCGATGTGATCGACGAACGACTCGACGTCCGGCTCCTCGACGGTCGCCCGGACGCGGATGTCGCCGAGCGCGCTGCCGTTTCCGACCGCGAAGTTGACCACGCCGCGGAACGCCGCCTGCTTTTTCAGCCCGAACTCGATGGTGTCGCCGCTGCGGTTCGCAAAGAACGCGCCGCGGGCCGAATCGAGGATCGCCTGTTCGTGAAGCAGCTCCGAGAAGTGCTCCATCGAGCGCGACCGCCCCCGGAGTTCGCCGGACGCAGAGGAGACGTCCGCCTCGGGAAAGAGGTTCTCGACGGCGTCGGCGACCCGGTCTGTCACCTCGGTCCCGTTGACCGGGGCGGTGATCCGGACGTCGACGCTGTAGATCACTCGAGCACCCCGCGGACGCGCCGCCGGAACCGATCCAGGGAGCCGGTGTTTTCGATCGTCACGTCGGCGCGCTGTAGGGCGTCTCTGAGCCCGAAGCCGAGTTCGCGCTCGTCGCGGGCGGCCAGCGCCTCGCCGCTCTCTACGTCGTCGCGCCCCCGTTCGTCGAGGCGTTCCTTGCGGAGTTCGAACGGCGCTTCGATGCCGACGAGAACGAACGCCGCGCCGAAGCGGTCCTCGAAGACGTCGACCTCGGTCCCCGAGCGGATGCCGTCGACGACGACCGTCTCGCTCCGTTCGAGCGCCGCCTCGATGTGGGGAAGCGACGCCTCGGCGATGGCCGTCGGGCCGCGTTCCTCCCGGAGCGAGGCGGCGACCTCGCCGTGGTGTTCGGCCGGATCGAGCCCCCGATCGCGACACTCCGCGCGGATCACGTCGCCCATCGTCACGACGGGAACGTCGGTCGTCTCGGCGACGGCCGCGAACTCGCCTTTACCGCTGCCCGCCAGTCCGACGGTTCCGATGACTCGCATTCGGACGCCGGTACGCCGAGGCGTCTTTTCAACGCTTCGTTGTGGCGAGCGGCCGAACCCGTGCCGTTTTTGAATCGGCCCCGAGTACGCGCTGTCGAGGGCACGTAGCTCAGTCAGGACAGAGCGTCGGACTTCTAACCGCGTCGGCGACGCCGGCGCGGGGAGTTATCCGATGGCCGTGGGTTCGAATCCCACCGTGCCCGTGAAGCCGCCGAGCAATGTGAGGCGTGCTGAACGAGCACGCAGGGGATTCGAACTACGGCAGACCGAGCGAAGCGAGGTCCGGCATCGAGTGAGAATCCCACCGTGCCCGTTATCTGCGAACGAAGTGAGCAGCAACGGCACCGGGTGCGGACCACGCCGGACCGAACGGGGTGAGATCCGGCACCGATGCGTTCAGTCGGCGGCGGCCGCGGCGTTTCGGGGCCCGCTCGTGGCGCTCGCGCGCCCGTTCCCGGGCGTCGGTCTCGAAGCGATCGACGAGCGACCGGAGGTCGTCGGCCCGCCCCGAGAGGGAGTCGGCGCTGTCGGAGACCTGCTCGATCGCGCTCGTCTGCTCTTCGGCCGCCGCCGAGACCGTCTGTGCCTCCTCGGCGGTCCGCTCGCTGACGCCCGCGACGTCTTCGACCGCGGCGACGACCTCCTGTGTCGAGTCGGCCTGTTCGGCGACCGCCTGTATCTCCGAGACGACCGTCTCGATGTCCTCGAGCATCCCGTTGAGCGCCCGGCCGATCTCCGCCATCGCCTCGTTTTCGCTCTCGGGCGACGAGGACGACGCCCCCGATCTTGAACGCGTACCGATTCCCCACCGCGGCGTACAGACGACGGATCGGAGACCCCCCGTCGTCGGACGTTCCGTCGGACATAGCGGCGATGTCAGAACGAGGTCGTATCAACGCCGGACCCGGTTTGGCGGCGGTTTCAGCCGGCGAGTCGCGGACAGGGCCTATTATCGAGCGTCGATCGCCCGTGACGATCGGGCGTCGGTCGGGGGCGGAAACGGGGACAGCGACGGGAGCGGGGCGACGGTATCGGCGGGCGCTCGGGGCTCGGACTCACCCGTCGAGAAGGCCGAGTTCCTCGAGCCGGGAGACGATCTTGTCGACGGCCTCCTTCGCGTCGTCGGGCTCCTTGCCGCCGGTGATGACGAGCTTGCCGGAGCCGAAAAGCAGCGCGACCACGTCGGGGTCGTCAAGCCGGTAGACGAGGCCGGGGAACTGTTCGGGTTCGTACTCGATGTTCTCCAGGCCGAGGCCGATGGCGATCGCGTTGAGGTTGAGGTTCCGGCCCAGATCGGCGCTCGTGACGATGTTTTGGACGACGATCTCGGGGTCCTCGTCGACCTGAATCTCGAGGTCCCGGAGCTTACCGAAGACGATCCGCAGCGACTCGTGGACGTCGTCGGTGGACTTCGCGCCGGTGCAGACGATCTTGCCCGATCGGAAGATGAGCGCGGCCGACTTCGGCTCCTGCGTTCGGTAGACGAGACCGGGGAACTGCTCGGGGTCGTAGTCGGCGCCCTCCAGGTCCATGGCGACGCTTTGCAGATCGAGCTCCTGACCGATACCCGTCGAGGCGACGACGTTCTCGATATTGATAGTCTCTTTTGGGTCCTGCATGACTCGACTTAAAACACGTATTTAAGATTTATAAATGTGGGTGGTCCCGGCAGTCGGGATGCACACCGGCTCCGCGAGCCGCAGATCGCGCCGCTTATTTTCGGCCGGCGGCGAACAGCAGGCGTGTACCTCCTTGAGTTCGTCGGCGAGGACGACGGCTTCGCGCTCCGCGAGGCGGCGAGTCGCGGCTCCGGCGTCGGACTCCTCGCGCCGGGACTCGGGACCGCCCGCGGCGTCGAGCGGGCGGAGACGCTCGCGTACACCCGCCGCGTCTGTCGGCTGGTGGGCACGTGCGACCCGGGGATCGACGCCGCGGCCGCGCTCGCGGAGACGACCGGAACCGACAGGAGCGGGACCGTCGCCGTCCGGTGTCGGGACGTGCGTGGCCTCTCGGGGGTCGACACGCAGGCGGTCGAGCGACGACTCGGGAGCGTCCTCGTCGATCGGGGGTTCGGCGTCGATCTCGAGGACCCGACGCACACGCTCGTCGCGCTCTTTTCGGATGGGCTGGCGGCCCTCGGGTGGCTCGAAACCGGGGCGATTCGCGGATTTGCGGCCCGGAAGCCGACGAAAAAGCCGTTCTTCCAGCCGGGGAGCATGGCCCCGATGGACGCCCGCGCGCTTGCGAACATCGCCGGCGCCGGCCCGGGACGGCGGATCCTCGATCCGATGTGCGGCACCGGCGGTGTCCTCGTTGAGGCCGGACTCGCCGGGGCCGACGTCGTCGGCGTCGACGCACAGCGGCGGATGGTCGCCGGGAGCGAACGGAACCTCCGGCGGTACCTCGAGCGTGGGTCCGTCGTGTGTGGGGACGCGACGAGCCTGCCGTTCGCCGACGGCGGCTTCGACGGCGTCGTGTTCGACGCGCCCTACGGTCGCCAATCGAAGGTCGAGGCCGGGTCCCTCGAGGGGCTCGTCGGCGGGGCCCTCACAGAGGCGCGCCGCGTCGGGACGCGGGCGGTCCTCGTCGGCGACCGGTCGTGGGCGGCGGCGGCGGAGTCGGCCGGGTGGCGCGTCACCGACCGCTTCGAGCGGCCGGTACACGCCTCGCTGGTCAGACACGTCCACGTCCTCGCGTGAGCGCGGCGCGTCGGTCAGCCGATGAGCGCGAGTAACTCCTCGGTCGTCGCGTTGCCCCACCGGACGGCCTCCCTCGGCGTCCTGTGTGCGGCTTCGACCGTCGAGACCGCATCGCGGGGATCGTAGCCGCGCTCCCGGCAGAGCCACGCCGCCGAGACGATCCCCGTCCGGCCGAGGCCGGCGTTGCAGTGCAGCGCACACCGCTCGCCAGCCGCCTCGGCCCGCCGGATCGCCGAAAGCGCCGCCGCGAGCGTTTCGGGGGCGGGGAGGTGTCGGTCGCGGATCGGGGCGTGCGCCGTCGAGAACCGCTCGGCGTACGCCCCGGGGAGGTCGTACCGCGCCGCCTCGGACTCCGAGAGCAGACAGACGACGGTCCCGATCCCCGCGGCCTCGAGGGCGTCGCTCCACTCCCCGAGGTCGGCCCCGAGGTGGCCGGGGCGGCAGACGCCGAAGACCGGTTCCGAGGGCGCGATCCGGCCGAGGTTCGTCATCGGCCGAGCTCCGCGAGGAGGCGGCCGAGGTGGACCCGATCCGTGGTCCCGCTCGCCATCTCGAAGTCGACGTCGCCGGCGACGGCGTGGACGCGGGCGAGTTCGTCGCCGGCGTACCGGCTCCGGGCGGCCGCGAGCAGCTCCTCGAGGACCTCCCCGCCGTCGTAGCCCTCGTCGTAGAGGAGGTCGTCGAGCCCGCCTCTCGCGTCCTCGAAGTTCCCCTCGTCGGCGTCGGCGAGGATCGACTCGGCGTCGTCGCGGATCCCGATGTCGCCGAGGGCGTCGTAGGCGGCCTGCATCGTCACCGCGTCCTCCTCCTCGGCGGCGGTCTGTGCGCCGAGGATCGCCCGCCGCAGGTTCCCGTCGCCGTACCCCGCGACGTACTCGAGGCCCTCGGCGTCGTAGGCGACGCCCTCGCGTTCGACGATCCGCTCGAGGACGGCGACCGTCTCCTCGTGGGTCGGGGCCCGCACCGGGACGGGGAAACACCGCGATTCGATGGGGGCGATGAGCTTCGAGGGCTGCCGCGTCGCGATGACGAACTGCGTCGTCTCGTAGTGTCGCTCCATCACCCGTCGCAGCGCCTGCTGGAAGTCCTCGCGGATCGACTCGGCGTTGTCGAGCAGGATCGTCCTGAAATCCCCCGAGACCGGCTGGTAGGCGGCCTGCTCGGTCAGGACGTGGCTGATCATGTCGCGCTTCGAGAGTTTCGAACGGCCCTCCAGAAAGCCCCCGAAGCGCTCGTCGTTTCTGATCTCCTTTTTCGTTCGGCCGAAGAAGTCGGCGACGTTGATCGTCACGAAGTCGTTGTCCGGGTCGGCGTGGGTCTCGGCCGCGAGCGCGCCGACCGCAGCCGTTTTTCCGACGCCGCGGGAGCCGAAGACGACGAGGTTCATCGGCTCCTCGACCGCGCGCGCGACGTGATCTCTGACCTCCGTCTGCGGGAGTTCCGAGAGCCCCGGCGCGTGCTTGTCCGTCCAAAGCGGCGCGTCCATGCGCCGCCTTTCGTCTCCGCGGTCAAAAGCTCTCGTTTCGGTCGCGGCGGCCGAACGGTCGCGGCGGCGGAAAGACCGCGCTTCAGAGGCGCTCGACGACCGCCCTCGCGAGCGCCTCGAAGCCCGCCGTGTCGGGGACGACGTCCACGTCGATCCCGCGCTCGAGGGCGGCGCGTTCGGTCGGAGGGCCGATCGCGCCGACGACGGCGTCGTTCAGCCCGGCGATCGCCTCCGAGCGGACCCCCCGATCAGCCGCCGCCTCGAGGAAGTGCTCGACGGTCAGCGAGGAGGTGAAACACGCGCCGTCGAGGCCGCCCTCGGCGGCGACGACGGTCGATCGCCCCGCGTCGTCGGGCCGCACGAGCCGGTAGAGGACCGTTTCGTGGACGTACGCGCCGGCGTCGTTCAGCCCCTCGAGGAGCACGTCGGAGCCGTGATCCGAGCGGGCGATCTCGACGCGTGCGCCCGCCGCCTCGTCGGACAGTTCGGCCAGAAGGCCCGCCGAGGAGAACTCCGCGGGGACGCGATCGACGTCGTACCCGGCGGCCTCGATCGCCTCGGCGGTCGAGGCGCCGATCGCGACGAGCTCGCCCGCCGGCGAGAACGCCGTCTCCGAGACGAGTTCCGCGCCGGTCTTGCTCGTCAGCACGGTGAACTCGGCGTCGGATCGGGCGCTGGCGCCCGTCGGCTCGATGGCCAACATCGGGTCCGACAGCGGTTCGACGCCGAGGCCTCCGAGCGCGCGCTCGGCCTCGGCCGCCCGCTCGTCGTCCGGACGAAAAAAGGCGACCGTCGGGGTCACGCCGTCCCCCCGTTCGGGTCGGTTTGATGTAGTGACATGTGGTTTATTCCGCGTCGTCCCCCGGATCGGGGCCGTTTTTCAGGAACGCACGAACGCGGGACCGCGTCGCCGCAACGCCGCCGATCACCGTGATCGCGGGCGGTTCGATCCCCGCGTCGTCGCGGACCTCGACGATCGTCTCGAGCGTCCCGAGCCCGATCCGCTGGTCGGGCCACGTCGCCCGCTCCACCAGCGCGACCGGGGTTTCGGGGTCCATGCCGGCCGACAGCAGCTCCGCGGTGTACATCGGGAGCTTCCCGACGCCCATCAGGACGACGATGGTGCCGCCGGTGTCGGCCAGCGCCGCCCAGTCGATCGCCGACTCGTCTTTCGTCGGGTCCTCGTGGCCGGTGACAAAGGAGACCGAGGAGGTGTGATCGCGGTGCGTGACCGGGATCCCGGCGACGCCGGGGCCCGCGATCGCGCTCGTCACGCCGGGCACGTACTCGAAGTCGATCCCGTGTTCGGCGAGGTGTTCGGCCTCCTCGCCGCCCCGCCCGAAGACGAACGGATCGCCGCCTTTGAGCCTGACGACGGTGTGTCCGGCTTCGGCGAGCTCGACCAGCCGCCGGTTCGTGTACTCCTGTGGCGTCCACTCGCCGCCGGCGCGCTTGCCGACGTCCTCGCGTTTGTCCGCCGGGATCGAGCCGAGCAGCTCCGGGCCGGGGAGTTTGTCGTGGAGGACCACGTCGGCCTCCTCGAGCAG
The DNA here is from genome assembly GCF_028274965.1 of Natronomonas sp. GTDB lineage: Archaea > Halobacteriota > Halobacteria > Halobacteriales > Haloarculaceae > Natronomonas. The sequence goes on along the minus strand of NZ_JAQCNO010000017.1, from coordinate 16,353 downwards.
CCGTTGGGCCTTGACCGTCAGCAGTTCCGGGTCGCCGGGGCCGCTCCCGACGAGATAGACGGTACCGCTCACGCTTCCCTCCGGGCGCGCCGTATGAGCTCGCCGGCGCCGCGCGCGTCGAGGTCCGCGGCGAACTCGCGGGCCGCCTCGGGGTGGGTCTCGATCGGGAGATCCCGAGTCGCCTCGATCTCCTCGGTCCCGTCCTGCGAGAGGACCCGAACCCGCGTCTGGACGTGTTCGCCCTGTACGACCGCGTAGATGCCGATCGGAGCGACACAGCCGCCGCCGAGGGCGCCCAGGATCGTCCGCTCGACGGTGGTTTCGACCCGGGAGCGGGGGTGATCGAGGGCGTCGGACAGCGACTCCGCGAGGCCGCCGTCGCGCGCCGTCACCGCGAGCGCCCCCTGTCCCGGCGCGGAGAGAAACGGCCGCGGGAGCTCCCGGTAGGGGACGGTGTCGGCCAGCCCGATCCGGACGAGCCCTGCCTCCGCGAGCGCGATGGCGTCGAACTCCGTCCCCGGCTCCCGCTCGAGCGCGCCCCGTTCGAGCTCGGAGAGGTCCTCGAGCCACTCCTCGGGCGTGCGGTCGTAGGTCGCGTCGGCGTCCTCCTCGTCCTCGTCTCCGTCCTCGTCGTCCTCCGTGGCGGCCTCGATCCGGCGTTCGCGTTCGGCCCGCAGCGCGGGCGCGAGGAGCTTCTGGACCCGGGTGTCGACGTTCCCGCGGAGCGGTTCGACCGCGAGATCGGGGCGCGAGGCGAGCAGCTGTGCCTTCCGGCGGAGACTCGAGGTCCCGACGGTCGCGCCCTCCGGGAGGTCACCGAGCGCGGCCCCCTCGGGCGTGACGAGAACGTCGATCGAGGTGGCCCGCTCGGGGACGCCGGCGACGACGAGTCCGTCGGGGAAGTCGGTCGGCATGTCCTTCATCGAGTGGACGGCGGCGTCGACGTCGCCGTCGAGCACCTTCTCGTCGAGGCTCCTGACGAAGGCCCCGGTCTTCCCGAGTCGGTGGATCAACTCGTCGCGGACGGCGTCGCCCGTCGTCTCGACCTCGACGAGTTCGGTGCTCCGGCGGCGGGTCTCGAGGATCTCGGCCACGTGTCGGGCCTGCCGCAGAGCCAGTTGCGACCCCCGAGTCGCGAGCCGGATCGTCTCTGTCATGTGGTGGCTTCGGTGGCGGCGGTTGAAACGCCCTTCGGCTTCGCGGGACGGCAGGGCGACTGCGCGTCCGCGCCCGAAGCTCGGAGGTCGCGTCTCGCCGCGGTGAACTCGCGGGCCGCGTCTACGCCCCTGATCCGTCCCCGTCGCGTCGCGCTCGCCACGCGAAGATCGCCCGCAGTACGACGACGAGGCTGTTTGTCTCGCCCGCGCCCCAGATCGCCGTTTCGGCCCGCGGGTCGGCGGACTCGGCGGTCGCGCCGTCCGTCAGGACGCTCACGAGCGTCCGCGTCCCGTCGGCCATCATGAGCCGACCGGCGGGCGTGTCCGACCAGACCCAAAGCGAATCGAAGAGGGTCGCGCCCGGGACCTCCCGTTGGATCCGATCCCGGACGTCCGCGGAGACGCCGCCGAGGCTGATCGTCACGCCCCGTTCGGCGGCGGCGCGGAGCGCGTCGACGATGGCCTCGGTGAGCAGGCCCTCGACGGTCATGTAGACGATCTCGTCGTCGGCCGCCTCGAGAAAGCCCAGCACGCGGTCGGTGATCGCACCCCGCCCGTCGACGGTCCAGACGCCGCGCTGTTCTTCGTCCCGCCGGACCGGTTCGAGTTCGTTCAGCGCGGTCCGCAGCGCCGACGTCCGGCGGGACATCTCCCGTTCGAACGTCCGGGCCGTGGTGTCGGCCGAGATCGCACAGAACCGCTTCGGCGAGGACTGCTGGACGTCGACGAGCCCGCGCCCGCGGAGCTCGTCCACCGCGTCGTACACGCGGGTTCGCGGCACCTCGGAGGCCCGGCTTACGTCCTTGGCGGTGGCGGTGCCGAGGCCCGCAAGCGCCACGAGCGTCCGGGCGGCGTAGGCGCTCAGCCCGAACTGTTCGAGTTGCTCTATGGCCGCCGCGTGCGGATCGTCGGTGGGGATCGGATCGGAGTCCATGATCGCCGTGCTCGTCGCAGAGAACCCGGCCGCAGAGGGCCGGGGCCGGCGCGCGTCGGGTCGCGGTTGGGACACACGCTCCGGGGCGCGCCGGATTGACGTGTACGACGACGGCGCAAATAGTCTTTTTGTGATTAACCGAGTGAATTACATCCGGACCGGGTGATCGGTCCCGAACCGACCGACGGGATCCGCGCTGGCAGCTACGTTCGCTTCATACCGCTCGTACCGCCGGTACGTCGGCACCGCCGGACGCACGGCCCCCAGACCGAAACGGGGGCGCCGTCCCGCCGGTTTTCATTTCACAGTGAAAACACCTATCTGAGCGGCGGAACAATATTTCGGGGATTCCCGGGTCCGCCCGGGTCGTGAGTTGGGACACATGAGTACGGACAACGCATCGAACGAAGCGGTCGAGGTGCTCCAGCAGCTCGGTCTCAAGGAGTACGAAGCCAGGTGCTTCGTCGGGCTCTCGCAGCTCTCTACGGGCACGGCCAAACAGCTCAGCGAGACCGCCGACGTGCCCCGGACGCGGGTGTACGACGCGATCCGCGTCCTCGAGGCCCAGGGGCTCGTCGAGATCCAACACTCGAGCCCACAGCGGTTTCGGGCCGTGCCCCTCGAGGAGGCGGCGGAAACGCTCCGGGAGCGCTACGAGACCCGCGTCGAACGCCTCGAAACGGCGCTTTCGAACGCCGAGACGATCGATCCCGACGCGGAGGAGATCAGCCAGGAGGTGTGGAGCATGTCGGGGACGGAGGCCATTGCGAGCCGCTCGAACACGCTCGTCGGGGACGCCGCCGAGGAGGTGGTGTTGGTCCTCGGCGACGAGACGCTGTTGACCGAGGAGCTGATCGAGCGCCTCAACGGGCTCGACGAGGGCGTCGACCTGCTCATCGGTGCGGTCACGGAGGAACTCGAGGAGCGGATCCACGACGCCGTGCCGGTTGCGACGACGTTCCTGTCGGGGCTCGGTTGGCTGCGCGCGGCGGAGAACGCCGACGAGGACCTCGTCATTGGGCGACTGCTCCTCGTCGATCGGTCGGCGATCCTCGTCAGCACGATCGTCCCCGGCACGCGGGAAGAACAGGCCGTCTTCGGCGGGGGGTTCCGGAACGGACTCATCGTGATCGCGCGCCGGCTCCTCTCACAGGGGCTCGTTCGGAGCCACGACCCGCGGACGGAGTGACTCTCGCGTGCCGGGGGTTCTGAAAAGCGGCGGGCGGCGAAACCGGCGCGGTCACCCGAAGCGAAACTCGAAGCGAGCGCCGCCATCCTCGCCGTCGGTGACCGCGACGCCCCAGCCGTGTTCGCGCGCGGCCTGCTGGACGATCGCGAGGCCGAGACCGGTGCCGCTCCCGCCGGAGTAACCCCGCTCGAAGACGCGCTCGCGCTCCGATCGCGGGATGCCGGGGCCGTCGTCGGCGACGAAAAAGCCCGCGCCGTCCTCGAGAGGGCCGACCGTGATCCGGACGCCCTCGCCGCCGTACTCCACGGCGTTCCGAAAGAGGTTCTCGAAGAGGCGACGGAGGCTGTCGTAATCGCCCGTGACGGTCGGGAGGTCGCCCGTCTCCAGCGACGCGCTCCCGCCGTTGAACTCCGTCCAGGCGTCGTCGCGGACGAGACCGGCGAGCGACACCTCGTGCGTTCCGTCGGACCGTTCGCCGCCGCGGGCGAGCGCGAGCACGTCGTCGATGAGGCGGCGGATCCGATCGAGTTCCCCGCCGATCGGATCGAGATGCGTCATGTCGCCCGTCTCCCGCGCCAACTCGAGTCGCCCCTCGATCGTGCTCAGCGGGCTTCGCAAATCGTGGACGAGCGCGCTCACGAACGGGGCGGGCTCGGCGTCGCGGTTCGGCGGCGAGTGCTCACAGTCGCCGTCGGCGAGGGTGACCCGGACGACGTCCCCCTCAGGCGTGTCCAGACGGCGCGCGATCACCTCGCGGACGACGGGGGATTCGGCCGTCGTGAGCGTGATTTCGAACGGGCCGGCGACCCCTGTCTCGCGCGCCTGGTCGACGGCCGAGGCGAAGGTTTCGCGATCCTCCGGCGCGATGAGCGTCGTTCCGTCGGATCGGTCCGTCTCGCCCTCCCCGTCGCCCCGGAGGGAGTCGGCCGTCTCCCGGTTTCGTCCGGTGAGCGTGCCGCGCTCGTCGACGGCCAGGAGGACGTCGTGGGGTCCGTCTCCCTCGCTCATGTGTGCGCGTACGGCGTCGCCGGTTGTGTATCCCCCCTAAATTCACGCCGAGCGTCTTTTTGATTACTCGAGTGACGCGGTTGTCGTCGGCGGGCGGAGCGCACCGAGCGCCGCTTGCGGCATCTATAAACTCCATACCGCGATACCAAATCCACCCCGTCGGGCGAGCCGACGGTCGACGTCGGTCTCGGTGTCGTGTCCGATAAACGAGAGCCGCGACGGGCGACAACACTCGGGGCGCGGGCGCGGCTGTCGGATGGTAGAATGGCACAAAACGGACGCCATCGGGCGCTTTCGGAAGCGGACGTCGGGTCAGGCCTCGACTTCGCCGCGGTCCCGGATGATGTTCTCGAGCTCCTCGGGGTCGTCGATCCGGTCGAACTCCTCGCGCTCGATGAGAGCCGTCCCGTCGACGGATTCGCGCCCCGCCCGGTCGACGACGTACACGGAACGGGTCCGCGTGACGCGCCCGACCGAGGACATGATCCGGGCGCGCTTTTCGGCCGTCCGGGTGAACTCCGAGTGCCCGGTGAGCATCCTGCGCTCGCGGGACTCGTCCTCGCTGACGGCCGTAAACGGCGCGCGGAGCGTCGGGTGCACCTCGAACCCGACCCGCGTCAGCACCGTGACGATCCGGGCGTCGTCGGGGTCGGCCTGTATCTCCTCGGGGTCGTCGACCCCGTCGCGGACCGCCTCGGCACCGTCGAGGACCTCGACGGGACTGGCGAGCGGCCTGTCGAAGATGTCCTCGAGTTCGGCGGCGACCTCGACGCTGGCGTTCATCCCGTCCTCGTACTTCGAGACGGTCCGGCGCGAGACGCCCAGCTCGTTCGCCAGTTTCCCGAGGGACATGTCCTTCTCCGAGCGGACGTCCGAGAGCAGATCGCCGTCGATGTTGACGTACAGCCCGCCCGGGGCGGCGTAGATGAGCGGCGGCACCTCCTCGATGAACAGGTCCATCGCCGTGTCCGGCGAGAACACCGGAACGCCGTGTCGGAAGTAGATGACGCCGGGGTCGAGTTCCTCGTCGCGGGTCCGGAGGCCGATGACGAGCGGGGTCGCATCGAGGTACTCGCCGAGACGGCGCATCTCCCGTCCGGTGTGGCCGTCGAACGCGTCGATGTTCGCGAGCACCTTCAACAGCAGCACGTCCGACCCCCGGCGCGCCGCGATGTCGAAGCTCTTCGGCCGGATCGCACACCGATCGCTCACCGTGAACCCGGCGTCTTCGAGCATCGCGGTGATATTGCCGACCAGTGCGGATCGTGACATAGTGGTATATAGATGTTTTCCCATTTAAATACGTTTCCCCGCTGTCGGTCGGTTCGGATCGAAAACGGCCGCGCCCGGCGGGGACGGACCGAAACGCCGTTACTCGGGCGCGTCGTAGCCGCAGAAGTGACCGTCATCGGGATCGACGACACGGACTCGCGCGAGCGAGGTATGTGCACGACGTACGTCGGCGACGCCGTGGCCCGGCGGCTTGAGGCGCGCGGGCGGACGGTCGAGCGGGTGCTGCTCGTCCGGTGTAACCCGGCCATCGAGCACAAGACCCGGGGGAACGCCGCGGTCGGTATCCACACCGACGCCGCGGCGGAGCCCGCGTTTAGCACCGCGGAATCGGTGATCGACGCGTTGGCCGAGACGGGCGACGACCGGACCAACCCCGGCCTCGTTGTCGCGCCCGGTCGGCCCGAATCCGTGACGGACGCGGTCGCGTCGTTCGCCCGCGGGGCCGTTCGGGACCGCCACCGCCGACGGCGGGCGACCGAACTCGTCGAGCGAAGCGGCTACCGCGCCCGCGGGTGGAAGAACGGTCGGGGCGTGATCGGTGCGCTCGCGGCGGTCGGCGCGTGGCGGGCGCTCGAGGAGTGGACGTACGAGCGCATCGCCTACCGCGAGCGGCGGCGCTGGGGAACGGACCGAGCCGTGGACGCCGAGAGCGTGTTCGAGGCCGCGGAGGCGTTCTATCCGGAGGTCTGGGACACCGTCGATCGCGGTGCCGGCGAGGTCGTCTGCGTGCCGCGGACGCCGGGACCGGTGCTCTACGGGATCCGGGGCGACGAGGCGGAGGCCTGCGAGGGCGTCGCGGATCGGATCGAGAGCGAGCCGATCGATCGATCGCGGACGTTCGTCACGAACCAGGGGACGGACGGGCATCTCCGGCGCGGAACGGCGGCCGGCGCTCGCGATGGGTACGCCTACCGGGTCGGCGGGACGGTCGCCTCGGCCCCGGAGACGCGACGCGGCGGCCACGTGTTCTTCGGGCTCAGCGACGACGGAGCGGCGATCGAGTGCGTCGCGTTCGAGCCGACAAAGCGGTTCCGGGACGTGGTCCGGCGGCTCCGCGTCGGGGACGAGCTCGTGGTCTGCGGCGAGGTCACCGACGGGACGCTGAAGCTCGAAAAGCTCGCCGTCCGCGATCTCGTCCGGGTAGAGCGGCTGACGCCGGTCTGCCCGGACTGCAAGCGAACGATGGAGTCGGCCGGGCGGGACCAGGGGTACCGGTGTCGCGACTGCGGGACCGCCGCCGACGGGAGACGCGAACGGCGGATCGAACGGGACCTCGAGGCGGGGTGGTATGAGGTGCCCCCGCGGGCGCGACGACACATCGCGAAACCGCTCGTCAGGGGCGGGTTCGACGCGGAGACGCACTGCGAGCGCTGAGACGGCCCCGGTGCGGCGGGTTACTGCTTCAGGCCGCTTCCCGAGAGAGCCACGACGACGTCGTCGTCGGGATCGATGACGCCGCGCTCCCGGTACGTCCGGAGCGCGGCGGGGGCAACGGCGCACGTCGGCTCCGTGTAAAACCCCGCGTCGTGGAGCCGATCCAGCTCCGAGAGCGTCTCGGACTCGGTGACCGCGATGGCGTCCCCGTTCGACGCCTCGATGGCCGCCAGTATCGCCGAGCGCTGCACCGGTTCGCGGATCCGGATCCCGTCGGCCGCGGCGTTGTGTGCCGACGCCGCCGCGTCGCGGTCGAGCGCGTCGGCGATGGGCGCGTATCCGGCCGCCTGCGCGCCGAGTAGCCTCGGTAGCCGATCGATCCAGCCGATCTCGAGGAGCCGCTCGAACCCCCGATAGGCCCCGAGGAACATCGTCCCGTGTCCGAGCGGGACGACGAGGGCGTCGGGGGCTGACCAGCCCCGCTGTGCGGCGATCTCGTAGGCCATCGTCGCCGTGCCGCAGACGAACGCCGGGTTCCAGGCGTGGCTCGCGTACCACCCCTCGCCGCGTCGGACGCTGTCGAGACAGGCCTCGGTCACGGTCTCCCTGGGTCCGTCGATTCGGACCGTATCCGCGCCGGCACGGCGGATCGCACAGAGTTTGGACTCCTTCGCGTCCCTCGGGACGTAGATCTCGGCCGGGATCCCGGCGCGGGCGGCGTACGTCGCGATGGCGACGCCGGCGTTGCCGGAGGAGTCCTCTATGACGCGATCGACGCCGAGAGAGACCGCCCGAGAGAGCGTGGTCGTAGCGCCCCGGTCTTTGAACGATCCCGTCGGAAAGACGTACTCGAGTTTGAACGACGCGTCCCACGCCGACGCGTCGACGAGCGGCGTGTAGCCCTCGCCGAGCGAGACGCGGCGCTCGATCGGGAGGAACTCGGAGAACGCCCACAGCCCCTCGGCGGGGTCGATGTCGGCGGCGGCCGGCGCGGTCGCCGACGGGCGCGGGCGGTCGGCAAAGCGGAGCGGCTCGCCGCAGCGACACCGCCACCGGTCTTCGTACGTGTCCGCACACGCCGGGCAGCGCAGTGACATGCGTGTGCGTTACCGGCGGTCGGTCTTGTCAGTTCGGGCGGGCGAACAGGCGGGCCGCGGCGATCGGCGACGACGGTCCGCACAACCGCCTCGGTCGTCGCCGACAGAGGGTCAGGACACGCCGGGTCTGGGCGCGGTATCGGACATAAATAACGGGGCTCAGTACTCGTCGAGGTCGGTGCCGACCGAACAGACGTACTCGCCGGTGGCGACCTGTGGGAGCCGGCGGTGTCGCCAGAGGATCCCGCTCGAGTCGGCCGTCACCTGCTGTTTGACGGTTCCGAACGGGTCCGTGATCTCGAACAGCGTCTCGCCGCGGCTGACGTCCTCGCCGAGTTCGACGTCGAATTTCACGAGGCCGCCGGTCGGCGAGCCGTACTGTCTGAACCCGGTCGCGCGGGTCTGGGGTTCGGTGGTGATGCCCCCATCGAGGAAGCCGTACCGGTAGAGGACGTTGAACACGCCCTTGAGGCCCTTCCGGATCGACGCCTCGTCCCAGCCGACGGAGCCCCCGAGTTCGGGGTCGATCGCCGGGATCCCCTCGTCCGGGGCGGCGCGGGCGAGTTGCCCGTCGGGACCCTTCCGGTCGAGGATGTACCCGCAGCCGAACACCTTCGCGAGTTCGAGACAGTCGCGGTGGAGCCGGTGGCGCGACCCGCACCGAACGCGGGTCTCGTTTATCATACACGACGTCGAGCCCTGATGGAGGTCCAACACGAGGTCCGACCGACCCACCGCCTCGAACGTCGCCGCGGCGATGCGCTCCGAGGCCGTCCCCGAATCGTTGCCCGGGTAGGTCCGGTTGAGCTTCGTGTCGTCGATCGGGTTGCGGTGTTCGGCGCTTCGGAAGCCATAGAGGTTCACGACACCGACGACGAGGATCTCACCGGAAAGTTCCTCGGGGTCGAGTTGGGGGACGAGCCGCTGGACGACGCCGAGCCCGTTGAGTTCGTCCCCGTCGGAGACGGCCTGGACGTACAGCGTCTTGCCGTCGCGTCGGCCGTTGACGACCGCGACCGGGAGCCCGACCTCCGAGCCGTCTCTCGCTTCGCCGACCCGGAGCCGCCCCGTGTCCATCTCGCCGGGGGACGCGCTCGCGGTGCCGAGAGTGGTCATTACCGGTACTCCATCGGTCTGCGCTATTATGCCTACTGATACCCGCTGCGTTTTCCGCAGCGGACGAACCCGGGCGTTCGCGGTTCGGACGCGGCGTTTTTCACAAATAATAACCCTTTTCTCCCGGGCATAGGAATCCTCCGTACATGTCCGAGGAACTCAAAAAAGGGTTGGAGGGCGTTCTCGTCGCCGAATCGTCGCTGAGTTACATCGGCGGCGACGATGGACGACTCGTCTATTGCGGGTACAGCATAGACGACCTGGCGCGGAACGCGAGTTTCGAGGAGGTCGTGTACCTGCTGTGGCACGGCGAGTTGCCGACCGCCGAGGAGCTGTCGGCGTTCGAGGAGGCCATGGCCGAGGAGCGACAGCTCGATGAGGGGGTCTACCGCCTCATCGAGGACCTCGCGGCGGCCGACGAGAACCCGATGGCGGCGCTCCGGACGATCGTCTCGACGCTTTCGGCGTACGATCCGGACGCGGACGCCGATCCGACCGACGTCGACGCGAACGTCCGGAAGGGACGCCGGATCACGGCGAAGATCCCGACCGCGCTCGCGGCGTTCGCCCGGCTTCGGGACGGCGAGGACCCGGTCGAGCCCCGAACCGACCTCGGACACGCGAGCAACTTCCTGTACATGCTCAACGGCGAGGTGCCCGACGAGGTCCTCGCCGAGACGTTCGACATGGCGCTCGTGTTGCACGCCGACCACGGGGTGAACGCCTCGACGTTCTCCGCTCGGGTCACGTCCTCGACGCTCGCCGACCTCCACGCCGCGGTCACCTCGGCGATCGGGACGCTCTCGGGGAGCCTCCACGGCGGGGCCAACCAGGACGTCATGGAGATGCTCAAGGAGGTCGACGACTCTGATAAGGACCCCCTCCAGTGGGCCGTCGACGCGATCGACGAGGGCCGCCGCGTGCCCGGGTTCGGCCACCGCGTCTACAGCGTCAAGGACCCGCGGGCGACGATCCTGAGCGAGCAATCGAAGGCGCTTGGCGAGGCCGGGGACATGAAGTGGTACGAGTACTCGACGACCCTCGAGGAGCACCTCACCGACGAGAAGGGGCTCGCGCCGAACGTCGATTTCTACTCCGCGTCGACGTACTACCAGATGGGGATCCCGGTCGACATCTACACGCCGATCTTCGCGATGAGCCGCGTCGGCGGGTGGATCGCCCACGTCCTCGAACAGTACGACGACAACCGCCTCATCCGCCCGCGCTCGCGGTACGCCGGGCCGGCCGATCGGACCGTCACGCCGATCGAAGAGCGGTAGATCGAAACGCCGCAGGCGGTCGGCGTCCCCGCCCGGGGCGTCGCGGTGGCTCGACCGGTGGGGATTTCAGGCGGCGGCGCCTACCGTTAGGGAATGAGCGAGGAACACGGTCTGCTCGAGATCGAGGAGGGCGAACCGGTCGGCGACGAGTTCGAGGAGATCGACGTCGCGGACACGGAGGCCGACCGGATCGCCCGCAGACAGGACCGGGAGTTCCTCGAGTTCAGAAAGCGGATCAAGAACACAGAGCAGTTTAAAGTCGAGGCGTCGGTGTTCGACGACGCCACCCTTGGCGCGCTGTACAAGCTGGTACAGGACGGGTACGTCGACGCCTTCGGCGGGGCGATCTCGACCGGCAAGGAGGCGAACGTCTACACCGCGTTAGCGCCCGACGGCGAGGTCGCCGTGAAGGTCTACCGTATCAACGCCTCCGACTTCCGGCACATGCGGGAGTACCTCGACGGCGACCCCCGCTTCGAGGGGATCGGATCGGACAAAAAGAAGGTCGTCGTCGCGTGGACGAAAAAGGAGTTCGCGAACCTCAAGCGCGCACGCGAGGGCGGCGTCCGGGTTCCGAACCCGATCGCGATCGAGCGGAACGTCCTCGTGATGGAGTACCTCGGCGCCGAGAACGACCGCGCGAAGCGGCTCAACGAGGTCCGCGTCGAGAACCCCGAGACGACCTACGAGGTCGTCCGAGAGTACATGCGTCGGCTCTACCGGTCGGGACTCGTCCACGGCGACCTCTCGGAGTACAACGTCGTCGTCCACGACGGGGAGCTCTGTTTTCTGGACCTCGGACAGGCGGTCACGGTCCATCACCCGAACAGCCGGAGCCTCCTCGAGCGGGACTGTCACAACGTCGCCGCGTTCTTCGCCCGACAGGGGGTCGACGCCGACGCCGACGCGCTGCTCGAGGCCGTCACCGAGGCCGATCCGACGGCGGAGTAAGCGCAGTCTTTTATCCGCGCCGCGATACGGACCGGTATGTTCGACATCGTCCCCGACGCAGCGATCGAACAGGGGCGGGCGACCGACGCGTACTTTCTCCGGACGGAGGAGGCCTTAGAGCACGCCGGGCGGGACCCGGAGGTCGTCGCGGAGGTGACCGCCGACCAGTTTCCGACCGGCGAGTTCGAGCTCCTCGCGGGCGTGGCGGACGCCGCCCGGCTGCTTGCGGGCCGCGACGTGGACGCCGACGCGCTCCCCGAAGGGACGCTCTTCGACGGCGGCCCGGTCCTCCGGATCGAAGGGCCGTACCTGGAGTTCTGCCGGCTCGAGACCGCCCTCCTCGGGTTCCTCTCACACCCGACGGCGATGGCGACCGCCGCGTTGGGAGCGCGGCGGGCGGCGCCGGAGGCGTCGCTTCTGAGTTTCGGCGCGCGACACGTCCACCCCGCCGTCGCGGGGACGGTCGACCGCAGCGCCCTCATCGGCGGGTTCGACGGGTTCTCACACGTCGCCGCCGGCGAGCTGATGGACCGGGCGCCGTCGGGGACGATGCCGCACGCGCTGATGCTCTGTTTCGGGGCGGGAAACCAAGAGGAGGCCTGGCGCGCGTTCGACGACGCCGTCGGACCGGACGTGCCCCGCATCGCGCTGTGTGACACGTACGACGACGAGGTCGACGAGGCCGTCCGGGCCGCCGAGCTCGGCTTCGACAGCGTCCGGCTCGACACGACGGGGTCGCGCCGGGGGGATCTCCGGCACATCGTCCGCGAGACGCGGTGGAAGCTGAACGAGCGCGGCCACGGGGACGTGGATGTCCTCGTCAGCGGCGGGATCACGCCGGCGGAGATCCGGCGTCTCGCGGACGTCGTCGACGGCTTCGGCGTCGGGAGCCACGTCACGAACGCCGATCCGGTCGACTTCGCGCTCGACATCGTCGAGGTCGACGGGACCCCGACGGCAAAGCGGGGGAAGCTGTCCGGCAAAAAGGAGGTGTACCGGACGCCCGACGGGGGCCACCACGTCGCGTTGGCCGACGACGAGGGGCAAAAAGCGGGCGAGGCGCTGCTCGAACCGCTGGTGCGCGACGGGGAGGTCGTCGCGGAGTTCGATGTCGATGCGGCCGCCAAGCGGGCCAGTGCCGACGCCGAGGCCGTCGGGTTCGGGGAGACGGGGTCCTAACCGCCCCGGGCGATCGGCCCCGACGGCGGGCGGCGGGAGTCGGTGGAAACGGTCACCGCGCGAGGAAGTAGACGCGCCGTCGGGCGTCCCGAAACGAGTGCCGCGAGTCGACGAGGTCGTGTTCCTCGAGGCGGTTCAGCGCGTACCGAACCGTCCGGTCGGGGAGCAGCGACTCCTCGGCGAGTTGCCCCTGCGAGAGCGGTGAGGCGTCCCCGAGCACCCGCGCTACCAGTTTCGCGCTCGGCGGGAGTTCCCGAAGCGTGTCGCGGAACTCCGGGTCGGCCAGCGGCGAGTCGGTCCGGCGTGAGCCGTCCTCCGTCGTCGTGCTCATACCGCGTGTGCTCGGAACCCGTTGGTAAAGCTTCGCTACATGTGTGATCAAACAATACGAACACATTGGAGTGTATAAGGGGGACCCGAGCGGTCGGGGCGTCGGCAGGCGGTCGGGCGCATCCAGCATCCTTTTGGTTCCCCGGAGGGTGGTGTCGGACAGCGTGAAGGGACAGGAGTGGTACCAGGAGAACGACGTCGCGGAGGCGTACGACGACAAGCGCTTCACCGGCGGCGGGCAGTTCATCGACCGCCGCGAGAAGGAGGCCGTACTCGACGCGCTGGCACCGCTTGAGGGCAAGCGGATACTCGAGGTCGCCTGCGGGACCGGGCGCTTTACCGTGATGCTCGCCGGCCGGGGGGCGGACATCGTCGGGATGGACATCTCCGAGGCGATGCTCGAACAGGGCCGACGGAAGGCCGCCGCGACCGGCGTCGGCGGCGACCTCGAGTTCATGCAGGGCGACGCCGGTCGGCTCCCGTTCCCCGACGACCACTTCGACGCCGTCTTCGCGATGCGGTTTTTCCACCTCGCGCCGGACCCCGAGGGGTTCATCCGGGAGATGCGCCGGGTGACGAAGCGGCAGGTGTTTTTCGACACGTTCAACCGGTATTCGGCCCGCTCGGTGTACAACTGGGCGCTGCCGATGGGGTCGCGGCTCTACTCGGGCCGGGAGGCGAGGGAGCTCGTCGTCGGCTCGGGCCTTGAGGTCGCGGGCGTCGATCACGATTTCGTCCTCCCCTACGGGTTCTATCGGGCGATCTCGAGGCGCGTCGCGAGCCCGTTTCGGGCGCTCGACACGTCGCTGGGAGAGACGGCGGTCGGCGATCGGATCGCGTCGGTCTCCTACTGGGACGCCAGGGTCCCGGGGTGAACGCGCAGCCACGGGGTTTTTGATCGTCGGCCCCGCTACGTAGCGGTATGGATATCTCGGTAGTGGTCCCGACCCTGAACGACCGCGACGAGCTCCGGCGCTGTCTCGACGCGGTCGCCGCCGAAGCGCCCTCGGAGCTCGTCGTCGTCAACGGGCCCTCTACCGACGGAACGAGCGGGATGGTCAGAGAGCGCGAGGACGTCGACGTGCTCGTGGGGATCGACGACCGCAACGTCAACGTCGCCCGCAACGCCGGGCTCGAGCGCGTCGAGGGCGACGCCGTCGCGTTCGTCGACCCGACGATGACCGTCGAGCCCGGGTGGCTCGACGCGGTGACCGGGGCGCTCTCGGAGGCCGACGCCGCCACCGGACCGACACACGAGCGCCTCGGGGCGGGCGTTGCGACGGACACCGTAGAAACGAGGACGATCGGCGGGCGGGAGGTTACGTACTTCGACGGCGGGAACGTGGCGTTGAGCCGCGATCTCGTGGACGCCATCGACGGGTTCGACGAGTACCTCGAGATCGGGGGCTCCCGCGACGCCGCCCACCGGATCGCCGGGCTCGGGTACGAGGTCGCCTGGGAGACGGAGATGTGCGTCTCGCGGGAGGCCGCCGCCGACGGCGGGTCGACCGAGCGCGACTGGCGGAGGCGCTACCGGTCGCTCTCGTATCGGTTGGCGAAGAACTACGGCGTCAACCCGACGGTGCCGCTCAGGACGGTCCGACACGCCGCGATGGACGCGAGCGCGGCCCTCAGAGGCGTCGTGAGCGGTGATCTCAGGCCCTCGAGCTGGTTCGGGAACGGCCGCGACGTCGTCATCGGCGGCACGAAGGGGTACGTCGACGGGCTCCGGGCCCGCTACAGCGACCGGAGTCCGCGGCGGAACCCACGCGGCGTCTCGGCCCGCACCGACCGGGCGGTCACGGTCCACGACAGGCGATAAAAAGCCGGCCGAATTCGGCCGTGTGAACGCCCCCCGTCCTCCGGCTGTTGCGAAGACTTTATATAGAACCGCTGACGACATATCAGTGAACATGTCACAGCAGATGCGCCAGCGGCGCGGACAGCCGCTTTTCATTCTCAGCGAGGACAGCGAGCGTACGCGCGGCAAGGACGCTCAGTCGTCGAACATCACGGCCGGCAAGGCCGTGAGCGAGTCGGTACGCACCACCCTCGGACCCCGCGGGATGGACAAGATGCTCGTCTCGGACTCCGGCGACGTCGTCATCACGAACGACGGCGCGACGATCCTCCAGGAGATGGACATCGAGCACCCCGCGGCACAGATGATCGTCGAGGTCGCCGAGACCCAAGAGGAGGAGGTCGGCGACGGGACGACGACGGCCTCCGTTCTGGCGGGGCAGCTGCTCGCGCAGGCCGAGGACCTCATCGACGACGACATCCATCCGACGACCATCGTCGAGGGCTACCAGGAGGCCTCCCGGCTCGCCGTGGAGGCGATCGAATCGCAGACACTGACCGACGAGCTTGACGACGACGTGCTCGCGTCGGTCGCCGAGTCGTCGATGACCGGCAAGGGGACCGGCGACATCGACGCCGAGGCGCTCGCCGAGACCATCGTCGCCGCGATCCGGCAGGTCCGATCCGAGTCCGGCGTCGACCGCGACGCGATCTCGATCCGGACGCAGACGGGCGCCGGGGCGTCCGCGACCGAACTCGTCCAGGGCGTCATCAGCGAGGAGGAGCCGCTCCACGAGGACATGCCCACGAGCGTCGCCGAGGTCGCGATCGGCGTGCTCGATCTCGATCTCGAGGTCCGCGAGGCCGAGATCGACGCCGAGTACGACATCTCGAACGTCGATCAGCTCAACAGCGCCATCGAGGCCGAGGAGGCCGAACTCCGCGATTACGCCGACTCGGTCGCCGACGCCGGCGTCGACGTCGCCTTCGTGACCGGGGACGTCGACGATCTCGTCGCCTCGTATCTCGCGAAACACGGCGTGTTGGCCTTCGATTCCGTCGACGACGACGAGGCGCGCTCGATCGCGCGCGCGACAGGTGCGCGGACGGTCGGGACGCTTGAGGATCTTGAGGACGGCGACCTCGGCGAGGCCGACACCGTTCGCGTCGAGAGCTACGGCGAGGACGACCTCGCGTTCATCGAGGGCGGCGCCGCCGCCGAGACGGTCACCGTCTTCGCCCGCGGCGGGACGGAACACGTCACCGACGAGCTCGAACGCGCCTTAGAGGACGCCCTCGACGTCGTGACGGCCGCCCTCGACGCCGGCGGCGTCGTCCCCGGAGCCGGCGGGACCGAGGTCGCGATCGCCGATCACATCCGAACGAGCGTCGCGAGCGTCGAGGGCCGCAAGCAGCTCGCGATCGAGGCCTTCGCCGACGCCGTCGACGTGCTCCCGCGCACGCTCGCGGAGAACACCGGCATGGACCCGATCGACGCCCTCGTGGATCTCCGGTCGACGCACGACGCCGAGGGGCGGGCCGGTCTGATAAGCGGCGGTCGCTCCGGCGAGGTCGGCGATCCCGTCGAGCACGGCATCCTCGACCCCGCGGCGGTCAAACGCGAGGCCGTCGAGTCCGCGACCGA
>NZ_JAQCNO010000011.1 GCF_028274965.1 Natronomonas sp. | reverse complement strand
CTCAGGGACGACGGCTCGGTGATCGTGCTGTCGCTCGCTCCGGGGACGGTCGGCGTCAAGTGCGGGCTGACAGACGGGGAGGACCCGGTGACCGCGGTGCGGGAGAGCGACCGAGCGGCGACGACCGCCGGAACGCGGATCGAGGGCTGTGAGGGCGAGCTCCTCATCGCCGTCAACGAGGCGGGCGACGTCGAGATACTCGCCGAGCTGTGACTCGCCCCGCGTCGCCGGTCGCTACGCCCAGAGGAACTCGACGCCGGTGAACTCGATCCGGGCGCCGCCCTCGTCGCTTTCTGTCGCCCGGACCGCCCAGTCGTGGGCCTCGGCGATCCGCTGGACGATGCTGAGCCCGAAGCCGGTGCCCGACTCGTGCTCGGAGTAGCCGGCGTCGAAGACCTGCCCGCGGCGCTCTTCGGGGATCCCGGGGCCGTCGTCGGCGATAAAAAACCCTCCGTCGAGTTCGCCGACCGTGACCGTCACGTCGTCGCCGCCGTGTTCGATCGCGTTGCGGAGGAGGTTCTCGATCAGCTGTTTGAAACGCGACCGGTCGGCCTGGAGCGTCCGGTCGGTGTCGACGACGAACGCGGCCGACCCGGTTTCGACGTTCGTCCAACAGTCCTCAACGAGTGCGGCCAACTCGACGGTGTCGGTCGTCGTCTCCCGGTCGGCCCGGGCCAGCGCGAGGAGGCTCTCGATCAGCTCGAAGGCCCGCTGTAAGGAGTGGCCGGCCCGTTCGAGGTCGGGGTCCTCGGGGTGCGAGGACCGCGCCAACTCGAGGCTGCCCTGGACCACGTTGAGCGGGTTTCTGAGGTCGTGGCTCACGGCGCTCGCAAAGGTCTCGAGGCGTTCGGTCTGCCGTTCGCGCTCGCGTTCGCGCTGCGTCCGCTCCGTGATGTCGCGGACGACCCCGATCCGTTCGAGACCGTCGTCGCCCTCGCGTTCGATCAGCCGCAACTCGATGGGGACCGCGTCGCCGTCGGCGGTCCGGAGGTCGGTCTCGACGACGCCGACGTCAATGTCGCCGGCCTGGATCCGCTCGCGCGTCCGTCTCGCCCGAGCGATCGCCTGCTCGTCGGCCCACTCCTCGACCGTCGATCCGATAAGCGTCTCGCGGTCGACGCCTTTCATCGACGCGTAGCTCTCGTTGACATAGACGAACCGACCGGCGTCGTCGAGGACGTACACGCCGTCGTTTAGCTCCTCGAAGATCGTCTCGTAGCGCTCGAGTTCGCGCTCGCGTTCCGTTCGCTCGGAGACGTCCCGGGAGATCCCCACCGTGCCGGCGAACGCGCCGTCGTCGTCGAGAAGCGGGGCCGTCCGGATCTCGGTGGGGAACGTCTCTCCGTCCGCGGTGCGGTTCGTCGCCTCGAACTGCGCGACCCGCTTTCCGCTCGAGAGGAGCTCCCGGATGGCCGCCTCGCCGCGTTCGATGGCCGCCTCATCGAGTATTATCGAGGCGTGCTCGCCGAGCATCTCCTCGCGGCTGTACCCCGTTCGCTCGGTGAGCCACTCGTTGACCATCGTAAAGCGCCCCTCGGGGTCGAGGGCGTAGATCGCGTCGCCGGCCGCCTGGACGACCGTCCGGTAGCGCTGTAACTCCCGTTCGCGTTCCTTCCGCTCGGAGATGTCCCGTATCACGCCGGTCGAACCCCGCGCCCGGCCGTCGTCGTCCTCCAGGAGCGTGATCCGGACCTCCGTCGGGATCGGCTCGCCCGCTGCGGGGCGGAGGGTCTCCTCGTACTGCGCCGACGTCGCCTCCGTGGTGAGGAGTCTGCGGACCGTCTCGCGGCCGGTTTCGAGGTCGTCCTCGTCGAGCACCATCGAGACGTGTTCGCCGAGCAGCGCCTCGCGGCTGTACCCGGTCAACTCGACGTACCGGTCGTTGACCATCGTGTGGTTGCCATCGAGATCCAGCGCGTAGACGGCGTCGCCCGCGGCCTCGAGGACGCCCTCGTAGCGCTCGAGTTCGCTCTCCCGTTCGGCCCGCTCCGTGCCGTCCCGGACCGTACAGACCAGGTCGCCGCTCTCGGTCAGCGACACCGTGTGCAGTTCGGGAAACGTCGATCCGTCGGAGCGGACGCCCGTCGTCTCGCCCTGCCAGCGGCCCGTCTCCTCGACGGTCGGAATGACCGTCCCGCGGACGAAGTCGGTCTCGTCGTCGGGGGAGATCATCGACCAGTGCTCGCCGAGCATCTCCTCGGGCGCGTAGCCGTACAGCTCGGCGTAGGCCCGGTTGACGTAGACGAACTCGCCGTCGCGGTTGAGGATGCTGATCCCCTCCTGGGCGGTCTCGATCGCCTCGAGGTGTCGTTTCCGGGCGTCTTCGGCGCGGATCCGCGTGACCGCGTTGTGGATCTTGTTCGCGAGGAGTTCGTACTGGTCGGTGCCGGTCTCCTTCTGGAGGTAGTCGGTGACGCCGGCTGAGATCGCCTCGCTCGCGACGGCCTCGCTTCCCTTGCCGGTGTACAGGACGAACGGCAACTCCGGGCGGCGCTTGCGGACCGCCTCGAGGAACTCGATCCCGTCTTTTTTCGGCATGTCGTGGTCGGAGACGATACAGTCGACCTCGTTGTCCCGGAGGTGCGCCAGTCCACCCTCGGCGTCGGGGCGAGTCGCGACGGCGAGGCGGTCGTCGGCGCGTTCGAGAAACGTCGCCGCCGTCTCCGCGAACGCCTCGTCGTCGTCGACGTGCAACACGCGGATCTCCTCGGAGCCGGTCGCATCGGGCGGCAGTGAACTGGAAGCCATCGGGTATCACACTCCTGGAGGGAGATCCACAGAACGGGGTCTCGGGGCGGGGCAGTCGCGCGGATCGGTGCCGAACGGACCGCACGGGGGAACCCGCGGGGCCTCCGACGCGGCATCGCCGAACGCCCTCCGATCCGGACTGTGAGCCATACGGTCGGTTGCGGCCCGTTCCATTTTAATCACTCCGTTTGTTCGCGCCGGGGTCTCGGGGTCTCGATCGGGCCGTAGAGCCCCGCGCCGCGGCGCATCGTGGCGCTCGCCGGGCGTGCGACCCCTCATAGCCGCCCGTCGATCGCGTCCCGGATGCTCTGTGGGCCGGGATCGACGGACTCGGCGCCGACGAACACCGACGGCGTTCCGCTGACGTCCCACTGTTCGCCGAGGCTGCGGTCGGCGTCAAGCGCCTCGCGGTGCGTTCCGTCCTCGGCGGCCGTCCGCGCCGTCGCGCCGACGCCGGCGACCTCCTCGGCGACCGACTCGATGGCGTCGTAGGAGTACTCGCCCTGGAGGGCGAAGACGGCCGTCGAGAAGTCCCAGAAGGCGCCGTTGCCGGCCTCCTCGAAGACCGCCCGGGCGGCGCTGCCGACCGCGTAGGACCACGTCTCGTCGACCGGGATGGGGAAGTCGGCGTGGAGGTACCGGACGTCGCCCGGCTCGACGTACTGCTGGACGATGGTCGGTGCGACCTGCGCGTTGAACCGCCGGCAGTGCGGGCAAGCGAAGTCCTCGAAGACGGTGACCGTGACCGGCGCGGTCTCGTCGCCGCGCGCGGGGCGCTCGCCCGTGTCGATCCTCTCGGGGTCGATCCCGCCGTCGTCCGAACAGCCGGCGAGCGCGGCGGAGGCGGCCGCGGTGGCGGCGATAAATCCCCGCCGGGTTCGCGTCTCGTTCATACGTCCGGTAGGCTCCGGAGGGGATTAATACTTGTATGTCTGCGTTGTAGGGCTCTGTCGGCGCAGACTCGCCCGCACGACAGGAACGATGAAGGACGCGATCCGGCGGAACTTCGACGAGAGCCCGGGCGCGTACGCCCGGTACGAGGCCCTGACCGGCCGGTTCGGGGCGCTCGCCGAGCGGCTGTTGGAAGCGATGACCCGCCGGAGCACGGAGCCGGTGGGGACGGTTCTCGACGCCGGTTCGGGGACGGGGATCAGCGCCCGTCGGTTCCGGGCGTCCGGGGCGACGCCGACGGCGCTCGATATCAGCCGGGCGATGCTCGAGGCGAACCCGACCGCCGACCGCGTGCAGGGGGACTTCGATCGGTTGCCGTTCGGGGCGGACCGGTTCGACGCGGTCGCGTTCACCGCGTCGCTGTTCCTGACGCCGGACCCCGATCGGGCCGTCCGCGAGGCCCGCCGCACCCTCCGTCGGGGCGGTCCGGTCGGCGCCGTTGCGCCGCTCGGGTGGAGGACGGCCGACGGCGAGGACGTCTTCGGGTCGCTGCCGCGGGCGTCGCGTTCGCCGACCAACGCGTCGACCGTCGGTGCGGCCCTCCGGAAGCGCTTCGACGTCGAAACCGGCGTCTGGGCGTTCGAGACGACTCCGGAGGCGCTCCGGGCGTTCCATCGGGTCCCGGCGATGGCCGCCCGGCTGTACCCCGGTTCGGAGCCCGGAGAGCGGGTCGAACGGGCCGAGGCGCTGCTGGCGGACGTCGAGGGACCCCTCCGGCAGCGGTGGCGGTGGTTCGTCGGGGTCTGAGACTCGCGGCCGACGATGGAGCGTGCCAGGGGCCGGGATCGCCGGCAGCGCGGCTCCGGGTTTTGTTCGCATCTCATTTCGCGCTACTCGTGGGATTCATGTCATAAAAACAGCCACCGGGCTCGCGTCGAGGCTGTCGGCCGTCCGGTTTGGCGGAGCCGAGCGTCGGCGCTCGTATTCGGTTGCGTGTTTGTGTAGAAACGTGAAGCGCTCTGTTGAAATCCTCAGCAGCTAATACAAACGGCATGCTGAGCAGAGGGCACATCCCGGTCGCTATGTCAGCGCTTGTGTTCATCAGTAGTGCGCTGATCGCTGAGACCGGTCTCATACACAGCGGACTCCCCCGGCAACGACTCTGTTTTCCTACAGCGTAGTGAGCACAAGTTGCACCCCCTTTGGCAGAACGATCCCAATCAGTAACTGTGTCCACATCGCGAAGGTCGCTGGGTACTCCTTCGTGGAGGTTATGTTATCCATCCGCCGTTCGAGATCCGCGATGTGATCGCGTTCCGAGTCAGGGAGGCGGCGGTTCGTTATATCCCACGGCTGTTCAACAACCTCGCGGTATTCACGGTTCAGTTCCTGCAACTTTTCTGCCTTCTCCTGGCGCATGAAGCGATGGAAGACCCAGAGCCCGTATCCCATTACTGCTGCACCGGCCAACCAAGCAGTGGTGAACAGCCCGTTCACCAGCGGGCTAGGTTGAACAGGGGAATAAAATAGGTCTCCAAACAGTTGCGGTCCATAAACGAACAGCGCAAACGCGACAATGCCGAAGACGGTGTAATAGTACGAGTGTTTTACTAGTTCACCCACCGGCCGCAGACCGCCGAGTCTCTCCGGATCGAGGAAATCTAGTTCGAATTCAGACCGGTACAGTCGGCGTGGGAGTATCAGCTGGATGCCCAGATACGTTGCGATGAAATCTATGATGACAGAGGTATACACGAACGGTACTATAACGAGATTCCCGATAAGGCCAGTAGGCCCGTTGTTTGCAACGATAGTAGGAATCGTGATGAAATATATGGCGTTTATTATGATAACACCCGCGCTAAGTATAAAAAGCAGCCAGCGAACCCGTTTACTGACCAGGTTATCGAACTGTACTGCATCGCTCACACGCTGATTTATCTGTACTCTACTGAGAGCAGTTTGGTACCTGCGGCTCAACTCTCGGTTTATGTATAAGCCCGCAATCACCGCAACTGGAATAGCGAGCCAAAACGGGTTGTTGAAGACGGTCGCAGTCCTCCCGGTAAGTTGTTTAAATAGCTGTAAGAGAATGGTATCAACGAACAGTCCACACCCGACGAACAAGGTTGAGGGTGCTACGCTTATCGGAAGTTTAGAGGCGAGTTTCCCGAATCCGATAGCAACTGCAACATCGTCCAGCCATGTCCGCACCTCATTATCGGCTCCGCTCATACTATTTTGTAGACATATACTGGCTTAATATTTACTCAGGAATGACGGTATTATATTACGGCAACCGCATCAAGTGAAAGCAGGGCGGTCCCGAGCGTGACTGTCTCTGTGGGTAGTTCCGCCCAAGGGACTGAGAGGAAGTGCAGTGTCGCCTTCACCGACCAGAGGTAGTATTAGAATGTAGCCGGGTGTTGTCTCGCAAACTCTCTTCGCACGATCAGTGTACAGGGGTCGATGTTATTTGTCATATCATAAATCTGCGATGCCGGTTCTATCCTTGGTATTCAACAGGCACTCCGGATCGTGTCACCACTCAAACAGTTCAACAGAGCCGCGTAAGCGTGGATGTCTGAGTTTGTATGCGGTCCGGTCTGACCCCGGTTTGTGGCGCCCTTAGACCCCAACACGGAAAGAGAGCGGGTCGACGCAATCACAGACCGGGCAGAAAACGAACGTGAGAGTTTCACACCGAACAGCCGGTGGCGCGAGGCCGCACTCGAAGTCTTCGGGGAAACGTACAGACACGGCGGTGCTGGCGCACTAAACACAGATCGATGTCAGCGAATCGAGAATTTCGATCTCAGCCGCCATCACAGCGCGCCCCTAACATGCCGCAACCGGCCGTAAAACTCCACAGAAAAGCGTTATCCTCAGTATGGGGACGGAGGGATTTGAACCCCCGATCTACTGATATCTCCGGTGTCGCGCCTCGGGCCTCCAGAGGGTCGTCATCGCGAGCGCGGTGATCAGCCGGCCGCTCGGTATATCAGTCTGGAGTCTCGTCACCGGGCGCGTGGCCTCTGGAGTCAGCCGCCATGCCTGGCTTGGCCACGTCCCCGCGGAAAGCACTAACCCCGGGTTCGGTAAAAGGGGTTTCGGTTCGTCGAACCGACCCCCGGCGAAGCGGTGTCACCGGTCGCTTTCGGGGCCGGGGCGTGCGAACTTATGTCCGTGGCGGCCCAAGCGGGGATATGGAGCGGGTTCCGGTGACCGTCGTCGACGGCGACAGCGAGACCACGATTCGGGTGCCCTCGGGGACGGTGCTCCGGGACGCGCTGTGCGAGCACGGCTTTTCGGTGTACGGGAGCATCTCGCGGGTGGCGAACTGCGGCGGGCGGGGGCTCTGTGGGACCTGCGGCGTCCGCATCGAGGAGTCGGTGCCGGCGGCGGGGTACCACGACGCCGCGGCCAAGCGGTTCGGGTACCCCCGGCTCTCGTGTCGGATCGCGGTGACGGAGCCGCTGACCGTCGAGTTGATCGAGAAGGTGCTGTGGGGGCAGTTGCGCCCGGATTAGCGGTCGGTCTCGCTCCACCCGCAGTCCTGGCACTTATAACCCGTGACGAACTCCGTGACGCTCGGCATGTAGCCGACCGAGAGCACGTTCCCGTTGCACTCCGGGCACTCGCGGTCGGCGTCCTCGATCGCCTCGGCGTCCATGACGCCCTCGCCCTCGATCAGTTCCGCCAGCTTTCCCGGGGTCACCATGCGTCCCTCGACGACGCGGTTGTCGGCCATACCTAACGACCGGCGTCGAGGCTCCTAAGCCTGACCGTTGCGGCCACCTCCGGGAGGGCTGAAACGACCGGGACGGCTGAGGCGGTCCTCAGAGCCACGGCGCGCGATCGCCGTCGGAGACGCCGGGAGCGCCGGGGCCGTCCTCGCCGTCAGACTCGGGGTCGGGGTCGGATTCGGGATCCAGGTCGGACTCGGGGTCGGGACCGGGACCGGGCTCCTCGAAGTCGATCCCCTCGGCGGGCGGTTCCGGACCGCCGTCGGTCGCGGTCGGGGCGGCGGGGTCGATCGCGCCCTCGGGGTTGAACGCCAAAAGCGCCGTGACCGCGAGCACGACGAGCGCGAGCGGCTCCTCGCCGGTGATCGGTCCGACCTCGAGGATCGTCAGCGGCAACACGCCGAGCGCGACCGCGCTGCCGAACCGGAAGCGATCGATGTCGACGTTGCCGCGGAGCCACGGGCCCAACAGCGCAACGGAGAGCGCGAACCCGACGCCGACGACGGCCGCGCCCGTTCCGTACAGGACGTACACCGGCTCGGAGACGAACGCGAACTCGAAGCCGCCGGGGCGGAAGCTGCCGACGAGTCCGAGGGCGATGACGACGCTCGGTCGCGGGAGGTACTCCCCGAGGGTCGCGCTCGCGGTCTTCGCGGCGACCGCGAGGATCACGAGCGCGGCGAAGCGTCGGAAGATCTCCATGGCGAGCACCGACTCGATGGTCGGCGCGATCGCGGCCTGCAGCCCCGCGAGCGGCACGACGAGCGCCCCGACGAGCAGGACGTTCCGGGCGCGTTCGCGGCGGCTGCCCTCCATCTCGGCGAGGACGACGGCGAGCGTCGCGCTGCCGCCGAAGATGAGCAGGCCGACCTCGAGCATGCCGAGCAGCGACGAGACGGCCCCGGCGAGGACCAACGCCGCGAAGATGCCGTCCAAGAGCGGCAGGGCGAGGACGGTGCCGAGAAGCCGGGTCCCCTCGCCGACGTGACGCTCTAAGCGTAGGGCGACCGGGTGGCGGGACGTGCTCATCCGTCAGAGCGGATGCCCCTCACCGTAGGACCGGCGGTGACGACGGCGATACCCACCAGGACGGTCGCGTCCGAACCGTTTGGGGGCGTTCTCCGCGTTTTTTGTCCGCATCGCGAATGTAAACAGGGTGCCGGTGTCGAGGCTGTGCTCGCCGGCGGTGCGCTGTGCGATGGGACTGGCGGAGTCCATACCGAAACGGAGCACCGGGCGAGTGATAAAACTTGTGCGGGGGGCGGCCCCATGGTATCGACGAACAGTCACCGAAGCCGCGTGTTAGTGGGCGAACCGGCGGAATGCCCGTCTCGATCCGACGATGTTTGGGTTTGTCGCCGGTCGAGGGGATCAGTCCACCGACGGACGGACGTGTTCATCGAGGGGTTCGGGCGGGCGGTTTCCCGGCGGCGCGAGGCCGGGTCCGACCGCGTTCTCGCAACGTTTTTGGCTCGGGACGCCGGATCCTTCACATGGCGAGCGACGACGTCTTCTCAGAGAAACTGCGCGTGCCCGAGGCGCTGACGTTCGACGACGTGCTGCTCCGCCCCAAGGAGAGCCGCGTCGAGCCGGACGACGCCGACATGCGGACGCGGGTGTCGACGAACGTCACGCTCAGCGTGCCGGTGCTGTCCGCGGCGATGGACACCGTGACCGAGGCCGAGTTGGCGGTGGAGATGGCGAGACAGGGCGGGATGGGCGTTCTCCACCGAAACATGTCCGTCGAGGAGACGGCCGAGGGGGTCGAGGAGGTAAAACGGGCCGACGAGCTCATCATCCGCGACGTGGTGACCGCCTCTCCCGAGCAGACGGTCCG
Organism: Natronomonas sp.; assembly: GCF_028274965.1. GTDB lineage: Archaea > Halobacteriota > Halobacteria > Halobacteriales > Haloarculaceae > Natronomonas. Next base: position 28,139 of record NZ_JAQCNO010000011.1, on the reverse strand, counting down.
GGAGGTCGACCGGATGATGGAACGGGAGGGCGTTTCGGGCGCGCCGGTCGTCGACGAGGACGACGCCGTCCTCGGGATCATCTCGGGGACCGACATCAGACCGTACCTGGAGGTCGGCGAGTACGACGCGGTCCGGGAGGCGATGACCGACGAGGTCATCACCGCGAGCGAGGACGTCACGCCGCGGGCGGCCCTGGAGTTGATGTACGAACACCGGATCGAGCGCGTCCCGATCGTCGACGACGAGAACCGCCTGACGGGCCTCGTTACGATGGCCGGCGTCCTCGCCCGCCGGGAGTACGACGACGCGGCGAGAGACGACGACGGCGCGTTGGTCGTCGGCGTCGCCGTCGGACCATTCGAGACCGATCGCGCGCGAGCGGCCGACGAAGCCGGCGCGGACGTCGTCTTCATCGACTGCGCCCACGCGCACAACCTCGACGTCATCGACTCCGCGCGCGAGATCGAGGCGGAGATCGACGCCGACGTCGTGGTCGGCAACGTCGGCACCGCCGAAGCCGCCGAGGCCGTGGTCGGGTTCGCCGACGGGATCAAGGTCGGTATCGGCCCCGGGTCGATCTGTACGACCCGGATCGTCTCGGGCGCGGGGATGCCCCAGATCACCGCCGTCGCCGAGGTCGCGGACGTGGCCGATCGACACGGCGTGCCCGTGATCGCCGACGGCGGGATCCGGTACTCGGGGGACGCGATCAAGGCCATCGCCGCCGGGGCCGACGCCGTCATGCTCGGGTCGTACTTCGCCGGGACCGACGAGGCGCCCGGGCGGATCGTCACGATGAACGGCAAGCGCTACAAGCAGTACCGCGGCATGGGCTCGGTCGGCGCGATGAACGACGGCGGCGGGGACCGCTACCTGAAAGACGAGGCCGAAGACGAGGAGTTCGTCCCGGAGGGCGTCGAGGCTGCGACGCCGTACAAGGGACCGCTCTCCTCGGAGCTACACCAACTCGTCGGCGGGATGCAGTCGGGGATGGGGTACGTCGGCGCCGAGACGATCCCGGAGTTCAAGGAGCGAAGCGAGTTCGTCAGGGTGTCCTCGGCCGGGCAGACCGAGAGCCACGCCCACGACGTGGTCATCACGGACGAGGCGCCGAACTACAGTCCCGACAACTGATCGAACGGTCGGGGCGGGGTCGCGCCGGGGTCCCGCCGGCGAGCGGAGGCGTTAACAGGTCCTCGTCCGAAGGCGACCCATGATCCCCCCGGTCGTCGTCGACGCCGCCCGGAGCGTCCTCGAGGCGTTCGGCCCGTTTCTCATTCCGGGCGTCGTGTTCATCTGCGGGGTCGTCGGGTATCTGTTTCTCTACGCCATCGGCCGGTACCGCGGCGACGATTACAGTTCACGATAGCCGACGGCGGAGCGCACGCGGCGGGGAATGAACTATACGTTCACCCGGCGAAGCGGCGTGGCATGAACGACGACGCCATGGGACGGTTTCCCGTGCCCGACAGGAGCGAGATGCCCGAGGACGTCCGCGAGCGCATCGACGAGGAGACAGAGCGGGCGGGGTTTACGCCGAACGTCTTCGCAGCGTTCGCGTACAAGCCGAGCCACTTCCGGGCGTTTTTCGCGTACCACGACGCCCTGACCGAGGACACGACGCTGGCCCGCGAGGAGGTGGAGATGCTCGTCGTCACGGTCTCGGGCGTCAACGACTGTCTGTACTGCGTCGTCGCCCACGGCGCGCTGTTGCGGATCTTCGCCGACGCGCCGAAACTCGCCGACCAACTCGCGACGAACCACCGAAGCGCGGACCTCTCCGAGCAGCACCGAACGATGCTCGACGTCGCCGTCGAACTCACAGAGTCCCCTGGAGACGTCGACGGCGAGGCGATCGATCGGCTCCGCGCGGTCGGGTTCTCCACCGAGGAGATCTGGGACATCGCGAGCGTGGTCGCCGTGTTCAACCTCTCGAACCGGATGGCGACGTTCGCCGACATCCGCCCGAACGACGAGTTTTACGCGATGGGGCGCGGTCAAAAGAGCGACTGACATGGAGTCCGACACCACCACCCGGTACGCGAACGACGACGGCGAGGAGCTGTCGTTCGCACAGATCGCCTTCGCGTCGGCGAAGGACCCGAGCGTCACCGTCGAGGAGACGGCCGAGGGCTACCGGGTCGACGGCGAGGAGTTCACGCCAGTCCGCTGATAAAATACCCCCTGTCGGCTCCGGTTCGCTCGCGCGTTACGGCTCGGTGTCGCCCGTTTTCGTATCGTCGTCGTCCGCGTTCGCATCGCTGTCGGCGTCGTCGACGTTGTCCCCGGCTTCGGCGGCGCGCACGCCAACCGAGTCCGTCGCGCTCACGCCGACGTCGTCGGGGTCGGAGTCGCCCACGGCCTCGTCGACCTTCCGTTCGACCGTTTCGTCGACCGTCTTCTCGACGGTCTCCTCGACGGTCTCGCCGACCTTCTGTTCGACCGTCTCGTTCACCGCCTTCTCGACCGTTTCGTCGACCGTCTTCTCGACGGTCTCCTCGACCGTCTCACCGACCGCCTTCTCGACCGTTTCCCCGACCGTCCCGGAGACCTCCTCGGTGACGGTCTCGCCGACCTCGGCAGCCACGCCGTCAACCTCCTTGCTCACCGTGTCGCCGACCGTCTTTTCGACCTGCGCTTCGACCTCCTTGCTCACCGTGTCGCCGACGGTCTCCCCGACCGTCTCCCCGACGGTCTCCTCGACCTCCTTGCTCACCGTGTCGCCGACCGTCTTTTCGACCTGATCGGCGACCTGCCGCGTCATCCACTCCGGGTCGTACCGCGACATCTTCCAGACGATGTGGATGACGTAGGAGACCAACACGCCGAGCCCGAATGCGATGCCGACGGCGGTCCCCTCGACGAAGATGACGAGGATGGCGACGAGGATCGCCAGCCCGTAGGCGAGATCGACGATCGAGTCGATGCGTCCCGGTTTCATCCGTGTCCCCTCCGTCCCACGGGTCGCGTCGGCGGTCTGCCGGTGTCGTTCATGTCTCGGGTTCGTAGCCGAGACGGGAATACCCGTTCATTCCCGACCGCGGCCGCTGGGTTCGGTCGTCGGGTTCGGCTGTCGTGCCCGGCCGTCTCGGGTGCGGGCGAGCGTCTCGTTTTGTCCTCGCGTCACGTCCCGAAACGGGGAGTTCATACCGGCGGCGGCGCTAATCGGCGGTAGATGCGCGTCGAGACGCTGGGCGGAGGCGAGCCCGAGGTCGCTATCGTCGGCGGGATCCACGGCGACGAGCCCTGCGGGTCGATCGCGGTAGAGACGCTTCTCGAAGCCGACCTCGACGTCGAGCGGCCGGTCAAACTCGTCGTCGCCAACGAGAAGGCCCGGGCGCAGGGCGTCCGGTACGTCGAGGAGGATCTCAACCGGGCGTTCCCCGGGTCGCCGGACGCCGACACCCACGAGGGGCGGCTGGCGCACGAACTGCTCGACGAGATCCGCGGCTGTGAAGTCCTCTCGTTGCACTCGACGCAGTCCCACGAGGCGCCGTTCGCGCTCGTCGACGAACTCGACGGGTTCGGGAGGGCCGTCTGCCCGTATCTCTCCGTGGAGGCCGTCGTCGAGACGGCCGCCTACAGCGACGGGCGGCTGATCGCGTACCCCGACGTGATCGAACTTGAGTGCGGGCTGCAGCGCTCCTCGGAGGCCGCCGACAACGCGGTCCGGCTCGCGCGGGAGTTCCTCGTCGCCGTCGGCGCCCTCTCCGGCGAAGGCGAGTCGCCGTGGCGTCGGCCGCTCTCGGTCTTCCGGCTCGATGAGCGGATCCCGAAGCCGGAGGGCGAGCGCTACGAGGTCTTCGTCGAGAACTTCGAGCGCGTCGCCGAGGGCGATCGCTTCGCCGCCGCCGACGGCGAGGCGCTCGTCGCCGAGGCCCCCTTCTATCCGGTGTTGTTATCGGCGTACGGCTACCGGAACGTGTTCGGGTACGCCGGCAGCCTCGTCGGTCGACTCGACGGGGAGCCCTCGGAGGGAACGGGCGCCGAACGGACGGCCCGGACCAACTCCGGAGGCGGGTGAACTCACTCCGAGCCGGGGGCGAACTCGACGAGCGTCAGGTCCCGATCGAGCATGCAGTGTTCGTGCGGCGGGTCGCCGACGACCTCGGAGATCCGGTACTCCGTGTCGAACTCGGCCCCGGCCGGTTCGCAGAACTCGTGGCTCGGACACTCGGTGTACGGACAGCTCCCCTCTAAGGCCGCCTTGCTGCCCGCGTAGGCGGCGTTGGACGCGACGTTCGCCGCCACCGGGGCGGGTTCGACCTCGACGGCCGTGACGCCGGTCGCGTGGACCGCACACTCGAGCGTCCCGGACTCGCGGGTTCCGGTCACGCGGTACCGCCGGCCGACGCTGAGGTTCAGACACTGCTCGCGGTAGGGACAGCCCTCACAGGCCGTCGATTCCCCCTCGTAGACGAACTCCGTTCCCACCTCCGCGAGCGTCTCGCCGATCAGCGTGACCTTCGACATACGCCCTGTTCCCTCGGTAGCGTGTTAAGCCCGTCGTCGCCCCGGGGCTGTGTCGGCTCCCGTCGGACTCGCCGGGCGCTACCGGAACTCCGGTTCGCGGTCCTCAACGAAGGCGGCCATCCCCTCGCGTTGGTCCGGCGTTCCGAACAGCCCGGCGAAGGCGCGTTTCTCGTACTCGAGGCCGCCGCGGTCGCTGTAGGCCTGTGCGATCGCGCCCTTCGCGGCCCCCATCGCGAAGGCGGGCTTGGCGGCGAGTTCGGCGGCGAGTTCGGCCGCCCGCTCGTCGATCTCGTCGTCGGGGACGACCTCGCCGAACAGCCCCTCGTCGGCGGCCGTTCCCGCGTCGAGGCGCTCGCCGAGGTAGATCATCCGCTTTGCGGTCTCCTCGCCGACGAGACGCGGAAGGCGCTGGGTCCCGCCCCACCCGGGGATGATGCCGAGATCGATCTCGGTGTTGCCGATCAGCGCCGACTCGCTCCCGATGCGGAGATCGCACGCCATCGCCACCTCGCAGCCGCCGCCGAAGGCGTACCCGTCGACGACGGCGAGCGTCGGGGCCGGGAACCCCTCGAGGCGGTCGGTGACGCCGTGGCCGAGTTCGCCCCACGCTTGGGCCTCCGCCGTCGAGAGGTCCCGCATGTACTTGATGTCGGCGCCGGCCATGAACGCGTCGCCGGCCCCCCGGACCACCAGGACGCGGGCGTCGCCGGCCTCCGCCTCGTCGATGGCGTCTCGCATCCCCTCCAGGGTCTCGACGTTCAGCGCGTTGAGCGCCTCGGGCCGGTCGACTGTCATCGTCGCGACATCGTCGCTCCACTCGAGTTCGACGGTTTGATCGGACATGCGAGGCGGTTCGGACGGGCGCTCGATAAAGCTACTCCCGGCCGGTCAGCGCGTCGAGCGCGTCGAGGTACGCCTCGCGCTCGAGTTGGTACAGCGACCGGTAGTCGATCTCACCGGCAGCGAACGCCCGGGTGAGGCGCTCTGTGGCCGCGACCGCCTCCTCGCGGGTGTCGTACGCCTCGGGCGTGCGGTCGATCTCGGGCTCCAACCGCAGCCGAACGAGCCAGGGGGCGTCCGACGGGAGGTTCCGGTTTCCCTCCGGACGGCGGGTTCGTCGCCCCCGGGAGACGTACACCGTCGGCAGACACGCCGCGGGGAACGAGGACTCCTCGAAGACATCGGGGCGGTAGACGGCGATGCCCCGGTCGTCCGTGGCGTTCCAGACCGTCCACCCCTCCCCCAGGGTCGCCTCCGAGAGCATACCGGCCGCTCGGGTGCCGGGCGTATCAGTGTCCCGGTGGCGGTGGCGGCGGCGGCGACGGCGACCGGGTCCGGGGCTCGCGGGGCAGAGACGCCGGACGGACCGAAGCGGCCACGGGACGGAGAGGCCTCGACCGACACCGCGACCGCGGGGTGATCCCCACGTCGTGTGGCGATTCGGGGAAGGGTTTTTACGTCTGTGGCACTCCTATATAATATAGTATCGGTATCGCTGTCATGTCACACCGCACCTCGACACGCCGAGGACGCCCGTTTCGGAGCGCCGAGCGAGACGGTTTGACGTGTCACGGTACCGCGATAGCGGCACGCCCGGGCCGGCCGGGTGGAACGCCCAGTGCGTCTCCGTACACAGAATGAGCGACATGGAAACCCTCGAAGAACTCAGCAAGGAGTATCGGAACACGATCCCCTCGGATCTCCGCCGGACGCGGTCGTTCCAGTGGTATCTCGAGGAGCTATACGAGAGCCCGAAGATCGCTCGCAACGCCCACCAGCGCGTGGCCGACATGTTCGACTACTACGGCACCTCCTACGACGAGGAGGCCGGCGTCGTCGAGTACGATCTCGCGGCGGCCGATCCCCTCGGGGACGGCGAGAACACGTTCTACGGGCGGGTCATCCACGAGGCGATCCACGAGTTCACGAACAAGGTGAAGTCCGGAGCCCGCGGGCTCGGGCCCGAAAAGCGGATCAAACTCCTGCTCGGGCCGGTCGGGTCCGGGAAGTCCGATTTCGACCGCCAGGTCCGGCGGTACTTCGAGGACTACACGACCCGCGAGGCGGGCCGGATGTACACCTTCCGTTGGACCAGCCTCTGTGACGTCATCCCGGATCAGGACCCCGCCGACGACGTCGTCCGGTCGCCGATGAACCAGGACCCGATCGTCCTGTTGCCGCTCGAACAGCGCGAGCGCGTCGTCGAGGACATCAACGAGCGGCTGGACGCGCCCTACACGATCCGCAACGAGCAGGCGCTCGATCCGGCCAGCGAGTTCTACATGGACTCGCTGTTGGAGCACTACGACGACGACCTGCAGGCGGTGTTGGAGAACCACATCGAGGTGATCCGGCTCATCGCCGACGAGAACAAGCGCCAGGCCGTCGAGACGTTCGAGCCGAAGGACAAGAAGAACCAAGACGAGACGGAGCTGACGGGCGACGTCAACTACTCGAAGATCGCCGTCTACGGCGAGAGCGACCCGCGTGCGTTCGACTACTCCGGCGCGTTCTGCAACGCCAATCGCGGGATCTTCTCCGGCGAGGAGCTTCTGAAGCTCCAGCGGGAGTTCCTCTATGACTTCCTGCACGCCTCCCAAGAGCAGACGATAAAGCCGAAGAACAACCCCCGGATGGACATCGACCAGGTCATCGTCGGGCGGACAAACATGCCCGAGTACCGCGACAAGAAGGGCGACGAGAAGATGGAGGCGTTCAACGACCGGACGAAGCGGATCGACTTCCCGTACGTCCTCCAGTACGAGGAGGAGGCGGAGATCTACCGGAAGATGCTGAACAACGCCGACGTGCCCGACATCCACGTCGAGCCGCACACCCTGGAGATGGCGGGGCTGTTCGGCGTCCTGAGCCGGATCGAAGAGCCCGACAGCGGGACGGTCTCGATCGTACAGAAGGCCAAGGCGTACAACGGCGAGATCGACGAGAGCGAGGACATCGATGTCAAGAAGCTCCGCGACGAGGGCGCCGAAACCGCCGACATCGGCGAGGGCATGGACGGTGTTTCGCCGCGCTTTATCGGCGACGAGATCGCCGAGGCGATCATGGACTCGATGCACCGCGAGCGGATGTTCCTCTCGGCGCTGACCGCGTTCAACCACATCGAGGAGAACCTCGAGAACCACGGGTCGATCCCCGAGGAGAACTTCGAGACGTACTACCGCTATCTCGAGTTGGTCCGCGAGGAGTACAAAGAGCGGGCGATCGAGGACGTCAGACACGCGCTGGCGTACGATCTCGACGAGATCCAGCGGCAGGGCGAAAAGTACATGGACCACGTCATGGCCTACATCGACGACGACACCGTCGAAGACGAGATCACGGGGCGCGAACAGGAGCCCGACGAGACGTTCCTCCGGGCCGTCGAGGAGAAGCTCAACGTTCCGGCCGACCGGAAGGACGACTTCCGACAGGAGGTCGCAAACTGGGTCAGCCGCCGGGCCCGCGAGGGGGAAACCTTCGAGCCACAGGACAACGACCGCCTCCGCCGGGCGCTCGAGCGGAAGCTGTGGGAGGACAAGAAACACAACATCAACTTCTCGGCGCTCGTCTCCAGCGGCGAACTCGACGACGACGAAAGAAACGCCTGGATCGAGGCCCTAGAGGAGCAGGGCTACAGCACCGAGGGGGCAAAGGAGGTGCTCGAGTTCGCCGGCGCCGAGGTCGCAAAGGCCGAGATGGAGTCCGAATGACCGCCGAGGACTACGTCGCGCGGGCCGACGACGCCCTCCGGGAGACGTACGAACCGCCGATGGGGATCGAGGCGTACGTCGAGGAGATCTTCGAGAACCCGACGTCGGCCGCACACGCCTCGAAGTACCTGCTGTCGGCGATCGAGGCCGCCGGCACCCGGACCGTCGTCGAGGAGGGCGAGCGCAAGCAGCGGTACCGGTTCTTCGACGACCCCCACAACGACGGCGAGCACGCCATCCTCGGCAACACCGAGGTGCTGAACGCCTTCGTCAACGACCTCCGGTCGATCGCCGCCAGACGCGGCAAAGAGGAGAAGATCCTGTGGCTGGACGGCCCGACGGCGACCGGAAAGTCCGAGCTCAAGCGGTGTCTCATAAACGGCCTCAGGGAGTACTCGAAGACCGACGCCGGCCGCCGCTACACCGTCGAGTGGAACGTCGCCGGGGCCGGCGACGACGCGTCGCCGGGGATGACCTACGGGGACGGCGCGCGGATCGACGAGGACGACTGGTACCCCTCGCCGGTCCAATCGCACCCGCTGTCCGTGTTCCCGGGGACGGTCCGCGAGGAACTGCTCGCGGATCTGAACGCCGAGTTGGACGACCACATACCGATCCACCTCGACGCCGGGCTCGACCCGTTCAGCCGGGAGGCCTACGACCACCTAGAGGAGCAGTACCGCAGGGAGGGCGTCGAGGAGCTGTTTTCGGCCGTCGCCGACGAGCGGCACCTCCGGGTGAAGAACTTCATCGTCGACGTCGGCCAAGGGATCGGCGTCCTCCACAGCGAGGACGACGGCTCGCCCAAAGAGCGTCTCGTCGGCTCGTGGATGGCGGGCATGTTACAGCAGCTCGACTCGCGGGGCAGAAAGAACCCGCAGGCGTTCAGTTACGACGGGGTGCTCTCGCAGGGCAACGGCCTGTTGACGGTCGTCGAGGACGCCGCCCAGCACGCCGACCTGCTGCAGAAGCTTCTGAACGTCCCCGACGAGGGCGCCGTCAAGCTCGACAAGGGGATCGGGATGGACATCGACACCCAGATGATCATCATCTCGAACCCCGACCTCGAAGCGCAGCTGAACCAACACGCCGAGCGCGAGGGGTCGGACCCGCTGAAGGCGCTGAAGCGGCGGCTCGACAAACACGAGTTCACCTATCTGACGAACCTCTCGCTGGAGGCCGAACTCGTCCGGCGGGAGCTGACGAACGAGACGGAGATCTGGGAGACCGAGAGCTACGAGGAGCTGGCCGAGAAGATACGCGAACCGCTCGTCATTTCGGTCCGTCGCTCGGACGGCACCGTCCGGGACCGGGAGCTCGCGCCGCACGCGGTCGAGGCCGCGGCGCTGTACGCCGTCGGAACGCGGCTCGACGCCGAGACGCTGCCGCCCGGGTTGGACCTCGTCGACAAGGCGCTCGTCTACGATCGGGGCTACTTGCAGGACGGCGACGAGCGCCGGTACAAAGACGAGTTCGACTTCGGGGATCCCGCGGAGGGCGACGGCGGGATCCCGGTCACGTACACCCGCGACGTCATCGCGGACCTCCTCCACGAGGAGACGGACAGACACCACGCGGACCTCGACGTCGGCAACGTCATCATGCCCCGGGACGTGCTGAACGCGATGGCAGAGCGCCTCGACGACGCGCCGGTGTTCTCGCCGAACGAGCGGACCGAGTACGAAAACCGGCTCGTCCCGATCAAGAACTACGTGTTCGGCCAACAGGAGTCGGACGTGATCGACGCGGTCATGCGCGACAAACGCGTCGACGAGGAGACCGTCGAGGAGTACATCGAGCACGTGTACGCGTGGGTCGAGGGACAGACGATCGAGAACGACCGCGGAGAGGCCGTCGAGCCGGACCCGCTGAAGATGAAGGTCTTCGAGATCGAGCACCTCGGCCGGTTCGACGAGTCCGACTACGAGGGGACCGACCCGACGGAGGGCGTCGAGGCGTTCCGCGGCGAGAAGGTCATCACGGCGCTGAACCGCCACGCGTGGCGGAACCGCGACGAGGACTTCCGGGTGTCGGACGTCGATCCCCGCGAGATCCCCGTCATCGAGACGGTGTTGGGGAGCCACGACTGGGACGACGTCCGCCGGACCTACGAGGACTTGGATCCGACGCAGTGGGCGGATCCGCCCTCGGGAACGGAAACCGAGAGCGTAAAACGGCGAACGATCGAGAACATGCGGGAGCTGTTCGGGTACTCGGCGGCCTCCGCCGAGTTGACAAGCAGACACGTCATGAGCCAGGTGAGCTACCGATGGGACTGAGCGAGGTGAACCATGGGGCGTAAGGACGACCTCGAGCGCTACCGCGAGGTCGGCGAGGCGAAGCGACAGGACCTCTCCGAGTTCATCCAGTACGGCGACCTCGGGGACTCGAGGCCCGACGAGGTGAAGGTGCCGATCAAGATCGTCGATCTCCCGTCGTTCGTCTACGATCCCCGCGACATGGGCGGGGTCGGGCAGGGCCAGGGCGGCACGCCCGACGTGGGCGATCCGGTCGGCGAGCCCGAGGAGGGGGCGGCCGACGGCGACGAGGACGGCGACGGCGAGGAGCCGGGCGAGGAGTCCGGCGAGCACGAGTACTACGAGATGGATCCCGAGGAGTTCGCCCGCGAACTCGACGAGGAGCTCGGGCTCGATCTCGACCCCAAGGGCAAGAAGGTGATCGAGGAGAAGGAGGGCGACTTCACCGACATCACGCGGAGCGGCCCCGCGAGCACGCTGGATTTCGAGCGGCTGTTCAAAAAGGGGCTCAAGCGGAAACTGGCGATGGACTTCGACGAGTCCTACGTCGAGGAGGCCCTCCGGGTCGAGGGGTGGGGTCCCGCGACCGTCTTCGAGTGGGCCCGCGGCGAGCACGTCCCCGTCTCGCGAGCGTGGATAGACGACGCCTACGAGTCGATCCCGCGCTCGGAGCGCTCGCGGTGGGACTCGATCGAGGAGATGGAGGCGAACGTCGAGCGCGAGCCGACGGCCGCCCGGATCCGCCGGGACGGCATCGACCAGGTCCCGTTCCGCAGCGACGACGAGCGGTACCGCTACCCCGAGATCATCGAGGAGCGCGAAAAGAACGTTGTCGTCATCAACATCCGGGACGTCTCGGGGTCGATGCGGGAGGCCAAACGCGAACTCGTCGAGCGGACGTTCACGCCGCTGGATTGGTATCTCACCGGGAAGTACGACAACGCCGAGTTCGTGTACATCGCCCACGACGCCGACGCCTGGGAGGTCGAACGCGAGGAGTTCTTCGGCATCCGGAGCGGCGGCGGCACGCGGATATCGAGCGCCTACGAGCTGGCCGCGGAGGTCCTCGAGGCGGAGTACCCCTGGGCGGAGTGGAACCGGTACGTCTTCGCGGCCGGGGACTCGGAGAACTCCTCGAACGACACCGAACAGCGCGTCATCCCGCTGATGGAGGAGATCCCGGCGAACCTCCACGCGTACGTCGAGACGCAGCCGTCGGGCAACGCGATCAACGCGACCCACGCCCAGGAGATCGAAGAGCACTTCGGCCGGGACTCGAACGTCGCCGTGGCCTACGTTCAGGGCCCCGACGACGTGGTCGGGGCGATCGACACCGTTCTGAGCACGGAGGACGACGACACATGAGCACGGACGACAGGATCCACAAACAGCGCATCGCCGACGGGCTCGAGGAGCCGACGCGGGAGGCGAACGAACTCGCGCGGAAGCTCGGGCTCGATCCCTTCGACGTGAACTACTGGATCGTCGACTACGACGAGATGAACGAGCTCATCGCCTATGGCGGGTTCCAGCAGCGGTACCCCCACTGGCGGTGGGGGATGAAGTACGACCGCCAGCGGAAACAGAGCCAGTTCCTCGGCGGCAAGGCCTTCGAGATCGTCAACAACGACGATCCCTCGAACGCCTTCCTCCAGGAGTCGAACGAACTGGCCGACCAGAAGGCGGTCATCACCCACGTCGAGGCCCACGCCGACTTCTTTAAGAACAACGAGTGGTTCCGGATGTTCGGTACGTCCCCGGAGGCAGCGGCGATGCTCGAGCGCCACGCCGACGCGATCGCCGAGTACATGGACGACCCGGAGGTCTCTCGGGAGGACGTCGAGGAGTGGATCGACCACGTCCTCTGTCTCGAGGACAACATCGACCAACACCAGCCGTTCGCGACCGCCGAGGAGTGGCGCGACGAGTCGCCGACGCCCGACGACATCGACGAGAAGCTCGACGAACTCGAGCTCTCCGAGGAGGTCAGACGCGAGGTGTTCGACGAGGAGTGGCTCGACTCGGTGGACGACGAGGAGGGAGGGCCGACCTTCCCACCCAGCCCCGAGCGGGATCTCCTGGCGTTCCTGACGAGCCACGGCAAGGCGTACGACGGCGACTCCGGGCGGGCCATCGAGTACGAGGAGTGGCAACGGGAGATCTTGGAGCTGTTGCGCAAGGAGGCGTACTACTTCGCGCCACAGAAGATGACGAAGGTCATGAACGAGGGGTGGGCGGCGTACCACGAGTCGCGGATGATGGCCGACGAGAACTTCGCGGCCGCCGACGAGTTCCTCTCGTACGCGGATCACATGGCGCAGGTGCTCGGGTCGCCGGGGTTGAACCCGTACAAGCTCGGCTTCGAGCTCTGGCAGTACGTCGAGAACCGCCGGAACCGCCGGGAGGTGATCGAGCACCTGCTCCGCGTCGAGGGCGTGAGCTGGCGGAACTTCAACGACACCGTCGATCTCGATTCGGTGTTGGGGCTGCTGGAGCCGGATCCGGTCGTGCGGGACCCCGTCGGACACCTCGAGGAGCTCGATCCGGACGATCCACGGATCGACGGCGAAACGCTCGCTCGGGCCCGGGATCCCGACGACGATGTCGACGTGGAGACGTACCCCTGGAAGCTCCTGACCTACGAGGGGCTCGCGGAGAGACACTACTCGCTTGTCAAACGCGAGCACCGCGGGTTCCTCAAGCGGGTGACCCAAAACGAGCTCGAACGGACGGCGCGGTACCTCTTCGACACCGAGCGCTACGACTCCGTCGAGGCGGCGATCGAGGCGGTCGACAGGAGCGCCGGCTGGAACCGGATGTTCGAGATCCGCGAGAGCCACAACGACGTGACCTTCCTCGACGCGTTTCTCACCGACGAGTTCGTCGAGAACAACGACTACTTCACCTACGAGTACACCCACACGACGGACGACTTCAGGGTCACGTCGACAGACGCCGCGGACGTCAAAAAGAAGCTCATGCTCCGGTTTACGAACTTCGGGAAGCCGACGATCGCCGTCAAGGACGGCAACTTCCGAAACCGGAACGAGCTGCTCTTGATCCACCAGTACAACGGCGTCCAACTCGATCTCACGGAGGCCAGACAGACGCTCGAGCGCGTCTTCGAGCTCTGGGGGCGGCCGGTCGCGCTGAAGACGATCGTCAAGGAGTTCGACGAGCACGACGTCGAGGTCGCCCGCAGACGCGACAGCGAGCCGGAGCCGACCGAACAGGGGAAGCTCATCCGCTTCGACGGCGAGCGCTTCGAGGAGGAGGACCTCGACGACGCGGCGATCGAGGAGATCGCGGCCTCGGGGCTGGACTACGACACGAAGCCCGACGAGTGGCTGTAGGGGCGGTGGCTACCCCTCGAAGCCGGCTTTTTCCATCGCCGATGCGAACTGCGGGGTGTCCATCACCGACTCGTAGACGAGCGGCACGATCATGCCGCCGGGGTAGGTGTTCCCGTTCATGACGTGGTTGACCTTGTGGCAGTGCATGAGGTAGATGCCGGGGTCAGCGTCGGCCTCGAACTCGATCGTCTTCCGCTGTGCGGGCGAGACGCTCGTCACGTCCTCGTCGTGTCTGGCGGCGTCGGGGATCCGGCCGCCGTCCTTCTCGACGACCCGATAGCGGTGGTTGTGCAGGTGGATCGGGTGGGCCTCGTACCCGTTGTTCGAGAGGTGGACACGGACGGTGTCGCCCGCCTCGACGATCAGCGGGGAGCCGGTCTCGGGGTGGTAACTCGTCGGGCCGGACCGGCCGTTGATCGTGAACATGTCGGGGTTGCGCTCCCGGTGGCTGTACCGGGCGTCCTCCGCGCCGGCGACCAGCCGGGACAACTCGGAGTCCCAGTCTTTCAGCGTGAGGAAGAACTCCTTATCGGGGGGCTCGTAGTCGGTCGGATCGACCCGGAGGATCCCGTACATCCCGAGCGCGAGGTGGTTTTGGGTCTGGTAGTGACAGTGATAGACGTGGGTCCCGGTCGTGTTCGCGGTGAGCGAGTACACGTGTGACTCGTCGGGGCCGACCTGTATGCCGGTCGTCGCCGGCGTGCCGTCGTCCATCCAGTCCTTCTCGAGGGCGTGGGCGTGGAACGTGTGGGGTCGGACATCCTCGGTGTTTGCGAGTTCGATCTCGAACTCCGAGCCCTCCTCGACCCGGAGGACCGGCCCCGGGACGCTCGGGTCGTTGTCGTCGACCTGCCAGGCCCACACCTCCGGGAGCGTTATCGGACCGCCTTCGGCGCGCTCCTCGACGACGGCGTGCCGTGAGGGGATCGACCGGATCGTATGACGCGCACCGTCTTTCACCTCGACCACCGTCGGCGGCGACGTCCAGGGGTGATCGGTCAGTTCCTCGTTGGGGACCGGCTCTGGCTCCGAGTCGGCGGAATCGGAGCCAGAGGCGGTTTCGTCGCCGCTGTTCGACTCGGAGTCGGGGCTCTCGTCCGTGTCGGCGTCGGCCCCGAACAGACAGCCCGCAAGCGTCGCCGCGCCGGTCGCGCCGGCGGCAGCCAGGAACCGGCGTCGGGTGTGGTTGTGGGTCATCGTCCGCCGGTAGGCCCAACGTCGGCTTAATCAGGGCGGGCGGTTCCCACGCGCCGGGACGGGGACGGCGGACCGAAGGGGTTAAAACTCCCGCAGGGCGTCGAGACGATCGGCCGCCTCGCCGGAGTCGATGGCCGCCTCGGCGGCGTCGAGCCCCGCGGCGATGCTTTCGGCGTCGCCGCCGGCGTAGATCCGCAGCGCCGCGTTGACCGCGATCGCGTCGGCGAAACGGTCCTCGCGGCGGCCCTCGAGGACCGCCTCGGTGATCGCCGCGGAGTCGGCGGCGACGTCGTCGACCGCGAGGTCCTCGCTGTCGAAGTCCATCCCGTACTCGGGGGTCTCGATGTCGAAGTCGTCGATCTCCCCGCCACGGTCCCAGACCGCGACCTTCGTCGATCCCGGGCGGACGTCGTCGTACCCCTCGAGGCCCTGGAACATGACAACCCGGTCGACGTCGGCCGTCTCCGAGCGCCCGAACGTGTCGATGATCCGTTTTGCGTACGGGAGATGATAGAACGATCCGAGGTGGACGGAGGCCCCAGCGGGGTTCGCGAGCGTCTCGATCGTGTTCATGAACGTCCGGACGCCCATCCGGTCGCGCCGATCGGAGAGTTCGACGATCGCCGGGGCGAAGTTCGGCTGGTAGTAGAACCCGAAGCCGACGTCGTCGGTCATGTCGGCCGACTCGGCGGGCGCGAGGTCGGTCCGGACGCCGAGTTCGTCGAGAACGTGCTTGTAGGCGTCCTGTTTCTGCGTCGGAACGCGGTCCCCGGAGTGAGCGACGACCGGCGTCCCGGCCGCAGCGGCGACGAGACCCGAGGCGACCCCCAGGAGGGCCGAGCGGCCCTTGCCGTCGTAGTTCGCCCCGCAATCGACCGGATCACACGCCGGCGCGGCCGTCTCGACGACGTCGGCCATCTCGTCGACGTACGCCGCGAGCTCCTCGGGCGTGTTCCGCTTCCAGCGGTTCGCGAGCCAGAAGGCCCCGAGCGTCGTCCGGTCTGGCTCGCCTCCGAGGATCCGTCGGAAGGCCTCGGCGGCCTGTTCGCGCGTCATGTCGTCGGCGGACTTGTGCCCCGAGCCGACGACCTCCGTCATCAGCCGTTTCAACGGCCACTCGCCGTACGGTGTAGCGGTCTGTGCCATACCCACTATTCGGGCCCCCGGCACAAAAACGTCCTCGGTCCCGGAGCACAGTGGGCCGCAGCGTCCGGAGCGGCGCGGGCGTCTCGACTGCGGGATCCGATGGAGCCTAAACCCTCGGGACCGTACCGGAGCCAATGAGTACGCCCACCTCCGAGGACGACTGGCGGGCCGGGATCGACGACGTCGACGCGGCGCTCATCGACGGCTACCAGTCCGGGTTCCCGATCGAGACGCGCCCGTTTCGGCGGGTCGGGGACGACCTCGGCGTCGGCGAGAGCGAGGCCCTCGCGCGCATCGAACGGCTCCGCGAGCAGGGGGTCTTCCGGCGGTTCGGGGCGGTTCTCAACCCCCCGGTGATCGGGGCCTCGACGCTCGCCGCCGTCCGCGCCCCGCCCGATCGCTTCGACGAGATCGCCGACGCGATCAACGGCTACCGCCAGGTGAACCACAACTACCGCCGCGACCACGAGTGGAACATGTGGTTCGTGGTCACCGCCGGGTCCCTGCGGAAACGCGACGCGATCGTCTCGGAGATCGAGGCCGAGACCGGCTGTCGGGTCCTGGTGTTACCGATGCTGACTGACTTCTACATCGACCTCGAGTTCCCCGTCGTCAACGGGGACCGGTTCGCCCGCGAGTCGGCGGCGTCGGCCGGCGTCGACGCGACGCGGATCTCCGAGACGGCGGCGGCCGATCTCTCCGCGCTCGACCGTCGGGTCGTCCTCGAGATCCAGGAGGGGTTCCCGCTCTCGGAGACCCCCTACGCCGATGTCGCGGCGGCGGTCGACGCGCCGGTCGGAGCGGTCGTCGACTCGGTCGAACGGCTGCTCGAAGAGGGGTGTATCAAGCGCGTCGGGTGCGTCGTCAACCACGTCGTGACCGGGTTCGACTCGAACTGCATGGTCGTCTGGGACGTCCCCGACGCGGACCTCGATGCGCGCGGCGAGACCGTCGGCGGGCTTCCCTACGTGACGCTGTGTTACCACCGCCCGCGGCGGCCCGAGCAGGGCTGGCCGTACAATCTGTTTACGATGATCCACGGCCGCGATCGGGCCGCCGTCGACGCGAAGATCGACGAACTCGGCTCGGAGTACCTCCCCGTCGACCACGAGCGGCTCTACTCGACGGAGACGCTGAAACAGACCGGCGCCCGGTACGGGGACATCGTCGAGGCGAACGAAGACGGAGACGGAGACGGCGAAAGCGCGAACGCCGACCGCAGGCGCTGACGCCGCCGTGCCGTCGCTCAGTCCCGGGGCGGCAGCCCGCCGTTTGCGAGGAGCCGGCGGCCGCCGGCAGCCGACCCCGATCCGAACAAAGCGTATGTGTCCCTGCCACGTAGATAAGGGCGATGACACGCCACTCGGCCGGAGGAGACGGCGGCGCGGAGCGGCCGGACGGGTCCGTCCTCTCGCTTTCGGTTCCCAAGATGGACTGCCCGTCCTGTGCCGGCAAGGTCGAGGCGAGTCTCGAGCGGGTTGAGGGGGTCCTCGGGACCGACCTCCGGCCGATCGAGGGGACGGCGATCGTGACCTACGACCCCGCCCGCATCGGGGAGGGCGACGTCGCCGCGGCGATCGAGGGAGCCGGATACGCCGTTCGGGGTCGCGCGTCGGAGGACACGGCGGGAGCGGGGGCTGGATCGGGGTCGGAGACGGGGGAGACGGCGGAGGGGCGCGGCGAGATCGCCCCGCCGGCGGAGGTCTGGACGAGCGAGCGGGCGATCCGGACGTGGATCGGGGGCCTTCTCGTGCTCGTCGGGTTGACCTTCGAGTTCGTCCTCGGGTGGAACCCGACGGTCGTCTCGACGCCGCTGGGCGCTCTCAGCGCCTCGGACGCGGCCTTCGTCCTCGCCGCCGCGGCGAGCGGGGTCGCGGTCGTCCGGAGCGGGTACTACTCGGCGCGAAACCGGAGTCTCGATATCGACCTGCTGATGGGGGCGGCCATCGTCGCCGCGATGGCGGTCGGGCTGTTCGTCGAGGCCGCGACGCTCGCCGTCCTGTTCAGCGTCGCCGAACTCCTCGAGCGGTACGCGATGGACCGGACCCGCGACTCGCTCCGGGAGTTGATCGCGCTGGCGCCCGAGGAGGCGACGGTCGTCCGCGGCGGCGAGGAGGCGACCGTGCCGGTCGGCGACGTGGAGATCGGCGACACCGTGGCGGTCAGACCGGGCGAGAAGATCCCCGTCGACGGGGTCGTCCGTGACGGCGAGAGCGCCGTCGACCAGTCGGCGATCACCGGCGAAAGCGTCCCCGTCGACAAGGCGGTCGGCGACGAGGTGTACGCCGGCACGATCAACGAGGCGGGGTACCTCGAACTCGAGGCGACGAGCGTCGAGGGGGACTCGACGCTCTCGCGGATCGTCGATCTCGTCCGGGACGCCCGATCGAAACGGACGGACAGAGAGCAGTTCGTCGACCGCTTTGCGGGGTACTACACGCCGGTCGTGGTCGCGCTCGCGGTGGCGACCGCGGTCGTCCCGCCGCTCGTGATCGACACCACCGTGACGGTCTCGGTCGCGGGGTACAGCCACGCCTTCGTCGGCGGCTGGCGGACGTGGTTCGTCCGCGGGCTGACGCTTTTGGTGATCGCGTGCCCCTGCGCGTTCGTCATCTCGACGCCGGTCAGCGTCGCCTCGGGTGTCACCGCCGCGGCGCGCAACGGCGTCCTGATAAAGGGCGGCAGGCACCTCGAGGCGATGGGCGAGGTCGACGCGGTGGCGTTCGACAAGACGGGGACGCTGACCAAGGGGGAACTCGCGGTGACGGACGTCGTCCCGGCCGGCGGCGCCTCCGAGACCGAGGTGCTCCGGTACGCGGGCGCGCTCGAGCGGCGGAGCGAACACCCGATCGCGGAGGCCGTCCTCGATCGGGCCCGGGGACGCGGCGTGGAGACGCCGGAGGTCTCGGCGTTCGAAACCGTCTCCGGCAGGGGCGTCCGGGCGAGCGTCGACGGAACGGTGTACTACGCCGGAAACCCGGCGTTTTTCGCGGAGACGGACGGGCCCGGCGGCGAGGCTCTCACCGACGGCGGGGTCGGGCGCACCGCCGAGCGCGATGCCGAACGCGCCGTCGAACGCGACGCCATCGACGTGACGGTCCGGCGGCTACAGCGGGAGGGCAAGACGGTCGTGCTCGTCTGGACGGACGAACGCGTGCTCGGCGCGATCGGGATCGCCGACGAGATCCGGCCGGAGGCGAAGCGCGCGATCGCGGAGCTCCGCGAACTCGGCGTCGGGCCGATCGTGATGCTCACCGGCGACAACGAGGGGACCGCCCGAGCCGTCGCCGAGGAACTCGGAGTTGACGCCCACCGCGCCGGACTGCTGCCCGACGAGAAGGTCGAGGCGGTGGCTGAACTGCGGGCCGAACACGGCGACGTCGCGATGGTCGGCGACGGCATCAACGACGCCCCGGCGCTCGCGAGCGCCACCGTCGGGGTCGCGATGGGTGCCGCCGGGAGCGACGCGGCGATCGAGACGGCGGACATCGCGCTGATGGGCGACGGTCTCGGGAAGGTGCCGTACCTGTACGCGCTCGCACGCGACGCGAACAGCGTCATCAGGCAGAGCATCTGGGCCAGCCTCGGCGTGAAGACGGTGCTCGCCGTCGGCGTCCCGTTCGGCTACGTCAGCGTCGCCGTCGCCGTGCTCGTCGGCGACATGGGCATGAGCCTCGGCGTGACGGCAAACGCGATGCGGCTGTCGCGGATCTCCCCCGAGAGGTTCCTCGATCCGGAGGGCGAGGAAGGGAGCGAAAGCGAAAACGAAACGAAAAGCGGAGACGACGCGTCGTGATGCGACCGGCGCCGACACGGGATCGGGGGACGCCTCGCCGAGCGCGCCGCTGGGCGGTCCGTCGCTTCGCGCGCTCGTCTCACCCGTTCTCGGGGCCGATGAGTTCGATGTCCTGCAGCCAGACGATCCAGATGACGGCGAGGGCGGTCGCATAGCAGAGCCCCCAGACAGCGGTTCCGAGGATCCCGTACCCGGCGTTCGTCAGCAGATAGTCCGTCAGCCCGGCGACGGAGACGGTCCCCGACAGGAGCAACACGCCCACGGCCCACCCGGGGACGTCGACGTTGCGGTCGGAAAGGGACATACCGACCTGTTCGGCTGGAGCGTCTCGAGTGTTGCGGTTCGGCGCGGACGCGGTCCGGCGGGCGGGGCGCTCACTCGGGGGCGATCAGTTTGAGTTCGTTGATCCGATCGATGAGCGCGTCCAGTCCGCCGTTTATCTCCTCGAGGCGGTCGGCGATGTCGGGTGCGGGAACGGCGCCGTCGTCGGTCGGCTCGACGAGCCCGTCGTTTTCGAGCATCCGGAGGGAGTACCGAGTCTTGTGCTCGTCGATGCCGGTCGCGTCGGCGATCCGGTCGGTCCCGATCGGGTGGCGACGGAGGACCGTTTCCAACACCAAGAGGTCGCGTTCTTCCTTTCGCAACTGTCTCGCCAACCGCTCTATCATTCGAACGCTGATACCGACCGGACGGGCAAAACAATGTCGGAGTCCGGCCTCCGGGGCGCGCGGCACCCCGCGTTCGGATCGGTGAGACGGCTCGACGCGGGTCGTTCGGCGGTGGGCGCTTGACGCCCGCGGAGCGGACCGACGCCTCCGGGGACCGAGCCGCGGGGACGCGGGGGAACGACCGGTGGGAACAAAAAGCATATCTCCGGGCGGGCCTCAGAACACACAACAGAATGAACGAGGTCCAACTCGAGGTCGCGAAGGCCTACCCGAACGATTCCGGGCGGGGGATTGCACGCCTCGACCCCGACACGCTCCTTCATCTCAAGTTGTCCCCCGGCGACATCATCGAGATCGAGGGCGCGGACACGACCGCGGCGAAGGTCTGGCGCGCCGACCGCCAGGACTGGAACACCGACACCGTCCGCATCGACGGGTTCACGAGACAGAACGCCGACGTCGGGATCGGCGAACGGGTGACGATCAGAAAGGCCGAGGCGACGAAGGCCGACCGGCTCGTGCTCGCCCCGCCGGAGGAGGCCTCGGTCCAGTTCGGTTCGGACGCCGCCGGCATGGTCAAACGCCAGATACTCAAGCGACCCGTCGTCGAGCGCGACATCGTCCCCGTAATGAGCTCGACGAACCACCCGTTCATGCGTTCGCCGGGGCAGGCGATCCCGCTCATCGCCGTCGAGACCGATCCCGACGGCGTCTGTCTCATCACCGAGGACACCGAGGTCGAACTCCGCGAGGAGCCCATCTCGGGCTTCGAGAAGACCGGCGGCGGGATCACCTACGAGGACATCGGCGGCCTGCAAAACGAGATCCAGCGCGTCAGGGAGATGGTCGAGCTCCCGATGAAACACCCCCAGATATTCAAGAAGCTCGGCATCGAGCCACCGCAGGGGGTGCTGTTACACGGGCCGCCGGGCACCGGTAAGACGCTTCTCGCCAAGGCGGTCGCAAACGAGACGTCGGCGAGTTTCTTCTCGATCGCTGGCCCGGAGATCATCTCGAAGTACTACGGCGAGTCCGAACAGCAGCTCCGGGAGATATTCGAGGACGCGACCGAGGAGTCGCCCTCGATCATCTTCATCGACGAGCTCGACTCGATCGCGCCGAAACGCGAGGACGTCACCGGCGAGGTCGAGCGCCGCGTCGTCGCACAGCTGCTGACGATGATGGACGGCCTGGAGTCCCGCGGGCAGGTCGTCGTCATCGGCGCGACGAACCGGGTCGATTCGGTCGATCCCGCCCTGCGTCGGCCGGGCAGGTTCGACCGCGAGATCGAGATCGGCGTCCCGGACGAGACGGGGCGCAAGGAGATCCTCCAGATCCACACGCGGGGGATGCCGCTGGCCGACGACGTGAGCCTCAACAGCATGGCCGACGAGACCCACGGCTTCGTCGGCGCGGACATCGAGAGCCTGACGAAGGAGGCCGCGATGAAGGCCCTGCGGCGCTATCTCCCGGAGATCGACCTCGACGAGGAGGACATCCCGCCGAGTCTCATCGACCGGATGATAATCAAGCGGACGGACTTCCGGGGGGCGTTAAACGAGGTCAGCCCCTCGGCCATGCGGGAGGTCCTCGTCGAGTTGCCGAAGGTCTCCTGGGACGACGTCGGCGGGCTGCCGGACCCCAAAGAGCAGGTCAAGGAGTCGGTCGAGTGGCCGATGAGCTCGCCGGAGAAGTTCGAGCGCATGGGCATCTCGCCCCCCGCAGGGGTGTTGCTCTACGGGCCGCCCGGTACCGGCAAGACCCTGATGGCGAAGGCCGTTGCGAACGAGACGAACGCGAACTTCATCTCGGTCCGCGGCCCGCAGTTGCTCTCGAAGTGGGTCGGCGAGAGCGAGAAGGCCATCCGGCAGACGTTCCGGAAGGCAAAACAGGTCTCGCCGACGGTCGTCTTCTTCGACGAGCTCGACAGCCTCGCGCCCGGCCGGGGGTCCGACACCGGATCGAACGTCTCCGAGCGCGTCGTCAACCAGCTGCTGACCGAGCTCGACGGGCTCGAGGACATGGAGGACGTGATGGTCATCGGCGCTACGAACCGACCGGACATGATCGATCCGGCACTGATCCGCTCGGGGCGGTTCGACCGGCTCGTGATGATCGGCGAGCCGGACGCCGAGGGCCGCGAGCAGATCCTCCGGATCCACACCGGCGACACGCCGCTGTCGCCGGACGTGAGCCTGCGGGAGCTCGCGGAGCTGACCGACGGGTACGTCGGCTCGGACCTCGAGTCGGTCGCCCGCGAGGCCGCCATCGAGGCGCTCCGCGAGGACGACGGCGCCGAGGAGGTCCAGATGCGGCACTTCCGGCGGGCCCTCGAGTCCGTCCGGCCGACGATCACCGACGAGATCAGCGACTACTACGAGCAGGTCGAAGAGCAGTTCCGCGGCGGGACGCCGGACGGCCGCAAGCAGGGCGGCGGCCGGATCGGGTTCCAGTAGCGGCGCCGGCCGCTCCGGCGGGCACGGGCGTGGATCGCCCGCTCAGGCCCACTGTGTGAGTTCGGCGGCGATGGTGCGACCCTTTATGACGACGAACCCCCCGGAGATGAGGACGAACCCAAGCACCATCGCCGTCGAGAGCTCCTCGCCGAGGAGGGCGATCCCGCCGACGGTGCCGAAGACCGGGACGACGTAGGAGACGAGGTTTATCTCCAGCGGCCCGAACTCCCGCAGGAGGACGAAGTAGATCACGTACGCGACGGCGCTTGCGAGGACCGCGAGGTACAGCACCGAGGCGACGCCGACGAGCGTCGGGGTGATGTCGCCGAAGCGCTCGCCGATCGCGAAGCTCCCGGCGTGAAGCATCCCCCCGCCGACGAGCATCGCCCAGGCGGTCAGCACGCTGATTCCGAGCGTCGGGGAGAGACGCCGGAGGAGGACGCTCCCGAGCGCGACGCTCGCCCCGGCGACGATGATGAACCCGATCCCGACGACCTCGGCGGCGGCGACGTTTGAGGGGTCCGGTCGGGCGATGACAGCGACGCCGAAAAAGCCGAGCGCGACGCCGACGAGCCGCCGCGTCGTGATCGGCTCGCTCGGGAGCAAAAGAGCCGCAAAGCCGGCCGTGAGAATCGGGATGAGCCCATAGAGGATCGACGCGACGCCGCCGGGGACTGTCTGTTGGCCGACGAAGAGGAGGCTGTTGCCGGCGATGAAGAAGGCCCCGGCGACCACGATCGCGATCCAGTCGCTGTTGGTTTTCGGCCGCCACTCGGCGCCGCGAACGACGAGGTACCCGAGCAGCAACGCCCCCCCGAAGTCGTACCGGAACGCCGCGAACAGAAGCGGCGGGATCGAGTCGAGGCCGGCGCTGATCGCGGGAAAGGAAAACCCCCAAAGCGCCGAGAGGGCGACGAACAGGCCGACGTTGCGGAGCCGCGTCACCGGCCGTTCCCTCCGTTCGAGGCGGTGCGTCGGGGGGCCGGTCCGAACGGAGCGACGAGAGCGCCGATCATGGCGAGAACACGGGCGTCGTTCGGCGGCGGTCCTGAAAACGCTCTCGGACCCTGCGGGCGGCCCGGCGGCGCCGAACCGCCGTCGTTATCCGATACCGCGTCCCCAATGGCGGTATGGAGTTTCTCCACACCTGTCTGAACGTCTCGGACGTCGATCGGTCGGTCGAGTGGTACACCGAACAGCTCGGATTCGAGGAGTCGTGGGGCTTCGAGACCCCGGACGGCGAGACGGTCAACCGGTACGTGGCCGACGGAAACGGCGTCGAACTCCAGTTGTCCGACACCGAGGGCGCATCGCCCGCCGACCCCGGCGATCTGTTCGATCACGTCGCCGTGCTCGTCGACGACGTCGACAGCGCTTTCGAGGAGATCGAAAACCACGGCGTCCGCGACGAGCCGGGCGACCAGCCCGCGGCCGGCGCCCGGACGGCGTTCATCAAAGACCCCGACGGCCACGTCGTCGAGTTGGTCGAGGCGCTCGAGTAACTCTACGGTACGGTAGCGCGCTCGGCTCCGCCCGTCGGCGTCGGACACTCAGTCGTCGCCGGTCCGGACGCGGTTCCGGAGTTCGCGACCGGAGCCGAGCCGAGCAACGTTGTCGGCGACGATATCGGCGAGGCGGTCGTAGTACGCGGGCGTCGCGCCGGCGGAGTGCGGGGTCACGAGCACGTTGTCGAGGCTCCAGAAGGGGTGGTCGTCCGGGAGCGGTTCGGGGTCGGTCACGTCGAGTGCCGCCCCGCCGACCGCGCCCCGGCGGAGCCCCGAGAGCAGCGCCTCCGTGTCGATCACCTCGCCGCGGGCGACGTTGACGATCACCGCGTCCGGCGGGAGCGTCGAGATCTCGGCCGCGCCGATGAGGCCGCGTGTCTCGTCGGTCAACGGACAACAGAGCACCACGAACTCGCTTCGGGCGAGCGCGTCGTGGAGGCGCTCCGGCCCGAGCACCTCGTCGGTCGGGCCGCCGGATTCGGGGGTGCGCCTGATGCCGAGCGTCGTCACGTCGAAGGGCTCAAGCCGGGAGGCGATCCCCTCGCCGATCGCGCCCAGACCGACGATGGTGACCGTCGACCCTGAAAGCTCCATCGGCGTGGCCGGCTCCCAGTGGTCGGCCCGCGCCGCCGCGTCGAGTTCGCGCCGGATGGCGAGGATCGCCCCGACGGCGTGTTCGGCGGCGCTGGCCGTGTGGACGCCGGCGGCGTTCGTCACGGCGACCCCCCGTTCGGCGAGTTCTGCAAGCGGGAGGTGGTCGGTCCCCGCGTACGCACACGCGAACAGCCGGAGGCCGTCGGCCGCCTCAAGGCCGGCGGGATCGATCGAGAGGCCGGTGACGACGTCTGCGGTCGCGATCTTCGCCCGCTCGTCGGCCGGCGTCGGGGCGTACTCGACCGCGTGACCGTCGAGTCTGTCGCGGAGCTTCTCGGCGTACGAGGCCGGTGACAGTCCGTGAACGCCTTCGCGCAGGACGAGCAGTTCCATGCGGACCGCTTCGGCGACCGGATATTTCAATCCTCGCGGACGGCGTCACTCCGGGCGCGGAACGACGACGACCGGGACGTCGCTTCCCGCGAGGAGCGACTCGGTCACCGCCCCGATCGTCGATCCGGACCCGACGGCGCCGACTCCGGGGCCGGTGAGGATCACGTCCGGATCGCGCGCTCTCGCCGCGGCGAGGGCGGCCTCAGAGGGGTCGCCGCCGGGGTCTGGCCGTTCGGTCTCGACCGTCGCCGACCCGACGAGCCGGGCGGTCGCAACGTTCGACGCGTCGGCGGCGTCGCGGGCGGCGTCGGAGCCGGACGCGGGGACGGCGACGACGACCACGGTGTCGTCCGGGCCGAGTCGCGGTTCGAGGTAATCACAGGCCGCGGCGGTCGTGTGGACGGAGTCGGTCGCGAGCAGAAACCGCATACCGGATGTCGCGGACGGAGCGGCTCGAACGTTCCGGTTCGGGGCGACCGCCCGGATCGGCTGGAGCGTCCGTTCGAGCGCGGACGCCCGAGGCATACGAACACGAGAGCGGCCGTGTCGCTACTCGCCGGTGAACTCCGGCGTCTCGTCGGTCCCGAACGCCGCGTGTCCGCGGGCGAAGTCCTCGGTTTTCGTGAGGCGAGCGATGGTCGCTCCCTCGTCTGCGAGTTGCGCGTCGAGGGGGGTATCGAGGCTCTTTGCGAGCAGCCGCTTCGTCTCCGCGTACCCCTTCGTCGGGCCGGCGGCGAGCCGTTCGGCTTCGGCGTCAAAGCGCTCGTCGAGGCCCTCCGGGACCGCCTCTGTCACCAGCCCGATGGCCTCGGCTCGTTCGGCGCCGATCGGTTCGTCCCTGAACGCGATCTCCTGGGCCGTTCGGGTTCCGACCAGCCGGGGGAGGAGGTACGTCGATCCGCCGTCCCCGGAGAACCCGATCCGGGGGTACGCGAACTCGAAGCGGGCGGACTCGCCGGCGAGCACGATGTCGCCGCAGATCGCCGGGCCGAGGCCGCCGCCGGCGGCGACGCCGTCGACGGCCGTGACGACGGGTTTCGGCGCGTGGACGAGTTGGCTCACGAACTCGTGGAGGCCGCTCGCGACGCCCCGGATCGTCGCCTCGTCGCTCCCGTCGCCCGAAAGCATCGTCAGGTCCGCGCCCGTATTGAACGTCGGGCCGTTGGCGCTCAGCGCGATACACCGGACGGCGTCGTCGCTTGCGAGTTCCTGGGCCGCACTCGAGAGCTCCTCGCTCATCGTCCGGTTGATGCTGTTGTGCGCGTCGGGGCGATCGAAGACGACGCGGCCGACGCCGTCCTCGCGGGTGCACTCGATGGTCTCGTACGTCATAGAGAGCCCCTCGGCCGGCGGCGTCTTAAATCGACGCCCTCGGGGTCACTCGAAGCGCTTCTCGACGCTTTCGGCGTGGGCCTCGAGGCCCTCGGCGCGGGCGAGCGTGGTGACCGTTTCACGCAGCGCCCCGAGGGAGTCCTCGTCGAGTTTCTGGACGGTCGTCGAGCGGAGGAAGTGATCGACCGAGAGCCCGCCGACGACCTTCGCGAGCCCCCCGGTTGGGAGGACGTGGTTCGGGCCGGAAGCGTAGTCGCCGGCGGCGACGGGCGAAGCCGCGCCGAGAAAGACGCTGCCGGCGGAGTCGATCCGATCGAGGACGGCCTCGTCGTCGTCGGTGACGATCGAGAGGTGCTCGGCGGCGTACTCCTCGGCGAAGAGGACCGCCTCGGGCATCGACCGCGCAAGGAGGACCCCGGAGGCGTCGGTCCCGAGCGCGGCCTCGATCACCTCGGAGCGCTCGCGGGCCGCGGTCTGTCTCTCGCAGGCCTCGGCGACGGCCTCGGCGGTCGGCTCGTCGTCGGTCACGCAGACGACGGAGGCGTTCGGGTCGTGTTCGGCCTGGGCGAGCATGTCCGCGGCGACCAACTCCGGGTCGGCGGTGTCGTCACAGACGACGAGCAGCTCCGAGGGCCCGGCGAGAAAGTCGATCTCGACGTCGCCGCGAACCCCGGCCTTCGCGGCCGTCACCCACCTGTTCCCGGGGCCGACGATCTTCTCGACGGCCGAGACGGTCTCCGTTCCGTACGCGAGGGCGGCGATCGCCTGCGCGCCGCCCGATTGGTAGACGGCGTCCGCGCCGGCGACATGGGCCGCGGCGAGCGTCGCCGGCGGAAGGTCCTCGGCGGGCGGCGTGGACACGGCGACGTGTTCGACGCCGGCGACCGTCGCCGGGATCACGCCCATGAGAACGCTCGAGGGGTAACTCGCCGTGCCGCCGGGGGCGTAGACGCCGACGCGCTCGATGGGTCGGTAGCGCCGCCCGAGTTCCCGGCCCTCGAAGCGCTCGCGCCAGTCCTCGGGGACCTGTCGCTCGTGGAAGGCTCGCACGTTTTCGGCCGCCGCCTCGATCGCCTCCCGGACGTCGGGATCGACGGTTTCGTAGGCCCGTTCGGCCTCGTCGGTGACGTCGATGTTGCCGATCTCGACGTCGTCGAACTCGCTCGCGAACGACCGCAGCGCGGCGTCGCCCTCCGAGCGGACGCGGGAGACGATGTCGCGGACCGACGACTCGACCCCGTCGACGCCGGCGTCGCG